>NZ_DAIQCG010000002.1:348480-363632 GCF_036780765.1 Epilithonimonas sp.
CATCGCGCCTGGTTTGGGACCAGGAGGTCGCAGGTTCGAATCCTGCCGCCCCGACTTTTTTTCAGAAATTCCTTCGGGAATTTTTTATTTTCACTTCTAGGGTGCGTAGCTCAGCTGGATAGAGCATCTGCCTTCTAAGCAGACGGTCAAAGGTTCGAATCCTTTCGCGCTCACTTTAAAACTCACAATCTTCATTGGTTATGAGTTTTTTTATGCACCAAATCTAAAATTTCTATTTGTTTTTTATGATTTTCTATTTTTCTTTATTGTGATCATTATTTCTGTTTTATGTAAGGTTTTAGATTTCAGCTTTCAAATAGCATTGTTGTATTCGGTTTTAGTTTTAATTCATTTTTAAATTAAATTTTGAGTTGATAAAAAATAATTTTGTTTTATTTTCGCTGAAAATTACTTTTTTATAATGTGGAAGTTTGTCAAGAAATTATTTTTTATTCTAATCATAGCGAATGTCCTATTCGTGATTTTCGGCATATTCTTTAATCCACCAATTACATTGACCCAATTAGGAGGTCTTGTAAAATACGGAAAGTTACAGCGCGATTATATTTCTTATGAAGATATGGGAAGTAATATCAAAAAAGCTGTAATTGCTTCAGAAGATCAATTGTTCTTTAAACATAATGGTTTCGATTATAAACAAATCGAAAAGGCTATGAAAAAAAATGATAAGAAAGGAGAGGTTGTAAGAGGAGGAAGTACGATTTCCCAACAGACAGCAAAAAATGTTTTTCTTTGGCAGGGCAGAAGTTGGTTTAGAAAAGGGCTGGAAGCAATTTATACATTCATCATAGAAAAAATTTGGGGTAAAGATATTATTCTTGAAAGATATCTCAATTCGATTGAAATGGGTCAAGGTGTTTTCGGCATTGAGGCGGCATCTCAGTATTATTACAACAAACCAGCAAAGGATTTAACCAAAAGTCAAGCAGCTTGGATTGCAGCTGTTTTGCCAAATCCCAAAAAATACGATCCTAAAAATCCTAGTCCATATCTCAACAAAAAACATAACTGGATTATGCGCCAAATGAACAATATTGTTCTGAAATAATTACTTTTGTAGTAATTATGGCAACTAGATTACTCAATAAAGACAGTTTCAGCACTATTCTGAAAAATCATTTTAGCGAAAGAAACGAGACGGTGTCTTTACAACCTTTATCGGAAATTATCTCAAGTCTTAAAAGAGAAGACCTTGATGTCTTCACGGCTTATTTGAAAGATAATGGTGTGATTAAAGAAAATCTGAGCTATTATATATATAACGTTTTTAAAGATAGACCGTTCAATCTTTCTTTAACCGAAGCAGATATTCTTTCTGAAAATGCTTTTTATCCGGAGTTCAAAAAGAGGATTCTTAATAAAGTCTTGCCATCTATAGAGAATGAAAAAACCATTTGGTATTTGGTTGATAATGTTCTGGTAACGCCTAAAAAAGACCTTCAGTTTTTCCAGAATTCTCCGGAAGATAAAATGGATGAACTTTTTCAATTATTAAAAATTGATAAGTTTATTAATAATGGTCACGTCAAAAAAGAACTTCTTTTTTCAATTAATATTCTGGCTTGGCGGGTTATTGGAAATGCCATGGATGTTGAGGTGATGAAAATGGTGCCCGAATATAGAAATTTTGATAATCCATTTTTAGCTTTACAAAATGAGTTGGACCTGCTGAATGCAAAGTTCAAAGAAAGTCCAAATTTTCAACTGACTTCTTCAGACGAAATTTATAAGCAAACCAAAATCTACCTTGAGCAATGTCTTGATTTTGTAACTATGGCGTTCAAAAACTCCTCAAAGTATGGGATTTCCAGCAAGACCAATCAATCATTACTAAAGATCAGGCAGCAACTCAAAAGAATGTCTGATATTATTAAATTGTTTGTTGTTGATGATGAAAAAGATTATTTAATCAATTCAAAACAGCTCTTTTTTAATATTATCAAATACAAATCTCATAAGAATAATCTTCGGGATTTGGTTTCTGATAGTACGAGATTAATGTCGCATCTCATTACAAATCACACTGCTGAAACTGGAACACATTATATTACGTCCACTTTCAAAGCCTACATTAAAATGTTTTGGAAGGCTTCCGGAGGTGGAGTTGTTGTCGG
Organism: Epilithonimonas sp.; assembly: GCF_036780765.1. Taxonomy (GTDB): domain Bacteria; phylum Bacteroidota; class Bacteroidia; order Flavobacteriales; family Weeksellaceae; genus Epilithonimonas. The sequence continues at coordinate 350,616 of NZ_DAIQCG010000002.1, forward strand.
GGCACTTTGTGTTCTGAAAATGCTTTACAGTTATGTTCCAGCCAGTGATTTTGCACACGCATTTTTGTTTTCTATGAACTATGCAATGGGATTTGTGATGATTTATCTGATGCATTTTACTTTGGCAACCAAACAACCCGCAATGACAGCAGCAACGATGGCGAAAGTTCTTTCAGAAGCCGATAAAAAAAATACTTATGTGGAATTTGCACACTTGGTTTCTCAGCTATTCAGGTCTCAGTTTATCGCATTTGTCGGGAATGTTCTATTGTCATTTCCTATTTCATTAATAATCGTTTATGGATTAGAAATTCTTTTTAAGCAAAATTTTGCTTTCGAAAAATCTTCGAGATTGCTTCACGATCTTAATCCGTTTGATTCTAAAGCAATTTTACATGCCTGTATTGCAGGTGTTTTTCTGTTTATTTCGGGTGTCATTTCCGGTAATATTAGTAACAATTCGGTTTTTTATCAGATTCCGAGAAGGATTGCGAAAAATCCGTTTATCAATTATTTCTTTGGTCAGAATATAGCAAAAAAATTATCAGATTATTATTCTAAAAACTGGGCCGGAATTGTTTCTAATTTCTGGTTTGGTGTTTTTCTGGGAGCGACAGCGCCAATTGGACTTTTCTTAGGCTTGGATTTGGATATCCGTCACATTACTTTTGCCGCTGGAAATTTTGCTTTAGGCTTATATGGAAAAGATTTTGTGGTAAGTTCTTACACGTTTTGGATTTCTTTTGTCACAGTTTTTGTCATCGGATTTTTCAACTTCGCAGTTAGTTTTGGGTTGTCGATGTTGTTGGCGTTCCGAAGCAGAAGGGTAGAAATGAGTGAAGTAAGGGAAATTTTCAAAGAAATTTTTAGATATTTTATCAAAAATCCATTCAGGTTTTTCTTTCCTTTGAGATCCAGATTGGACGAGAAAAGTAAGAGGATGATTCAGGATATTTCTACAAAATCAGAAGGTCATTAATCAAAGATTCGTCTTTTAAAACTTCCTGAAATTTCTTTAGAAAAAATGATTTTCTCATTCGGAAGTCGTTTTTCAAAAGAGGTGATTTTATTCTGATGATTAAAACTTGTTCTTTCAGATTCACGCTGACGATTTCAGAAAAAAGATCGCTGGAAAGGTAATCTTCCAAAAAATCCTTAATCTCAAAAGCTTTCAGTTTATCCTCAAAGCCATAGATTCTGGCGAAAGAATTCACAAGTTCAGAAGATTGATATTCGCGTTTTTTTCTGCTCATAATTAAGATTGTAAAAGTAGAAAATTCAAATTCAAAATAGTATATTTGCGCGCCGAAAGTTTTGGTTTTAATTGATGTTATAAAGCATTGAATTTCAAACCTAAAACTTCAAACTTTAAATTTGATATTATGAAATGTGGAATCGTAGGTCTTCCGAATGTAGGAAAATCAACCCTTTTTAACTGTCTTAGCAACGCAAAAGCACAATCTGCAAACTATCCGTTTTGTACGATTGAGCCTAACTTAGGAACAGTTTCCGTTCCGGATCCAAGACTTTTCGAGTTGGAAAAAATTGTAAACCCTGAGCGTGTTTTGCCTGCTGTTGTAGAGATTGTAGATATTGCTGGTTTGGTAAAAGGAGCTAGTAAAGGTGAGGGTTTGGGGAATCAGTTCTTAGCAAATATCCGTGAGTGTGAAGCGATTATCCACGTTTTGAGATGTTTTGATAATGGAAATATTATCCACGTAGAGGGTTCTGTAGATCCTTTGAGAGATAAAGAAATCATCGATATAGAATTGCAGTTGAAGGATTTGGAAACTATCGGAAAAGCGGTTGATAAAGCTAAGAAATTCATCAAGTCTGGTAAAAAAGAAGATGTTTTAACTTATGAAACTTTACAAAATCTTCAGAAATTTGTAGAAGATGGAAAAAACGCAAGAGAATTCCCTACAGATGATTTTACAAAATCAATTATTAGTGAAGTTCAGTTATTGACAAATAAACCAGTTCTTTATGTTTGTAATGTAGATGAAAATTCCATCAAAAACGGAAACGATTGGATTGCCAAAATCGAAGAAATGGCTAAAAATGAGGGTGCTGAAGTTGTTGTTTTAGCAGCTCAAATCGAAGCTGATATCAACGAACTGGAAACTTTTGAAGAAAGACAAATGTTCTTGGAAGAATTGGGCTTGGAAGAACCAGGCGTAAACAGATTGATCAGAAAAGCTTATAATCTTTTGAAATTGCAAACGTATTTCACAGCTGGAGTTAAAGAAGTTAGAGCTTGGACTATTGGGCAAGGTTGGACTGCACCGCAAGCTGCAGGTGTAATTCATACTGATTTTGAAAAAGGTTTCATCCGTGCAGAAGTTATTAAATACGATGATTATATGACTTACGGTACAGAAGCGAAGGTGAAAGAAGCTGGGAAACTGTCTGTGGAAGGAAAAGAATATGTTGTGCAGGATGGTGATATTATGCATTTTAGATTTAATGTTTAATAAAGACATTTTAAAATACAAGAACGCTTTCAGAAATGGAAGCGTTTTTTTTATGTATAAATTATTTACATAAAATTTATCCATAGTGACTAATAAAATGTTATCTTTATCTTAAAATAACTTTAAAACAATTAACTATGAAAAAAAATCTATTAATTTTATTATTATTCGCATTCTTTAATGTGTTTTCGCAAGCTTATACGCCTCTTTTGCAAGAGGGAAATAAATGGTATGTCAGTTTTATTGATAGTAATTATGACCAATGTTTGTATATAAGTGGAAGAAGTAATTATGTTTATAAAATTGACGGAGAAACAATTATAAACGGTAAAACCTATAAAAAGATAATTTGTGATTTTGAATCTGGACCGCATTATATAAGATTTTGCGGAGACAATTTACAAGGGAATCTAGCAGCGCTTTTAAGAGAAGATATTAATGAAAGAAAAGTTTATCGTTACTATCCAAATTCAAATACTGAGACTGTTCTGTATGATTTTTCTGTAAAAGTAAATGATGCTTTTCCAACTAATGGATTTGATACATACTTTTTAAATAATGGAGCGCCAAAAATATCTGCTATAGGTTACGGAACAGTTTTCAATACCGAAGTTAAATATTTTGGAATAGATGGTTTGAGTGGAGGGACTAATGTAGTATATGAAGGAATAGGAAATAAAAGTGGATTATTAGAACTTCCTTTTTATGTAGGAATTTCTTATGGAAATTTGCTGAATTGTTTTGAAAATACTGCTGGACAATCTTGCAACAGCCAACTTGTATTAGGAACTTCAGAAAATTCTACAGAGAAAAACTTAACCTTGTATTATTCTAAAGAAAATCAGGATTTCAAAGTCTTAGGAAATCCATCACAAGACTATAAAGTAGGCTTTTACGAGGCTACAGGTCGATTAATAGAAGAACGTAATGCAAAAGGAAAGCAAAGCTTTTCTGTGAAAAATATTATCAAAAATAAAATTCTTTTTTATACAATTACTAGTCAGGGTAAATCTTGGAAAGGAAAAATAATTATTGATTAATTCTAATTAGTAGAAAATATTAATATACGCTTTAAAACCTGAAGCGTTTTTTTTATTTGTACTTTAGCAAGAATTTAAAAATAAAAAATTATGGTTAAAAAATTACTATTGGCTTCTTTCTTAATGTCTAGTTTGGCAATATCTGCTCAAAACGTTATTTTCAGTGAAGATTTTGAAACAGAAGCAGGAAGAAATGCTTGGATCAACACAGATCGTGACGGTGATGGACAAAAATGGGAGTTCGATAACAGTTCCGTAGATGCTTTCACGGGATATTATGCTACATCGTGGTCTTGGTATTTTGAAACTTTCACACCAGATAATACGTTTACAAGTCCGGTAATCTCTTTGCCAAGTGATTCTAATAATGGGAAGCAACTGAGTTTGAAATTTGATGTTGGGGCTTTTGATGATGAAGTTTTTCAAGAGCATTATGCGGTCTATGTGATTCCTGCAAATTCTACATTTACTGGAAATGAAACGCCAGTTTTTGAGGAAACTTTGGATGCAGGATATATGGATGAAGCGAAGCACGTGATAATAGATGTTACAGATTTCGCAGGTCAGGATGTTCAAGTTGTTTTCAGACATTACAATTGCACAGATCTTTTAGTTTTAATCATCGATAATGTAAAGGTGGTAGAAGAAGATATATTAGCAGTTTCAGATTTAAACAAAACTAATCTTCAGGTTTATCCAAATCCAACATTTGATTTTGTGAAAATCAAAGGTGTGGAAAATATTGAAAAAATCAGAATTTTTGATATGAATGGAAAAATGGTTTTGGAAAATCAAGCTTCTGAAGCAGACATCAGAAACCTTCCAACTGGACAATATATTCTGAATGTTCATACGAAATCAGAAATTCTTTCTAAGAAAATTATCAAAAAATAAATTTCAGACGCTTTCAGAAATGAGAGCGTTTTTTTATAAATAATTTTATCATAATCTAATAAAATTAATCCACAAAACTTTCAAATTAAAATCCATTTCGTTAAATTTGTGAGTTACCGATTTTCCACAAAGCCAATTACTATTTTATGAGCGAACTTAACCCTGCAAATTATTCCGAAGACAATATCCGAACGCTTGAGCCAAGAGAACACGTAAGGTTGAGACCTGGGATGTACATTGGTAAATTAGGAGATGGATCATCTGTTGATGACGGTATTTATATTTTGCTCAAAGAGGTTCTGGATAACTCTATCGATGAGTTTAGAATGAAAGCTGGGAAAAGAATTGATGTGAAGATCAAGGAAGGTAGTGTCATCGTACGTGATTACGGTCGAGGAATTCCTTTGGGGAAAATTGTGGACGTAGTTTCCATAATGAATACAGGTGGGAAATATGACGATGGCGCTTTCAAAAAATCAATTGGACTGAATGGTGTTGGTACAAAAGCGGTGAACTTTTTGTCCACTTATTTCAAAGTAAAATCTGTTCGAGAAGGCAAAACCAGAGTCGCAGAATTCAGAGAAGGAAAATTAGATATTTTACACGACGAAGCTGAAACTTCTGATAGAAATGGTACCGAGATTACGTTTGTTCCGGATGAAAGTATTTTTATAAATTACAAATTCAGGAATGAGTATGTAGAAAAAATGCTACGTAATTACACTTATCTTAATTTAGGTCTGAAAATTTATTTTAACGGAGAAGTGTACGAGTCTCAAAATGGCTTGAAAGATTTGTTAGAAGAAGAAATTGATGGAGAAATTGTTTATCCAATTATTCATATCAAAGATGAAGATATGGAAGTGGCAATCACACATTCCGACAAATCACAGTCTGAAACTTATTTTTCTTTTGTTAATGGACAATACACTTCGCAAGGTGGTACACATTTGAATGCTTTTAAAGAAGCATATGTGAAGACCATTCGGGAGTTTTTCAATAAAAATTTTGAGGCGATTGATATTAGAAAAGCCATTATTGGTGCTGTTTATATCAACGTTGGTAATCCTGTCTTCGAATCCCAAACCAAAACAAAATTGGGGTCAGCAACGATGGGTCAGGATAGAGATGGAAAGGAATTGGAAACTATTAAGACATTCGTTATCAATTATCTTAAAAATAAACTGGATAATTACCTTCATAAAAATCCTGAAACTGCAGAAGCAATTCTCAAAAAAATAATGATCTCGGAAAGAGAAAGAAAAGAACTTTCCGGAATTCAGAAACTCGCTAGAGAAAGAGCGAAAAAAGTATCGCTTCACAATAAAAAACTGAGAGATTGCAGACATCATTATAACGATCAGAAAGCATCCAGAAAATCCGAAACAATGATTTTCATTACCGAGGGAGATTCGGCTTCTGGTTCTATTACCAAGTCCAGAGATGTAGAAACACAGGCTGTTTTCTCTTTGAAAGGTAAGCCATTGAACTGTTATGGATTGACGAAAAAAGTGGTTTATGAGAATGAGGAGTTCAACCTTTTACAAGCGGCGCTTAATATCGAAGAAAGCCTTGAAGATTTAAGATATAACCACGTAATTATTGCTACAGATGCCGATGTCGATGGGATGCACATCAGATTGTTGATGATCACATTCTTTCTTCAGTTTTTTCCTGATTTGATAAAGAATGGACATTTGTACATTTTACAAACCCCACTTTTTCGGGTTAGAAATAAGAAAGAAACAAGATATTGTTACTCAGATTCTGAAAGATTGATAGCTTTGGATGAATTAGGCAAAAATCCGGAAATTACTCGATTCAAAGGTCTAGGAGAAATTTCACCGGATGAGTTCAAACACTTTATTGGAAAAGATATTAGATTAGAACCTGTCGTTCTTGGCAAAGATCAAACTATTGATCAACTTCTAGAATTTTATATGGGGAAAAATACACCTGATCGACAATTGTTCATTTTGGATAATTTGGTGATAGAAGACGACACAAATATTGATAAGAAGAAAAATTTAGAATCTGCATAATGCGACTTAGTAATAGAAATAAACACGCCTATTATAGCTTCATCTACTCATTCGTTGGGATAATTTTTATTTTGGGAATTATAGCTTATGTTTTGGAAATCAACAGGTTTGATATTTTCGAAAAAAAAGCTTGGGTTTTATTAGCCACTCCTTGCTTACTATTTTTATTACTTTATCTATTCGGCAGACCTATTTTTGAATATGATAGTGATGGTGAGGCACTCAATTTTAGAAATAGTCATATTCTCTATCTTTTGGCTAAAAAAAATGCAAAAGATGAATTTCCAAAATACAAATTAATAAAATATAATATTGTTAATGCTTTTATTTTCAAGAGATTATATATTTATATCAGCAGTAAGAAAAATCATATTACCATTTTAAAATATGATATCAACTATCTCAGCAAAAAGCAAATAAAAGATTTGAAATTTTCTTTAAATAAAGTAGTAAAGACCAATAGTGAAATTGGAGACGAAAAGGAAGATAATACAGTTGCAGTTTAATGGAAGAAAGTACACATCACGAAGAGAGCCTGAAAAAAGTTTCGGGACTGTATAAAGATTGGTTTTTAGATTATGCATCCTATGTAATTCTTGATAGAGCAATTCCTTCTATTTTTGATGGTTTGAAGCCGGTTCAGCGCAGGATTATGCATTCTATGCGAGAGTTGGAAGATGGTCGTTACAACAAGGTGGCAAATATTGTCGGGAATACGATGAAATATCATCCGCACGGAGATGCTTCTATTACCGAGGCCATGGTTCAGATTGGTCAAAAAGAATTATTGATTGATACGCAAGGAAACTGGGGAAATATCTATACAGGTGATTCTGCTGCCGCTGCAAGATATATCGAAGCGAGATTAACACCATTTGCTTTGGATGTAGTTTTTAACCCCAAAACAACGTATTGGACAAAATCTTATGATGGTAGAAATAATGAACCAATTGATCTTCCAGTAAAATTTCCGTTGCTTTTAGCTCAAGGTGTTGAGGGAATTGGTGTAGGACTTTCTACGAAAATAATGCCTCATAATTTTAATGAGCTGATTAATGCATCTGTTCTTTATCTAAAAGGAAAGAAGTTTGAATTATATCCAGATTTCTTAACTGCAGGAATGTTGGATGTTTCCAATTATAATGATGGTCACAGAGGTGGGAAAATCAGAGCTAGGGCCAGGATTTCTCAGAAAGAAAAACATTTGCTGACCATTACAGAATTACCTTTTTCGAAGAATACAAGTGATCTTATTGATAGTATTCTTAAAGCCAATGAAAGAGGTAAAATTAAGATTAAAAAAATTGAAGATAATACGTCCGATGTTGTCGAGATTAATATTCATCTTCATCCGGATGTTTCGCCAGATAAAACGATTGATGCTCTTTACGCTTTCACAGATTGTGAAGTTCCAATCTCTCCGAATGCCTGCGTCATTGTTGGTGATAAGCCAATGTTCTTGTCGGTTTCTGATATTCTGAAGCACAACACAGATCATACAGTTGCTTTGCTTAAAAAAGAATTGGAGATCGAGCTTCACGAGTTACAGGAAAGCTGGCATTTTTCTTCACTGGAAAGGATTTTTATCGAGAATAGAATTTACCACGATATTGAAGAAGTCAAATCTTGGGAAGATGTCATCAAAACAATTGATGAAGGATTGAAGCCTCACACAAAACATCTTCTGAGAGCGGTAACAGAAGAAGATATTGTAAAATTAACAGAAATCCGAATCAAGAGAATTTCTCGTTTTGATTTGGATAAATTTAAAGAAAACATTCTCGCATTAGAAGGCAAGATAGAGCAAGTGAAACATCATTTGGCGAATTTGATTACCTATGCGATAGACTATTATACGAATATCCAGAAAAAGTACGGAAAAGGAAAAGAAAGAAGAACAGAGCTTAGAATTTTCGATACAATTGATGCGAGTAAAGTAGCTGTAGCCAACGAAAAACTGTATGTCAATCGGGAAGAAGGTTTCATTGGAACCTCGCTCAAAAAAGACGAGTATTTGTTTGATTGTTCTGATATTGATGATATTATCACATTCCAAAAAGATGGAACGATGAAAGTTGTAAAAGTTGAAGGCAAAACTTTCATCGGTAAAAATATCGTTCACGTTGCAATCTGGAAAAAGAATGACAAACGCACAGTTTACAATTCCATTTACCGTGAAGGTCGAGAAGGTCCTTATTATATGAAACGTTTCTCGGTGACAGGTGTTACCAGAAATACAGATTATAAATTAGCTTCAGATAAAAAATATTCAGAAATGCTCTATTTCTCAGCCAATCCAAATGGAGAAGCCGAAGTTGTTTCTGTTTTATTAAAACCAAATGCAAGAGTCAGAAAAAACAAAATTGATATCGATTTTTCGGATGTTCTGATAAAAGGTCGAGATTCCAAAGGAAATTTGGTCACCAAATATGCAGTCAAGAAAGTCGATTTGAAAGAAGAAGGTGTTTCCACTTTAGCACCTAGAAAAATTTGGTTTGATGATTCTGTACGTCGTTTGAATGCGGATGGAAGAGGAAGTTTGCTCGGAAGTTTCAAAGGGGATGACAAGATTTTGACGATCAATTCTCAAGGCGAAACCAAATTAGTTTCTTTCGATTTGATGAACCGTTTTGATGATGATTATCTGATTCTCGAAAAATGGAAACCGGAACAGCCAATTACCTGTATCTATTTCGATGGCGAGAAAGATAAATATTTCGTTAAACGTTTCCTTTTGGAAAATACCAGCAATGTTCAATCCTTCTTTAGTCATGAGCATCCAAAATCATTTTTGGAATTTGTAACCACAGAAGTTGGGGCGACTGCAGAGTTGATTTATCCAACAATCAAAGGCAAACAAAAAGAATCCGAAACCATAAATTTGGATGAATTTATTGCGGTGAAAGGAATCAAAGCGATTGGAAATCAACTCGCTAAAGATAAAGTCAAAAACATTAATATAACAATTCCAGAACCACCAGAAATCATCGAAGAAGAACCAGAAATCGAAGAAAAAATCGTTGAAGATTTAGACGATGACGGCGGAACCATCGGAAGTCTTTTCGAAGAAGAAGAAAATTAATTAAAATCAAAAATTAAAAATGAACTTCATTTTACTCCTCATAATTGTAATCACTTGTGTGACAAGTTACATCGGGTTCCAAAACCCCGAATTATTCCAGAAATATAAATTCGAAGTTAGCGCAATCCAAAGAAGGAAAGAGTATATCAGACTGCTGTCTTCCGGCTTTCTCCACGCAGATTTTCTGCATTTGTTTTTCAATATGTACACCTTGTATATTTTTGCACCTATAGTATTGATTCCTGTTGATTATTACCAAGATGGGCTGGGCGGATTTGGAGTAGGCGGATTTTTAGCAATTTATCTGGGTTCCATTATTTTAGGTAATTTATTTTGTCTTTATCACTACAAAAATGTACCGTTTTATTCAGCAATTGGAGCTAGTGGAGGCGTTTCTGGGATTCTATTTGCAGCTGTAGCTTTAGCTCCCAGAGAAATTGAAATTTGGTTTATTCCAGGCTTTTTGTTTGGGGCTTTGTATTTCGGATATTCCGTTTATATGATGCTGAATCCTAGACAAAACGATAACATCGGTCACGCTGCGCATCTTGGTGGCGCATTTTTCGGATTGGTTTACGCCGTAATTGCTTATCCAGAATTAGCGCAGCAAAATGCTTTATATATAGGAATTATGGCTTTGCCGTTGATATATTTATCTTACGAGATTTTCATCAAAAAAAGAATAGGCTAAAATTTTAGAAGCATCACATTTTCAGTTTTGTTAGAACTTTTCTAACCCGCTGTCCGCTATATCTTTTTTTACAAAAAAGGATGCCGCTACCATCGGGGCTATGTTGAGGTTTTTCCCTTCTTCCACCGATTTTAAAATCTCATTAAATCTTTTCTGAACGTGAACTTAACAATATAGGATTAAAAAAATCTTTGTGAATTTTGTGTTCAAAATTTATTTTCTCACAAAAATCATTCTGTCATTTCCAGAAATATCTTTTAAAAGAACAGACTCAGAGAATTTCTGAAATAATTCCAAAGTTTCAAGTCCCAATTTCTGATTAATTTCCAGAAAAATCATTCCATTTTCAGAAAGACGATTGATAGAATCTTCTGCAATTTTTCTATAGAAAATCAAAGCATCAGAAGTAGGAGAGAAGAGTGCGATATTGGGTTCAAAACCTTTTACAGAGTCTTCAATTTCAATATTTTCCTCAATCCCAATATAAGGCGGATTACTAATGATAATGTCATAAACTTCTTTGTTAGTCTGAGCGTAGGCGAGGACTTCATTCAGATAATCTTTTTGGATAAAGTTGATTTCCGTTTTGTGAAAGTTGGCGTTTCTTTGAGCAATTTCCAAAGCATCTTCAGAAATATCAATAGCTGAAACTTCCGCTTCTGGAAAATATTTTTTTAAAACAATTGGAATAATTCCGCTTCCAGTTCCAATATCCAATATTTTCAAACCTTCAACCTTCAACCTTGAATCTTTAATATTTTGAATTGCTATTTCCAGCAATTCTTCCGTTTCTGGTCTTGGAATCAAAACGTGCTCATTGACAAAAAATTTCATTCCATAAAATTCAGTTTCGCCAATAATTTGTTGAAAAGGTTTTCCCCTTTTTAATTCGGAAATGACTTCTGAAAATTTATAAGCATCATTTTCAGATAAATTTTTATCAAGATTTTGTCTTAGTTCTATTTTATTCAGTTCAAGAAAATGTTCACAAAAAATAGAAAACAATTTCTCAATCTCAGATTTGGAATAGAGTTCGGAAAGTTCGTTTTGTAAAACGGTTTTGATTTCAGAAAGTTTCATAATGAAATTTGACGCAAAGTCGCAAAAAATAATTGATTAACAAAACTACAAAGTCGCAAACCAACTTTGCGACTTTTGAAATATTATAAAATTTATCTTGCGCCTTTGCGATTAAAAAATTTATCTTGTAAAAACCAGATGGTTGTCAGTCGATAATTTCTCGTCCAAAAGATAATTCTCGTAATTGAAAGCTTTCAATTCATCCAAAGTCTGAACATTATTTTCAGCACAAAAACGAAGCATCAATCCTCGAGCGTGTTTCGTGTAAACAACAATTGTTTTCAGCTTTCCATCTGGCTGAATTTGTCTGAAATCAAAATCAATAACCTGACCTTTCAGCTTTTTACGATTGATAACTTTAACATACTCGTTACTTGCCAGATTGATGATGTATTCTCCTTTTTTGATTTCAGAGTTTAAATAATCTGTCAATTTATCAGTCCAGAATTCGTACAGATTTTTATAAGAATCGAATTGGAAAGGTCTTCCCATTTCCAAACGATACAACATTATTTTATCAGAAGGTTTTAAAAGTCCATAAAGTCCGGATAAGATTCTGTAGTTCTTTTCAAGATATTTTACGGCTTTTTCATCCAAAGTTTTAGCATCCAATCCACGATAAACTTCGCCAGTGAAGGCAAACATTGCTGGTGCTGAATTTTTAGATGTCGGTTTTGAAGTCCATTTTTGGTTTCGTTCCCAATTTTCGTCTGCCAGTTTTGGAGAGATTTCCATTAACTCAGAAAGATATTTTGGAGACTTTTCTTTCAAAAAAGAATGAATAAATTCTGAATCTTTGATGAATTTTGGTGTTGTGTTTTTTAAAAATTCTGTAGAATTCTCTACATTCATTAGTTTGGCAGGCGATGTTAAAAATTTCATGTTTTGGCTTTTGTTTGATAGTTGTTTGTTGATGGTTTACTGTTAGTTTTTGTTGAATTCTATCAACTATTAACCAACAACTATAACTAAATTTTTCCTTTCCCTTGTCGGATAATCTTAGGTTCTCCAGAAGTTAAATCTACAATTGTTGAAGCTACATTGTCACCATATCCGGAATCAATTACCAAGTCAACCAATTTATCATATTTCTCAGCAATCAATTCTGGGTCTGTAGAATATTCCAAAATTTCATCATCATCACGAATAGAGGTAGAAACAATAGGATGTCCCAGTTTTTCAACAATCATTTGCGGAACAATATGGTCAGGAACTCTTATACCTACAGTTTTATGACCTTTATAAGCAGTCGGAAGGTTTCTGTTGGCTTCCAAAATAAATGTAAATGCGCCGGGAAGATGGGTTTTCAAAAATCGGAACGTTGAGGTTTCTATCGGTTTTGTGAATTCTGAAAGATGACTCAAATCATTACAAATGATTGAAAACTTTTGCTTGTCAATCTTGATTCCTTTTATTTGAGCAAGTCTTTCCATTGCTTTGTGATTATAAATGTCGCAACCGATCGTGTAAATCGTGTCCGAAGGATAAATGATAACGCCACCGTTTTGAAGGACTTTTACGGCTTCGTCTATCAAATTTTCTTGCGGATTTTGCGGGTATATTTTTAAGATTTTTGCCATAGCTAAATGTATTAATTATTGAAGAGCGTTCTTACCAATTCATTATCAAAAATTGTGAAAAAGTAAACAACATAAAAAAGAGAATCAAAATAATTGATTCTCTTAGTTGGTTGCGAGGACACGACTCGAACGTG
>NZ_DAIQCG010000002.1:363732-664187 GCF_036780765.1 Epilithonimonas sp.
CGACCTCCGGGTTATGAGCCCGACGAGCTACCTACTGCTCTACCTCGCGATATTGTTCTGCAAATATACAACTTTTTTGATACAAGTCAAATTAATTTTGATTTTACTGATGAAATTATTGAGAATAAAAAAAGAGAACCACAGTTGTCATTCTCTTAAATTGGTTGCGAGGACACGACTCGAACGTGCGACCTCCGGGTTATGAGCCCGACGAGCTACCTACTGCTCTACCTCGCGATATTGGATTGCAAATATACGACTATTTCGATTCAAGTCAAGATTTATTTTAATAATTTTAATAACTAATGTTTTTTTAATTTTAAAAATTGAAAATCAATTAGTTATAGTTTTTAACTTCTTTTAACTATAAAAATAGTTGTACAAATTGAAATTAATCCTACATTTGTATTACTAAGTTTTTAGTGATATAAGATTGATTGTTTTTAAAGTAAATGAATATGAATAAGTTAACCAAAGCAGAAGAACAGGTAATGCAGTACCTTTGGCAGATAGAGAAGGGATTCTTGAAAGACGTTTTAGAATTGTTTCCTGAACCAAAACCGCATACTAATACCATTTCCACTATTCTTAAAATATTGATGGAAAAAGGATTTGTGAATTACAAAACTTTTGGAAGACAGCACGAATATTTTCCTCTTATAAGTAAAGAAAATTATAGTGGAAAGTCTATCAGAAGCTTGGTTAAAAATTATTTCGAAGGTTCATATACCAATGCTGTTTCGTTTTTGGTAGAAGAAAATGAAATAAGTGTTCAAGATTTGGAGCTTTTATTGAATGAACTTAAAAACAAGGAATAATGGAACCAATTTTACTTTACTTTGGCAAGATGATTCTTTGCTCAGCAGTGATGTTTGCTTATTATCTATTGTTTTTAAAGGATAAGACTTTTCATCATTATAACAGATTCTATCTTTTATTTTTGGTAATAATTAGTCTAATTCTACCTCTGGTGAAAGTTTCTTATTTTACGATAGAAACAAATGAAAACTTGTATCTACTTCTTAGTGGATTCAATCAAAATCAATCTCAAACTACAAACTATGATATCACTATTTATTCAGTTTTTTATACAATTGCTGGAGTGGTTTCAATCGCTCTTTTAATTAGATTAATACTAGGAATTTTAAAAATCCATTCGATAAAAAAACAGTTCCCAAATGAAACCATCGAAGGAATCAATTTTTATCAGACTAATCTAAATAATGCACCTTTTTCATTCTTCAGAAATCTGTTTTGGAAAAAATCAATCGAGATTAATTCTCCTGTTGGACAACAGATTCTGAAGCACGAGATGGTTCATATAGAACAAAAACACAGCTGGGATAAACTCCTGATGCAACTGGCAAAATCCATTTTCTGGTTCAATCCTGTGTTTTACTTTATCAACAAAGAAATCAATCTTATTCACGAATACTTGGCGGACAAAAAAGCAGTCAAAAAATCGGACACAAAAGCATTTGCGCAGATGCTTTTGGAGAGTCATTTCTCGGGTTCGGTTTTGCCTGTCACAAGTCCTTTTTTATCATCTAACCTCAAAAAAAGACTTACAATGATTACAAAAAATCAAACCAAGTACAGTTATGCACGCAAGTTATTTGCGTTACCAATCTTATTTTTTATGGTGTTTGCGTATATGGTAAATGCTAAAAACAAAGAAATCACAGAAACGAACAAAGCGATAGAAATCGCTGTTGAACAAATTAAAATGGATACAATCCAGCCAAAACAATCAGAATTTGATAGTTTTGCAAACAATCATCAAAGACAAACAAAAGCTTATTCTGATGCTTTGCAGGAAGACCATTTGAAAATGTCGGCAATCAGCAAAATAATGTCTGAGAAAGGAAAAGCGTTATCTGCTCTGAAAAAAGCTAAGAAAGAAGAGTATTCAGAGTATAAAGCTTTGGAAAATGAAATAGAATCTCTTGCTGCTCAGATGGAAGACGTTGTAAACTCGGATAATTACAAGAGAAATATCAAAGGTTTAGAAGAACATTCTGAAGCTATTGCTAAAATGTATGATTCTCCAGAATTTAAGAAAAAAATTTCTGATGCTGATGAAGTTGCAAGAAAAGCCGACGCAATGGTTAATTCTAAGGAATTCAAAAAGAAAATTGCGGATGCGGAGAAGCGTGCAATTGCGGCTGATAAATTGGTCAATTCTCCAGCGTTCAAAAAAAGAATTGCTGATGCTGAAAAGCGTGCGGAAGAAGCTGCTACAAAAGTTAACTCTCCTGATTTTCAGAAAATGATTCAAGAAGCTCAGAAAAGAGCACAAGACGCGGTTGAGAAATATGGTAAAGTTTATTCGGATGATGAATTTCATAAAATGATAAAAGACCAATTTAGGAAAGATGCTTTTACTGATGGGACTGTAGCTTATGGATTTGACGCAAGTGACTTTCCGGAGTTCAAGGATTTGACAACTAATTTCAAATTTAATTTTTCTGATGATGCATTCTTTAATGAAGCTAAATCTAAATTGTCTCCAAAAGAAATGAAAAAGATGGAGAAAAAAAGAAAAGAACTGCAAAAGAAGCAAAGTGAATTACTGGAAGAGCAAAAAAAAATTCAGGAAAAACAGCAACAATTAAACAAAGAAATGCGTGAGAATTCTTCATTTAAAATAAGTTTTAATTCTATGGAGAATGAACCAAAAGTTTTTGTTCCGAATAACAAGATGACGGCTGCTAATACAGACAAAATGATAGTTTATATCAATGGAAAAATAGTGGATAAATCTGTACTTAATAAAATGAATCCTAATGAAATTATGTCTATGAACGTTTTTAAAACAAACGGAACCGGAAAAATCGAAGTTATTACAAAATAAACAATTTACATTCATAACACTTTAGCCGGTTCGCCGGCTTTTTTAATACTTTATAACTATGAAAAAACTACTAATTAATTTATTTCTGATTGTAGGAATTCTGACGTTTGCTCAAAACAAAAGATTTATTTATGAATACAAATTTATTTCAGATTCGACAAACTTAGAAGATGTAAAAACTGAAATGATGTTTCTGGACACAACAAGAGATGGTTCCAAATATTACAGTTATACAGTTTTCAATTCGGATTCTTTGATGAAAGCTGAATTTGAAAAGCAAATTGCGGCAACTGGTTCTATGAATGTGAAACCTGGTATGCAAAAGGGAAGTGTACGATATTCGGTAACGAAAACTTATCCTGATTATAAAATTAATCTCCATCGTAGATTGGGGATGGATGCTTACAATATTTCTGATGACAGAAAAATCAACTGGAAAATCTTGTCAGAAAAAGAGAAAATAGGAGAGTGGAACGCTCAAAAAGCAGAAGCGGATTTTGCAGGCAGACATTGGATTGCTTGGTTTTCTACAGAAATCCCTATTCAAGATGGACCATATAAATTCCGAGGTTTGCCTGGGTTGATTGTTAAGATTGAAGACAAAACGGGTTCTCACAAAATGGAACTTAAAGGAATTAAAAATATTGTCGGCGATGTAGATATCAATGTTTGGGAAGCAAAGGAAATTGCTGTTAATTCCAAACAATTCCAAAAAGTATTGAAAGAATACGAAAATGACCCAACGAAAGGAATCAAGCAAATTCAAATGGGCGGAACATCTATCGTTTTAACTGGAAAAGATGGAACTTCCACAAAAATTGCAAAAGATCAGGAAGATCGATTGAAAAATCAAATAAAGAAAGATAATAACAGGATTGAATTGGAATTATTACAATAAAAAAATGCCACTGAAAAGTGGCATTTTGTGTCTTTTAAAGTGAGTGTTTTTTCTTCAATTCATCGCGGATCTCGGCAAGAAGAACATCCGTGGAAGATGGTCCAGCAGGAGCTTCTTCTGGTTTCTTGTTAAATTTATTGGCAACTTTTATTAACCAAAATAAAACAAAAGCAATTACCAAAAAGCTGATTACGGATGATAAGAAATTTCCGTAAGTTACACCGTTCCAAGCCAATTCTTTGATGTTTTCTGCGCCTGCAGCTTTCAAAGCTGGCGTCAATAGAAGTGGTGTAATTACATCATCTACCAATGATTTTACAATTGCGCCAAATGCACCACCAATGATGACACCGACTGCTAAGTCTACTACATTTCCTTTGAATGCAAATTCTTTAAACTCTTTTACAAATCCCATAGTTGTATTTTTTAATAGTTAGTTAATAACAAAAATAGAATTTTTTATTGATAACGGTTTATTTATTTCTATTTATTAATCAATTTTATTGATTAATTTTGAGATTAATTATTTTTACCAAATGCTGAAAAATGAAAATATTAACAGCAAACCAAATCAAAAACTGCGATACAGCGACTATCGAAAAAGGTATTAGTTCCATCGCATTGATGGAAAAAGCGGCCACAAAATGTTGTGATTGGATTATAGATTATTTCAGGAATGCGGACAAATTTTTGATTTTTTGTGGAAATGGCAACAATGGCGGCGACGGTTTTGCTATCGCCAGAATACTTTATGAAAAAGGGTTTGATGTAGAAGTTTTTATTAATAAAAACAATATGAAATTTTCTCGAGAGGCAGAGATTAATTTCAAAAAAATAAAAACAATAAGCGGAATTGATGTTAAAGATTTTTCTGAGGTTTTTAATGTCCATGATGAAAAATCTATTATCGTTGATGCTTTGTTTGGTTATGGACTGAATAGAGAATTGTCTGATGACTTTAAAAATTTAATCAAAAAATTAAATCAAATTAAAGCGCAGAAAATCTCAATAGATATTCCAGCCGGACTTTATGCGGATAGAATAATTGAAGAAAATTCTACTGTTTTCAAAGCGGATTTTACTTTGACTTTTCAGTTTTATAAAAGAAGTTTCCTCCATCCCGAAACTGGAAAATTCTGTGGAAAAATTATTGTCTTAGATATTGACTTGGATAAAGATTTTATTAATGAAGTTGAAACAGACTATTTTGTTATTGATGACGAATTAATCAAAGAAATTTATAAACCTCGCGAAGATTTCAGTCACAAAGGAACTTTCGGGAAAAGTATTTTAGTGGGCGGAAGTTACGGTAAAATGGGTGCAATTCTAATGTCAACTTTATCCGCTTTGAAAACCGGAAGTGGTTTGACGTTTACCATTGCACCAGAATGTGGTAATGTTATTTTGCAATCTCAAATTCCGGAGGCGATGTTTATTGGCTCAGGAAAAAATTATATTGATAAAATCGAAATTCAGGAAAAGGCAGTTTATGGAATTGGTCCAGGTTTGGGAAAAGAAAAGCAGACCCAAAAAGCACTTTTTGAGTTTCTGGAAAGTTACAATCAATATGTTGTTTTAGATGCTGATGCGCTCAATATTCTGGCGGAAAATAATAAGTTAAATTTGATACCTAAAAATGCTGTCATCACACCACACCCCTTGGAATTTGAAAGGTTGTTTGGAAAAACTGCAAACTCTTTTGAAAGAATAGAATTAGCAAAACAGAAAGCGAAAGAATTGCAAATTTTCATCATTCTGAAAGACCATCATACAGTTGTAATCACTCCAGAAAAAAAAGTGTTTTATAATATCACGGGCAATTCCGGAATGGCAAAAGGTGGAAGCGGTGATGTTCTGACAGGGATTTTAACATCATTAATTTCTCAAAAATATGAAATCGAAAAATCTTGCATCTTCGGCGTTTGGCTTCACGGAAAAGCTGGAGATTTTGCATCGCAAAAATTTTCAAAAGAAGCGATGTTACCCACAGATCTCATTAATAAGATAGGTGAAGTTTTTAAAAGTTTGAGTTAATTTAATTTCGATTTCAACATATACAAAACACCTACTTCAGTTTCAGAAAGATTTTCATTTTTTCTTAGGAGTTTTTTAATTTCTTTCTGAAAATAATTAATGGTTTGTCCGTTTTTATAATGCTCAAAAATTCTCGGATCTATATAAGAATCTCGTGCAACAGCTGGTGTATTGCCCAATTTTTCAGAAACTGTAACAATGGCATTCCGGATGCGTTTTTTCATCTCCTTCTGTTGTTGTTTTTCACAAATTCCTAATTCATCCAAAATTCCTGCGGCAATCATCGTTCCGGCCCACGTTCTGAAGTCTTTTGCTGAGAATTCTTCACCCATTATTTCTTTGATATATTGGTTTAGATCTTGGCTTTCAACAGTTATTAGTTCGCCGTTTTCATCATAATATTTAAAAAGTCTGTAGCCTGGCAATTCTTCCAAATCAGAAATTGTTTTTGCTAATTTGGAATTAATAATATGCTTTTCTTGAAATTTTCCCGATTTTCCTTTATAGGAAAATACTATTTCATCACCTTCGATGTTAAGGTGTTTTTTGCGGATTGTTGTTAATCCATAGCTTTGATTTTGTTGCGTATATTTGGGACTTCCTGGTCTAAAGTAAGCAGAGTCTAAAAGTCTGACCATTGCCGCCAGAACTTTTTCACGGGTTATTTTTTTCTTTCGGAGATGCTGTCCTGTAACGCGTCGCATATGTTCCAGATTCTCGGCAAAATGTAAAATCCTATCAAACTTGTCCGCATCTTTCTTCGCTCGGAATTTTGGATTGTAGATGTATTGCTTTCTTCCTTTTTGGTCTCTGCCTACAGCTAGAATTTTCGCCCTTTTATTGGTTGTGATTTCCACATCTTTCCAAGCTGGCGGAATGACCAATGACTTAATATATTCGATTTTTTGTGGGTCTTTTAGCTTCTCTTTATTTTTATCGAAATAAGAAAAGTTTTTTCCTGTAGCTTGTCGGGTTAGTTTCATAATTTTGATTTGATATTTTTCCTAAACAATAAAAATGCCGATTTTTCGATTCTAAAATTCTCAGGAAAGTAGTTGTGAAAATTAAGTCATAATGATGTTTTTATGATTTTATTAACAGAGGTCACGACGGCTTTTTAAACGAAAATTTCTATTTTAGCAAAAATTTTTTTGATGCCAAAGACAGTTGATGATTTTAATAAAAGCAGATTGAGGTCCAGTAATATTACTGTAGTCATCAGTATTTCGCTTGTTTTATTCCTTGTAGGATTATTTGGATTGATATTGATTAATGCTCAAAAATATTCAGACTATATCAAGGAACAACTTGTAGTGGAAGCTTATTTTGATGAGTATCTGGATCCACGCGACTCTGCAAAAACGCTTAAGTTTCAAGAAGAAACTTTTAATACAATTAAACAGCAGCATTATGTAAAACAAGCTAAATATATTTCTAAACAACAAGCGACAGTTTTAGCAAAAAAACAATTGGGGATAGATGCTGATGCACTTTTTGAGGAAGATATATTTCCAGCTTCCGTCGAAGTGACTTTGAAACCAGAATTCGTAGATCCTGCAAAAATTGATGGGGTGGTAACACAGCTTAAAGCTATAAAAGGCGTAAAAGATGTGGCTAATGATAACCAACTAACCATAGATGTTTATAACAACTTGAATAGGATTCTAACTTGGATATTAGCATTTTCAATTTTATTTTTGATTGTTGCAATAGTTCTTATTAATAATTCAATCAGACTGAAAATATTCTCTAAAAGATTTATTATCAAAACGATGCAGTTGGTTGGAGCTAAAAGGAGATTTATTTTGATGCCATTTATAAAAGAAGCTTTGGTTCTTGGATTAATTGGTGCTTTTATAGGACTTTTGGCTTTAGGAGCTGTTTGGTATTATTTCACAAGTCAGATTGGGACGCCATTTGTTCAGGATACAAACCAATATGTTTTCTTGGTAATAATAATTTTCTTGGTTGGTATTTTTATAACCATTGCAAGTACTATCTTTGCAACTTGGAGATTTTTACGAAGCAACGTAGATGACCTATATTACTCATAACAATGGCAAAAAAAACAAATAAATATTCTGCAGATCAAATAGGAAAACCTACAGAAACTGTTGAAAAAAACTCGTTCTATTTCGGAAGCAAGAATTTTAAATTGATGTTGATTGGTTTGGGATTAATTCTTTTAGGATTTGTCTTAATGATGGGAGCAGATGCCAATACAACTCCTGAAGGAAAATTTGACCCGAATTATTGGAACGAAGGAATTTTTTCTTTCAGAAGAATCAGATTAGCACCGATGTTGGTCATTGCTGGATTTGTGGTTCAGGTTTTTGCAATTCTGAAAAGAAACAAAGATTAAATTTTAATAAGAAATACAATAATAACTTTGTCTTGGTGAAACTGAGGCAAAGTTTTTTTTAATAAAACAAACACACTATGGATTTGATCAAAGCAATTATTATTGCAATCATAGAAGGACTTACAGAATATTTACCGATTTCTTCAACTGCTCATATGGGATTTGCAGCAAGCCTTATGGGATTAGAAGAAACTGAATTTCTTAAAATGTTTCAGGTTTCCATTCAGTTTGGTGCTATCCTTTCTGTGGTTGTGGCTTATGGTAAAAAATTCTTTGATTTCAGCAATTTGCAGTTCTATTACAAATTAGCTTTTGCTGTTTTGCCAGCTTTGGGAATTGGTTTTTTCTTAGATGATATTATTGAATCTGTTTTAGGGAATCAAATCGCTATTTCGTCTGTTTTGGTTTTAGGAGGAGTTGTTTTATTGTTTGCAGATAATTGGTTCAAGAATCCAATTATTCACGATGAGAAAGAAATCACGATCAAAAAAGCTGTGACTATTGGTTTTTGGCAATGTTTGGCAATGATGCCGGGAACAAGTAGAAGTGCTGCTTCTATTATTGGAGGAATGTCTCAAGGATTATCAAGAAAAGCTGCTGCTGAATTTTCATTTTTCTTGGCTGTTCCCACGATGTTAGCCGTAACACTTTATTCTGTTTTTGTAAAAACTTGGGGTAAAGAAACCGGTAATCCACAAAAAGGTTATGAGATGATTTTGGCTTCACAAGATCATATTTTGATATTTGTTATCGGGAATGTAGTTGCGTTTGTCGTTGCTTGGATTGCAATCAAATCTTTCATTGCTTTGCTGAATAAATATGGCTTCAAACCTTGGGGTTGGTACCGTATTTTTGTTGGCGTGGCTTTGTTGATTTATTTTTATTTCTTCAAGTAAATGACGGCAGAAGAATTACAATCCGGACATGTATTTCTATTGGACAAACCTTTGGATTGGACAAGTTTTCAGGCTGTCAATAAGTTAAAATATAAACTCAAAAATGAGTTCAAAGAATTACCAAAGAAATTCAAAATCGGTCACGCTGGAACTTTGGATCCTAGAGCAACAGGATTGTTAATTGTTTGTACGGGGAAATTCACAAAGAAAATTCCGGAAATCCAAGATGCGCCGAAAGAATATTGGACAGAAATCAAAATCGGCGTTCAAACCGAGTCTTACGACACGGAAAAACCCGAAATCCTACAAACTGATTATTCTCATATTACAGAGGAAAATATCTATCAAACTTTGGAAAAATTTCTTGGAGAAATTGATCAAAAACCTCCAGTTTTTTCTGCACTTAAAATTGATGGAAAACGTGCTTATGAACTTGCAAGAAAAGGAGAGGATGTGGAAATGAAATCTAGAAAGACCACGATTCTTTACCTTAATAATATTGAAATTAATTTGCCTTTTGTTTCATTCACTGTGGGATGCTCCAAAGGAACTTATATCAGAAGTTTGGCTCACGACATTGGACAAGAATTGAAAGTTGGAGCTTATCTAACTCAACTTAGAAGAACAAAAATTGGAGATTATTCAATAGAAAATGCTACTTCTGATTATCTCGAAAATAATTTCCATTTTAATAATTAAAAGGTTTTATTTTGTGATATTGATAGTATATTTAATGTAAATGTTAAATATAATATATTTTATAAAGTTTATTTTAAATTAAACATTAATCTTTAAAAGAATTTAAAAATTGAATATTTGTTTAATTCTTTTGCTTATTCTGAAGAGAATCTTTATTTTTACCTCTCAATTTTTAAAACAAACGTTTAATTTAAATAAATAATATGAAAAAAATTCTATTATCTTTTATTGCTACATTGGCAATTTTCTTTTCAGCTAATGCACAAACAAAAATCTCTTTCGAAGCTTCAGAAGGTTATAATGTTGGGAGTGTAGATGGACAAAAAGATTGGACTGCTTCAAGTTCTTATTTTAAAGTATCAAACAATAGAGCTACAGATGGAGCAAGTTCTCTATATATCGAGGATGATGCTAGTGAAGAGTGGAGTAATGCTTACACAACGATACCAAACTATAGTAAAACAGAAATATCCGCAGATGTATATCTTGAAGGTTTTGATTCTGATTATGCAGTAGGATTATATACTGAAGATGGAGATGTAGTTGCTGATTTTTGGTTGACATATCAAAGCTGGAACTTTGTGGTTTATGATCCTGCTCAGGAGACTTATGTAGAAACTGATTTAGAATGGGATGCTACAACTTGGTATAACTTCAAAACTGTAATTGACAAAGCCAATAACACACTAGAATATTATGTGAACGGTAATGTTATCTATTCTACAACTTTGACCGCTACAAATTTCTCTTTTTTAGACCTTTCTATAGAAAATTATGGATCTGGTTTCAGTGTTGATAATATCCAAGTTAAAGATGCTACGTTAGCTGTTGTAGAAGCAGGTAAAAAAGATATCTTCAGAATTTATCCAAATCCAACTGTAGATGTTGTGAATTTTGATGTTGCTGGAAAAATTAATTCTGTTGAAGTTTATGATGCTGCAGGTAAACTAGTTAAAACTTCTAAAGATGGAGCAAAATCATTAAACGTATCTGAGCTAGGCAAAGGTAACTATGTAGTTAAGGTACAAACAGAAAATGCTTCTTATACTAAAAAAGTAATCAAAAAATAAATCATTTATTTTGATGTAATTATAGCCTTGCTTTTAAAGTGAGGCTTTTTTATTGTATTGAAGTTTAATAAAACATACTTTTGTCAAATATTTTAAACGAAAACCATTGAAACTTCATTTGAGAAGGTTTCAATTATCAAAACATTCCATGAATAAAATTTTACTGACTTTAGCATTAATACTTTCAATTGTCGTTTTTGGACAATCTGAAGATAGTAAAAGTAAAACGATGGGTTTTTTCATCAGTCCGAATGTTCAGATTGGATATAATTTGGGAAATTCAATTAAAGATAATCAGAACAATGATTCTCCGTACTATCAACAATACGTTGCACCTTATTTACCAAATGATTTTACATACGGAATTGGTGTGGTTGGAGGTTATCATATATTTCGTTTTTTTGCTTTAGGAACAGGGATTAGATATAATTTTATAGCAAATGATCAGCATCTTTTAAATTGGATTATACAGCCGAAATTCTATTTAGGGAAAGATGATTGGAAAGGATTTATAGAATTAGAATATGGTAAGCAGTTTAATCACTCTAATGTTAATAATGCAGAACATTATGGATTGAAAATAGGTTATCAGGATGCATTTTCTAAACGATTGAATAACGAAATTGGGGTTTTTATTTACACTCAGAATTATAAACTTTCAGGGGCAACTTTTATAGGGCTTTCATTTGGCGCTACAATTTTTAGCAACAAAAAATATACGGTTTATAGAAATGATTAAGTTTTTATAAACAAATTGAATATGGAAAAAATTAGAATTAATAAATATTTGTCAGAAGTTGGATTCTGCTCCAGAAGAGCGGCAGATAAACTTTTGGAAGAAGGCAGAATTACTATCAATGGCATAGTTCCAGAATTAGGGACTAAGGTATCTGATGAAGATGAAATTTTCGTCGATGGGAAAACCATCAAAAAAGAAGAAGAGGAGTTTGTTTATATTGCCTTCAATAAACCTGTTGGTATTGTCTGTACAACTGATACAAAACGTGAAAAAAATAATATTGTAGATTATATCAACCATCCCAAACGTATTTTCCCAATCGGAAGATTAGATAAACCAAGTGAAGGTTTGATTTTATTGACTTCCGACGGCGATATTGTCAACAAAATTCTAAGAGCCAGAAACAATCACGAGAAAGAATATTATGTAAGAGTTAATAAGCCAATCACGGAAAAGTTTCTTGAGAAAATGAGAAACGGTGTTCCGATTCTTGATACAGTTACTAAGAAATGTGAAGTCGAAAAAATCGACACAATGAATTTCCGAATCGTTCTGACACAAGGACTCAACCGACAAATCCGAAGAATGTGCGAACATCTGGATTATGAAGTGAAAAAACTTAAAAGAATCCGAATTATGAATATCAAACTTGATCTTCCCGTAGGAAAATGGCGAGATTTGACTCCTCAGGAAATGAATGAATTGAATGGTTTATTAGAAGACTCCAGCAAAACGTTTGAGTAATTTTTCTACAATCAACAATCAACAATCATTTATCATTAATAATATAAAGTCTCATTTTTTCCTCGTATTCGGGTTTCAATTTCAAATATTTCCAGATTTTTTTATCATCAGGATAAGAGATTCTATAAAAGATAATTCTGTCTGCGGAATAACGGAAGTAAGGATGTTTTTTCAGCCAATCTTCTGGGGCATTGGCTAAAGAATATTTTGGAACCTCCGAATTGTCAAGTTTTGCAACATAGATTAATTTTTCGCCCAAAGCTCTGTCAATTTCGTAAGTTTCCAGCAGTTGTTGTTTGTTTATGAAACCACCAAGTTTCTTTCTGAAAGCCAAAATCCCAGCAGAATCTTTTTCGGTAAATCCAAATTCCTGCAATTGTTTGAAAGTGATTTGATTAAGATTAATTTTTGAAAAATCAGTTTTTTCTGCAACAACAGTTTTTTCTTCAGTTTGTTTAGGTTTATCAACAATAGAAAGTCTAATCCAAGGTTTCATTTCTTCATATTTTTCTGGCGAAATCATAAAACATTTTTGGATGTCTTCCAAAGATTTGAAAGAACCTTTCAAAATCTTATCTCGATATTTCAAAATGGAAATGGCCTGTTTTTCAGAAAATCCCAAAGCTTGCCATTGTTCTTGATTCAAATCGTTTGGATCAAAGTATTGACGGATTTTCACTACTTCTTTTTCTTTCTTTTTCTCAAATTTTTGAGTTAGATTTTCTGGTGTTTTGTTAGGTAAAATCAAATAAGGAGACATTTGCGAGAACTGTTCATCATTAATCATAAAACATTCTCTCAGCTTTTCTTTACTTATGAAACTTCCACCCAGATAATTTTTATATTTTAAAATAGCAGCCGATTGTTTCTCAGAAAAACCAAGATTTTCCCAATCTTTCTGAGAATATAAATCAGGATTGAATTTTCCTTTTAGATTAAGTCTTTTCTTTTCGTAAGGTTTGTAATTGTTTTGATTGTTTTTGAAATCAGAATTGTTCTCCGGAAGAAGAATATAATTTTTCAACTGCTCATATTTCTCCGGCGTTAGCGCATAACACTTTTTGAATTGCTCCTTAGATTTAAAATTTCCGCCAACAACTTCCTTATATTTCAGAATAGTTTTGACTTGCTTTTCACTGAAACCAAGATTCTTCCATTGACTTTCGTCTAAATCGTTTGGATTAAATTCAGTCAGAATAATTTCTTCAACTTTTGGTGCGATGAAAGTAATTTGAGGTTTTTCGTAATGCTGATTTTTCTTATAAATCGAAAAAGCAATCTGTGAAAAAATAATGAGAATTCCGAAAATTCCAAGGCTTAAAATTTGCCTTTTCCGGATTTGGAAAGGTAATTTTGGATTCATTTTTTGTATTTTAACCAAAGTTAAATAAAAAATGAATCGAAAATCAATTATTAATAAAAAAATATTACCAGATTTTTTTTGAAAATAGTATAAGCCACATAGGCACATAGAAATATAAAAGATAAAAATTTCAAAAAGATAAAATAGTATTTTTCGTCAATTTCTATTTTATCTTAGTTTTCGCATAAAACTATGTGTCTATGTGGTCTTAAAAGTATGAATTCTAACAGTAGCTCGATTAATCGTTTAAAGAATTCTTAAGCTTCAGAAGTTCAGCTTTGATAAACTCCAATCTGTCAATAATAGTAATGGTTTCAGAGATTTTGGTGTTGGTTGTCAAAGCAACTCTCGCGCCGTCAAGCGTATAGCCTTTTTCCTTTACCAAATGATAAATAATCTTCAGATTCTCAATATCAGAAGGCGTAAAATAACGGTTTCCTTTTTTGTTTTTCTTAGGTTTGATGATAGGAAATTCCTGTTCCCAATAGCGAATTAGAGAAGTATTAACATCAAAAGCTTTGGCAACTTCGCCAATAGAATAGTAGAGTTTGTCCGGAAGATTAAGTTTCATTGATAAAAATCGAATTCTCAAAGATAATTATTTTTAATTCTTTTAAGCAAATTGTAACTTGCGACTTTATTATTTATACTATGAAAAGTTTTTGGAAGTTTCGTTATGTCGCGATTTTGTTGATTTTGATAAATTGTAAAGTTCAAAATACCCATGAAAAACTGTTTGATGTTCCACCGACATTACTATCAAGTCAATTTGAATTTACAGAAGGTCCTGCTTCTGATAAAGAGGGAAATGTCTATTTCACAGACCAGCCAAATGATAAAATCTATTTTTGGAACTGGAAAACCAATCAATTGGAATTGTTTCTTGCCAAAACAGGACGGGCTAACGGAACTTATTATGATAAAGACGATAACCTGATTACTTGTTCCGATGACAATGGTGAGATTTGGAAAATCAATAAAAATAAAGACGTTCAGGTTTTATCCCAAGGTTTTGAAGGTAAAAGACTCAATGGTCCTAATGATCTTTGGATTGATAGATTTGGCGGGATTTATTTCACAGATCCTTTGTATAAAAGAGATTATTGGAAAAACTTCAAAGAAGAAATTTCTGAAAAAAACCTGTATTACAGAAATCAAAACGGAACAATTACAAAACTGGAAACCTTCATTCAACCGAACGGAATTATTGGTTCTGAAAAACTCAAAAAACTTTATGTTTCTGATATCAATGCTGGAAAAACTTATGTTTACGAAATTCTTGGCAAGGGAAAATTATCTGAAAAGAAATTGTTCTGCGAAATGGGTTCTGACGGAATGACTTTGGACAGCCAAGGAAATCTTTATCTCACAGGAAAAGGTGTAACGATTTTTAATTCTAAAGGAGAAAAGATTACCAATATTCCGATTGATGAAGACTGGACTTCCAACGTGACTTTTGGCGGAAAAAATAATTCGACTTTGTTTATCACAGCTTCTCATTCTGTTTATGCTTTACCGATGAATGTTTCCGGAATCAAATAAAAAAAATCGCTTATCAATAAGCGATTTCTATTTTTTTACCGAAAATGATATAATATTTTTTTATAAATTTTTTGTAGTTTGTAAGAAATAATTCTTGAAAGGCCAACTCTGTTATTGCTTATAAGAGAAGGAGTAGTTCCGTCAAAAGTTTTTTGGCTGGCAATGAATGGTTGTGATTTGTACATCTTAAATATATTGTTTTCAAAACACGTTGTATGGAATAAATCAATTGGTAAATTAATTTTGACTTTTTTAGCATATTCCAGAATGTTTTTTGCTGCAATTCTGTCTATCAAATATGCTGCTGTAGTTGTTCCCTGATCAGTTTGATAAATATATTTTCCCTCTTTTCTTTTACTTCTCGGAATGAATCTTAAATCAGAATCTTCTAAAGAAATCATGAACTGAGACAAATTGGTGTTTTTTATCTCATTTGTAATTTTTTCTATATAATAATTAAATTTTTTATGAAGATATATATCATCTTCTAAAATCAGAACATAATCATTCTCAGTTTTTAGAAGTGTTTCGTAAGCTAACAAATGCTTATATGCGCAAGAGGTAGTTGGTGTTTTTGCTTTTAAATCACCCGAAAAAAAATCATCCAAAATGTCTTTTTCAAGTTGGTCTTTATCACCATATACTATTAAACTGAAATTAATATTTTTATTTGATAAATGATCTTCGATATATTTACGCCTTTCTTTTGCTGTGCTGACGTGAATTACTAATGATGAAAGCATGGTTTTGATTTTTACAAATATAGTTAATATATGTTGTTAGGAAATATTATTTGTAATACAGTATTACAAATAATCGCTTATCAATAAGCGATTTCTATTTTTATCTTTTTGCCTTTCAACTTTTCGTTGGCTAATTGTTTGAGCAATTCGATGGTTTTTTTTCGGTTGACAGCAACGTAAGAAGTCGTGTCTTTGACTTCGATTAAGCCAATGTCATCTTTTCCGAGACCACCTTTTTTGATTAGGTAACCAACAATATCAACTTTGTTGACTTTGTCTTTTTTTCCGGCACTGATGTAGATGGTTTGATTCGGAGTTCTTTCTGGAACTCGATTAGCTTCCGAAACGTTTTCTTCTGGCGTGTTGTTTTTGATGAAAGGAAAATTCTCGTCTTCTGTCATAATTAAATACGCAAAACCTTTCGCATTCATTCTTGCGGTTCGTCCGTTTCTATGGATGAAAGCATCTTCTTTTGGCGGTAATTGATAATGCACAATCGACTCAACCTCTGGAATATCCAAACCTCTTGCTGCTAAATCTGTTGTAATCAAAATTCTTGCAGAATCGTTTCTGAATTTCAAAAGTGCGCGTTCTCTTTCGTCCTGTTCCATTCCGCCGTGGAAAGTTTCCCGCTGGATTCCTTTTTCTCTCAGTAATTCAGAAATTCTGTCCACTGCATCTCTGTGATTACAGAAAATCAAGGTTCTTTTGTTTCCGATTTTACAGATGAGTTGGAAAAGTGTATTCAGTTTTTCTTCAGGTGTTGTCATTACCTTTTTTAGCTGAATGTTCGGTTTTGCTTCATTTTCTTTTAGAAAATTGATTTTCTTTTCATTGTTGAGTTTTACAAATTTCGGAATGTTGTCCATCAACGTTGCAGAAGTCAAAATACGTTGCGAAAGTCCATTAAGCGAGCTAATGATATATTCCATATCTTCCTGGAAGCCTAATTCCAAAGCTTTATCAAACTCGTCCAAAACCAAAGTTTTGATAGTTTCCGGATTGAAATTTTCGTTTTTCAAGTGATAAGCAATTCTTCCAGGTGTTCCAATTAAAACAGCTGGTGCTTCTATCAGATTATTGATTTCTATCTTTTTATCGTGTCCGCCGTAAGCAATAGAAACTTTGAAATCTGTGCCCATAGATTTGAAAACCTGTTCGATTTGTAAAGCTAATTCTCTTGCCGGAACTAGAATTAAGGTTTGAATTCCTTTAACATCAGATTTCAAATTTCTAAGAACAGGAAATAAAAATCCTAATGTTTTCCCTGAACCGGTTGGCGATAATAAAACGACATCAGTTTCATTTTCCGACGCTTTATATATAGATTTCTGCATCTGATTCATATCCTGAATCTGCAGTTTTTGAAAGATTGGTTGTAATTCCATTTTGCAAAGGTAATTCTTTTTGGTTCGAGGTTCAAGGTTTGCAATTTAAGATTCAAATCTCTGTTAGCTAGTACTTCATACCTAGCCCCGATTGACTCTGTTTCATAAATTAATTTTAGAATCGTCGAAACTTGTACCTCGTTTTGCAACGGCATCCTTTTTTGTTATTGCGATTGACGAATGGTTCAACATATTGCTTCACTTCGTTCGCAATGACAAAAAAGATATAGTGGAAAGCGGGAATTAGCTCCTAAATAATATATTGTTTTTATTTTGAATATCAATTAGTTATAGAGAAAGTGAATTTGTAGAAAATTATTGTTGGTTTCAAATATTTTGCTTAATTTTGCACCACTTTTGTGAACGCACTTTGGGCGAAGTAAAACATTAACAATTAACATCTTCCGTATTTTTCAGGAGTCACAGCAAAGCCAAAGTCTGAATAAATAGGAATACAAATTTTATTAGAAAATGTCAAAAGAGACAAATTCAGCAGAGGTTCTTTTGAACCAAAATGTAGCACCAGAACAATTTGATTGGGATTCTTTCGAGTCAGGTCTTAACGCAGAAGACAGAAGCGAGAAGAAAGAATTGGAAGAAATCTATAATGGTTCTCTTAACGATCTTACAGATAACGACGTAATTGTTGGTAAAGTTGTAAGATTGACAGATAAAGAAGCTATCGTAGATATCAACTTCAAATCTGAAGGTGTTATTTCTCTTAACGAATTCCGTTACAACCAAGGTCTTAAAGTAGGCGATGAAGTTGAAGTAATGGTTGACAAAAGAGAAGACAAAACTGGACAATTACAATTATCTCACAGAAAAGCTAGAACGCTTAAAGCTTGGGATAGAGTAAACGAACTTCACGAAACTGGAGAAATCGTAAACGGTTTTGTAAAATCTAGAACTAAAGGTGGTATGATCGTTGACGTACACGGAATCGAAGCATTCTTGCCAGGTTCTCAAATCGACGTTAAGCCAATCAAAGATTACGATCAGTTTGTAGGTAAAACTATGGAGTTCAAAGTTGTGAAAATCAACCCAGAGTTCAAAAACGTAGTTGTATCTCACAAAGCACTTATCGAAGCAGATATCGAAGGTCAGAAAAAAGAAATCATCGCTCAATTGGAGAAAGGTCAAGTTCTTGAAGGTACTGTTAAGAACATCACTTCTTACGGTGTATTCGTAGATCTTGGAGGTGTTGATGGATTGATCCACATTACAGACCTTTCTTGGTCTAGAGTGAACCACCCATCTGAAATCCTAGAAGACGGACAAACTGTAAAAGTTGTTATCCTTGATTTTGATGACGAGAAAACAAGAATCCAATTAGGTATGAAGCAATTAGAAGCTCATCCTTGGGATGCTCTTTCTGCTGATTTGAAAGTTGGAGATAAAGTAAAAGGAAAAGTAGTAGTTCTTGCTGACTATGGTGCTTTCGTAGAGATCGCTCCAGGTGTAGAAGGATTGATCCACGTTTCTGAAATGTCTTGGTCTACTCACTTGAGAAGTGCTGGAGATTTCGTAAAAGTTGGTGATGAAGTAGAAGCAGAAGTTCTTACTTTGGATAGAGAAGATAGAAAAATCTCTCTAGGTATCAAGCAATTGAACAAAGATCCTTGGGAAAATATCGAAGCTAAATATCCAGTAGGTTCTAAGCATGTTGGAACTGTAAGAAACTTCACAAACTTCGGAGTTTTCGTAGAATTGGAAGAAGGAATTGATGGATTGATTTACATCTCTGATCTTTCTTGGACTAAGAAAATCAAGCACCCATCTGAGTTCTGTGCAGTTGGAGATAAATTAGATGTTGTAGTATTAGAATTGGATACTCAAGCAAGAAGATTATCTCTAGGTCACAAGCAATTGACTGAGAATCCTTGGGATAAATTCGAAACTAAATATGCTGAAGGAACTGTACACGCTGGTAAAGCTGTAGAAGTACACGATAAAGGTGCTTCTGTACAATTCGAAGATGCTGAGGTTGAAGCTTTCTGCCCATCAAGATTATTAGAGAAGGAAGACGGATCTAAAATCAAAAAAGGAGAAGAAGCTCAATTCAAAGTAATCGAATTCAATAAAGAGTTCAAAAGAGTAGTAGTATCTCATACTGGTATCTTCAGAGATGAGGAGAAAAAGAATGTAAGAGAATCTTCTAACAGATCAAGCAATGTTGCTTCTTCTTCAAACAACGAAGAAAGATCTACTCTTGGAGATATCGATGCATTAGCAGAATTGAAAAGAAAAATGGAAGAAGGTAAATAATCACCTTTAATCATTTTAAAATAATAAGCCACCTTTTTTAGGTGGCTTTTTTAGCAAAAAAAATATAATATCTAATATAATAACCTATGAAAAAAATTCTATTATCTATAAGCTTCATCACAGTAGCTTTTTCATCCGCTCAAATCAGTTTGAATGAAGGTTTTGAAAGTGGATCTACGCCAACTGGTTTTACAAATGTCAGCTTTTTTCCAAGCAAAGTTCTTACGCCTTGTACAGGAACTTACGGTTTGACAAGAAACTTCTGGAGCGGCGGGATTGCAGGCTCAACAACCTATTCTTCTACTTTATCTAACGGTGGCAAAATTGATATTTCCTTCGCTTACAAAACTCATATCTATTCTGGAGGTTCTGTGAATGGAACACTGAAAGCAGAATATTCTATTGACGGTGGTCAAAATTATACTGCTTTAGGTACTACTATTAATCTCAATTCTTTAATTGCTTGTACTACTTGGTCTGGATCTATTCCACAAAATGTAGTGCCATCGGGAGCCAATTTCAAATTCAGAGTTTCCGGACAATGGACATCGGGTGAGTATAATGTTATTTTAGATGACTTCAAATTAACGCAATCCCCATTCTTAGCAACTTCTGATATTGCTAAAAAAGAAATTCCAGTTTATCCAAATCCTTTCAAAGATATAATCTATTTGGATAATGCTGATGCTGTAAAATCCGTATCAATTGCTGATGTTTCAGGAAGAAATATCAAAACTGTTGCAGTAGCTTCAAAAGAAATCAGACTTTCTGAACTTAAAAAAGGAATCTATATTCTTACAATTGAGAACAAAGACGGAAGCTATAAACAAACTAAGTTAATAAAAGACTAAAATAAAAAGAAAGCGTTTCGGATCCCGAAGCGTTTTTTTATTTAAATCATTGATTGTATTGATGAACATATTTATTTAAGTTCTTAGCGAGAATAAATATAAAATCGTAAATTCGCCGGCTGTCTAAAAAACTATGGAAAAGAAAAATATTTTAAAAGGTGTTCTATTTGTTGGTATTGGCGCGAGTATCTATGGGATGCTGGCTACATTCGTGAAAATGTCGTATAACGATGGTTTCACAACTTCAGAAGTTACAACGGCACAATTTATACTTGGAATTATTGGATTGTTGATTCTGAATGTCATTCAAACCAAAACCTCCAAAAAACCATTATCTGCACCCAGCAAAAAAGAAATCAGAATGTTGATGCTGGCAGGAACTTCACTTGGTTGCACAAGTTTATTCTACTATATTGCTGTTCAGTATATCAATGTTTCTATTGCGATTGTATTGTTGATGCAGTCGGTTTGGTTCAGTGTAGTTGTGGAAAGTTTCATTACAAAAAAGTTTCCGAATGCCAGAAAAGTCGTTGCTACAATCATTGTTTTATTAGGAACTGTATTAGCAACTAATTTGATTAATCTGAATGTCAAAATCGATTGGCACGGAATCTTTTGGGGATTATTAGCTGCAGCATCTTTTACAATGACGATGTTCACATCCAATACTTTAGCGACACATTTGCCGGTTTTAAGAAAAAGTTTTACAATGCTTTGGGGTGGTTGTGTTATTGTATTGTTATTCCTGTTCTTTGCTCAGATAGGACCAATGTATTTTGACGGACTTAGATCTTTTTACCTCAATTTTACAGAGAATACACAACATATCAGACCATTTGATTATTCAATTTTCTGGACTTACGGTTTTATTTTGGCTCTGTTTGGAACCATCATTCCGCCGATTTTATTCAATCTAGGATTTCCGAATGCAGGTTTAGGATTAGGAAGTATCATCTCATCATTAGAACTTCCGGTTTCTGTAACAATGGCATTTATGTTACTGAATGAAGAAGTCATTTTAATCCAATGGCTGGGAATAGCCCTGATACTCTTCGCAATTGTTCTGATGAATTTGCCTTCCAAAAATCAAAACGAAGAAGCAAAAGCTTATCACTAAATAAATAAAAAAAGCCGTTTCAATTGAAACGGCTTTTTTATTGTTATTCTGCAGCTTGTTGTGCATCATTTTTCAACTCTTCGGCTTTTGATTTTACTTGATCTACAGTCTGATTAGCTTTATCTTTCAAGTCATTCCCGAATTTAGTCAGGTTATCTTTTGCTGTATTGATCGTATCTTTTACCTTTTGCTGATCTTCTGGAGAAGCTTTTTTGTATTTCCACCAAGCCAAAGCTCCCAATCCTAACAATGCCAAAAGACCATTTGTCTTATTTCCCATGATATAATTTTTTGATTAATATTTGATTCTTAAAGTTACAAGAAAAATGTATGCCATCTCATAGTTTTAAAGAAAAAATTTAGAGCGTGTCCTTTCCAACACATCAGCCGAAGCTGGGACCGCGCTGTCCACTATTATCTTTTTTTTGCCATTGCCATTGCCCAATCAAAAAAAAAGGATAGCCGTTACCAGCGCTCACGCGCTGCGCAGGATAGAACCAGTCAACAATTAATCCAGTTTTGTCAACAGTTCAGCCAATTGTCTTGTCAATTCTTTTCTACTGAACTCATTAATATTAGCAGAATTTTGAATGGATTTTCCAGCTTTCCAATCCTCATAAAGAGAGTAAATAAAATTTTGGATTTCCACATTATTAGCATAATCAAAATGTTTTCCAGCATTGGTTTTATCGAGAATCTTTT
Source organism: Epilithonimonas sp. (assembly GCF_036780765.1). Lineage (GTDB taxonomy): Bacteria > Bacteroidota > Bacteroidia > Flavobacteriales > Weeksellaceae > Epilithonimonas. The sequence continues at coordinate 386,003 of NZ_DAIQCG010000002.1, forward strand.
CCACATCTGCATCTTTTGGTCCGAACGAAATAATCTTTTTCCCAGTCGCCAAATATTCAAATAACTTTCCAGGAATAATACCTTTAGAGCTTTCGTTCGGGAAATTAGTAATCAAAAGCAAGTCGGAGTTTTGCATCTCATTAAAAGAATTATTGTGTGGCAAATAACCAAGATTTCTAATATTATCTCTCAAAACCGAATTCTTAATATCATTCAGAATTTTTTCATCAACTCTTCCCACAAACTTCAATTCAAAATCTTTAGCAAAATCTGGATGTTTTTCGGATAATTCAGTCAGAGCTTTCCAAAGATTTTCCGGATTCCTCAATTGTTCCAAAACCCCAACATAACTCAAATTGAATTTTGTTTTAAGGGTTTTAGAGTTTGAGAATTCTAGAGTTTCAGATTCTTCAACACTCCAACTCTCCAATCCTCCAACGCTCCAACTCTCAGACTCACTATCTCCCAAACTCTCCAACTTGTCAAATCCATTCGTCACACAAAAAGCATTAGCTCCATTTTTTCTGAAATTATCAGTATCGGTGTAACTTGTCGCCAGCGTCAAATCAGCATTTTCAAAAACTGATTTTTCAAGCTGTCTATGTTTTTTGTCAGAACCTGAGGTTAATTTCAAATGTTTATAATAAGATATTTCTGTCCATGGATCACGGAAATCAGTAATCCATTTCAGATTTGGCAATTCTTTTTTCAAACCCAATCCAATCAAATGCAAACTGTGTGGTGGACCAGTTGTAACGATTGTTTCAATATGATTTTCAACCAAATATTTTTTCAAAAACTGAATAGAAGGTTTTACCCAAAATTTTCTAGCATCTGGAATGAAAAAATTTCCTCTTATAAAAATGGAAAGCTTAGAGATAAAAGACTGATTCTTCCCAACATCAAACTGTCCACCCTTGAACTTCTTATTACTTTTACTGAATTTCTCAGCAATCTGATAAGGCTCCCAAATGTTGGTTTTTACAATCTTCAGATTCTCTGGAACTTCTTTTACCAAAGTCTCATCTACCAAAGGATAGCTTGGGTTTTCAGGCGTGTAAATGATTGGTTCATAACCAAATTCAGGGAGATATTTGGCAAACTTCAGCCAACGCTGTACGCCAGGTCCGCCAGCAGGTGGCCAGTAATAGGTAATAATTAATATTTTTTTCAATTTTTCCATTTTCAACTTTCAGAATGCCCGAAATAGTCGTGTAAATTTATCTGTTTTTAAAACGATTTCAAAATCTTAATATATTTAAAAGGAAAGAAACAATTCTCATTCAATTTTTTGTGGTATCATCTTTGTTGAAACCTAATGTTTTTTAAAATATGAAATATGAAAAGATTAATGTTTTTGATCGTATTAATAACTACAGTTTTTACTACGAGTCTTTTTGATGCACAGGTTAATGTCAATATTAATATCAACAGCCAGCCAAAATGGGGACCTTCCGGCTACAATTATGTAGAATCCTATTATCTGCCAGAGTATGATCTTTATTATAATGTTCCAAAACGCGGCTATTATTACTCTTCTGGAAGCAGATGGATTTTTTCGCCAGTTTTACCTGTGAGATTCCGCCACGTCGATTTATACAGAACGCACAAAGTTGTATTAGTTGATCGTTATCCTTACAAAAGACATAAAGTTCATTATAATCAGTATGCAAGATATAGAGTTAATCACTCTCCTCCATTGGTTGTAAAGCATTACAATGGTAAAGGTTATCATAAAAAAAGTTATAAAAATCATTACAAATCACCAAAATACAAATACGCAAGAGTTGTTCACCCAGGGATTTTCAACCGTGGTAAAAATAAACACTACAAAATGGGAAAACATCCTAAACCAAATAAACATCACAAAGGTGGTCCGAGAGGACATAGATAATATAAACAAACCTCAATTTTTGAATTGAGGTTTTATTTTATTCGAATTTTTCTATTAATCTTTTTCAGAATTTTCTACCTGAGAATTTCGGCTTCATCATAAATTCTGTAAATTTATCTGTTTTTAAAATGAGTTAAAATGATATATGAAGCGGGGAAAATTTTTTCTTCCAAAGGCTATAAATCCGAACAGATTCAGAAAGGAGATTATGAAGAATGCAATTTCATAGGCATCGATTTTTCTAAGTATGATTTATCGGATTTCAAATTTTCTAATTGCGATTTCAAAGATTGCGATCTTAGTAATGCAAAGATTCGACAGACTGCTTTTAGAGATGTCGTTTTCAAGAATTGTAAAATGATGGGACTCAATTTTGAAGATGCACATTCGTTCAATATATCTTTTAGGTTTGAAGATTGTATTCTGGATCATTCTTCTTTTTATCAGTTAGATATTCGGAAGACGATTTTCAAAAACTGCAGTCTGAAAGAAGCAGATTTTACAGAAACCAATCTTTCCGGTGCCTTTTTCGATGATTCTAATCTGGCTAATTCTGTTTTTGATCGAACAATTTTGGATAACGCAAATCTTAAGAATGCCATTAATTATTCCATCGATCCCAATAAAAATCAACTCAAGAAGACTAGATTCGCAAAAGATAACCTCGCTGGATTATTAGACCAACTTCAAATAATTATCGATTAAAATATCAATATGAAAAAAATACTATACGCAAGTTTACTCTTATCAGTAACCGTTTCTGCACAATACACAGACTTCAATCTCATCAAAGAAGTTAAGGTTAAAAACAAAGGCGTTGTTGTCTCCGCACATCCACTCGCGAGTGAAGCTGGCTCAAAGATTATGAAAGAAGGTGGTAATGCCTTTGATGCTGCCATTGCAACACAACTGGCGTTGGCGGTTGTTTATCCTCAGGCTGGTAATATTGGAGGAGGCGGATTTATGGTTGCAGTAACATCTGATGGAAAAAAGCTAGCTTTAGATTATCGTGAGACAGCACCTTCCAAAGCTAGTTTCGATATGTATTGGGATAAAAAAGGAAATGCCAATACAGATTTGTCTCAATATGGAAGATTAGCCGTTGGCGTTCCTGGAAGTATCTCTGGGATGTTTGAAACTTTGAAATATGCCAAACTTCCATTTTCAAAACTAATAGAACCTGCGATAGATTTGGCACAAAAAGGTTTTGCAATTACAGAGCAGGAAGCAGATCTTCTCAACCGTCATCAGGAAGATTTTAAAAAGCATAACAAAAATAAAATCGTTTTTATCAATGATAAAGGCTGGAAAGCTGGAGATTTATTAATTCAACCTGAGTTGGCAGAGACTTTAAGAAGAATCCAAAAATCTGGAGAAAAAGAATTTTATGAAGGAAAAACCGCAGAGTTAATTCTTGCCGAAATGAAACTCGGAAACGGAATTATTCAGGCAAAAGACCTTAAAAATTATAAAACCAAAGACAGAAAAGCGTTGTCTTTTGATTACAAAGGAAACGAAATTGTATCTATGCCAATGCCTTCCAGTGGTGGAACTTTGCTGGCTCAGATGTTGAAAATGGCTTCTTATGAAGATCTTTCAAAATACCAGCAGAATTCGGCTGAAGCGGTTCAAATTATGGTGGAAGCTGAGAGAAGAGCGTATGCCGACAGGGCAGAGTATATGGGAGACCCAGATTTTACAGCAGACAAAACTGAAATGTTAACCTCGGATGTGTATCTTAGAAAAAGATGGCAGTCTTATAATCCCAATCAGGCAACACCGAGCAAAGACGTAGGAACCATTATCAATCAACCAAAAGAAAGTATGCAGACTACGCACATTTCTATTTTGGATAAGATGGGAAATGCCGTTTCTATCACCACAACACTAAACGGTTATTACGGAAGCAAAACAGTAGTTTCAGGAGCTGGATTTTTCTTGAATAATGAGATGGATGACTTTTCTATAAAACCTGGTGTTCCCAATATGTTTGGTGCAGTTGGGGGAGAAGCCAACAAGATAGAACCTGGGAAAAGAATGCTTTCATCTATGACACCTACGATAGTTCTAAAGGATGGAAAAGTAAAAATGGTGGTTGGAACGCCTGGAGGAACTACAATCCCAACTTCGGTTTTTCAGGCGATTGTTGGCGTGATTGATTTTAAACAGAATGCTAATTTCTCTATCAACACACCTAAGTTTCACCACCAATGGTTGCCAGAAGTTGTGAAAATAGAGTACAATTTCCCAGAAACAACCATCAAAACTCTTGAGAAAAAGAAGTATAAATTCGAGAAAATCAAACAAATTGGAAAGACAGAAATAATTCTAGTTGATGAAAATCAAAATATCCACGCTGTAGCGGATGGAAGAGGAGATGATTCTGTGGGGGTGGAGTAACTTAAATGGATAAAGACATAAAATCAAAATTTATAATTGCATTTTTGTTTTTAAGTTTTATTGCCTCATGTTCCAAAGAGGATCTACAATATCTGGAACTTACAAGTGGTAGGGCAATGGATCCAAGTCAGAGTAGATTCTGAATAAAGATAATGTCTGATAACTATTTTTATTTATGTAAAGAAGTTATGAATGTCGATTCAGATAATTATTATAAACACAGTGGAAAATATAAATTTTATAAATGAAGTTATAAAATTGATTTTATGGAATATCAAGCTTTAGTTACAACTAATTTTTCAAAGGATAAAAAGTAGCTTTTAAGTCTATTCCAGATGAACAAGCGTACCAAATAAAATATAATTTTAATAATTCAGAAGATAGATATAGATTTTATAGCTTTAGTTTAAATGAAAAACAAAGTTTTATTTTCGAAATGTTTGAAAGTTTGCGATATAAAAAATTTAAAGAAATAGATTCAATTGAGTTTTCATCAGATTTATTACAAGAAAAACTTCCTGATCCTCTCAAATTATAATGAAATTTTGTAAAAAGGAACTGACTAATTTTTACCAAAACAAAAGGCTTCCAAATTTGGAAGCCTTTTTATAATTTTAAAGAGTGGATTATCTAGCAATATTCACAGCTCTGGTTTCTCTAATAACAGTAACTCTTACTTGCCCAGGATAGGTCAACTCATTCTGGATTTTTTCAGAGATGTCATAAGATAATTGGTAAGCGTTCTCGTCATTTACTTTCCCGCTTTCTACCATAACTCTCAGTTCTCTACCAGCTTGGATGGCATAAGCGCTTGAAACACCTTCGAAACTCAAAGCTGCAGCTTCTAGGTCTTTCAATCTTTGGATGTAAGATTCTAGAACTTGTCTTCTTGCACCAGGTCTTGCTCCGGAAATAGCATCAGCAACTTGGATAATTGGAGATAGGAGAGAGGTCATTTCGATTTCGTCGTGGTGAGCACCGATGGCGTTGATTACTTCGGCATTTTCACCATACTTCTCTGCCCATTGCATCCCAAGAAGTGCGTGTGGCAATTCTGATTCTTGTTCAGGAACTTTCCCGATATCGTGTAATAGACCAGCTCTTTTAGCTAGCTTAACATTCAATCCTAATTCAGCAGCCATTGTCGCCGCAATGTTTGCAACTTCTCTGGAGTGTTGTAGTAAGTTCTGACCGTAAGAAGAACGGAACTTCATTCTACCAACTACTTTCACCAACTCTGGGTGAAGACCGTGGATTCCAAGATCGATGATGGTTCTCTTACCAACTTCAATGATTTCTTCCTCGATATGTTTTCTTGTCTTCTCAACTACTTCTTCGATTCTAGCCGGGTGGATTCTACCATCCGTCACCAATCTGTGTAGAGACAATCTTGCAATCTCTCTTCTCACAGGATCAAAGCATGAAAGAAGAATCGCTTCCGGAGTATCATCTACAATGATTTCTACACCTGTTGCAGCTTCCAAAGCACGGATATTTCTACCTTCTCTACCAATGATTCTACCTTTGATCTCATCAGATTCAATATTAAAAACAGAAACCGAATTCTCTACCGCCTGCTCCGTTCCGATTCTTTGGATGGTTTGGATAACGATTTTTCTAGCCTCATTTTTTGCATTAAGTTGAGCTTCCTCCATAATACTTTGAACGTGGGCTTGAGCTTTTGTTTTAGCTTCAGCTCTCAAAGATTCTACCAATTCGTTCTTAGCTTCTTCAGCAGAGTAGTTGGAGATTTTCTCAAGCATTTCTACTTTTTGCGCTATTGCAACATCTAGATCGTGTTGTTTTTTCTGAACAACTTCCAGTTTTTTGTTGTAATCTGCAACTTGTCTTTCTAAGTCTTTTTCTAATTTTCCAGCTTTGCTAAGCTCGTCATTCAGTTTGTTTTCTTTGTCTTTGGTACGCTTTTCAGCTTCCTGCATTTTTTTCTCTCTGTTGTTGATGTTGGCGTCGTGCTCCGACTTCAGTTCCAGAAATTTTTCCTTGGCTTGCAGATGTTTTTCTTTTTTTACCGCTTCTGCCTGTACATTGGCTTTTTCTATAATGTTTTCGGCTGTTTTCTTAGCATCTTCTACAACGTATTGAGCTTTTGAATTGAGAGAACTTTTTCCGAAGAAAAGTCCTGCAACTGCTCCGATGATAAGGGCAACGACACCGATAATAATGGTAATTGTGTCCATAAAATTTATATATATATATTGAGTTTAATTGTCTCTCTAATTGATGGAAGTCAGACGTCTGAAGTTGGATAATTTTTGTTCCCACAGACACTTTTTTCCAATTTAATAAACTTCCGTCATCCAGCTTCTGACTTCCGACGGAACATAAAAAAACCTACAACAGTTCAGTTATAGAGTAAACTCCATAAAAACACGATTTGAACTGATTTTCACTCTTTGTAATCTGCGCAAGGCAGCACGCCATCGAATGAACTTTCGTCCGGTAATTTTTAATTGTTGAGTTTACTTCTTTGTGTTAGAACTATTGTAGGCAGCTTGTAATAGAAAAAATTATTTTTCCAATTGCTCTAAGAGTGTATTGATTTTGGCAACACGCTCGTTTGTATTTTTAATATTTTTCTCGTTGTTTAAAGAATATACTTCTGCATTGGTTCCCAGTTTCAAAGCGCACATCGCAAGAGCATCCTGTTTATCTCTTACATCGAAACTCGCTTCAAAATCCTTGATCATACTTTCTATCTGTTTCCCTACTTTGCGCAAGGTTTCTTCTTCTGCAGCAGGCACGTTCAACGGATAATTTCTTCCGGCTATATTGATCGTTATTCTTCTGAAATCCATTGTTATAAACCGCTGTTTTGTAATTCAGAAACGCACATATCTATTTCTTTTACCAATCTGTTGATGTGATTTTTCATCAGTCGGTTGTGTTCTGCGTTTCCGGATATTGCTGAGTAGAGTTTTAATTCTTTATTTTCTTCTGCTAATATCTGGTTTCTGCGTTTTTCCTCGGCATATTCTTCCTTCACTTTTTGTAGCTCCTCAGCCGTTTCTGCGTGTTTCTCTGAAAGAGTCCTGAACTTTTTGTAAAGGTTCTGAATCTTTTTCTCTAAAACAGAAAAGTTGTTTTCTAATTCGCTTAACATGACCAGAATTAAATTCTAACTTTTACAAAAATAGTAAAAATTAATGATGAATTAACACCTTATTGCGCTTTTGTGAAAATGAATGGGTTTGTGTTTGATTTTTAAGGATTTAAAGTTGGACATAAAATGTTTAGGAAAATAAATAGTTTCTGAGGTTTATCCTTTTGGTAACCTTATTTTCTATTAGGCGCAGCTGCGTGAGGGCGGAAGGCATTGTTGGAGCTCTCCGCCTTTGGCGGAAGCGACTGCCTGTAGACCGACCTGCTTGTCCCGATGCAGTCGGGACAAAAGGGCACGCCCATAAAAGCTTCCTATAGAGAAAGCTTTGTAGATTTTATTCGAATTTCAGAACAAACATAAATGCTCTGGTTTGTATTGTGGAAATGGCTGGTGTCCAATACGGCGGTGTGGTTGCGTTGTCTTGTACCAACTCGTTATTGGTGAAGAAAGTTCCTCGGATTGCTGGTGTTAATTTAAATCGACTGAAATACAACTGAATCCCAATCTCTGCAGACCAACCGAAATTGTGTGTGGTTGTACGGAAGGTATTTACGCTGTTGTCACCTTCGGAAGTTTCGTTGGACTGAAGATTCATCAAATAATTAACTCCAACAGCGGCGTATGGACGCGAGTTGTACCAACGGTCACCGTGGATTTCCAGCAAAATCGGAACATCTACATAAGTTGATTTTACCATTCTTTTCTGATCTACATCAGTTGGAGTGGTAATATTGGGAGTAATACTTCCATCCGGTAATGTAAAGCCTCCTGGAAATGCTTCATTGACTTTGTCAAACGTATTGAAGGTCAAATCTCTTTGTACAAAATGTAAGCCTGGCTCTATACGAAGATCTAAATAATAATTAAGCCTCATTTTACCAATTAATCCGGCACCGAAGCTGTAAGTAGATTTGGATTCTACAAGATTTCTGTTGCCATCCATCCCATATCTTGGATTGAGAACCATTTTGTAATCAAAATTATTACCAGCCAGATAAAATCCATAACTGAATTTTTCCAAATCCATACCTTCTCTGTTTTCTTGTCTGTCTTTTGTTCTGAAAAGATTGTTGTAAGTCTGCGACTGAAGGTTACTGCCAAATATTATAGCAGATATTGATAAAATTTTGATTAATCTTTGCTTCATCCTATTTTGTAGCTTTATAAATGGTGGCTATTCCTAAACTTAATTTTGTGTATTCTACTTTTTTGAAACCTGTGTTCAGAAGAATGGTTTTCATTTTTTCTCCAAAAGGAAAAGCGTTTACAGAATCTGGAAGATAGGTGTAAGCTCTGTTGTCTTTGGAAACCAAACGTCCTATTGCCGGTAATATATTCTTAAAATAAAACATATAAAATGGGCCTAAAAATCCTTCTACTTTTGAGAATTCTAAGATATAAATACTTTTGTTCTCTTTCACCACTCTTCTCAATTCTGATAATCCTTTTTCCAGATTTTCAAAATTTCTTACTCCAAATGCAACGGTTACGCCATCGAATTTATTGTCTTCAAACGGAAGTTGTTCTGCATCGCCTTTCTGCATCGTGATTTTGCTGTCAAGATTTTGTTTCTTGATTTTCTCGATTCCCACGTTCAGCATTTGTTGAGAAAGATCCAAACCAACAACATTAGCATTAGTTCCTTTCTGTACTGTAATGGCTAAATCTCCTGTTCCCGTCGCTACATCCAAAACCAATTGTGGTTGGTCTTTTTTCAGCATATTTACCAACTTATTTCTCCAAAGCACATCAATTTTCATGGATAAAACGTGATTCAAAAGATCATATTTTGGCGCAATGTTGTCAAACATATCTTCTACTTGACTTTTCTTGCTATTTTCGGAGTTATATGGTGTTACGTTGTTGTGTTCCATTTTATTGTTGATAAATGATAATTGATAAACAGTTACTTAAACTGAAGAATCAAAATTTGTAATAGTTGTTGTAATAATTGATAAAATCCTGCTTTCTAAAAACTTTTGATCTACTTTCAATTTTTGCGACGTTTTTGATAACGCGATCATAATCTTCGTCCAGATTATAATAAAAGTCTTCAGAATATAGCTTGTTTATTTTCTTAACATCGCCAAGATAAAGCTTCTTATCAATCTCTAATCCGGGTTTTGTAGCCATCAAAGAATCTTTGTTCAAGCCGTAACCATAGTATTGATTGTTGATGTAATAATCTTTGTGTGTAATATTCAGAAGGCCTCTTACTTTGTTCACTGTGAAGGCAGAATCGTAAAGCATTTGTTTGTTTTGATCAAAAACCTGAATCTTGTTTTTTCCTTTATTAAGGTCAACTTTCAGATATTGTCCGGCAGATAAAACCTTTTCTTCGCCGTTATTGACTTTGAAATAATAAGTTTCCGGCGTAGGATTGTCCACCAAATAATAATTTGGTTTTGCCAAAAACAAAAAGTAAATCGCAAAAGCAAATCCCATTGCCAACAAAGAAAAAATCAAACCTTTTGTAGATGCGCTCAGATTTTTCATAGAGTGATTAAAGATGCGAATTTACGGATTTTTTCTGAGCTGTAATTCTGATATTAGTTAAGACTTTCGTTAACGAAAAATAAAACTTCTGTATCTCTTAGTTTTTCTTTTTTTTGAGGATTGAAATTGAATTCCGGAGCTTTGGTTCCGTTCTCTAAATTCAGATTTGGATTTTTGAAAATCAATGCTTCATCCCAAAGATTTTGATTGATGAATTCCTGCAATGTAAATCTTCCACCTTCAATAATCACGGACTGAATTTGTAATTCATACAATTTTTCTAAAATCTTATTAAGTGAATTTTCCCTTTCTATTTTAAAGAATTTCAGATTTTTATCTTCAAGATTTTTAACCGAATTAAAAATAATTGTTTCTGCCTCATCATTATAAATATTAGACTTTTCAGAAACTTCGAGATTGAAATCGATTAAAATTCTAATCGGATTTCTTCCTTCAAACTCTCTTACCGTCAAACTTGGATTGTCGTGAAGAGCTGTGTTTTTTCCAACCAAAATAGCGTGTTCTTCGCTTCTCATTTGATGAACAAACTGCTTAGATAAAGCATTACTAATTTGATAAGGCTTGAAATCTTTATCCATAAAACCATCTGCAGATTGCGCCCATTTTAGGATAATAAAAGGTCTTTTTCTCTCGTGATATGTAAAAAATCGTTTGTTGAGTTGTCTGCATTCTGGTTCTAAAATGCTGGAAACAACTTCAATTCCTGCTTCGGTAATGATTTTTTTGCCTTTACCATTCACTTTATCGTGACTGTCCATTGCACCAATGACCACTTTTTTGAACCTCAATTCTTTGATTTTAAGAGCGCAAGGTGGCGTTTTTCCAAAGTGCGCACAAGGTTCCAAAGAAACATAAATTGTTGATTCCGGAATCAAATGTTTGTCTTCCTCTTTTATAGAGTTAATCGCATTGATTTCTGCGTGTGGTTCGCCAGCTTTTTTGTGAAAACCTTCGCCAATAATTCTATCACTATAGACGATAACCGAACCAACTAAAGGATTTGGATAAGTCTTTCCTAAAGCTTTTTCGGCTAATTCGATACACCTGCGGATGTAAAATTCATCATCATTTCTAACTTCTAACATCTTGAATCAAACTTCTAATACCAATTATTTCTTTGTTTCTACTGCAGTTGGTTTGTAAGTTACAGTTGGAATTGCAGTTGTGATAATGGCTTCCATTAATCTGTTCCTTTCTTTGGACAAAGCTTTGCTTGAGTATTTCAAATCGCCAGCGACTCTTTTAGAATAAGAAAAAATCAAGAATGATTTTTTACCATTAGAATCAAAATTTTTAAATCTGTCAATGTTATATTCAGCGTAAGATTCGCCTTCTTGTGGAACAACGGTTACGAGGTAATCTACAATGATTTCCTTGCCGTCAGGGCTTTCTGTTACGCTAACAAAAGAATATTTGTCCTGAGTTCTTTCTTTTCTTTTTTCAACATATTCTACTTTTTGTTTGACAGCCGTTTCTATGTCAATTTCCTTATCGAAATATGAAATATTAATGAGTTCCTTATAATTTTTGAAATCATCATCTCTCATAAGATATTGCTGTTGCGCCCAAGTCGGAGAGTTTTGCTTGCTCCAAGTTAAAAAATATTCACTCTCACGAAAGGTTAGAGGTCCCGGAATATTAAGTCTATCAATCACTTCCACCGGAGCAGAAACAGGAACTTCTTCGGTTTTAGTTTCCTGAGAATAAACCAGCGATGAAAATGCTAAACCAACTGATACAGCAAGTAGATTTCTAAGTTTCATATTAATATTTTTTTTAATTAAAGCTTATTTCAATTCCAATGGAATCTCACAAACCGGAATCGGATTCATTTTATGTTGCGTCGCTCTGTTGAATCTCAGATAAATTGTCATTACTTCTTTTTGTCTTCCTTCAAAATCTGCTTCTGTTTTTCCAGCAAGTTGTTGTTCCATAGCCCATTCCAATTCTGGATAAGTCGCTCCAATTTGATCTTCATCCGTCCTTTCAACTTCCCAAAGTCCGTCTGTTGGTTTTGCTACTTGGATACTTTCAAGAATTCCCAATTCCTTTGCAATCTCATAAACCTGAGTTTTATAAAGATCAGCAATAGGAGAGATATCCACGCCACCATCGCCATATTTCGTAAAAAATCCAACGCCAAAATCTTCAACTTTATTTCCTGTTCCAGTCACCAAAAGTCCATTGATCTGTCCATAATAATAAAGTGTTACCATTCTCAATCTCGATCTCGTATTGGCTTCAGCAAGGTTTTTATTGGGCGAATCGTCTTTGTAACCTTCTGTTGTTTTTTCAAAACTTTCAAAAGTAGGCGTAAGATCAACCCGGAAACCTTCAACATTTGGGAAATTGGCTTTCAGAAAATCAATATGATCTTGAGCTCTATCTACTTGGTCAGCTTTTTGACGAATCGGCATTTCCAAAACTAAAGTTTGAAGTCCTGTTTTTGCTGCCAAAACTGAAACCACAGCAGAATCAATTCCTCCGGAAACGCCTACAACAAATCCTTTTGAGTTAGCTTTGGTTGCATAATCTTTTAGCCAGTTTACGATATGATCTATTACTTTTTGTGTCTGCATTATTTTTATTTTCTATTATTTTTTTCTAATTCGTACCAATTACAAATATCACCTTTATCAAGAAAAGTTCCTTTGTTTTCAAAACCTAATTTTGTAAGAATGTGATTGGAAGATTCATTTCCGATATCAGCATAAGCATAAATTTTATCAGCATTTAGTTGATTGAAACCTAAATCTAAAGAAGCTAAAGCAGATTCCGTAGCGTAACCTTTTCCCCAGAATTCGGGAAGAAAACGATAACCTAATTCATATACATTTTTAAAACTGTTCACTTCTTCTGTCAAAAGTTTGATTCCGCACCAGCCGATAAATTGATTGCTTTCCTTTTCAATAACAGCCAACCTTCCAGTTCCGTTATTTTTGTATTGATTGATAATGTTTTCAATCATTTTAGCAGATTCTTCCTTTAATTTTACAGGCGGAACTCCAACATATTTCATAACATCTGGATTACTGTCTAATTGAAAGATGTTATCGATGTCGTCTATTGTTATTTTCCTTAGTGTTAATCTTTCTGTAAATATTGGGAGCTTCATCTATTAAAATGTATTTTTGCTTTTCGAAAATCTCAATGTAAAAATAATGAAGTTTTTCCGATATATCACGATTTCTGCAGTTTTAGTTTTTGGATTAAGTTCTTGCAAAAAAGAAAATGAAAACCAATGGAATGTTGAAATCAAAAATCCTGTTAAAAAAGTAGATGTCACAGATTTGTCTGGGGAATTCTATAATTCTTCTGTTAGTTTGGAAGATTTCAAAGCGAAATATCCTTGGTTTCAAGGTTCTGTTCCGGATGCAGATTACGAGAATAGAAGAAAAGATACAATGGAAGTTCGTGTTTATAAAGAAGCTATTTCCAAAATTGATAAAACTAAATTTAACAATGATTTAGTTGATCTTTTCTCACACATTAAGAATTACTTTCCGAACTTCGTTCCGCCTCATATTTATCTATATTCATCGGTTGTTGATTCACAAAATGTTACCGATCCAATATTTCTGAGAGAAGATCAAAATATGCTTTTTGTTGATATTACAGGTTTTCTAGGAGATGGAAATAAGAATTATAAAGGTCTTGATTTCTATTTTCAAAAATCAATGAATCCGGAAAATTTGGTTCCTAAGATTTCTATGTTTTTTGCTTCCAGATTAGTTCCTGCTCCAATCGATCAGCAGAAGTTTTTGGATCAGATGGTTTATCAAGGTAAAGTTCAGATTCTTCAAGACGCATTTTTACCAAATGTTCCTGATTATTTGAAAATCAATTATACCAAAGAACAATACGATTGGGCGGTTGCGAATGAAGCTAATATCTGGAACTATTTTGTAGAAAACGATTTGCTCTTCAGCGCAGATCCAAATCTTTCTGAAAGATTTATTACGCCTGGACCGTTTTCAAAATTCTACACAGAAGTGGATAGAGAAAGTTCTCCGCAAATTGCTATCTGGACAGGCTGGCAAATTTGTAAACATTATCTGAAAGCTCATCCGGAAGAAAAACTACAAGTATTTTTAAAGAAAAATGCAACAGAAATCTTCAACGGTTCAGATTATAGACCCAAATAAAGTTGGGGTGCTTGAGAATGCTAGAGCTTTTAGAGTTTTTTTGAATAATTTAATGTTTTGCTGAGCAAAGCGCCTTTGCGTATCTTAAAAATATTTTCAATTAAGTGAAAAAAATTGCGGACTTTGCGTTTAAAATTAGAATAAATACAACTTAAATATATTAAGAATAAAATCAATGAAAAAGACAAAAATCGTTATAGATGTAGAATTGGACGATAATCACGTTCCGGAAAAAATGTTCTGGAAAGCCGAAGACGGCGGAATCAAAAGACAAGAAACCAAAGCAGCAATGATTTCCGTTTGGGACAGCAAAGCTATGGAAGCTCTTAGAATCGACCTTTGGACAAAAGATATGCCTGTTGACGAAATGAAAAGGTTTTTTCATCAAATCTTAGTTTCCATCGGACATACTTACGAAAGAGCAACCAGTGAAGAAGATGTAGCACAATGGATTGGAGAAATGGCTGAGGAATTTGCTGTGAAGTCCGCTATTAAAATGTAAATCGTAAAATTGTAAAATCGCTTTATATATTTAGATAAATGATTTAGGAGATTAACTAATCATCGATTTTACAAATCAACAAATTAACAAATCAACAAGATGAAATTCAATACAAAAGTTATACACGGTGGGCAGCACCACGAGCCTGCAACTGGAGCAGTGAATGTTCCTGTATTTTTAACATCAACATTTGCCCAAAAAAGCCCTGGACAATTGCTTTCTGGCTACGAATATTCCAGAGGTGCAAATCCTACAAGACAAGCGTTAGAAGATTCTTTAGCAAGCATAGAAAATGGAGCGAGAGGTTTGGCTTTCGGTTCTGGTTTGGCTGCGATTGATTGTGTTTTGAAGTTATTAAATCCTGGTGATGAAGTGATTGCTGTAGACGACCTTTATGGTGGATCTTACAGAATGTTCACAAGATTATTTGAGAAATATCAGCTGAAATTTACATTCATCGGTTTTGATAATGTAGAAGAATTAGAAAATGTTATTACTGATAAAACCAAATTAATTTGGTTAGAAACTCCGACCAATCCTTTGATGAAATTAGTGGATATCAAAATGGTTGCGGATACTGTGAAAGGCAGAGATATTTTGGTGGCTGTTGATAATACATTTGCAACGCCTTATATTCAGAAACCATTGGATTTGGGTGCTGATATTGTAATGCATTCTGCAACGAAATATTTGGGTGGACATTCTGATGTTATCGCAGGAGCTTTGATTGCTAAAGATGCAGAATTAGGAGAAAAATTACATTTCATTCAGTTTGCGAGTGGTGGGATTTTAGGGCCTCACGATTCTTATTTGGTTTTGAGAGGAATTAAAACTTTGGCGCTTAGAATGCAAAGGCATTCCGACAACGGTTTCCAGATTGCAAAATATCTTGAGAATCATTCTTTGGTAGAAAAAATTTATTATCCTGGATTATCATCTCATCCGCAATACGATTTGGCGACTAGACAAATGACGGAATTTGGCGGAATGGTTTCTTTCACTTTCAAATCTGGCAAAAAAGAAGATGCGATTAAATTCTTGGAAAATATCAACGTTTTCACTTTGGCAGAATCTTTGGGTGGAGTAGAATCTTTGGCCAATCTTCCTGCGATGATGACGCACGCTTCAATTCCTGAAGATAAAAGAGCGGTTCTTGGAATCACTGATGATTTGGTGAGATTAAGTGTCGGAATTGAAGATGCGGAAGATTTGATTGCTGATTTGGAGCAAGCTTTCAACGCAATTAATAATTAACAATTAATAATTAAAAAAATGACTTTTCGTGATGCGACTTTAGATGACCTTCCTAAGATTGTGGAAATTTACAATTCTACGGTTGCATCTCGATTGGTTACCGCTGATTTGGAACCTGTTTCTATCGAGAGCAAACTCGATTGGTTTCATCAGCATAATTCTGAATTTCGTCCGCTTTGGATGATTGAAGATTTTCATAAAAATACCATTGGCTGGGTTAGTTTTCAGGATTTCTACGGAAGACCTGCTTATCAGAAAACGGCTGAAATCAGTATTTATCTTTCTGATGATTCGCGAGGAAAAGGTTATGGGAAGCAGATTCTGGAATCTTGTATCGAAAAAGCACCAAATCTCGGAATCGAAAATCTTCTTGCTTTCATCTTCGCTCATAATCTTCCAAGTTTGACTTTGTTTGAGAAATTTGGTTTTGAATTATGGGGAAATCTCAAAAATATCGCTGAACTCGACGGCGAAAAAAGAAGTCTTATTATTCTCGGAAAAAATATCAAAGATTAGCGAAAATGGAAAACATCCCGAATTGTCTTTATTGGATTACATCCGTTTTAGCGATTTTATCGATGCTAATTCCCGTTATCCGACATAATTACTGGGTTTTTCGTGTGTTCGATTATCCTCGTTTTCAGAAATTTATCATTCTTCTAATTCTTATTGTCGCTTGGTTTTTCACTTTTGAAAATCCGAATATTTACGAATATATAATTCTTACTGCTGAAGTAATTTCTGCTGGATATTTATTTTACATCATTCTTCCATACACGGATTTTGGGAAAACGATGATTGATAAAATTAAACCAAATCCCGGCGAAAAAGTTCTTGACATTTTGGTTTGTAATGTTTATCAGCATAACCGGAATTATCAGAAATTAATTGATTTAGTCACAGAGGAAAATCCATCTGTTTTATTTTTTTTGGAGACTGATGAAGAATGGCGAAATGCCTTAAAATCCGTTACCAAAAATTACGAATATAAAATCGAAGTTCCTTTAGCCAACACTTATGGACTTCTTTTTTACAGCCATTTTCCGGTTAAAAATTACGAAGTCAATTATTTGATTGATGATGATATTCCGTCGATTGTGGCGGATTTGGAATATAATGATCTAACGGTTAGATTATTCGGAATTCATCCAACGCCGCCGGTTCCTCAGGAAAATCCGGAAAGTACGGAACGTGATGCGGAAATTCTTTTGGTTGGCGAAAAGGCAGAGGAATTTGGAAAACCAGCCATTGTTTTTGGAGACCTGAATGATGTCGCTTGGTCCAGAACGACTAAGCTGTTTCTAAAATCCAGTGGAATGCTCGATCCGCGACGTGGACGAGGAATGTTCAATACTTTTCACGTCAAATATTGGTTTCTGCGTTGGCCGCTTGATCATTTTTTCGTAAGCCCGCATTTTCGATTAGTCGATATGAAAGTGATGAAATCTGTTGATTCTGACCATTTTCCGATTTGGATTTCTTTGGTTATAAGAAATGAAGACACGAAAAATCAGCTTGAAATTTCTGAGGACGAAGAAGCTGAAGTGGATGAAAAAATCGAAGAAGGCATTGAAAAAGGCGATGCTAATTAAAATCCTTAACTTAGTTATTCAAATTAAAATTTTATGAAAAAGCTGATTCTTGCTTTCGCAGTTTTCTTTTGCTACCAATTTTCTTTTGCACAAAAATCTGAAGCTAATCCAATTTATATTGTTGATAATGTGATTGTTTCTAATGTTTTGCTTCATAGTTTCAATCCGGAGGAAATTCAAAGTGTTCAGGTTTACAAATCGCCGTCTTCGCAAATCGAGCAATACGATGATCTTGTGAAAAATGGTTTGATTAATATTATAATGAAAAAGCCTTTAAACCTCGAAAAAGTAACTATTTCCGAAGCCAAAAAAAGATTGAATCTCACATCAGAATCAAGATTTTTTCTGAATGATATCGAAGTTCATAATGAATCGATTCTAATTGCGGAAGATCTTTTGAAAAGAGCCAGAATTCTACAACCTGATAAGAAATTCAATAATTATAAAGTTCCTGCAATCAGCATAGAAACTAATTAAATTTCAATTCAAATTCCTATACTCATTCGGAGAAACGCCAACTTTCTGCTTAAATAATCGCGTAAAATGCTGAGGGTATTTAAACCCTAAACCATAGGCAATCTCGCTGATAGATTTATTCACGTCAAAAATTCTCTCTTTCGCTACATCAATCACCTTTGACTGGATGTATTCCTGCGCAGATTTTCCGGTTTCTTTTTTCACCAAATCTCCAAAATAATTGGCAGAAAGATTCAGTTTTTCAGCACACCACGACACAGAAGGAAGCCCGATGTTCTGCGGTTTATCCGAGAAAAAATAATCATTCATCAGATTTTCAAATTTCTCCAGCACGCCTTTGTTGGCATTATCTCTTGTGATAAACTGTCGGTCGTAGAAGCGCAAACAGTAATTCAGGAGCAATTCTATGTTAGAAGTGATGAGCATTTTGCTGTGCTTGTCAATAGATTGTTGCAACTCATAATGTATTTTTTCAAAACATTCCGCAATGAGCTTTTTCTCTTTATCGGAAAGATGGAGCGCTTCATTGGTATTATAACCAAAAAAACCAAACTCATTCATTCTCTTTCCCAAAGGTGTATTCAGCAACAAATCAGGATGAAAAGCCAGCGCAAGTCCACTTGGTTGAAAAACTTCATCACTCACAACTTCAACCACTTGTCCCGGAGCAAAAAACACCAAAGTCCCTTCCTGATAATCATAATTATGGTTTCCGTATTTCAAATCTCCACATTTCACACGTTTCAGAACCACACAATAGACATCAAAAATCATCTTGTGAGCCGCTCTTGGGTTAGCTTTTGTATGGTCAACAATACTCACCAAAGGATGCAAAGTTTCATTGTTATTAAATTGATTATAATCGTTTATCGTATTGAAATTCACAATTCTATCCATCGTACTGTCATTTTATAAAACAAAATTACACAATCTATTTCGCCAATCATCATCCTATTATCTCAATCAGTAATAATGGTAAGAAATTCTGTAATCTGTATAATTCCGGGTTTTCTAAAATTAATTTGGGCGTATCCCTTTGGATTTTTGCCAGAAAATTTTGTCTTCAAAAGATACATTCAGTCAGACAAAAAACCAAGCGGGTCGGGCTATCCGCTATATCTTTTTTGTCATTGCGAAGGAAGAGAGGTAATCAATTGAACTTTTCAGCAATCGCAATAACAAAAAAGGATGCCGCTACTATCCCTTACGCAACAATGCGCACGATAAATTCAAGCAAAATTATCATCAGTAAAATTGGTAAGTAAAGCAGTAATCTGTATAATGAAACCTTTGAAATTTCGTCGGACATTTGCAATGTGATTTTACACCAAGTTTAATTTAAAATTTAAAAAAATGAAAACAAGAATATTAGGAAAAAGCGGATTGGAAGTATCCGAATTAGGATTAGGATGTATGGGATTAACGTTCGGTTACGGACCAGCAACCAGTGAAAAAGACGCCATTGGATTAATTCAAAAAGCTTACGATTTAGGCGTTACATTTTTCGATACAGCCGAAGCTTACAGCCAAGGTTTGAACGAACAGTTTTTAGGAAAAGCAGTCAAATCTTTCCGTAATGAAGTGGTAATTGCTACAAAATTCGGTTTTCTGGAAGGCGATGCTTCAAAAGGTGTTGACAGTCGTCCTGAAAGAATTCGGCAGGTCGTAGAAAATTCTTTAAAATATCTGGATACTGACGTTATTGATTTGCTGTACCAACACAGAGTTGACCCGAATGTTCCGATGGAAGACGTTGCTGGAACAGTAAAAGATTTGATTGAGGAAGGAAAAGTAAAACATTTCGGAATGAGCGAAGCCGGTGTGGAAAGCATTAGAAAAGCACACGCAGTTTTGCCGGTTACGGCTCTTCAAAGTGAATATTCTATGTTTTGGCGCGAACCGGAAAATGAAATTCTGCCTTTGCTGGAAGAATTAGGAATTGGTTTTGTTCCTTTCAGTCCGCTTGGAAAAGGGTTTTTGACAGGAACCATTAATTCTGAAACTAAATTTGATGACAACGATTTTAGAAATATCGTTCCGAGTTTTTCAGAAGAAAACAGAAAAGCCAATCAGGAATTGGTTGATTTGGTAAAAGCGATTGCAATTGAGAATAATGCAACTCCGGCTCAAATCGCATTAAGCTGGTTATTGGCTCAGAAACCTTACATCGCTCCGATTCCTGGAACTACAAAAATCCATAGATTGGAAGAAAATGTCGGAGCTGTTGATATCACTTTGTCTCAGGAAGAATTGAGCAGAATCAATACATCTTTGGAAGCAATTAAAATTGTTGGAGAACGTTATCCTGCCGCACTTCAGGCAAGAGTTGGGAAATAATTGTTTGTTCAGTTAATCAAATATCAGAAAAATCTGCGGGAAACGATCTTCCGCAGATTTTTATTTAATAATAACTTAAAATATAAACTATGAAAAAAGTACTTATAATCGGCGCTTCGGGAAGTTGGCGGCATACGTTATTGAAGCTTTCAAAAATTTAGAAAATATAAAACTGACTTTATTTCTAAGAAACAAAAACAGAATTTCAAAAGAACTTTCAGATGCTTGCAAAATCATCGAAGGCGACGCTTTTTTGAACGAGAGGTCTTTTTTTATCAAAAATGATTTTACTTCTTCAAATCCAATTCCATCTGGATATTCGCTCGTTTATAAGGAGTCGGTCGACCTGTAATTCTCTCAAATCCCATTTTATAATACAGATTAATTGCAGGTTTCAGAATCGTATTGCTTTCCAGATATAATTTTGAAGCACCCAATTCTTTAGCGGTATTAATAATTGCCTGACCCAAAAGCCAGCCTAAGTTTTTTCCTTGAGCTTTTGGAGAAACTGCCATTTTTGCCATTTCAAAATCGTAGTTTTCATCGTTCATTTTTATCAAAGCACAAACGCCTAAAGGTTCGTCTTTGTACAGCGCAACCAATATTTTTCCGCCTTTTTCGAGAATATATTCTTGCGGATTGTCCAATGATTTGTAATCTGTTTCTTCCATTTCAAAGTAAGTCGAAATCCATTCTTCATTCAAAGCTTTGAAAGCAGTTTGATACTTTGGCTCGTATTCCACGATTTTTACATCCTTACTTTCACGGATTTTTTTCTGTTCCTGAACCCGTTTTAATAATGATTTTTGTTCCAGCAGAAATTCCCATTCGGCAACAGCTTCCCAAAGATTATGATTGGCTTCTTCTAAAAGGCTTTCCACAGCGAGACCAATGTCAACGCATTGTTCTTTCAACATTTTATCTGCTAACGTTTTTCCTTTTTCGGTCAATGCAACAACATTTCTGCGTTTATCATTAGATTCAAGTTTATCATTGATTAAACCAACTTTTATCATTTCTTTCACAATTTTCGTTACAGAAGGCTGTGAATGCCCGATTTCTTTAGCAATTTCCGTGATTGTTATTTCCTCTGTTTCTGATAAAACAAAGAAAACCGGAAACCATTTCGGAGAAAATTCCGCAACGTTGTACATTTCGTAAATTTTCGTTGCATCATCTGTAAATCGGCTTGTCAGTAAACGCAATCTGCTTCCTAAAGCCATTTTTCCCGTTCTTTCAAATATATTCATAATTAATTACATAACTGATTATGCAAATGTAAATATAAATTTTGATTTAATATTAATTGTGAGAAAATTTAAAATTACAATTAAATCTAGATGCTCTAAGTTTGAATTTCTTAAAGTTTAAAAAATGAAAGAAATAGTAAAAAGAGTTGTTTCTGAATTTAATACTGAAATTGTTTAATAATTTACTTTTTAATACCCCTTTTTGCGAGATGTTCAATCGTTAGACTTCCTATTTAGTTGGGTTTTCCAGAGTTTTTAGTGACCTGTTTCGATATTTTCCAATAGGTCACTAAATAGGTCACTTTTGATGTTTTTTGATACTATTGCTAAAACAAAAAACGCTGTAAACATTAATGTTTACAGCGTTTAGCTTATTTTGGTTTCCCAACTGGCGGAGAGTGAGGGATTCGAACCCCCGGACCTGTTACAGTCAACAGTTTTCAAGACTGCCGCAATCGACCACTCTGCCAACTCTCCTTACTTGCTACGATCTCTCGTTTTCAGTGGTGCAAATATAGAAAGCTTTTGTATTCTGACCAAATAATATTTGAAAAAAGTTTTTAATTCATTAATTATCAAACTAAAAAATTAATTCTGATAATTCAAAACCTGATAAAAACCTTGAGAATTGCTTTGATTGATACAAAA
This sequence comes from Epilithonimonas sp., assembly GCF_036780765.1. GTDB lineage: Bacteria > Bacteroidota > Bacteroidia > Flavobacteriales > Weeksellaceae > Epilithonimonas. Next base: position 408,140 of record NZ_DAIQCG010000002.1, read on the forward strand.
AGTCTTGAGGGAAATAGGTTTTGTAACTGTTAATTCTGCCAAAAAGAAAAATATTTACTGAATATTTAATTATTAATCTTCTAATCTTTCATAATAAAATACTAATTAGGCCTGTCTAAATCATTAATTATAAATAAAAACAATTTATAAAATAACTATTAATTATTAATAGTATCTTTGATGCGATAATGTATGTGTGAAGTGCTGATTTTAAGTGATTAAGTCCTGTGCCATTCGCTTCACTTTATTTTTTGCTGTAGAGATGGCATACAGCGTTTTTATTTTATTTTAAATTATGAATGCAGTAGCATTAGACTTTCCTTCGGTTTCTTATGCAGAATTCCTTTCTAATTTTAAGGCTTCTTTAGGGTCTTTGTTTCAAAGAGAAAACATAGATCAATTAAGTCTTTCCAGAGGTTTACCTCCTAATGTTTGGAAAGAAATTTTCAATTTGAAACCTCTTTCTGTTGCTATTCCAACTGAATATGGTGGAAGAGGCGTGAAGGTGAAAGAATGTTTAGGGATACTTTCTGCTGCTTCTTACGAATCATTACCACTGTCATTAACGTTCGGGATCAATATCGCTTTGTTCCTTGAGCCTTTGGCAAAATATGGTAATAACATCATCAAAGGTGATATTTTCAAACATTTCTTAGATTTCGGAGCTATGGGTGGTTTGATGATTACTGAACCGGATTACGGAAGTGATGCGCTTAGTATGAGAACTCAAAACGAGCTTAAAGACAAAGAATACCATATCAAAGGAACAAAACACTGGCAAGGTCTTACAGGTTTAGCCAACTATTGGCTGGTAACTTCAAGAAATGTGAATTCTGAAGGAAATCTTGCGAGAGACGTGGATTTCTTCATCGCTGATACTCACAAACCAGAACAAAATATTGAGGTTCAGGAATATTATGACAATGCAGGATTGTATATGATTCCTTACGGTCTCAACAAACTTGATATCAAAGTTCCAGAAGAAAATAAATTAATTCCTGAATCAACAGGTCTTAAGTTGATGTTGGATTTGCTTCACAGAAGTAGATTGCAGTTTCCTGGGATGGGAATGGGATTCCTGAAAAGAATGATGGATGAGGCGATGACGCAATGTAAAGAAAGAATCGTTGGTGCTTCTAATTTATTTTCTTTAGACCAAGTTCAGTATCAATTGGCTAAATTGCAGTCTTTCTTTACACTTTCTTCTGCGATGTGCGCAAAAAGCACATTGATAAGTGGAATTGACAAAGATGTTTCTGCAAGCGGCGTTCACGCCAACAGTATGAAAGCTTTTGTGACCGATATGATGCAGGAAGCTGCTCAGATTTTGGTGCAATTATCTGGTGCTAAAGGTTATAGATTAAGCCATATTGGTGGAAGAGGAATAATGGATAGCAGACCTTTCCAAATCTTTGAAGGTTCCAACGAAATGCTTTATACACAGATTGCTGAAGGGGTTTTGAAGGATATGAAAAAGAAGAAAACAGACAATCTTGGAGAATATCTTTTGATTAATGAAATCACTAACAATGCAGCTAAATTCTATTCCAAAGAATTGGATTTTACAATTGGAGGTCCGCTTTCTCAAAGAAAAATGATTGATCTGGGAAAAATTATTTCAAGAATCGTTACCGTTAATGATTTAACAGATTTGAATAACGCAGGTTTCAATCAAGACTTGACGGATAACTCGATAGAAATTGTAAGACAGGAGATTGTAACGCTTATTGCTTCTATGAACCATCATAAGAATATCAATGCACTTTGCGACACAAACGAAAAAAGTGATTGGATGGACTTTTTCTAATCGAATCCTATAATAGATAAAGACAATGCCTCTAATTTTAGGGGCATTTTCTATGTCTCACATATTTATTGTATATTTGCATCATAATTCTAAACAGTTTCTGTATCTGCCGGTACAAGTTTTCTTTTATTTTGTGTTTCAGTCATTGGTAAATGTTTTAGGCAACACAACTTCTCGAATAGCGGAAACAGAATACTTTTTAATCTTATAGGAATCGATTTTCAAATTCCATTGGTGAAGATTTATTCTGAATTCATTTAATTCAATTTCGGAACATTAATTTAAAATAATAAGCAATAATTTATGGCAGATTCTTTCTCAAAAAAAGAAAACTTCAAGAAAAAACTTCAAAAACAAAAAGACAAAGCACTTCGTCGTGAAGAGCGTAAAACTAACAACGACAAAGGAAAAGAAACCGAGTTTATGTATGTTGATGCATACGGAAGACTAACTTCTACGCCTCCGGAAGAAAGACTAGAGGTTGATTTGGACAACATTCAGTTAGGTGCTGCTCCTATAGAAGCTGAAGAAACTGTGAAAACAGGAATTGTAACTTTTGTAAGTGAAAAAGGTTACGGTTTCATCACGGAAAATAAAACCAACGAAAACATCTTTTTCCATAGTAACAACTGCGCTGTACCAATCAAAAAAGGGAACAAAGTATCTTTCGAAAAAGAGAGATCTCCAAAAGGTTTTTCAGCTATTAATATTGAACTTGTCAAATAAAATTTGATTTAAAGATATTGACAATAAGCTCCGTTCGGGGCTTATTTTTTTGGCTTCATTTTAGATGATTCCAAATTATGAATACAGAATTACTAGGATTAATTGCCGGAGGAATCACATCTGTTGCGATGATGCCACAACTCATCAAAGTTATCAAAGAAAAAAACGCTGAAGATATTTCCGTAGCAATGCTTTTGGTCTTGATTACAGGTTTATCACTTTGGGTTTGGTACGGAATCTTGCAAGATGAATTGCCAATTATTTTATCCAATGGTTTTTCAATTTTAGTCAATTTAACCTTGCTGATTTGCTGTATTATTTTCAAAAAGAAAAACTAAATCTCATAAATCTCAGCATCTGTAAAAACATAGAATCTTCCTTTTTTTGGGAGATTTTTTGTATTTAAACCTGTAAACTCACTGAATGCAGGAAGTAATAATTGATTTTCTGAAACAACAAAACACGGCAGTTTGATATTTTTCACAGATGAATTGATAACAAATCCCGGATGAATATGACCCGTAATCTGAAATTTTTCATTCTTTTTTTGAAAATCGTGAACGAAAATAAAATCATCAATCTCCAAGATTGCATCTCTGAAATTTAAACAAAGTTTGGATTCTAGTTTTTTTGATATTCTATCGTGATTACCTTCAATCAAGTGAAATTCTAAATTCGAAAATTGGCTTTTCCATTCGCAGAATTTATCGACACCTGAATTGTCTCCTGCGTGAAGCAAATCGCCAACTACGAGAAACTTTTCTGGTTTAAAATATTCGATAAGAACAGATAATCTTTGTAAATCATTTTCAAAAACCTGGTCGGAGAGGGCAATTCCGTTTTTGCGGAAATGAGCAGTTTTTCCGATGTGTAAATCAGAGAGAATCAACGCTTTTTCCTTTTTCCAAAACAACGCACGCTGATTGGTTAAGGTGAAAACTTCGTTTTGAATATTGATATTTTTAGTTACTATTTTCATTTTAATTTCCTGTTTGTCATTCTGACGAAGGAAGAATCTCAGCTCTAAAGATTCTTCACTTCACTTCGTTCCGTTCTGAATGACACAACGATATTAAATTCACAATTGGCTTAGTTACAATTCACTTTATTTAACTTTCTTCGCTTGCTGAATCAACTTCTGAATTCTCGCATCCAAATCTTCACTCGTCAAAGTCTGTCTCAAACTATCAACTTTTATCGGGAAACTCAATGGAGTAAAAGCATTCGCAAATTTTAAAATAATTTTAGATTTTTCGATTCGCTTAAAAGCTTCTACCAATCTTTGTTCCTGCAGCTGCATATTAAAAACTTCCGTATAAGCTTGTCTCACAAGAAAATGATTCGGGTCGTAATCTTCTAGAACTTTAAAAATCAAACCTGCCGAACTTTGAAGTGATTTGTTGGAACGTTGCTGTCCGGGGAAATTCTGAACAACCATTCCGGAAATCACCGCAATATCACGAAATTTTCTTCTTGCCATTTCCGCCGCATTGATGCTGGAAATCACATCGGTCATCAGATTATCTCTCGTTAAAATTTTGTCTAAATTTTCTTCATTCAGAGGAATTTCTTTATCGCTGAACAATTCAAAACCATAATCATTCATCGCCATCGAAAACGAAATCGGAGCCAGTTTTGAAATCCTGAAAGCAATCAACGCCGCCATCACTTCGTGAACCAACCGTCCTTCAAACGGATACATAAATAAATGATAGCCTTCACGGTTTTTAATCATTTCCACCAAAAATTCATCATCTTTCGGAATGTGCGACCGCTCTTCCTGATTCATCAAAAGCGGATGCAGAAATTTCAGTTCTTTCTCAGAAACCTTTGGATTTAAAGCAATCGATAACTTTTCACGCAAAAACTGTCCAAGATTAGAACTCAACGGCAATCTTCCACCCAAATAACTCGGAGCCTGCGCTTTTCCTTTTGAAGCCCTTACAAAAACTGTCATATCTTTTATCATCGCCACTTCCAGAACTCTTCCTGCCAAAATAAATTTCTCTTCTTTTTTTAATCTTGAGATAAAATATTCCTCAACCATTCCGATATATCCGCCGGAAATAAATTTCACTTTCAGCATCGCATCGCTCACAATCGCACCCATATTCATCCTGTGAAGCATCGCAATTCTTCGGGAAGTAACTTTGTGCAAACCGTCTTCCATCACGACGACTTTGTGATATTCTTCGTAGCTTTTCAATGCACTTCCGCCAATCGTCAGAAATTCGATGATTGATTTCCATTCGTCATCCGTAATTTCCTGAAAAGTATAAACTTGCTTGATTCTTTCGTAAGTTTCTTCGGGATAAAATCCGTCGCCAATCGCCAAAGTCATTAGAAATTGAACCAAAACATCGAAACATAAAACCTGCGGTTCACGAGGCTCAATTTCATTTTGTTTAACGGCTTCTTTCAAAGCAGAAACTTCGATTAATTCTAAAGAATGCGTAGGAACGCAATAGATTTTTGAAGTTTCAAAAGGGGAGTGACCGCTTCTTCCTGCTCTTTGCAAAAATCTCGCAACACCTTTCGCAGAACCAATTTGAATCACTGTATCAACAGGTTTAAAATCAATTCCTAAATCTAAAGATGATGTTGAAACGACCGCTTTCAGTTTTCCCGAACTTAGATTCTCTTCGATCCAGTTTCGCAATTCTGCATCAATCGAACTGTGATGAATAGCAATTTGTCCCGCAAAATCGGGATAAACATTGAGCAAAAGCTGATACCACATTTCACTCTGACTTCTGGTATTCGTAAAAACAATCGTCGATTTTGATTGTAAAATAATCGGAACCACTTTATCTGCCAGTTTTTGTCCGAGATGTCCTGCCCAAGGCAAAATTTCAACTTCGTCCGGAAAAACAGGTAGAATTTCAATTTTCTTATGTTCTTTGGCGGTAATTTTTGTCTTTTTAATTGAATATGGAATTAAAACTTCCATCGCTTCAGCGAGATTTCCAATCGTTGCTGTGATTCCCCAGATTTTAAGTTTCGGAACATATTTTCTAAGCTGAGAAATTCCCAATTCTACCAAAACACCACGTTTTGAACCTAACAATTCGTGCCATTCATCCACAACAATCGTCTGCAGATTTTTGAAAAAACGCTGATGATTTTTCTGTCCTAATAATAACTGTAAACTTTCGGGAGTTGCGACCAGAATTTCAGGCATATTTTTGACCTGTTGTTGCCTAACTTTCGGATCAGTGTCACCATTCCTCAAGCCAACTGCCCAATCGAGTCCAATCTCGTCAATCGCTTCCTGCATTGCTTTGGCTATATCTTTTGAAAGGGAACGGAGCGGCGTAATCCAAATCATTTTCAGCCCCTTTTTATATTTATCAGGATGATTTAAGAAGTCTGAAATTAAAGCTAAAAAAACGGAATACGTCTTACCAAATCCGGTTGGTGCGACAACCATTCCGCTGTAACCATTTCCGAATTTCTGCCAAGTCTGAATCTGAAATTTAAAAGGCGAAATACCTTTATCGCTCATCCAGTTTTGGATGATTTTGTAGCCGTCGGTATTTTCGAATGTTGTCAAATTATTGTTTGTTTCTAACATTTCAAAGTATCAAATTTTTAACCAATTATAAAAAATATATTGTCATATTTTATTTTCATTTAATATATTTGAATATTGAAAATTTAACTTTAAAAATTGTGATGTTTATACTATGCGGGTTGATAATTTAGAAAAAGAAATATGTGTAGTTAAAGAGCCACAATTGGAATTCTTATACTATCAAGATGTAAAATCACGAAAGAAAAATGATACTTTAAATGTACTTTCATTATTTTCCGGTTGTGGAGGAATGGATTTAGGATTTGAAGGAGGTTTTTCTGTTTTACAAGAATCTGTAAACGAAATTTTATCACCAGATTTCATTAATAAAAAATTAAAGAATGGATTTGTTGAACTAAAAAAAACAAAATTTAAAACTGTTTTTGCTAATGATATTCTATCAGACGCCAGAAATGCTTGGGTCAACTATTTTTCTAAAAGAGGCAATAATGCGGAAGACTTTTACCAAGAAAGTATCGTTGATTTAGTAAAAATGCATAAAAATGGAATTTCTATTTTTCCAGATGAAGTTGATATTGTAACAGGTGGATTTCCTTGCCAAGATTTTAGTTTATCTGGAAAACTTATATATTCTCTTAAATGGTTAAACTCAAATCAATTAAACTGATGGATAAAGTAAAAATAGAAATAGCGCTAACTTCAGCACTTTCATTATTGAGAAATGAAATAAATAATATTGAATTTGAAGAGTTGAGAAATGAATATTTAATTGTAATTGAAAATTTGGAAATGGCATTAAACGAATTGGAAAATAATGGCTAAATGGACAAGAGATGAATTTATACTCGTAATGAATTTATATACAAAACTTCGTTACGGTCAATTTAATTATAGAAATGCAGAAGTAATACAGCTTGCGGAACTTATCGGCAAAACACCCGGTGCTGTTGCATTTAAGTTAGTTCATCTTTCACGTCAAGACCCAAAGCACAAAGATAGGGTAAAAGGATTAGCCAATCCGGGCAAAAATGCAATTGAAATGTATAATGAATTTACCAACAATTGGGACGAAATGCTTTATCAAAGTGAAGTCCTTTTGGCAAAATATCAAAATAAAAATATAGCAGAAATTGCTTTAGACCAAAACGAAATTCGAGAAATTGAAAAAGATATTTTAAATGGAAAAGAGGGCAAATGCATTGACCGAATTGTAAAAACAAGAGTAAATCAATCCTTATTTAGAAAAGTGGTTGTTAATAATTATTCTAATTCCTGTGCTGTTTGTAGTTTAGATATTCAAAGTTTATTGGTAGCAAGCCACATTTTAAAATGGTCAGAAAATGAAGAACATCGCCTTAATCCAACAAATGGACTTTGCCTATGTAATATTCACGACCGAGCATTTGAATTAGGTTATATCGGAATAAATATTGATTATTCAATTTTAGTTTCAAACGAACTTAAACAAGTAAAAGAACAAGAAACTTTTTCATCTTTATTTGGAAGACACGAAAATAAATCTATCATTTTACCGGATAAATTTTATCCCAATATTGACTTTTTAGAAAGTCATCTTAATTATACTTTCAAAGGTTAAATTCAGAGCCAAATAGAAGTGAATTTGATTCTTTACTAAGTAGAACTACGGAAGAGTTAAATCTTCACGGTCAAAATCCTACAAAAGAAATACAAAAATTACTAGGAAGAAATCTTGAACCATATGTTAAAGATTTGATGTCTGAATTAGCAGTCGGAACTCCATTCGAAGATTCAATAGAATTGATTGGAGGACAAAAATTTCCTGATATAATTGCTAAAAAATTTTACGGTATTGAAGTAAAAACTACAACTCAAAATCATTGGAAAACGACAGGTAATAGTGTTTTGGAAAGTACACGTGTTGATAATATTGAAAGAATTTTTATGTTATTCGCAAAACTTGCAAGTCCGATTGAGTTTCGTTGTCGTCCTTATGAAGAAGTTTTATCAGAAGTTGTTGTTACTCATTCACCAAGGTATCTGATTGATATGAATTTAGAAGAAGGTAAAACTATTTTTGATAAAATAAATATGCCTTACAATACTCTTCGAAAAAAAGATAATCCAATACGCCCTATTGTTGATTATTATAAAAGCAAACTAAAACCTGGTGAAGAATTGTGGTGGATGGATGCTGAAAATACTAATAAGGCAAGTAACATCGTAATCAGAATTTGGAATAATTTATCTACAACTGAAAAGCAAGAACTAAAAATTCGTTCAATGATTTACTTTCCAGAGCTTTTTGGAAACAGTAATGATAAATTTGGTCGTGTTGCAATATGGTTAGTTACTAGTGAAGCAGTAGTATGTCCAAATGTTCGAGATTTATATACTGCTGGAGGGAAAGTTGATTTATCAATTAAAGATAAAACGTATCAGAGTGTACCAAGAATTTTTCTAAACTTGCTGAATGCGATCCCTGAAATTGTTGAAACAATTTTGCAAACTTCCGCAAGCGAGCTTTCAGAATATTGGGAAGTAAAAACGACTGATAAAAAGAAAATTTTTGATTGGATAGATTTGGTTTCTGAACATTCAAAAAAAATTCAAGATGCTCGTCATTTAAATTTAAAAGAAATTCTTTCTCAATTAATTCTCAAGTAGAAAAAATTACTGTATCAATTTCTTAATCTCTTCCAAATCATCAATTTCATCCACTTTTTTATCTTTTCTCCAGCGTACAATTCTCGGAAAACGCAAAGCAACACCACTTTTGTGACGGTTGCTGAAACCAATTCCTTCGAAGGCAATTTCAAAAACCAGTTCAGGTTTTACGGTTCTTACCGGTCCGAATTTTTCAATCGCATTTTTGTTGACAAACTTGCTGACTTCCATTATTTCTTTGTCCGTTAAACCGGAATAAGCTTTGGCTATCGTGACTAATTTATCCTCGTTTTTTACAGCAAAAGTATAATCGGTGTAATATGCGCTTCGTCTTCCGCTACCTTTTTGGGCGTAAATCAAAACGGCATCAATTGTCAACGGATCGATTTTCCACTTCCACCAGTCGCCTTTTTTTCGTCCGGAGTGATAATGTGAGTTTTTCTGTTTCAACATCAAACCTTCACTGTTGATTTCTCTTGAGTTTTCTCTGATTTGGTATAATTCGTTCCAGTTTTCAAACGCAATCTGCAGGGAAATTTTGATGTTTTCGGGATTTTGATTTAATAATAATTCTTCCAGCATTACTCGTCTTGCAGAAATCGGTTTTTCCCTCAAATCATTTCCTTCCAATTCCAATAAATCATAAGCAAAAACCTGAATCGGAATTTCAGAAAGCATTTTCTTGGTTAAAGTTTTTCGATTGAGACGTTTTTGTAATTCATTAAAATTTAAAACTTTATTATCTTTCACGGCAAGAATTTCTCCATCAATTACAAAATTGCCTTTCATCTGCTGAACCACCTCTGTTATTTCGGGAAATTGTTCGGTAATCAGTTCTTCGCCTCTTGACCAGATAAAAACTTCATTATTTCTTCGGATAATTTGTCCACGGATTCCGTCCCATTTATATTCAATCTGCCATTCATCAGGTGTTCCGAGCTCTTCCAAATCTTTTTCCAAAGGATAAGCCAGGCAAGACGGATAAGGTTTAGAATTGTCGGGATTCACATTTTCTGCTGAAATCAATTCCTGAAAGGAAACCTCATTCGGTAACCATTTTCCCATCAAACTGTGCATCAAAGCACTGGATTCCTGTTCGGAAAATTTTGTCAAAGCATTAATCAAAGTTTTGTCTGAAACGCCAATTCTGAAACTTCCACCCAATAATTTATTGAAAATCAAACGTTCTGTATAATCAAGACCATTCCACGAAGTGAGGACAAATTCTTTTTTCTCGATCTCGGTCTTTGATTTTAGATTGATAATATCATTCATCCATTCAGACAAAGTACGTTCGATTTTTTCAGTTGGTGGCGGAAGAATTAATGACAATGTTTCTCCCAAATCGCCCACCGAAGAATAGCTTTCCTGAAAAACCCAAGACGGCAATTGGGTAATTTCCAACGCCCATTCTTTCATATAATTGCTATTCACGTTTCGTTTCGGTCTTTTTCCCGTGAACAAAGCTATGAACCAGACTTTATCATCATCCGGCGTACGTTCTAGGTAATCGATGATAGCATCGATTTTTGCGTTGGTCTTATTGGTGCTTTCGAGAGCATTGATTAATTCGGCGAAATTTTTCATCTGAAATTTTTTATGTTGTTAAAGGTCAGATGGAACGCTAACAGGATTTGTGTAGAATAAGATATTTGACTTGCGCGTTTCATTGCTCAGGATTTTTGATGATTTCTTTTTCAGTTTCCTCTTCGTCATCATCGCCGTATAAAGTTTCAACAACATCAGATTTGATTCCGATTTCGTTTAAATATTTTGAGAAAACTTCGGTTTGTCCGTGCGTAACGTGTACGATTTCAGCTTCTGTTGCTTTTATGGCTTGCAAAAGTCCTTTCCAATCGGCGTGATCGCTCATTGGGAAGCCTGCATCAGCACTTCGCCATCGTCTTGCACCACGAACCTGCATCCAGCCTGAACAAATAGCTGTTGCTGCATCGGGAATTTTTTTTATTACATTTGAATCTAATAAAGCGGGCGGAACAATGACAATGTCTCCAGCAACGTGTTTTATATTTTCTCTAAAATCAGGAATTTCGTAATCGGGAAGTTTGATTCCAACTTCTTCAAAAGCCTGATTGAGCTTACCTATAGAGTAGTGAACGTGAATTTTTCCTATTCCTTCCACAGCTTTCATTACTCTTTGAGCTTTTCCCAAAGAATAGCCGATGAATACAGAGGTTTTTTGATTCTCTTGATTCCGTAAAACCCAATTCTGCATTCTTTTATTCAAATCATCTACTTCGAGCCAATTGTAAATGGGAAGTCCGAAAGTACTTTCAGTTACAAATTCATTGCATTTTACCACTTCGTAGGGTGTGCTCAATCCATCATCCTGAACTTTGTAGTCTCCAGAAATTACACTTACATAACCTTTATATTCCAACCGAATCTGCGCTGAACCAATGATATGACCCGCAGGATGAAGCGATAATTTAACGCCATTAATATTGAGAACTTCGCCATATTGCAAAGTCTGACATTCGATATCTTCGCTGATTCTTTTATGTAAGATCGGTTTTGTAAAATGATGACAAAGGTATTTTTTCATTCCCCAGCGGGCGTGGTCGGCGTGACCGTGCGTGATAACCGCTAAATCAACAGGTCGCCACGGATCGATGTAGAATTTTCCCTGCGGACAATAAATGCCTTTGTTTGTGAATGTGATGAGTTTCAAAAGAATTTCGGTTTCTTCTGAATATTCAAAAAGCTGACCAATTTGTTTCAATTAAAACTCTTTTGTAGAACGCTTCAAGGTCTGTAGTTACGAATGAAATATCTTCTTGAAAATTAATTATGTATCATAGCCTTCAAATACGTTCTGTTTTGATTTACAGAAGGACAATTTGGTTTTGAAACTGAAGCTTTTTCATTGTATTCATTAATGCTTAGTTACCCCAAAATTGTGAATTCTTGTCAAATCCATTCAATTAAAATCATCATTCATAAAAAAGATAATTGGAAAGGAAACAATCAAGTTTCTTTGTTGTAATTGTTTTCTATGAAAAAAAATACCGAAGATAATAACAGCGAAAAGACAACGATATATAAAAAATAGTTGCAGTAATAACCATATTAATTGGTTTTTTTGGTTAGATTTCAACATGTTAAATTATGTTTTAATTTTTTTAATATTTAATAAAAACAATATTTTAATAAAAATCATTTAACAATAAGTGTGAAAAAATTAATTTTGACAAAATATTTATTATTATTTTAAATTTAATTATAAAAAAGCTAAGTACTTAATTGGAGAAAGTTTTAAATGGGGTTGCTGTAAAAAAATTAATTTTTTCAGTGAGATGTTTTTATATATTTGATTTCAAAGAAAACTATGGAAAAGAAACTCAAACTTTGGGATGCAGTGATGATCGTGATGGGCTCGATGATAGGAAGCGGAATTTTTATCGTGAGTGCGGATATTATGCGGAATCTCGGTTCCGGATATTGGCTGATTGTAGTTTGGTTAATTACCACAATAATGACCGTTGCGGCAGCTATAAGTTACGGCGAATTGTCAGCCTTATTCCCAAAAGCTGGCGGACAATACACTTACATCACAGAGATTTTTGGGAAACCAATGGGATTTCTTTATGGTTGGGGAATGTTTACTGTTATCCAAACAGGAACGATTGCCGCTGTTGCAGTTGCGTTTGGAAAATTTACCGCTTATTTGATTCCGAGTTTGAATGACGCGGCTCCGATTTTCCAAAGTGGCGAATTTAAAATCACTTGGATTCAGATTCTGGCAATTTTTGTGATTCTCTTTCTGACTTTTGTGAATACGAAAGGTGTTCAAAGTGGGAAAATTCTCCAAAATGTTTTTACATCATCCAAAATCATTGCGCTTCTTGGTTTGATTGTTCTTGGTTTTGTCTTGATTTCTCAATCTAATTGGAGTTCTAATATGAGTTTCGGCTGGGACGCTTTCCAAAACCTGAAACAAACCGAATGGAAAAGTATTTCTGGTGCTACTCTTGTTGGTGGAATTGCTGCCGCAATGGTTGGTTCGGTTTTCAGTTCTGTTGCTTGGGAAAACGTAACTTTTATCTCCGGAGAAATCGAAAATCCTAAAAGTAATGTGGTGAAAGCAATGATTCTCGGAACTTCTGCCGTAATGATTCTTTATCTTTTAGTGAATTTTGTTTACCTCAACGCACTCGGCAGAGATTCTATCGCTTTTGCTGCAAATGACCGAGTTGCTGTTGCTGCAGCCGAAAAAATGTTCGGAAATGCAGGTACTATTATCATTGCAGTTCTTGTGATGATTTCGACTTTTGGTTGTGTGAACGGGATTGTTTTGGCAGGAGCAAGAGTTTTCCAGACAATGGCAAAAGACGGCTTATTCTTAAAATCTGCAGTTGAAAATAATAAAAACGGAGTTCCCGGAAAATCACTTTGGATGCAGGGGATATGGGCAAGTCTGCTTTGCCTAAGTGGTCAATATGGTGATTTGCTGGATATGATTTCGTTTGTGATTGTTTTGTTTTATATGATTACAGTTTTTGGTGTCATCTATCTAAGAATTAAAAAACCTGAACTGGAAAGAGGTTACAAAACATTTCTTTATCCTTTCACACCAATTCTTTATCTTTTGATTGGAACTGGCTTTTGTATTTTGTTATTCATTTATAAACCGCAATATACTTGGCCAGGATTGGGATTGATTTTGCTTGGGTTGCCAGTTTATTTTTTTATTAATAAGAAAAGTAAAATTAATTATGAAAATATTAATGAAGATTAAATTTTTATTAGTTTTATTGTTTTCAGCATTTGTCTTTTCCCAAGATTTACAACCTGAATTAATTGTAAAAAAAGATAGTATAGCTAATGCCATTGATGAAAACAAAGATTTAATAGAAGGAATTTCAGGGGGAAAAATTTCAAACGGGAAACGGCTTTGCGAAGGAGCGGAAATAGAAGCACAAAAGTTCAGTTTAGCACTACCGTAGCATAAGCCATTTTCTATTTGCTAAATTACAGAAAAGAAAATAAAAATGGCTTATGCGATGATAGAATTACTGTCGTTGAGTTATGCACTTAATCCGCTCTTTTGCAAAACCGATGTTACTAGCAGGGCTTTTTGTCAACCCATTGCTACCAAGCAATTTCACCTGTTTCGGGATTGGTTTCTTCGCTAATGAATTTCCCTGTCACTCCATCTTTGTCTAATAAAGCATATTTCACAATTCGTTTCCCTGCTTCTTCCACTTCGCCACCATTATAACCGGTAAAATCAGTTTTTGTGTAGCCGGGACAAACTGCATTTACTTTGAATGTGGTGTCCCGAAGTTCGTAAGCCAAATGAACAGTAAACATATTCAAAGCGGCTTTTGATGAACCATAAACCGCAAATTTTGCAAAGTTATAACCAAACCAATTCGGGTCACTTTGAAGTGTCAGCGAACCAACGCTTGTGCTTACGTTCACAATTCTTGGTTCAGATGATTTACGCAATAAATCAATAAATGCTTGTGTTACTCTTGCTACACCAAAAACATTGGTGTTAAACGCTGAAAAAAATTGGTCGCTACTTGCTTCTAATGCTGTGTAAGGTGCACCACCATTGATACCTGCGTTGTTAATCAAAACATCCAAACTGTCTGTTTTCTTGCCGATTTCTGTTCGGGCATTTTTTACAGAATTGTCATCGGTTACATCAACTTGAATGGCTTCTACATTTGTTAATCCTTCTGCTTTTAGTTTTTCAACGGCTTGTAAGCCATTTTGTAAATCACGACTTCCGATAAAAACGTAAAATCCTTTTTGCAATAATTGCTTTGCGGTTTCAAAGCCAATTCCTTTATTTGCTCCTGTTATTAATGCTGACTTCATTTTTCTTTCTTTTAAAATTTATGATGTAAAATTACATCGTAAAAAAATGAAGTCATTTACCAAATGGTAAAAAGTGATTTTAGCGTATGCTTTTTCTAATTCTGCTTAATGATTGTTGCGTAACACCCAAGTAAGAAGCAATATGAGCGAGCGAAACACGATTGGTTAGCGTTGGATAGTTTTCAAGAAATTCCAAATAACGAGTAGTTGCGTCTTGCGAAATTACGGGGCTTTTTCTTGATTTTTGATACAAACATTTTTGCACCATCTTATTTTTAATGTTGTCCCAATTCACAATGGTATGTGAAAGTTCGTCCCAATTTTGTTTTGAAAAAACCACCAATTTGCAGTTGGTGCTTGCTTGCAAGTATTCGGCAGAAGCAGAATTTGTTTCAAAGTTAGGATAATCAACTGCCATATTATTTTCAGGGATAAAGCAACGTGTAATTTCTTCGCCTTTGTTGTTGTAATAACAGCCACGAACAACACCATCAACAACAAAACCGACTTGTCGGGGAATTTTACCCGCTTCCGAAAAGTAGTCATCTTTGCGAAGTTCTATTTCTGTTGCTCTACTTGTGATAAGGTCTATTTGTTGTTTGTTTAAGTTGCCAAACTGTAAAATATATTCAATCAATTCTTTCATTGTCGCAAAGTTAGCAATTGATGTTAGTTGGTCATTTCACATTTGGTAAAAAGTGCTGTACCCAACCGTTAAGGTTTTCTGTCGGGATAATTTTTCAAGTTTCGGACTGTGCGGTCGTTTAGCCTTGCTGGTAACGTTTTGCAGCTTGGCGAAGTGGCGGATTTTGAAGCACTTACTTTCATTTTAGCATTAATGTTGATTTGAAAACCAAATGTTCAATTTAGCACTGAACCCGCCATTTTGCCAAACTGCTGTTATGCCTTCGCCCTTCTTTTTTCGGTTCATATGTCGTTATAAATTGTCGCCAATTCTGTTTTGATTTGTCTGAAAGTTAAATCGACTTTTAGGTCTTGATTAAGTCCTGTATTTATGCAATAAACAAAAGATTCCTTTCTGTAATAAAGTTCGTTTTTCTTCAAAGACTTTTCAATGCTGTCCGATTTTGCAAGCAAGCAAACAAGTTGATAGTCTGGATTTATTGCATCTGTCCTGTTGTTTGGGTGTGCTTTTGTGTAATGTTGCGTTGCTGTCAGTTTGATTAAGTTTTCCAAATAGTGAGCAAGTTGCGGAAATTTGCTTTTCGGGAAAATGTGATGTATTTGCGTTGCTTCGCCATTTGCCCATTGGTCTTTAACTTCACTTTCAGAATACATTTTCTTTATTTGGTTCATTGCTTTTTGTACCAAATAAGCGTTGAACGCTGTATCTGTCAATACATTTTGTTCACTTTCAGCATTTGCTTCTTGTCGTGAAATGGTTTTGTCTTTTGATACATCACGCCAATTTTTACGGTTATACATTAAGTCTGTGTAGTAAAATTCATTTTCTGACATTCGCCCTTTAATTGAACCTGGTAAATTGTTTTCGCAAGCGTAAACATTTAGCAACTTTGGAAAAATACGTCTAACTTCAAGTTCTCCGTTGATTGCGGTATTTCCGATAATAAACTTGATAAAACGTTTTTGTAAATCTTCAAAATCTAATTTTGACAAATTGCCTTTTTCGTATTTGCATTTGTATTCTTCAAAGAACTTTATTTGTCCGCTGTCCGACATTACTTTTACGAAGTATTGATAAAGGAAATTGTATGCGTTTCTATCTTTCAACGAAACGTATTCCAAAACTGTAAGATTTGCAATTTTGTAATAATTCGTTGTTCCTTTTTTTTCAATATCCAAAACTCCTGCATATGCCAAAAGGCGTAACGGTTGCTGAATAAATTTGTCGTATTCACTTCTTGTTGTTGGATTGGTTGCAGACGGTTTGTTGAAAATCGCTTTTACGTTTTTGATGAAATATTGAGAATCCCAAATATCTTGAACGGTAAATTCTTTTTGCGGTTCGCTTTCACGCAAATTTATTACGCAATCCGCAATAATACACACTACATCAGGTGTACATTTTTGGTTTCTTGTTCTAACTCTATGTCGCAATCTACTATTCAACTTCAAGTTTTATTTCGTTGATTGTTTTTCTAAATGAATGATATTTCAAAATCGTACCTGAAAAATCATCATAATTCCAATTTCTGTTTTCATCTTGATAAATCAAATCGGAATTAAAATCTGCTTTGAAAATGAATAAGGGAAAATGATTTTCGTTCCAATTATTTTTATCGGAACAAAAACTTTCGGCTTCATTCAGCGTTTCAAAAATTTCATAAGTTGAACGTTCATCGTTAGAATAATAATGTTCAACTGCATACATTGTTTTTGCTTCCATATCTTACCAATTTAAGTGTTCAGTATGATAATTGATTTGTATTGAATTCATTTCTTTTCTGTTGAATTTTAAATTTTTCAACGGATTTTCAACGACATTTAGTTGTGGTGTTTTTGATAAATTGCTAACTACAACAAGAAAATAATCGTCTTTGTATTCTTCTGCTTTTTCAAATTCATTTTGCGTAATTCTGATTGCACCATTTTTATTTCTTACGCCTTTTACTTCTGCTAAAACAAATTTTTGTTGTAACTGAATTTGAAAATCATAACCATCGCCCCATAATCTTGCATCTTGTAATAAACCACTTTCAAATATCGGAACAGTTTTATAATTGCTCATAAAGAAGAACTCTGCTTCATTTCCTGTTTCTTGAAGTTGTTTGAATTTTGATTTTACAATCGGTTGAACTTCTTTTGTTGGCAAAATCAATTTCGTATCAAAGTCTTTAATGAACAACTTAACGATATTCGCAAATGATTTTGCATTTTCATTTCCGAAAAGACTGTCAATAAAAAGTTTTATGTGTTCTCTTTGATTTCTTTGCCACCAACCTTTTCTACCATTATCAAAATATGGGTCAAAACTATCTTGCCTGTTTGAAACAGCTTTTTCTGTTTTTGCTAAACCTAATTCAACAACTAATCTATTAAAAGCCGTTTTTGTGTTACAGTTAAATTCTTTCACAAAAGCCAAATCGAATTTTGCTAATCCGTAACCAATCAAATTCATTATTTCTGATTGCTTTTCCGTTTCGTTCAATTCGTTTTCCATTATGCAACTTGTTTTAATGCGTTAGGGATTGCAGTGGAAATCCTTTTGTGAGGAACGAACAAAAGATTGAAACGGAAAGCCCGACCCGATAGGGAAACGCCCAAATAAAAATTCTCCGATATTTGTCCCATTTCATTCAGTTGTTCCAATCCTGCAAAAAGTTTGCGTAATGTTTTTGGTTTATTTTTCTCGGGAAAAATGTCGAACGGACTAATGTTTTGTAAGTCTTTACGAACACCAATTACAAGCGTTCTCGTTCTGCTTGAATGAGAACCATAATCTTTGAAGTTTACGACTTTGAAAAGTATATTGTAATGTCCGCCTAAATTTAATTTTATCGCTTCTTCAATCGTTTTTACCGTTCCGTCAATGTCGGTGCAAGTTGTGTTTAAAAACGCTCTTACATTTTCAAAAATGAAAAATTTCGGATTAACTTCTTTGGTGATTTTGATTGATTCCACAACCAACGAATTTGGTGTCAATTCTTCATTTTTCTTATGATTGGCAACCGACATTCCTTGACACGGTGGCGTAGCCACAATTACGTCTGGCTCGGAAATTTTGTGTTCCGTTTGCCATTTTTTGATTTCAGCAAAAAGTTTGTTTTTGATTTCTTTAGTTGAAATATCTCCATCCAAATAACCTGTGTCGTACTTGCATTTGTTGTTGAACACTTGAATTTTCAAGCGTTTTGTTAAGATTTCATTTGTTGCAATGCACTCGAAACCGTTTTGTTTGAAGCCGTAACATCCAACTCCTGCACTGCTGAATAAACTAATGTATGTCAATGGTTTGTTCATAGTTTTAGAATTTAATTTCGGCTTGTTTAACATTTATACTTTTCAAGTAATTTACTTTTTCTTCTGCAACCATTAATGTTTCTGAAGAACAATTGTAAGCGTACATTTTTTTAGCAAATTGGTCGCCAAAATATTCTACTTTCAATTTTTCAAAGTTAAGGTCGAAAGCATTTGCTAATTTATCTAACCGCTTTTCGTCAAATTCACGCTTACCGTTTTCAATTTTGCTCAAATTAGCAGAATCCAGTTTTAGCAATGCTGCAAGTTCAGTTAAAGTCAATCCTTTGTCTGTTCTTAATTGTCTGATATACTCTCCAAAAGTTGCTTTCATTTGCTTGTAAATTTTAACTTGTCAATAAATGACAAATTTAGCTAAAGGTTTTAATTCAGCAAGTTTTTTTCTGTCAATTTTTTTAGAGCGTAGGATTTATGCGGTTGGTTTTAGGGTGAGGCATAACGGAAAACGCATTGGCGAAGTGGCGGATAAATTGGACGAAAAGTTCAATTTAGTAGTAACGTAGCCGATGTGTTTTCACAGAAGCTAAATTAGTTAAAAAAGCTGAATGTGAAACACATTCGGCGGCTAAATGTGCAGAAACTTTCAACTTAGCCGTAAACCCGCCATTTTGCCAATGCGATGTTATATGCCGTTTTTCTTTAATCAAAACTGTTTTGGTTTCTTCTTTTGTCCTGTAAGTTCGGCTATTTCATCTATGCGTTTTTGTCGGGTTTTGGGCTGCTTTGCAAGTACAATCCATTGCAACATCATTTTTTTAGCAGTTTTGCTACAACTTAAAAAATATTCCTTTGAACTCTTATGTTTTTTAAATGCTTTTTCTAAATCTTGGGGAATTATCAGTTCTTCAACTTCGTCTAAAATTGTCCAAGACCCATTTTTTTTGGCTGTTTCAATGCTTTTCAAACCTTCTTCTGTCATTAAGTTTTGCTCAATAAGAAGGTTAATTTTTTCTTTATTGATTTTACTCCAAGTGCTTTGTGGTTTTCGTTTACTGAAAAACTGACGCGTTGTTTCTTCGTCAATTTTTATTTTCTTACTGTCTATCCAACCATAACAAAGAGCAACATCAACTGCTTCGCTCCAAGTGATGGATTTCTTTTGAGATTTTTTGGTATAAAAAACAAGCCATACAGCTTGTTTTGAAAGATGATTTTTTTGTAACCACTTTCTCCACGCTGTAAGGCTTGTCGGATAAAATATTACAGTTTCTAACATTTTTACTTTACAACTGTTGCTTCCAATTCAACTGTTAAAGTAGCAAAAAGTCCTTTAACTTCAATTAATGTACTTGCTTGTTTAATACCGTGTTTTTGGAGAAACGGTACATAAACGTCCATACACGTTGTGAAAAGCTCTTGTACAGATGTTGTGTAAATATTCAATCTGACAATGTTTTTTGCCTCATAACCTGCTTCGTTTATTAATTGCTCAAGGTTTGCAATGGTTTGGATAAGTTGCGAACGCATATCTGCATTACTTGGCACACCGTTCGCATCAAGTGCTACTTGTCCTGAGCAGTAAAGTGTTCCTGTTACGTTTGTTACTTCTACAGCTTGTGCAGAGTTTGTGTTTTCGCCCCATTTCCAAGGGTCAATTGTTCTTTTTTCCATTTTAAAATTGATTTACTTGTTAATCGTAATGCAAAAATAAAATGGGGTATTGACAGCCTTATGTCAGGGGTCTGCAAAAAATTATTGTTTGTCAAAAAAATCCTGCAAAGTCATTTTATGTTGCTCGAATGTATCAACAAGAACTTCTAGTTTTTTAATTCTATCCAAGCGGAAATATCGAAACTCTTTTCGCAGTCGACAATACGCAATCAGTAACCAGTTTTCGGTTGTACTAACCAATGCAAAAGGTTCTATATGACGTGTGGTGGTTTTGTTTTGTTCGTTTTCGTATTCAATTTTTGCGATGTAAAAATTGGTCAATGCAAATTGCAAATCCGACAGATTATTGCTGTTTCTTTCTCGATTGATGTTCTGGTCAAAACGAGTTCTTTCGGCAAGCAAATTGGCTTTGTGTTTTATGCTATATTGTAAAACTGATTTTATTTTTTCGATAGCTTCAGTATAGTCTTTGATAAAAGATGTGTCTTTGTTTTTGAGTACTAATTGTTCTGCAATAATTAAAGCATTGGCTTGTGCTTCGGTAAACATTACAGGCGGAATTCTGTAGCCTTCCATTAAAGTATAACCTTTTCCGTCTTCCGTCAAAATTGGAACTCCAGCTTGTTCCAAAGCTCTGATATCTCTATAAATTGTCCGAACACTAACCGAAAATTTGTCTGCCAAGTGTGTTGCCGTTAAGATTCGTTTCGTTTGCAACTGCGTCAAAATTGCAGTGAGCCGTGAAAGTCGTTTTGTATCATTGTCGTTCATTTTACCAATCGTGAGAGGGGTTTGAGCGTGGGTTTAAAATGGCATATAACGGTTCGGGGCTTTGCGATGGTGGGGCAATCGAAGCACAAATCTTCAATTTTGAACAAAGGTTGAACCGAAGAACTACCGTTGAACTTTGCAGTTTCGCCCCACTATCGCAAAACCCTTGTTAGCGGAAGGCTTTTTATTTTGATATTGTGTAAATAATTATTGTTACTATGAGTATTCCCAATGTTTGTGCTGTCCCTGTAATCGCTCCAAAAGTCAAAGGCTTTTTCATTGTCGGTATAATTGCAGTTGTAAAAACAATAGCCATTGCAAGTCCAATTCCTAAAATAAGTCCAAGTTTTATTGCTTCCGAATATGAATTTGTATTTGTCAAGTTGATTAAAACAGCGATTGCTAATGATGTAACAAAGCAAGCGATTAGAGGAACTATGTAATAAATGTTAGTTTCTTTCCAATTTTCTGGTCGTTGAAAACCCATTGCTTGTTCCCATTTTTTGCCAAATGCAAACTGTCTGTGCCAAATTCCACAAAACGCACAATAAGCAATAGTTCCAATAATTACTGCAAGCCAATTTATTTCTGTCAGCATATTTTTAGTTTTTATTTGCTCGATTTCATTGCTTTCACTTTCTTAATTTTTGTGTCAGCTAAAAATTGTTGATATTCTTTTGTTTCCATTCCATAAAGTGCAATTTTCCCATTGCTGTCGTTATGAATACCAAAACCGTAGGTTTTTGTCAATGGGGAAGCACGAAAGCAAGGTTGTCCTTTTGAAAAGAACTGATCTCTTGCTCGTTTATATTCAGCTTCTGTTAAGTCGTTTCTGTCAGCAAATATTTGAAAGAATATATCGTCAGAAGTAAACTTGTAAGGATTTTTGGCGATAAGTTCATATTGCATTTCAGCAACTGTTTTCTTGTCTTTCGTTGGTGGTTTAATTCCGCTGTCAGCTTTTGTGTCTTCCGCAATTTCAATAAAAGTGTCAAAATAGTTTGTCGAATGTGTCTTCATTTTTTAGTTGAATTTTTTTTGCGATTGTTTGGGTAAGCTTTCCGCTAACGGTTTGCAGCTTGGCGAAGTGGCGGAAATCGAAGCACAAATGTTCAGTTTTGCACAAAAGTTCAATCGAAGAACTGAACTTGAATTTAGCACTGAACCCGCCATTTTGCCAAGCTGCTGTTATGTGCTGTTTTTATTGTCATTCGTCAATTGGTTTTGGCATATCATCATAAGGGTATTCATAACCATAGTCATCTTCCCATTCTTTTTTCACAATGTCGCCATAAATTACCTGACGAACTTCATAATCTTTTGTGTCCATTGTCCCAACGAAAATTCTTTGATGTTCTGGAACTGCTTCATATGCATCTTTTAATTCATCTCTCAATTTTTTTGTCGGATTTTGTTTGTATTCCTCAAATATTCTTGCACATTTTGCGATACTATTTTCTCTGCCGTTTAATTCATTGAACTTGTCAATCAGCTCGCTCATTTTGAATTTAATATCAACACCACTTCCTGAAACAACATTAAAAGAGCCTAAATTCAAAATTGTAACAGTTTCTCCAATTTTCAAATCTGTTGTTAGTGTTCCGTTTTTAGTTAGGTTATCTAAATCTTCAAATTTATAAATTTTCTTTTTCGGTAAATTAGTTATCTCAATGTTCCCACTCTTGTAAATAGATAATTCAGCTAAATAAGTTTTATTGTCGTCGTTTCTGTAAAAGAAATGAAATTTCTCGCCATTAATTCTATTAGGGAAAAAAGAGTTCGGGTCGTCAAAATGATAAGGTATAGGTGTTGGTATAAAATGTTTTGCAACATTTGCTTTACCTACCATTTTTGAATTATTGCCATTATAATTGTGTAAATTTTCAAGTGTCGGGTTAAGCTTCTTCACTAATGAGTAAACATAATCATATAGAGTTTCTTTTGTGTGTTTCCATTCTCCTTGTTCAATTTTCCAATGTCCTAAACTAAAAATAGAAATAGCTTCTCCGTCTGGAATTGATGTGACAACCCAACCTTTATTTAACTTGTCTTTGAACATTGACAAGTCAACCATTTCCCAACATGAAATAAGTCCGTCACTATACACTTGTAAGTCAGTAAAATGATATTGCATATTATGTATAACCCCTGGAATAGAAAATCCTTCAAGAACTTCTGTCCGTGTTATCGTTGTCAAATCGGCTGGTTCTGTCTTGTTAGACTTGAATATTTTGTCAAACAGTTTCATTTGTCGAATGGTGTCGTTTTAAAATAGCACATAACGGTTTCGGGCTTTGCGTTCGGGCGGGTTTCGGAGTACAAAGTTTTAATTTATCACTAAAGCTCATTAGAAACATAAAGCTTCAGGTTTGCACTTCAGCCCGCCTGACGCAAAACCCGTGTTATGTGCTGTTTTTATTTCCATTCGTCTCGTAAATGTCGCCATTCTTTCCAAAATGTCAAGTAACCTTTTTTGTCGAAGTCGTCCGTTGGTATTGTCTTTGGTAAACTCGTTTTGTAAAAGTTTTCAACTTGGTCTGCGAAGTCCAAAACCAATTTTTTATATTCTTCTTTGTCAACTGTTGCTTCTTGTCCGGTGTCTGTTATGTGTTTGATTTTACCATCGTCTGTGTGAATAATTGTCCAGTCAATTCCGCTTGGGCAACCCATAATAGCAACGTAGTCATTTTCTTCGTCAGCCATAAAAAAGTGTCCGCAACAAGGAAGCATTTGACTTGCATAGTCGTCTTTTTTGTAATTATCCTTTATTGTCCGCATTAAATACAGAGCAGTTGAACTTACTGTTACGTCTAAACTGTCTTTGTCCGCAACAACTTCATCTCCAATTTTTACAAAAACGTGTCCGTGTGCACACAGGTCTGTTGGGTCGTCAACGTCCTTAATCCAATGAAGGTCTAATATTTTTATGTCAAAATTGTTGTCGGTCATTGTTTGTAATCGGTCGTCCTAAAATAGCACATAACGTTTTGCAGCTTGGCGAAGTGGCGGACTTAGAAGCACTTACTTTCCTTTTAGCACTAAACTTATTTTGAAAACCAAATGTTCAATTTAGCACCGAACCCGCCATTTTGCCAAACTGCTGTTAGGCGTAGTTTTTATTTCTCTATTAATGTTGTCAACGGTTTAAGTAATGTTTTAAAATACTCCTTGGTTTCCTTATCGTCAATGATTAGTTTCCTTACAGCACTCTCATATTTGTCTCTTGTCATACCAAGTCCTGTTGCTATTTTTGTCAACACAGGTGTTTCTCTGACTGGATAACGTGAGATTAGACCATCCAAATTTTTGTCCGCAACTAATTTGTCAAAGTGTGCTTCTTCTTTTTCTTGAATGTCTTTTAAGTTAATTTTTAATTCAAAATTGCCCTTTTCTTGAATGTCCTTGTGCTTTGGCAATCCTGTCATTACGCTATTTCTAACTTGCTTTTCACAAAGACGTGAACAAAGCCTTGTCTTATGAGGAATAAGTACGCTGATAATTCCTGATGTTGCTTTCTCAAAAAGTTCGGTTTCATCTTGTCCTAAAACTTCTGCAAGTCTTTTAGCAATGCGTTTTACAATTTCCAAATTATAGTAAAGTGCTTCAACAGAATAACAAGTTAGTGCTGCAATTCCCTTGTTGAGTAAGTTTTGAATTTGTTCTTCTGTTCTGTCGTCAGCGTCAATCAAACCATAAGAATTTATCCAATGTAATTTTTCAGTCCCTTTTATTCCTTCAACTGCCTTTTCAACTTGGGTGCAACTGCCTTGTGGCATAACTGAAATATTTGGATAAATTAAGGAATATACTTGTCTATCTAAGCTTTCGTAATCGCCTTCAACAAACAAAATATTTCTTTTTGACCCAAGTATTTCTCGTTTGATAGAACTTGGGATTTCGTCTGCTTCAGAAATTAAATCTGCATCCCAATCTTTTATGTTTTTACCGTTCCATTGACAACTTCTCAAAAGCAAAACACTTGCTTCTGAATGGTCTATTGGTAAAAAAACATCGTGTGTGGATATTACAAAAACGCAATCTTTTCGCTTTTGAAATAGAGAAGATAGCAAAGGTGAGATAATTGAACGATGCAGGTGTCTTTCAGGTTCGTCAAGTATGATAAGTTGGTTTGGCTCTGTTGTCAAAACATCAGAACATATTAGTAAAGCATTTCTTTCTCCATCTGATAATTCAGCAATACTGTATGGTTCACTTCCGTTCTTTGATGCAAATAATTGTTCATCTTTCATTAGGGAGATAACAATCGGAATATTTGATAATGCCAATAATTCATTTATACTTTCGAGAGGTGCTTGAATATTAGATAATTTTTTTGCTTGTGCTAAATTGTCGTTATCAACTTCCTTTGTAATGTTTCTTGCTCGTATATTCTCAGAGTTAATTAAATCAAAAATTGTTATACTTGACCTAGAACTTGAATAGTCATCTTTCCAACGTGATGTAACTTGTCTATCTCTATTCTTCATATCTTGCTCATTTGATTTCTTATCTCGAGCTGTCAAATTCATTGTATTGTCGGTAAACCAAGTTTGTCTATGTGCCAATATTCTTTTCGTATGGTCGAAATTTTGTTCGAAGAGCTTGTGCATTAAAGTTGATTTACCAACTCCATTTGCTCCAAGAACAAATAAAGCATTCCCTTCGGTCAAAGGAATATTTAGTATCCCGTTGTTTGAAGTTTGAATAGCAAATTTGTATTTATTTTCTGTCATAGTTTTTTGTGTCGTGTCTGTTTAAAATTACGCCTAACGTTTTGGCGCTTGGCGCAGTGGCGGATTTCGGAGCACAAAACTTTCAATATATCACAAAAGTTGATGCGAGGTAGAATGTTCAATTAACCACGTCACCCGCCATTGAGCCAAACGCCTGTTAGGCACAGTATTTCTATTTCCACCCAATGTTTGTCAGTAATTCTTGTATCCAATTTTTCGTTTCGCCCTTGGCATTTATTTCAATTGCTGTAGACATAATTGTATCAATAAATTCCTGTTTACTATTTAAGTCGATTTTGAAAATCATTGTCCTAGAATATGTAAAAATGTCTTGGAAAAGAACCATAAATCCTTCTTGTTCAAATACCGATATTCTTTTCTCCAATAATTCTTCGTCAAAAGTAGCACTCGGGCCATAAATAAATTGTCCTTTAGACCCACCTTGTTCTTGAATTTTTTTGAATGCGTGTTCTAAATCATAAGAAGTAAACTTTTTGTCTTTTACTTCAATTGCGTAATAAAAATGGTCTTCTTTGTATATGTCAATATCTCCTACTTCTTTAGATGATGAACCGCTTTGATTTACCTTATGAGCAATTACCCTAAAGTTTTTTGAAAACCTTGAATGATAAATTTTCTCCAAAGCACCAACTACAATAGCTGACGTTTCGCCTTCAAACGACTTATCTAAAAATCTGAAAATAAATTCATAAATCTCAACTAAAGTAGGATTGTATTTTATTGAGCTGTCATGAAGTAAATTGTTTTCTTCAATTTTTTCGTTCAAGAACTCTAAGGCACAAGCTAAATATTTTATTGCTTCTGAACTCGTATGGATTGAGTTGAAAATTTCTATCAGAAGTTCAAGAGTTTCTTTGTCCTGACCCTTACGAACCGCATTCGTGTCACTTAAATGCGTAAACCTTGCTGGCTTATTTAAAAATGGCTCGTTTGAGCCACCAAGTGCACTTTGCAAAAAGTCACGCTCAAATGGAACTAAAACATTATGGCATAAACTTCTAGCATCAAAAGCTCCTTTTAGAGGTGCTCCTGCTTGCAAAGCAAGAGCATTAATATTTTCGTTTGTAGCCTTAGCTAATAATCCATTTACAAGAATATACTTATAGGTTTTGTGATTTCCCTGTAAGACTATTTTTATGTTACTCGAAATAATGTCTTTCTTTGAACATCTCTCTCTAAATGCGGATAATAAAACTTTTTCCGCATCACTTTTCAATATATTTTCAGCCATTAATGTTTTCTATTTCCAATTGGTAAGGAAGATTAATAAAAATATTTTCTATCGCTTCATTGATTAAACAATCCATCATCATTCTCGCAACATTGTATCCCAGATTACAAGGTACTGCATTACCAATTTGTTTAAATTTGGACGATTGAGAACCACAAAATTCATAATCTATAGGGAATGTTTGCAATAGTGCTGCTTCTTCAACTGTCAATCTTCTTAATCTACTTGGTGCTTCTTGGTAATCCATTGGACTTGCACCTTTCATAAGGTTTGAATGATAGTTTTGAACCCAACTTTCAGATTTATTATACAACTCTTCTTCATCAATTATAGGGGTTTTATTTCCACCCATTGAAGCTGGTAAAGTAGCACAATATCCATCAATCTTTACGGGTCTGCCTAAGCCATTAAATAACATTCCTGCAAAAGGCGATTTTCGCATTACTGGATTAGGTGTCAAAGTAATCTTTGCATTACAAACACTTTTGTTATTTCCTTTTCCTGCCCTGTCAAGCACAGAAAGTGCTTGTCTAACTGTTGGGGCTTTCTTTTTGAAAGGTTCTAACATTTTTTGTAAATCAGGAATGAGCTTTGAGTTATTCTTAAATCCAATGAAGAAAACTCTTTCTCTTGCTTGTGGTACATCAAAGTCTGTGGCATTCAAAACGACAAAATTCACAGAATAACCTAAATCTCTAAATGTTTTTAGTAGTTCAATTCTTAACGGCTCCCATTTTTGTAGTTGTCCTAAAGCCTTTACATTCTCCATTACAAAAGCCTTCGGGTTTAACTTGTCAACAACCTTTGTAAAAGTCCAAACGTGTTCACTTCTTGGGTCATTCGGGTCCATTTTACCTGCAACAGAAAAACCTTGACAAGGCGGACCACCTATAACCAAATCAACATTATCAAGTTGAGATAATTCTTCAAAGTATTGATTGATGTCTCCACATCTTATGTGGTCTCCAATATTTTTTGCATATGATGCACAAGCATTTTTATCAAAGTCATTTGCCCAAACTATGTCAAATCCTGCTCTTTTAAAGCCAATGTCAAGTCCACCTGCTCCGGAATATAATGATACTACTTTCATATGTCAAAATTACGTTTTTATTTGCTTTATTCTGTTGTTCTGGGGTTCTTAATATTGTGCCTAACACTCAAATATACGAAAGTTTCTCTAGTCTAAAGAAATATTTATTTCTAATAATATCCCAGTTTCATTAGTTTTTTTACTAATTTTATTATTCGCAATATCAATAGATATTTAAACTATAAGTCAAAGTAGATATTTAAAATGCGAATACTAAAACACTTTTATGATGGACTTAGATTTATACAATTTCAGTTTTGGTACTCACAGAGACAAAAATGTCATCTGGATTCGTTTTGAGAAAAATAATACCCTGATTCAGGAGCTTCAGAAAGCCTTTCCATCTGCTACGTGGAGTAGTACAAACCGAGCTTGGCATTTGCCGGATCTCCCTGCAGTGAGAGATGCACTCAAATTAGCAAGAAAAGAATGGGGAAGCCAGATCAAGTCCGAAATAGATGAGGTAAATCAAAAAGCTTTTTCAGATTTTATAGACCAGCTGAAGCTGAAGGCTTATAGTAAGAACACAATCCGAACCTACATCACAGAGTTTGGGCATCTGCTTCGGATTCTTCGGACTTTTCCGGTAGATGATCTCTCAGAAGATCGGCTGAAAGATTGCAAGAGCTTCTGGGGCATAACTCTATCAAGACTACACAAATCTACACCCATATCACAGATGTTTCAAAAACAAAAATAAAAAGTCCATTGGATTTTTTATAAAATAATAATGTAAAGAAAAATTCCTTAACTTTACAATACATTCTAAGCTCCATAAAATCATAACCTAGAGAGAGCACATCCAATACAAGTCCAATACATATCCAGTAAAGTCCAATAGAATAGTAGTTGAGTAATAGATTGGTACTGTATGAAAATTCGTGTTAGCCTATACAAAGGATACACAAAGGGTACAGAGTGTACACAAAAGCTACAAACTGGAAAAATCATAAACTATGGCAAGAGTCAACAAAAACGGAAATCTTAGTGGAGCAATAGGTAACTTGGTATTTGTAAACAGAGATGACAAAACACACGTTCGCTCAAAACCTAAAAGGGTAAACCAATCCACTAATACCAGAGGTGCCGCTACTGGCTTTGGTAAAAACAGCGGTCACGATCGTATCCTGAGAGAGGCTATCATGGACAAAATACAGATTAGAAACTACCGTTGTTTTTCCATCAACCACCGCACTAGGCTCAGGCTCACGATAGGAGAGTCCACCAACCAAGATGGTACCACAAAGATGGCGTACCTCAATCCGCAGCCAATGGTCGGCACGGTATTCAATAACGATTGGCAGTGGGAGAGAGCCACCAATTTCTATCCCGAGTATAACTTGAGTGCCCAAAATACGATGACAGTCCATTTGCCACAGCTTACAATAGGCAAACAGATCATTTTCCCCAAAAATGCAGTGCAGGCAAACCTCGATATATACGCGTTCACAATAAACCCCAATACGCAGAATATACAGACCGAGATCCTTTCATCCCTATCGTTCAGTTTGGAAAAGAAAAAAGATATACCAGCACAGGATTGGATATTTGATATTCCCCAAGGTACTTTTTGGACAATGATATTGGCAACCATCAGCTACACATCACCCAAAAACAATATCGCCGAGGAGCATAAGCACACCGGCACCTATCTCTGGGCAAAATCCATCAACCCATAAAAAAGAAATTTCCTCCCTTTAGGGTTGAGGCAAAGAAATCTCCTCCCTTTAGGGTTGGGGCAAAGAAATCTCCTCCCTTTAGGGTTGGGGCAAAGAAATTTTCTCCTTTTAGGGTTGGGGCAAAGAAATTTCCTCCCACAAAAAAAACTTTAATACTATTTAACAAAAACTTTTTTACTATGTAACGATTAATATTGTTATCTTGGTAAAGGTATTATAATTGCTACCAAATCAGCATTAATCATTCATCATTTATCACTTATAATTAACCTATGTCGGTTCAGCCATATTCACTATTCTCCGATTTTGATATTTATCTTTTCCGTTCAGGAAAACACACCAGGCTTTACGAAAAGTTCGGTTCTCATAAGGTCGAGGTCGATGGGGTCTCCGGTGTTTATTTTGCCGTTTGGGCGCCAACAGCCACAGACGTTGCTGTAATGGGGAATTTCAACAATTGGAATTCTTTTTCTCACAAGTTGGCAGGACGGTGGGATCAATCTGGGATTTGGGAAGGTTTTATTCCCGATTTGGATTTTGGTGAAGTTTACAAGTATGGCATTAGGACAAAAGACGGTATTTTATTAGAAAAAGCAGATCCATACGGACTTTGTTTTGAGAATGCTTTGCAGGCGGGATCTGCAGTTTGCACCACTTGGTACGAGTGGCAGGACAAAGACTGGATGGAAAAACGCTGGCGTTACAACAGCCTCGAAGCTCCTATTTCTGTTTACGAGATGCATCTCGGTTCTTGGATGCGTGACCCAAATAATCCTCAACGTTTTCTTAGTTATGGCGAGATAGCAGACAAATTAGTTCCTTATCTCAAAGCCATGAATTTTACCCACGTAGAATTTATGCCCGTGATGGAATATCCATACGACCCAAGCTGGGGTTATCAGATTACAGGGTTTTATGCCGCAACTTCCAGATTCGGTGGGCCACAGGAATTGATGTATTTGATTTCCGAACTTCATAAAAATAATATCGGTGTTTTTCTGGATTGGGTGCCTTCTCATTTTCCGGGCGATGCCAATGGACTTCATCGTTTCGACGGTTCTTTTTTATACGAACACGAAGATCCCAGAAAAGGCTTTCATCCAGATTGGAAATCCTATATTTTCAATTACGGAAGACCAGAGGTCAAATCTTTTCTGATTTCAAATGCAATATTTTGGCTAGACCGTTACCACGCCGATGGTTTACGTG
This sequence comes from Epilithonimonas sp., assembly GCF_036780765.1. Taxonomy (GTDB): domain Bacteria; phylum Bacteroidota; class Bacteroidia; order Flavobacteriales; family Weeksellaceae; genus Epilithonimonas. The sequence continues at coordinate 439,012 of NZ_DAIQCG010000002.1, forward strand.
TGGATGCGGTGACATCTATACTACATCTCGATTATTCCAGAAACGATGGTGAATGGGAACCGAATATCTACGGTGGCAACGTCAATCTGGAAGCCAAACAATTTTTACAGGATTTTAATACCGCGGTTTATAAAGAATTTCCAGATGTGCAGACCATTGCAGAAGAAAGCTCAGATTTTCCAAAATTAACCAAACCTGTCCACGATGACGGAATTGGTTTTGGGATGAAATGGATGATGGGATGGATGCACGATACATTGGACTATTTCAAAGAAGACCCAATCAATAGGAAATACCATCACAACAAAATTACGTTCACGAGCACCTATATGTATAATGAAAATTATATGATGCCCTTGTCTCACGATGAGGTGGTGCACGGAAAAAGCAGTCTGATTTACAAAATGCCGGGTGACGAATGGCAGAAGTTCGCCAATCTCCGTGCAATGTATGTTTATATGTTCACCAATCCGGGAGCGAAATTGCTTTTTATGGGAGATGAGTTTGCCCAAACCAACGAATGGAATTTTACGAGTTCTCTTGATTGGCATCTGCTCCAATACCTTGTTCATAAAAATCTTCAGGAATTTGTGAGGGATCTGAATTTCTTATACAAAACACATCCTGCTTTATATGAGTTGCAATTCTCGCCGTATGGTTATGAATGGGTTGATGGTGATGACAGAGATAATTCGATTTTTGTTTACCTCAGAAAAAGCAAACACGACAAAGAAGTTCTAATGACTGTTCTGAATCTGACACCCAATAGTTTCGATTACAGAATTGGTGTAGATGAAAATACAGATTGGAAAGTAATCCTCAATTCCGATGAAGAAAAATACAGCGGAAGCGGAGTAGAAGCCGTCATTTCCCAAAGATTGGATGAAGGTTGGAATAACAGAAAGAACTCAATCATCATAAAATTACCACCATTATCAGGTGTGGTATTGAAACAAAGTAAACTTATAAAGAAATCTAAGATGGCGGATTTCCTGAAACGTAAAAAATAAACTAAGAAATATATGAAAGTATTTCATCTCTCTATGGAGTGTTATCCTGTTGCAAAAGTCGGTGGACTTGCGGATGTGGTAGGCGCACTACCAAAATATCAGAATAAAATGGGGTTGGATGCCAGCGTGATAATGCCTTGGTACAACAAACCGTTTTTCTACAATCACGATTTCGATATTGTGTTTGATGGTTTCATCCATCAATCATCACATATGTATCAGGTTCAGGTTTTCAAAGAGAAAGACAAATCATTAGGTTTTGATTTGTATTTGGTTAAAATTCCAGGACTTTTGGATAGGGAAAATGTCTATGGCTATTGGGATGAGAGCGAGCAGTTTATTGCTTTTCAACACGGTGTTTTGCATTGGCTGAGTGCGATGCAGATTCGTCCGGATGTTTTGCATTGCCACGATTATCACACAGGATTAGTGCCGTTTATGATTGATAATTGTTATGAATTCCGTTTCTTGAAAGGTGTCAAAACGATTGGAACGATTCATAATGGCGAATATCAAGGAAGTATGAATTGGCAGATGTCCAGTTTTCTTCCACATTTCGATGGTCAGAACTCGGGATTATTGGATTGGAACGGAAGAATCAATCCGATGGCGGCGATGATTAAGACTTGTAATGCTTTCAATGCTGTGTCTGGTGGGTATTTGGAAGAGTTATTTTACAGCTTCCAAGGTCTTGAACCATTGATGAATCAGGAACGCCAAAAAGCTTTTGGAATCATCAACGGAATTGATACCGAAGTTTGGGACCCGCAAACCGATGATATGTTGAAGTTCAATTTCAACCGAGATTATGCAGAAGAAGGAAAATGGGAAAATAAAAAAGCAATTTGTGCAGAATACGGACTTAATCCAAATCTTCCGCTTTTCGGTTTCATAGGTCGATTTGCTGGAGAGAAAGGCGCAGATTTATTACCAGATATTGTGGAGAAAAGTATTCAGGAAACAAACGGCTCATTGAATATTATTGTCTTAGGTTCCGGAAATCCACAAATCGAAAATAGGCTCAGAGAATTACAATATCAATTCAATATTAATTTTGCGATTGATTTGGGTTACAAAGAATATTTATCGCATCAGATTTATGCTTCGGCAGATTTCTTGCTAATGCCAAGTCGGGTAGAGCCTTGTGGGCTTAACCAAATGTACTCTATGCGATACGGAACGATTCCTATTGTGAGATATACAGGCGGTTTACGAGATACAGTTCAGGATATTTCAACTGGTGGTAGTGGACTTAATTTTACCAATGCTGGAGCAGAAGACGCAGTTCACGCCATAAAAAGAGCATTGCACATTTATAGTCAGAAAGATTTGATGAAAGGTTTGATTTATAATAATATGTCTTTTGATTTTTCTTGGGAGAAATCGGCGCAGAATTATTCTCAGCTTTATAACTATTGATTTTTTTGTTAACATTGGCTTAATATTTGAAAACTATCATTAACTTTAATAAAAATATATAACTAAAAACATATTATGAATGAAAGCGTAATTTCTATCGTTTTAGGAGGTGGACGAGGAAGCAGATTATTCCCATTGACTTATACGAGGTCCAAACCCGCAGTTCCAATTGCTGGTAAATACCGTTTGGTCGATATTCCTATTTCTAATTGTCTCAACTCGGGACTTAACAGGATTTTGGTGTTGACTCAATTCAATTCTGCATCACTGAATTCTCATATCAAAAACTCTTATCACTTTGATATTTTCAGCAAAGGATTTGTAGATATTTTGGCTGCTGAGCAGAATGTGGAGAATGAAAACTGGTATCAGGGAACCGCAGATGCAGTTCGCCAGACAATGAAACATCTTGAAAAATATGAATACGAATATATTCTGATTCTTTCTGGTGACCAGCTATATCAGATGGATTTCAAGAAAATGATAGATTTCCACAAAGAAAAAGGTGGAGATATTACCATTGCAACAATCCCTGTAACGGCGAAAGATGCCACTGGATTTGGGATTATGAAAGCGGATGAAGATAGCAATATCACTGCATTTACAGAAAAACCGAGTTTGGATATTCTATCTGATTGGACTTCTGAAACCAGCGACGCAAGTAAAGCTCAAGGTAAGGAATATCTGGCTTCGATGGGAATTTACGTATTTACAAAAAATGTTTTGAGAAAGCTTTTTGCTGATTATGAAGGTGATGATTTTGGAAAAGATTTCATTCCTGCATCCATCGGAAACCTAAATGTTTTAAGTTATCAATACGATGGTTATTGGACAGATATTGGTACAATCGAGTCTTTTTATGAGGCTAATTTAGATTTGGCTCAGGATTTACCTCAATTCAATTTATTCAGCTCTAATCCAATTTATACAAGAGCAAGAATGCTTCCTCCGACGAAAATTAATGGTTCGTATGTCAGTAAAACTATTTTCGGCGATGGATGTATCATTTTAGCAGATAAAATTGAGAATTGCATTATCGGAAACAGAACCCGAGTAGACAGAGGTTCTACGATTGTGAATTCCTACGTGATGGGTGCTGATTACTATCAGACTGCGCAACAAGTTTCTCAAAATGAGAGAGATGGAATCACAAGTATGGGTATTGGAAAATACTGTTATATTGACAAAGCGATTCTGGATAAAAACTGTTACATCGGAAATAATGTAAGAATTATTGGTGGAAAACATCATCCAGACGGAGATTACGGCACACATTCTATCAAAGACGGAATTGTGGTAGTAAAGAAAAACGCAGTCATTCCAGACGGTACTAATATTATGTAATTGGATACATATTTAAAACCCTTCGCAAACGGAGGGTTTTATTTTTTAAATTTGGCAAATAATTTGTCTTATACTAAGCCTATAAATAAATAATTAATGAAGAATCTGTTATTTCTTATCAGTTTTTTATGCTTCACATCTGCTTCGGCGCAATTTGATAATATCAATTCTGGCGAGGTTTTGAGTTATAGAATCCACTACGGTTTCATTACGGCTGGAAACGCTACTTTATCAACGACAAAAACGTCCTATAAAGGTCAGCCTGCTTTCTACGTTCGAGGTGTCGGGAAAACAAGTGGTGCCGCGAAAGCCTTTTTCAAAGTAGAAGATGTTTACGAAAGTTATATTAATGAGAACAGGGAACCGCTTTTTTATGTGAGAAATGTTTCTGAAGGAAGCTACACGCAACATCTGCAAAGTACTTTCAACCCAACAAATAACACATTGGTTTTAGTAGATAAAAAACATACAGACAGACCTGCAAAAACAATTAAAGTTCCTAATGATATTCAGGATATGTTGTCTTGTTTTTATTATTTGAGAAGTCAGTCTGCAGATAATTTGAAAGTAGGAAGTGTTCTGAAAATGAATGTCTGGATTGATGACGAATTGTTTCCTTTTCAATTAAAAGTTGTTGGAACAGAGAACTTGTCAACCAAATTTGGTAAAATCAATTGTCTTAAAATTATTCCTTCTGTGATTAGCGGAAGAGTTTTTAAAGAGAAAGAAGGTGTGACGATGTGGGTCTCAAATGACAAGAACAGGGTGCCAATTCTTATAAAAGCCGAACTGGCAGTTGGATCACTCAAAGCAAGTATCGATGGTTACACCAATGTGAAATATCCATTGAGTTTTAAAAAATAAATATACTGAAAATCACTCTTTTATGGGTGATTTTTTGTTTCGTGGCTAATTATTGTCCTAAGGCAAGTTGAGCATATCAGAATAAACTTAACTTTGATTTAAAATAAATTCAAATGAGTAAATTAACAGTAACTGCAAAAATCAATAAACCAATTAATGAGGTTTGGAACGCATTCAATAATCCAGAACATATTGTGAAATGGAACTTTGCCCACGAAAGCTGGGAATGTCCTTCTGCTAAAAATGATTTGACAGTTGGTGGTAAATTAGAAGTAAGAATGCAGGCAAAAGACGGAAGTTTTGGTTTCGATTTGGTTGGGATTTATGATGAGGTCAAAGAATATCAACTTATCAAATACTATATGGAAGACCACACTGTCTGATGACAAAACAAAAGTGACAGAATATTTTGATCCCGAAAATCAGAATCCTTTGGAATTCCAAAAAGATGGTTGGCAAGCGATTCTGGATAATTTCAAGCGTTATTCAGAAAGTATTTAGATTCAACCAAAAAAGTTACAAAAGATTGCATCAACTTTTTTAAGCGAAAGCGTTTTTGTAAACCTTAAAAACAGTTTATATTTAAAAAAAACTTTTTGGAATTTGTGTTAAAATTTAGAAGATTAACACTCGTCTAAAATCTAATTCAAAAATATAAAAAATGAACAACAATATATTTCCGTGTTTCTGGTTTAACCAGAACGGCGCTGAGGCGGCAAAATTCTACACTTCGATTTTTCAAAATTCAAAAATTACTGTTAACACACCAACGGTCATTAACATAGAAATTGAAGGTCAAAAACTAATGTTTCTAAATGGAGGTCCAATGTTCCAACCAAATCTCACTTTATCATTAATGATGATGTGTGATTCAGCAGAAGAAGTGGAAAATTACTACCAAAAATTGGCTGAAAAAGGAAAAGTAATGATGGAGTTGGATGCTTACCCTTGGAGCGAAAAATATGCTTGGGTGGAAGATCAATATGGTATTTCTTGGCAATTATTTCTGAGTTCTGAAAAAGCAAAACAAAAGTTTTCTCCGGTAATGATGTTTACAGGCGAAAATGCTGGGAAATGCAAAGAAGCTTTGAATTATTATACCAATATTTTCCCAAATTCTAAAATTGAAGGTGTAATGGAGTATGCAGAAGGTCAAGGCGATGTGGCTGGAAATGTGGCGCATTCTCAGTTTATCATCAATGATTATGTGATGATGGCGATGGACAGTTCTCACGACCATAAAGCTCATTTTACCGAAGGAACTTCTATAACCATAATGACAAAAGACCAAGAAGAAACCGATTATTATTGGAACGAATTCACGAAAGAAGGCACGGAAAGTATGTGTGGTTGGCTGAAAGACAAATATGGTTTCAGTTGGCAGATTGTTCCACACAGATTGATTGAACTGACCAATACCAACGAAGTGGAGAAAGCTCAAAAAGCTTTTGGAGCAATGATGAAAATGAAGAAAATCATCATCAAAGATATAGAAGATGCTTATTACAACTCATAAAATAAAAATTTATGAAATCATTAAGTTGTCTTGGAATCCAAGTGGATGGTTAATTACGATGACCCAGCAAAAGTTCAGGAGCATTAAAGAATCAAACAATAAAAATTACAAAAGAGTAGAAATATTAAATTGTTTTTCAACATTAAGAAGTTAGGAATTACTGAAATATCTTAATCAAAATCAATTTATTGATTTCTTAAATGTTTAAAAATGTATTGTATTTTAATACCTTAATGATTGAGGAAATTAAGATTTAAATAGACTCTTTCTTTTGTGGTTTTAATAAATAACATAATTCAAAATAAATTAGAAAATGCCAAAATTAAATTCATACCTCAATTTTGATGGTACAGCAGAAGAAGCTTTCAAGTTTTATCAATCCGTTTTCGGTGGAGAATTCGTAGGCGGAGTAATGAAAATGGGAAATGCGCCAGGAACTGAACATCTTTCCGAAGATGAGAAAAACCGAGTAATGCACATTGCATTACCCATTGGAAAAGACCTTTTGATGGCGTCTGATATTGTTCCTTCTATGGGACAAAAACTCAATCAAGGAAACGGAAATTATATTTCTATTTTCCCAGAAAGCAGAGAAGAAGCCGACCGAATCTTCAACGGACTTTCTGCTGGCGGAGAAATAGAAATGCCAATGGAAGACCAGTTTTGGGGCGACTATTTCGGAAGCTTCAAAGACAAGTACGGCGTTTGCTGGATGGTCAACCATAGCAAAGATTCTGGTTACGAAGGATAAATAGTTTACACAAAAAAACAAAATAATTCTATGAAAAAAGTGACAGCAAAAGCAACTATTGGAATTCAGAAGCCTGTTTCAGAAGTTTTTGAAGCGATTATTAATCCGGAAATAATGCAGAATTATTTCATTTCCAAAGGCTCCGGAAGAATGGAAACTGATAAAGAAATCTTCTGGTCTTTCCCTGAGTTTGATGGTTCTTATCCATTGACAACGAAAGAAATAATTCCCAATGAGAAAATTGTTTTTGTCTGGGACCCAAAATCTGTTGTGACGATTGAGCTACAAAAGTTGGCTGAAAATAACACAGTGATAAAAGTTTTGGAAGAAGGACATACCAGTGATGAAAAAGACATAAAATGGGCAATTGGTCAAACCGAAGGCTGGGCCAATTTTCTAGCTTGTATGAAAGCGTGGTTGGAATATAGAATTCATCTGCGGAAAGGCGCTTTCGACTTTATGAAAACTTAAAAGAACATAAAAACTAGATTTCCAATCTCAAAATCTTCTCCATCTGTTTTTGATTAACAGTTTCCGGAATCATTCTAAAAATAAAATTTCGGATTCCTGTGAAATTTTCCCATTGCGCAATCTTTCCGATTGTCCAACTTGTGTTCACAATATGATGAACTTTTTCTTTCCTGATTTTTTCAAATTGATCAAAAATTTTGTTCCAGTCTTTTTCGGTTTTCAAAAGCTTTGACAAAATATAAGCATCTTCAACAGCTTGACAACCACCTTGTCCCATATTCGGGGTAGTTGCGTGGGCAGCATCTCCAATTAGGCAAAGGTTCTCTGCGGACCAATTATTCATTGGTTTGATGTCGATAATGTCATTCAGAATAATGTTTTCTTTAGAAGTTTTAGAAAGCATTTCCAAAATATCAGGATGGAATTCGTGAAACGTTTCCAATAAATTAATATCAGCACAATAGAAATTCTCATTGACCAAAGCGTACCAGTATAAAGTATTTTTAGATAATTTCACAAAACCGAAACGTTTTCCTTTTCCCCAAATTTCGTAAGCGTTGTGACTGTATTTTTCTGGAATTTCGGTTGTAAGAATTCCGCGCCAACATTTTTGATTGGCATTTCGGATTTCTCCGGATTTAAGAATTTGATTTCTAACTAAAGACTTTACACCATCAGCTCCGAAAACAATTTCACTTTCAATCTCTGAATTATCTTCAAAAGTCAAATGGTAACTTTCCTTTTTCTCAATTTTCGAAAGCCGTTTATTCAGAACAATGTGTTCCGAAATATTTTCACTCAAGATTCTTTGTAAATCTGCTCTGTGAATGGCGATGTTACAAACATTGTATTGGCTTTCCAATTTCAAAACATCAGTTTTAGAAATAGTTTTCAGCTTTTCATCAGTGATGATTAAAGCGTGCATTTTGGTTCCTGCATTTTCAATTTTTTTCTTCAATCCGAGTATATCGAAAATTTGCATTGCATTTCCAGCCATTGCGATTCCCGCTCCAACCGTTTTTATTTCTGGCGCACTTTCATAGATTTTGAAATCGATGTTTTGTTGCTTTAGAAAGTTGCCTAAAGTCAAACCGCCAATTCCCCCACCGATGATTGAGATGTTTTTCATAAGTTATTTTAAACCGTAGTGAAGTAACTTACTTCCTAGTTCGGTAATTTTCGAATTCTTCTTTCTAAAATCTTCTAACTCATTTTGTGTATACATATAAAAAGGATTTGCTCTTTTTTTACAAAGTCCATTAATTAAAATTTCTTCTTCTTCAAAACTAATATTTAACATCATCTTGTCATCTAATGATTTTAAAACAAATAAGTTTGGTAAAAATGTTTTTTCTACTATGTAAGTTAATTTTAGAAATTCTGAATATGAGATTCTTTTTAGTAAAAAATTATTAAATAAACGTCCAATAATCTTAGGTTTTTCATCGGAATCGACTCGACTAATTATTTCTAAAAGTTTTTCTCCAACTTTATGCTGATATTCTTTGGAGTCATCAATGAACTGAATTTCCTTAAGAATAAAATCTTTATCCAAATCTTTCAGCTCATTTAGAAAATGGATTAATTTATTGGTGAAAATTCTATCATTGATTGTATTTCCAATACTTAGAATTTTTGTTATGCTTCCAAGAATAGGAATGTCTTTTAAAGTGTCATTTGTTATAAATTTATCTAAAGATATTTCTGATAAATCTGAAACTAAAGAAAAATTTTCACTTTTAATAATTTCATTAAATTTATTATTCATAACTTCAAAAATACAAAAAAAGCAAGACCAAAAGTCCTGCTTTAAAACCATTCAGTGAATGAAAATTTTATTTCCCTAAATAAGACTTCAAAATCTTACTTCTCGTATTATGTTTCAATCTTTTGATTGCTTTTTCCTTGATTTGACGAACTCTCTCTCTCGTAAGGTCAAAAGTTTCACCGATTTCTTCAAGTGTCATTGGATGTTTTCCGTTCAATCCGAAATACAATCTCACCAAATCAGCTTCTCTAGGCGTCAAAGTTTGAAGTGCTCTTTCGATTTCGATTTGTAGAGATTCCAACATTAGATCTTTATCAGGACTTGGAGATTCACCAGAACGCAAAACGTCATAAAGATTAGAATCTTCACCTTCCACAAGCGGCGCATCCATTGATAGGTGACGACCACTGTTTTTCATAGATTCTTTGATATCTTCCTCGCTCATATCCAGAACTTCTGCCAATTCTTCCGGAGAAGGTGGTCTTTCGTTCTCTTGCTCAAGGTGAGCGTAAGCTTTGTTGATTTTGTTGATAGAACCAATTTTGTTCAAAGGTAATCTTACAATTCTCGATTGCTCTGCCAAAGCCTGCAAAATCGATTGACGAATCCACCAAACAGCATAAGAGATGAATTTGAAACCTCTCGTTTCATCATATCTTTTTGCCGCTTTCATCAGACCAAGATTTCCTTCGTTGATTAGATCGGGAAGAGAAAGACCTTGATTTTGATACTGTTTAGAAACCGAAACCACGAAACGTAAGTTAGCTTTGATCAATTTTTCAAGAGCAGCTCTGTCTCCAGCACGGATCCTCTGAGCCAAATCTACCTCCTCGTCAGCGGTGATCAATTCAACTTTTCCAATCTCTTGCAGATACTTGTCTAGTGATGCAGTTTCCCTGTTGGTAACCTGTTTTGTAATTTTTAATTGTCTCATTATAAAAACCTCATTCTATTAGGTTGCATTATATTATACGATAAGAACATCAAAAAGGTTACAAATATTTTAATTTCATCAGATTATTGTTTAATTTTAACTCATTTTAAAACAGATTAAGATAATTTGGGCAGCTATTTCCGCCTTCCACTCCCAATCTTTTCACTCCGCTGCGCTGCGTAAAAAGGATTTCCGCTCAGGTCGGGCTGCAAGATTCTACATAAAACATCATTCCGTAATAAAATCCAATTTTGTCATTTCCTAGGAATCTCAGTAGTTTAAATTCCTACCGGAAAGACAAAATGATGTTATATAAAATTAGTGAAATTTCGAAAATCTCCGATTGAATTAATTAAATCCCCAATCATTATTACATATTTCTCTGTAAATCAATTATTCTTAACAAAAATTAGGTTTTCAAAATTTTCTGTATCAATTCTAATTGTTATTTTTGCCGGATGTTTAAAAATCTGATCAGAATTTTTGTTGGTCTATCGTTATTCTCTTGCGGTAAAGAACCGGTTCCGAAACCAAAAGGAGATTTGCGTTTGGAATATCCCAATCCAAAATATCTGAGTTTTTCTTCGCCCTGCAGTTATTCTTTCGATTATTCGGATTTTGCGAATATTAAAGATGCAAAACAGCCTTGTTGGTACAATCTGTCTTATCCACAGATGAAAGCTAATGTTTTTATTACCTATTTCCCAATTAAGAATGATTTTAATCTTCACGTGAAAGAAGTAGAAAAAATGGTTTATGAACATACGATCAAAGCAAGCTCTATTGAAACTAAGACTTTTTCTTATCCAGAGAAAAAAGTTTACGGAAGTTTTTATGAATTGAAAGGACAAACGGCTTCTAATATTCAGTTTTTTGTGACGGATAGTACGAGACATTTTGTAACTGGGAATTTGTATTTCAATTCCCGTCCGAAACCAGATTCCTTAGCACCAGCTGTAGATTATATCAAAAAAGATCTTCTGCATATGATAGATTCCTTTGATTGGAAAGAGTAGTAGTTTGAAGATGGAAGTCAGATGATTTTAACTTCGAAAATAAAAATAAAATAACATAATATAAAAATTTCCGACATCCATCTTCGGACATCGGACATAGAAAAACTTAACATATGAAATTATTAGCAGTAGGGACTGTAGCATTTGATGCCATCGAAACACCTTTTGGACAAACGGATAAAATTCTTGGTGGTGCAGCCACATATATTGGTTTAGCCGCTTCATCTTTGGATACAGAAGTAAGTTTGGTTTCTGTAATCGGAGGAGATTTTCCGCAAGAATATCTGGATATGATGACTTCTAAAAATATTAATGTGGATGGAGTAGAAATGGTAAAAGATGGAAAAACTTTTTTCTGGAGTGGAAAATATCATAACGACCTTAATTCCAGAGATACTCTAGTTACAGAACTTAATGTTTTAGCTGATTTTGATCCAAAAGTTCCTGAACATTCTGCTGATGCTGAAGTTCTGTTATTAGGAAATCTTGATCCTGTGGTTCAGCTTTCAGTTTTGGAAAGAATGAAAACGCAGCCAAAATTGGTAATCCTTGATACAATGAATTTCTGGATGGATATCGCTTGGGATAACTTGATGAAAGTAATTGCTAAAACAGATGTTATCACAATTAATGATGAAGAAGCAAGACAACTTTCTGGAGAATATTCTTTGGTGAAAGCAGCTAAGAAAATCCACGAATTAGGACCAAAATATGTCATCATCAAAAAAGGAGAGCATGGTGCTTTGCTTTTCCACGATGGGAAAGTTTTCGCCATTCCTGCTTTGCCTTTGGAGGAAGTTTTTGATCCAACAGGAGCTGGAGATACTTTTGCAGGAGGATTCGCAGCGTATCTTACAAAGAAAGGCGATTTTAATTTTGAAAGTATGAAAACAGCGATTCTTGTAGGAAGTGCAATGGCTTCTTTCACGGTAGAAAAATTCGGGACAGAAAGAATCGAAACTGTTACAAAAGAAGAATTGTCTGAGAGAATCAATCAGTTCAAAGAATTGACCTCATTCGAATCTGCAATATAAATTTAACCTTATTAGAATTTAGCACTCAAATGGGTGTCGTAAATTAACATATATAAAATGAAGAAGATTTTTTTTCCTGTTGTTTTAGCATTTGTCTCGCAAACTGCTTTTTCACAATACCTGATTGTTGGCAAAGACAGCATCTCTGTAAAAGATTATATCAAAGATAACAAATATGGACTGGAAACCAACGGTCCGGATAAATCTGTAAATTCTACAGTAGAATTTTTATTGTTGCAACAATTAGCAAAGGAAAAAAAAGCGGATACGCTTAACTTTTTCGTTAATTCTGTTAATCAAAAACTATCTGAGTTAAGAGAGCAAAAATTCTATCCAAAACCGATTATAGATCCATTGGTTCAGGATTTTGTTAATTCTAATAAGACTGAAACTCAGGTTTTACTTTTCATCAAAGAAAAAAAGGCGGATGATAAAACCGATTACAAAGCACTTTACAATGAAGTGAAAGCCGGTAAAATGACAATGGAAGATTTCTTGGCAAAAAATTCTAAACCAGAAGCATCAAAACCATTTTATGTAAAACCAGGAATGTTGGATTATGAACTATATCAACAGATAAAAAATGCTTCGGCTAATTCTTATACATCATTTATTGACAAACCCAATGTGGTTGCTTTTGCAAAAGTAGTAAACACAAGACCTAGCCTTGGTTATATGATTTTTGGCGTTTTGTCTGTTCCAAAAGATGATAATTATGAATCTAATAAAGCCAAAATCTATAAAGAACTGGCTTCTGGGAAGAAATTTCAAGCAGTTGTAAAAGAGTTTGGTGCTACTGAGGAAGAGAAAAATTCTGGAGGTGCAGTAATGGGATCTCCAATTTTACCAGATGAAGTTTATAATGCTTTGAAAGGTCAGAAGAAAGATTATTACACACCAGAGCCAATTTTGTTTGGTGACAAATATTTTATCTTCAATATTTATAATATCGAGCCTTATCAATTAACAGATGATAATAGAAGATTCTTCCAAAAAGAAATGTTATCTACAAGTTATGGTGAAGAAGCGACTTCTAGATTGGTAAACTGGCTGAAAACTCAGGATAAATTTACAGAGACTAAAGATTTTGCTGAAATTAAAAAATCTTATCAGGCTTATCTTAATCCGAAAAATCCAAAAGCTGTTCTTTTCACGTATGGGAAAAATACGGTGACTTACGAAGATCTTAAAAAAACCATAGATTCTCAGTATAAAAGTTTGGAATTGATTCCGACTACTCAATGGGCAGAACTTGTAGATTATCAGGCAGAGCAATACATCATTGGTGTTTATGCAAAGAATTTTGAAAATCTTCCTGAGGTAAAACCAGAATTAACAGAACTTAAGAAAAATCTTTTCTCTGAATATATCTTCTCTGAATATCTGAAAGACGAGGTGAAAAATAATCCTCAGCTTTACACAGAATATTATAATGCCAACAAGTCCAAATTTGTTTGGGAAAAAAGAGCAGAATCTAGAGCGGCTGTTATTTCTGATCCAAAACTCATAAAAGAACTTGAGAAAGAAGTAAAAGATCCTAAAAAATGGACTGCACTAAAAGAGAAATATAAAAATCAGGTGAACGATAAAAACAAGGTTTTGGTTCATTTTGAGGAAGGTAAGATCCAGGAAAGTGCAGATATTTTCAAAAAACATAATGTGCCATTTAAAAAAGGGACATTTGCGACTAAGATATCAGACAGAGACGTGATTGTTGCGATTGATGAATTGTTGCCGGAACAGCAGATGACTTTGGAAGAATCCAAAGAAGATATGACAGATGCTGTAACAGAAAAAGTACTGCAAACAACAATAGCTAATCAACGAGCAAAAACTAAGGTCAAGATTGAGCCTGCTTTCATGGCAGAACTGAAGAAAAATTTTAAGAAATAATTATAACAAAAAATGAAGCAGAATTGACGGATAATCCTAATTTTGCACCTTAATAATCAAAATATAATGTTAAAATACACAAAATGTCTTTTTTTATTGTTTGTTTTTGTTTCCTTTTTTAGTGGGAAATTATCAGCACAATTACAAAAAGGTCAGCTGATAGATGGGATCGCAGCCGTAATTGGTAATGAGATTGTTCTAGAATCTGACATAGAGGATCAAGCGAACTATGCGAAACAGCAAGGCGCGAATGTAGGTGATAAATGTGATTTTATGGAAAGTATCCTGAATAACAAATTGCTGATCTACGAAGCAAAAAAGGATACATTGATAGAAAACAGAAGTGCAGCTATCAAGGAAATGGCAGGGAACAAATACAACCAGATTCTGGGTCAGTTTCCGGATGAAAAAACGATGTTGGCAGCTTACAAATTCAGAACATCTTACGAGATGAAAAATGCGATTGAGAAAATTGATGCTGATAACTATTACGGTCAAGCCAAATACGGAAGAATTACTGAAAAAGCGGACGTTACACCGAATGAAGTAACGGATTTTTATAATCAATTCAAATATCAGCTTCCAAACGTAAAAGATGAAGTAACTCTTTCTAAAATCAGTATCTATCCAAAGATTTCTGCAGCGCATAAACAAGAAATTATTGATAAGCTTAACAAAATAAAGCAGGATATCAAAGGTGGTGAAAGTTTTGAAAACCAAGCGAGAATCTATTCTGAGGATGAAGGTTCGGCTGCTGTTGGTGGGATTTATAAGAACATCAATATGGGACAAATGGTAAAACCGTTTGAAGCCGCTGCGCTTAACCTTCAGGAAGGTGATTTGTCAGATCCTGTGGAGTCGGAGTTTGGTTATCACTTGATTCAATTGGTGAAAAGAAATGGTAAGAAATACGACGCAAGGCACATTCTTATAAAAAGTACGCCAAACGCTCAGGAAATTACCGCTGCAAAAAAAGAGTTGGATAGTATCCGAACTTTGATTTTGGAGAAGAAAATCACTTTCAAAGATGCAGCTTACAAATATTCTGATGATAAGAGTAATAAATTCAGTGCTGGTATTATGACCAACAGTCAGGATGGTTCTGATAAACTAGAAAAACTGAATCTTGATCCAACTATTTCTTATCAGATTGCAGGACTTAAAAAAGGAGATATTACGGATCCTTTCCAACAAGAAGATTCTCAAAAAAGAAAAATGATCAGTATTGTTCAGGTTAATGATATTATCGATGCGCATCAGTTGGAATTGTCCACAGATTATGAGAGAGTCAAGGAAATGGCGCTTAACAAAAAGAAAAACGAAATCGTAGAAAAATGGGTTACGAATAAAATTCCATCAATTTTTATCTCGATTGATAACAAATATAAGGATTGTAAATTCCATACAAACTGGTTGAAAACATCTGTTGTTGAAGCTAAATAATCTACTTATTAGAAAATAAAAAAGGATGAACATCATTGTTCATCCTTTTTTTTGTTTTTGATTTAAATTTATTCTGACTTTACGATTTTATAATCATCAAATTTTCCGTTCCATTTTTCATTGTAAGTATTGAATTCTATTGTAGTGATTTCGCCATTGCTGACATCAATAACATAACTTAAACCATCTTTTAAACCTTTAACTTCGATATTTTCTCCATTGCTGTATAAGGCGTTGATATCTTCAAAATCTCCACTGAAATCCGGGTAAACAAGATTGGTAATCAAACTATCTTTACTAAGTTTTCTCTCAGTCACTTTTAGATAAGGAATATGAGATTTTAATGACGGATATTTTATTGTTAAGTTTTCTAAGAGTATCAGCTCTAATTCGTTTAGTTCTTCCATATCACAAATTTAAATAAATTTAATATTTAAGAATTCCACCATTCTGGAAAAACCTTAGAATCATCATTTAGACTGAGTTTTTCGCCAATCATCGGTGTGGCAATTTTGAAATTTTTACCTTGACTGTTTTCAAATATTTTCTGCAAAGGTTCGTTCCAGGAATGTTGTGCTAATGCAAATTTTGAAGAATGAACGGGTATAATATTTTTAACATTCAGATCTTCTACAACTTGTACCAATTCTTCCGGCAAAGTGTGGATGTATTTCCATTTCACATTGTATTGTCCATTCTCTAAAATAGCCCAATCAAAAGGTCCGAACTTTTCTCCAATCTGTTTGAAATGAAAATCGTAACCACTGTCTCCACCAAGAAAAATTTTCTTACTACGTGTTTCTAAAACAAAAGAAGACCAAAGTGTATTATTCCTTTTGAATCGTCTTCCGGAAAAATGTCTCGCAGGAGTAGAAGTTATTTTGAATCCGTGTGATACATTTTCTTCCTCATACCAATCCAGTTCGGTGATTTTTTCTTCATCATAACCCCATTTTTCTAAATGTGAACCAACACCAAGACCACAAATTACTTTTTTAATTTTAGGTTTAAGGCTTTTCACGGTTTTGTAATCCAAATGATCGTAATGATCATGCGAAATAATCAAAAAATCAATCTCCGGAAAATCTT
The DNA here is from genome assembly GCF_036780765.1 of Epilithonimonas sp. Taxonomy (GTDB): domain Bacteria; phylum Bacteroidota; class Bacteroidia; order Flavobacteriales; family Weeksellaceae; genus Epilithonimonas. The sequence goes on from NZ_DAIQCG010000002.1 coordinate 455,564, forward strand.
CTGCAGAATAGATATCCGTTCCGGCAAAAGCTTTTGTAGTTCTTGGAATAGGCGAGGCATTTCCACTGAACACAGGATCAACCAAAAATCTTTTTCCATCCAGCTGAAAATAGTAAGATGAATGTCCCATCCAAACCAGAAAATTATCAATTATCGACTGATTTTTCAAGTCTGTTTTATGAGTTGGGATAAGATTTTTAGGTTTTTTATTTTCAGTTTTATCGGTTATAAATTCCCAAAGAACTTGTCTCATCGTGAATCCTTCAGCGAGCGATGGCGTATAACTTAAGTTCTGAAAAACACCATCTTTATAATTAGGCGATTGTTTCATCCGGATCAATCGTTTGCCGGAAAAACTGCCACCAAAAACTGGAAGATTGTAAAGATAAATTGCCAAAGCAGCTAACAAAATCAGAAAAGTAAGAATCATAATTAATCGGTCTTTTTTACTATTAAAACCCAATCGTTATCAAGGATTTTGTAACCTTGATCATAAACGAAAAAGTATTGCGAGCCGTTTTTGTACTTCACGATTTGTGTGATGAAATCGAAATCAAAACCAGCGTTCTGTAGTTTAAGACGATTGATTTTCGTTTTTCCTTCAAAATTATGTTCAGAAAGTATGCGGTAGTTCTTGCGGAGTTTGTTGTTGACGTTCCGCATATAGTTGGTAGTCGTTTTGTTTTGCTTATTGTTGAAGGCGTTTCGGCAAGCATCGGAACAGAACTTTTTGTCTGATCTTCCAATGATTTTGTCGCCACATTCTGGGCAGGTTAGAGTTTCCATTCGTGTATTTATCAATTCAACTAAATTACAAAACTTCAGAAACTTAATGATTAGTCGTTGCTTTTTTCTTGATTAATTTTCCATTTTCATCGCTCATGTCTTTTTGCAAGAAGTAAATTGTCTCATTTTCCTTGAACACCCTGTTTTGCAAATCCTTTTCACTAAGATTTTCACATCCGGTTGGAATCAAAAACGGCTGAATAATTTTCATCCAATTCCCTTTGATGAAGGAATAAGTTATCATTGTGTAAGTGCAGCCATTCATCGGAGCTTGATAAATTGAGATTTCATCGCTTCCATCATTATTTAAATCGCCTTCGTTAATGAGAATAATCGCACAGCAGCCTGCTTTTATCGGTTTTAATTTTGCATCGGAAAATCGAATTTCAAATTCTGCGGGTGTACCATTTTCTATCGGATTTCCTTTTGCTTCTTTAATTTTGATTACAGTTGCAGTTATTTTTTTGCCATTTCCCAGAAATTTACCTTGGATTTTTTCTCCGATCTTATGTTCAGTTTTTGAATTCTGTCCGAAAGTTAAAATGCTAAAAGTCAGAAATGTTATTAAAGATTTCATTTTATTAAATCAATTTATGCTCTCTAAAATTATAAAAACTTTCCGTTTACAAACGATTACAAACGGATATAAATACTTTTTAACCGAATCCAGTTTTCTTTTTGATGAAAATTTGCAACAGAAAATCAAGCGAAAGACAAAACACGACTTGATTTAAAAAGTTTAATTCAAAAATTTAATATTATGTCTTTAAGAAACAAAGTGACACTTATTGGTCACACAGGAAAAGAAGTAGAGGTTTTCAATTTCGAAAACGGAACTAAAAAAGCAACCGTTAGTCTAGCAACAAGTGATTATTATATCAATGCTGCAGGTGAAAGAGTAGAAGATACGCAATGGCATAATCTTGTTGCGTTTGGAAAAGTCGTAGATATTTTGGAAAAGTATGTTCCAAAAGGAAAGGAAATAGCAATAGAAGGAAAACTAACTTACAGATCGTATGATGACAAAGATGGAACAAAAAGATTTGTGACAGAAATCAAAATAGATGAACTGGTTCTTTTGGGATCTAATAAATAATATCAAATAAACCTCGGTAAGCGGAAAACTTGCCGAGGTTTTTATATCTTAATTTTGAATATTATGAAAGTAAAAGTTTTGAAAATAAGAATTGATGATCGGTTTCAAATTACAGATGAAGCCATAGTTAATGATTATTTATCCCGATTCGAGATTGTTAATATGAATGCAAAACTCATGGCTGATGAAATTAATTATTGGTCGGTTTTGATTTATTACAACAACAAAAAGAATACGGTAATTTCTAGTAAAACTACAGTGAATTCAGAATCTGAACTTTCGGAAGAAGAAAAGATTATTTACAATAAGCTCAAAGATTGGCGTGCAGATAAGGCAAGAGAAGCCCAATTGCCAGCTTATATCATTTTTCATAATACCCATCTGATGTCTATTGCAAGACATAAACCTTGCACTTTGGAAGATTTAGAAAATGTAAACGGAATCGGAAAGTCTAAAGTAGAGAAATTTGGGATAGAAATTCTCGAGGTTTTGGAAAATGCATAAATATAAAATTTACAATAAAAATAACATGATGAAGGATTGATTTTATGATTTATCTCTTATTTTTGTTATATGCTAAACGATCAAAAAATTGAAAAATTCAGGCAAATTGTAGAAAATAAATTTCAAATCTACAATTCACTCTTCATGAGTTTGCCTTATGATAAAATGACCAATATTGGGATGCTGCTTCCTTTTCTTTATGAGGAAAGTAAAGAAGGCTACCAACAAGGGAAATCTCCGGAAGAAATTGTGGAAGAGTTTTTCCAGAAACATACCGAACTACAAACTGAAGATCAGAAACTGGAATTGCTATTCAAAATTATCCAATACATAGAAAGACAAGTGGTTTTGTTTGATAGTATAGAAGATGCAGCTTTCCAGCAATTACACTCTGAAACTGATTCTGGTACAGTGATGAATCTTTATGAGAGAGCTAATCAAGAACACCACTTGACTGCCATCCGAAAGAAAATGGATGACTTTGGAATTAAAATTGTTTTCACGGCACACCCGACTCAGTTTTATCCAAATGCTGTTCAGAGAATCATCCACGATTTACGTGATGCAATCATTAATGATTCTGTGACACAGATTGATACTTTGCTTCAACAATTAGGAAAAACGCCATTCGTTAATAAAGAAAAACCGACACCATTAGATGAAGCAATGAGCATCATTTATTACTTGAGATATGTTTATTATCAAAGTATTGGTGAGTTGTATAGAAAAATCAAACAAGTTTATGGTACTTCTACTTTCACACCGAGTCCAGATATTATTCAGTTAGGTTTTTGGCCAGGTGGAGACCGTGATGGAAATCCTTTTGTAACGGCAGATATCACGATGAAAGTTGCTGAAGAATTGAGGATTTCTATTCTTAAAGATTATTACGGACATCTTAAAATTGTGAGAAGAAGATTAAGTTTCCGTGGCGTTTCTGACGTCTTAGATGAATTAAGTAAAAACCTTTATGTATCTATTTTTCAGAAAGAAGCTAGGATCTCAGCAGATGAAATTGTAAAGAGATTAGACGAAGCAGAAAAGATTCTCAAAGAAGAACATAATTCGCTTTTCATAGATGTGTTGGATGATTTCAGAGATCGAGTGAAGATTTTTGGAACTCACTTCGCGACTTTGGATATCCGTCAGGATAGTAGAGTTCATCAAAATGTGATTGATGATATTTTTAAGAAAATAATTGATGAAAATGTAGATTCTAGAACGGATGATGAAAAAGTTCAGCTTTTGATTGATTCTAATCAGGTTCTGAATCCGCAAGATTTTGAAGATGAAATGACTTGCGAAACTCTGAAAAGTATTTATAACATCAAAAAAATCCAAGAGAGCAATGGTGAACGTGGGATGCATCGTTACATTATTTCCAACTCGGATGAGGTGAAAGATGTGATGAATGTCTATGCTATGATGAAACTTTGTGGTTATGCAGATGATGAAATCAATATCGATATTGTTCCGTTGTTTGAAACGATGGAAGGTCTTGACAAATCTGAGGAAGTGATGAGAACTTTGTACAGCCATCCTGTTTATAAGAAACATCTGCAAAAACGAAACAACAAACAAATCATTATGCTTGGCTTTTCAGACGGAACCAAAGATGGTGGTTACTTGAAAGCGAATTGGCAAATCTATACTTCGAAAGAGAAGCTTACTAAAATCTCTGAGGAAAACGGAGTGAAAGTCGTTTTCTTTGATGGTAGAGGTGGACCACCCGCAAGAGGTGGTGGAAAAACTCACGATTTCTACGCTTCGCAAGGGAAAACAATTGCCAACAACCAAATTGAGTTAACGATACAAGGGCAAACTATTACAAGTGTCTTCGGAAATAAAGATCAGGCGAAGTTCAACTTTGAGCAGTTGTTGACGGCGGGGATTGAGAATGATGTTTTTAAAAGTGTGAAGAAAGATTTGAATGATGAGGAAAGAAAGTTAATCTCAGAATTAGCAGACATCAGTTATGGTAAATATTCTGACTTAAAAGCGCATCCAATGTTTGTTCCTTATTTGCAAGAGATGAGTACTTTGGAATATTATGGACGAACAAATATCGGAAGCCGACCAAGTAAAAGAGGAGCAGGTTCTGAACTGAAGTTTGAAGATCTAAGAGCAATCCCTTTTGTTGGATCTTGGGCACAGTTGAGACAAAATGTTCCTGGCTTCTTTGGGTTTGGTTCTGCTTTGAAGGCTTTGAAAGATGCAGGAAGATTTGACGAAATCAAAGAACTATATAAAGGTTCGGACTTCTTCAAAACGCTTGTTCTGAACTCGATGATGAGTATGAATAAGACTTATTTCCCATTGACTTATTATATGAGAAATAATGAGAAATTCGGTGAGTTCTGGAATATCTTGTTTGCTGAATTCTCTTTGTCTAAAGAAATGATGTTGGAACTAACCGGCTATAATATCCTTATGCAGGAAGAACCTATCAATAGAAAATCGATTAGAATTAGAGAAAAGATTGTGCTTCCGTTGTTGAGCATCCAGCAATATGCTTTGATTAAAATCCAAAAAGGAGAAGGTGATCGTGAGGCTTATGAAAAGCTTGTTATGCGTTCTCTTTTCGGGAACATCAATGCGAGTAGAAACTCGGCCTAAGAAAAAATCCTTTCAGAGTTCTGAAAGGATTTTTTATAATCATTTTAATAATTTAATTAATCTACAAACTATCCAACTCATCCGCAGAGCCTTGTCCTTCATTCATAAGATAAGCTTTAAGGAAAGGTGTCAGGTTGCCATTCATCACACCATCCACATCAGAGGTTTCATATCCTGAGCGCACATCTTTTACCAATTTGTAAGGATGCATCACATAATTTCGGATTTGAGAACCCCATTCGATTTTCATTTTTCCGGCTTCGATTTCGTTTCTGGCTTTCATTCGTTCCTCGAGTTCAATTTCATAAAGTCTGGAACGTAATAGCTGCATTGCTTTTTCCTTATTCTGAAGCTGAGAACGGGATTCCGAATTTTCAATGATAATTCCTGTCGGAGCGTGACGAAGGCGAACAGCGGTTTCAACCTTATTTACGTTTTGTCCACCAGCTCCGGAAGAACGCATCGTTTCGAAACTGATATCAGCAGGATTAATATTAATTTCAATCGTGTCATCCACCAAAGGATAAACATAAACGGAAACGAAACTTGTATGACGTTTGGCATTACTGTCAAACGGAGAAATCCTCACCAATCTGTGAACGCCATTTTCTCCTTTCAGATAACCGAAAGCAAATTCACCTTCTATTTCTAAAGTTACAGTTTTTACGCCTGCAACATCGCCTTCCTGGAAATTCAGTTCACGGATTTTATAGCCTTGCTTGTCTGCCCACATTGTGTACATCCGCATCAGCATACTGGCCCAGTCGCAAGACTCTGTTCCGCCAGCTCCGGCTGTGATTTGAAGAACCGCAGACAATTCATCGCCTTCGTTGGAAAGCATATTTTTGAATTCCAGATTCTCAATTTTTTCTACCAATTGAGGGAAACTTTCGTCCAGTTCTTTTTCGGAATCTGGATCTTCTTTTGCGAATTCTAAAAGAACTAGTAAATCCTCGAACTGAGAATTGATTTCCTCATAGCTTTCCACCCATTTTTTTTTGGAACGGAGCTGTTTCAGAAAAATTTCGGCTTCTTTTGGCTTTTCCCAAAATTCCGGCGCAGCAGTTTTCTCATCATCATTAGCAATCTCAATTTTCTTTTTCTCGATTCCAAGAAACTTGTGAAGATCTTCTATTCTGGATTGTATATCTTTTATTTGGTCTGTGTTTACCACGTTTGTTTTGATTTTTGCAAAAATAAGGAGAAAATTGTTAATGTTGGGAAATAATGATTGAAGTAGAAATTAAACGCAAAGTCCGCTAAGATTTTTTTTATCTAATTGAAAATATTTTAAGTTCACAAAGACGCTTTGCTCAGCGAAGAATTATTTTTAAGCCATATTGTGGTTTTATGCAGTTGATGAAAACGTTATTTCTATGACGAAACCCGCAATAGGGATAGTAGTGGAAATCCTTTTTTGTGGATTATTATGTTCACTCAAAAGTGGAAAACGTCTTCCACAAAAAAGATTGCAACGGATAGCCCGACCCGAGCGGTGGCTTTAGGAAGGCGAGGGAATTGCCATAATTTAAATTTATTTCTCGCTGATTTTACAGATTTAACTGATTCTTTTTTTTATGTTGTCTGCGAAATTAGTAAAATCTGCGAGAGTTTATTTAAAATTTATTTTGTTGATAATCAGTTATTTTACAATTAAATTTTATTTATTTTAAAAATCCAGGCAACCATTTCGGATTTTTGTCGTCTTATAGTCAGAAAGAGAAAATGAACAGAGATTTACAACATATCTTCTCCAAAGCAAAGAAAAATGACCGGCTGGCTCAAAAGAGTTTGTTCGAGATGTTTTCGGGCAAGATGTTGTCTGTCGCGAATTCTTACATCAATAATCGGGATGATGCAGAAGATGTTCTTATGAATGCTTTTTACAAAGCCTTTACGAAGATTGAAGATTGTAAAAATTATGAATCATTTCCTTTTTGGCTGAGAAAAATTGTTGTGAATGATGCGATTAATTTTATTCGTAAAAACAAGCATATTCTGTATGCAGAGACGGAATTTACAGATGCGATTGCAGAACAGACGAAAGATGTTTCGGAGTTTTCTCAGGATATAGATTTAGAAATTATTTTTAAGGAAATGCCGATTGGTTACAAACTGGTTTTTAACCTCGCTGTTTTTGAAGAAAAGAAACATCAAGAGATTGCGGAAATCCTAAATATCTCCGAAGGAACAAGTAAAAGCCAACTAAGCAAAGCAAAAAAATGGCTTCAGGATTATTTTAATCAACAACAAAACACCAAACAAAATGCAGAATCTGAAATCTAAATACGAAAATCGGGAAATGAAAGTTTCCGACAGTCTTTGGGACAGATTGGAAGAAAAACTAGACCAAGCTCCTGCTAAAGAAGAAAAACCAAAAATGATTTGGTGGAGATATGCGGTTGCGGCTGTTCTGATATTTGGATTGAGCGGAATCTTTTGGATGATAAATAAAAAAGTTGAGGTTGATAATAATCAGCAATTTGTAAATCAGACTGAAAATAGTGATAACCAGACTTCAATCCCATCAAAACAACCGGAAAATGTGGAAATTTTAAAATCAAATCCAGTTAATTCGGTTTCGAATTCTGATAATCAAAAGTTTGTGGTTGAAAATGAAGATTCTTCGACTCCGCTCAGAAATCTGAAAGATTCGGCGGAGCCAATGACAAATTCAATTAAAAAAGAAAAGTCAGTTTCAAATCAAATTCCTGAAAAAGAATTAATTATAAAAAAAGAAGAACCTCAAATTGTTTCTAAACCTGAAGAACAATTGGCTCAAACCGATATTCAAAAACCAAGAGAAAAAGTAAAATATGTGTCTTCGTCGGATTTACTTTTCGGAGTAGAAATCGATAAAGCTAAAACTGAGACACCAAAATCTGCAATGGGAATCAATACAATAAAACCAAAAAATGATTCTGATTTTCCTAATCCAAAACGTATTAAACTCTTTGGAATTACGCTCTACGAAAAAGATTCTATAACAACTAAATAATTAAACTATGAAGTTCAAAATTCTACTTTTAGCAATGCTTTCAGGCTTTGCTACAGCACAAACTACGCTTGATAATCAGATGAAATCTTATACTGAGAAAGTTAATTCAATCGTATCAACGGAGAAAGCGAATATGAAAACCGAAACGGATAAAATAGATGAAGCGTTCTCCGCTGGAAAAATCACGAAAACTGAACAAATCGCACAAAAAGAAGCCGTTTCCAAAAGATATGAAACAATTATCAATGATAAAATTGAGAAAGAGCGTCAACAATTAGAAGATATTACAAAAACAGCGGTTACCAATTCTGTTTACAATACAAAACCGGATACTTTGAAAAATAAAGATTTTTTTGTTTTCAGTACTGCGGGGCTGTCTATCAGAAAAGGTGGAAAATCTCCTGCGCAATATCTTAAAAGCAGTACTTTGAGTGTAGGTTATGCTTTTACCAATCTTACCAAAGATAAAGGAAGTTTTAATCCTTTCGAAAACGATTCTGAGATGAGAATCGGAAACTCGCACAGTGTTGAAATTCAGTTTCGTACAGATCGTCAATTAGCAGGTTTCACAAGTCCTTGGTTCATCAGATATGGCTTAGCTTATAGAACAGATACGTATATGCCGAAACGTCCACAGGTTTTTGTTCAGGAAAATTCGCAATTATATCTTGAGGATTTTCAGGAAGGTAGATTGAAACGTTCCAAATTGAGAAATGTTTATCTGACTTTACCAATTGAATTTCAGCTTTATCTTAATCCAAAATATACCGAATATGATGGTAAACAATACCTGGATGTGAGAAAAAAAATGTGGAAAATTGGAGTTGGAGCTTACGCGGGAATCAACACGAGAAGCATTGTGAAAGTGAAATATTATAACGAGAATGATAATTTCAAAAAATACGATTACACTTTGGATGACGGCGTGAATGCTTTCTTATTCGGAGGTAAATTTAGTTTGGGTTACGGAGGTGTTAATTTATTTATCAAAAAAGATTTCACTCCAATTTTCAACAGCAAAGCCAATCTGCCAAACAAAAACGGAATCCAAATCGGAATCGAAATTGCCAATATTGATTTTTAAAACTATAAATTTTCATAGAACATTCTTATACACTATTTTCTTATTAAAGCTCACATCTTGAGAGAGAGATGTGAGTTTTTAGTATAATAATATATATTTAGAAAAATATTACTAAATGAAAATTATTTAATATCCTCGTTACTTAATAATATAGAAAATGATTTATCATTTTCTAATTCTTTAGCGTTAAATAAAAAGCCAAAATCTACATCGTTGCTCATTACAAGATAGCTTTTGTTATCAATAGTATCTTTTACACAATGCCACCCATTAAATTTGCCGTTATTAATAAAATTTTTGTTTACTAATTTATTGTTTTTGTCATACCAGACTATTTCATAATCTTTTGAATAAAAATTATATTTTATATTAGCATTCTTTCCAGTTTTTATTTTTTTTAAATATTTTTTGTTAGTGTTTTCGTAAAAATAATAAACATATTTGAAATTAAAAATCGTAGTATTTTGAGCTGAAAAGTTTAATGAAAGTAGAGTGAATATTATTAGTATATTTTTCATAACGGATATTTAAATATTGTTTTCATTTCTTTTAGAATACGTAATTTGACAAAATTTCATTTTCAATCTGATATGTTGATTTGGGAATTGCTTTCTTTTCATCTTTAGAAGTTATATAAATAGATTCGTCAGACTGGAACTTTATCAGTAATGCTAATAATATGATTGATTAAGCCTAACACATTAATTCTGCAGTATTCATATCCAAAAATCTTGATATAAAATTATAAAATAAATTTGATTTTTTTTGAGGAAAATTAAAATCATCTTTTCTCTTTTTTGCAAGTCAATAATTTTTATTTACATTGGCGAACAAGAATTAAGAATGAAAAATTTACAGTTAATCGGTTTGTTTTTGGTTGTGGCAGGCAGTTTTTTGCCTTTGGTTCATATTCCAATCGTTGGAAACTGGAATTATTGGAAAGTAGATAATACACTTGCAATGGCGGTTTGGGGATTTTCTTTATTGACGCTGATTTTCATTCTAATTGACAAAAGTAAATTCGTGAAAATAATGGCATTTTTAATGATATTGCTTTTTGTTTTCACAATCGTTGCTATTAAGTTAAAATCTTTGGATTATTTCAGCTTTTTACCATTCAAATCCTGGCAATCAACATTTGCCGGAATCGTCAAATTATCTTGGGGATGGTTCATCGAATTTCTAGGAGTAACCTTAATTTTAATAGCATTAAGAAAAAATAGAATTGAACCACAAAGACACAAAGATTTACACTAGGAACACAATTAATTATAAAATTAATGAAGTTTGTGAACTTTGTGAGAAACTTTGTGAACCTTGTGTTTAAAATAGAATATCAAAACAAAAAATTAAAAATATTATGAAAGAAGTATTCATTGTATCAGCGGTCAGAACGCCAATGGGAAGTTTTATGGGAAGCCTGTCGGGCGTACCTGCAACACAATTGGGAACTGCTGCGGTAAAAGGAGCTTTAGATAAAATTAACCTTGACCCAAGTTTGGTTGAAGAAATTTATATGGGCAATGTTTTGCAGGCTGGCGAAGGTCAGGCTCCGGCAAGACAAGTTGCTTTGGGTGCGGGTTTATCCAATCATACGCCTTCTACAACTATCAATAAAGTTTGTGCTTCCGGAATGAAAGCGGTGACAATGGCAGCTCAGGCGATTAAAGCTGGAGATGTAGATGTTATCGTTGCCGGAGGAATGGAAAATATGTCAAGTGTTCCTCATTATTTGGACGGGAGAAACGGTGTGAAATTGGGCGACATCAAAATGCAAGATGGACTTTTGAAAGACGGTTTGACCGATGTTTACAACAAAGTTCATATGGGTGTTTGTGCAGAAATGTGCGCGTCAGAATATAACATTACAAGAGAAGAACAAGATGCTTTTGCAATTCAGTCCTACAAAAGGTCTGCGGCGGCTTGGGAAGCTGGAAAATTCGCGGATGAGGTTGTTCCTGTAAGTATTCCTCAAAGAAAAGGAGAACCAATTGTTTTCTCAGAAGATGAAGAATATAAGACGGTTAAATTTGATAAAATCCCAGCTTTGCCAACAGTTTTCCAAAAAGAAAATGGAACAGTAACTGCAGCCAATGCTTCAACATTAAATGACGGTGCTTCTGCTTTGATTCTAATGTCAAAAGAAAAAATGGAAGAGTTAGGTTTGAAGCCATTAGCAAAAATCATTTCTTATGCTGATGCAGCACACGAACCTGAAAAATTTACAACAGCGCCTTCCAAAGCTTTACCAATTGCTCTTAAAAAAGCTAATCTTACAAAGGATGATATTGATTTCTTCGAGTTCAATGAAGCGTTTTCTGTTGTAGGCTTAGCTAATAACAAAATCCTGGGTTTAGATGATTCTAAAGTGAATGTGAATGGAGGTGCAGTTTCTCTTGGACATCCACTGGGAAGTTCTGGATCGAGAATCATTGTAACTTTGATTAATGTTCTAAAACAGAATAATGGGAAATATGGTGCAGCTGCGATTTGCAACGGCGGCGGTGGCGCAACAGCTATTGTGATTGAGAATTTACCGTAAGATTTTTCTTTAATAATAACAAACCATTAAGAATAATTGATTTTTTAATCAACTTCTTGATGGTTTTTTTATTTTTGTCTAAATAATATATTTCCAATGTCAGAAATAGAAAAAACAATTCCCAAAAACTCAATAAAGAATAACCCAAAAATAATGCGTGCCTGGGCTTTTTACGACTGGGCCAACTCGGTTTATTCACTGGTGATCACTTCCACGATTTTCCCTATTTATTACTCGATTCTTACTACAGCTTATGAAAAAGATGAGTATGTGAAAGAAACGGGACAATGGATAAAAGTTCCTGTAAGAAATTTGATCAAAATTTTTGGGAAAGAATATCAGCCAGATGCGGTTTATGGATATTCTTTAACGCTTTCTTTTGTAATTGTAGTTTTATTGTCGCCAATTTTATCCTCTTTGGCAGATACCATTGGAAATAAGAAATCATTCCTACAGTTTTTCTGTTATCTGGGAGCAACTTCCTGTATGGGACTAGCGATGTTCACTGGAATGGGAACGGTTTGGCTAGGGTTACTATTTAGTGTGACGGCGAGTGTTGGTTTCTGGGGAAGTTTGGTTTTTTATAATTCGTTTCTACCGGATATTGCAACGCCAGATAAACAGGATTCGCTTTCTGCAAAAGGGTATGTTTACGGCTATATCGGTTCTGTGATATTGGTTGTGATTTGCTTGGTATTGATTCAGGTTTGTGCAGAAACTCCTAAGCAGGCAGCTATTTATACTAGAGTTAGTTTCTTGTTGACAGGCGCGTGGTGGTTTGGGTTTTCACAATACACCTTCAAACATTTGCCACAATTTGGACAAGTTAAAGAGCAGTTGCCAAAAGATTTGGTTTTGCTTAATTATAAAAATATTTTCAAAAGTCACGCTGAACAAGGCGGTTTTTTCGAGGTTTTAAAAGATAACATCAGTTTCTATATTGATATTGTAAAACAAAGTTTTAGAGAATTATTCAAAGTTGGAAATCATCTTTTTGGAGATAGAAATCTGAAGTATTTCCTCACCAGCTTTTTCTTTTATAGTGTTGGGATGCAGACCATTTTCCTAATGGCAACATTATTCGGAAAGAGTGAAATCAATATGGCTCAGGACAAACTGATAATGACATTATTATTAATCCAAATCGAAGCAATTATTGGTGCACTGTTTTTCTCTTGGTTATCTAAGAAAATCGGAAACAAAAATGTCATCAGTATCACAGTTGCAATGTGGATTGGAGCTTGTCTTGCGGCTTATTATCTCAACAAAGAAAATCCAAATGTAGAATATCAATTTTACGGAATTGCTGGTGTAATCGGTTTGGTAATGGGTGGTTTACAGGCGATGTCAAGATCTACATATTCCAAATTGCTTCCGACTGATTCTATGGATAATACCACATATTTCAGTTTCTATGACGTGTTGGAAAAATTAGCGATTATTTTGGGAACTTTCATCTTCGCAACATTGATAGAGCATTACAACAATATGCGTTATGCAGCTTTGTCGATGACTATTTTCTTTGCACTTGGATTGATATTTGTTCGGTTTGTCAAAACAAAATCCAATTAATTAAGTTTAATTAATATTTAATTCATAAAATTTAGGCGCGATAATTGTTAAGTTTCCAAACAAAATATTTTGTAAATTTGCAATATCAAAGCACGATATGAACAACCCTTTATTTTACGCAAAAATTCTTTTGTTCGGTGAGTACGGTATTATTGAGGATTCTCAAGGTCTTACCTTACCTTACAGTTTTTATAAAGGAACATTGAAATTCTCAGATTTGGATAACGATTTTGAAAAAAAATCAAACCAATCTTTGGAAAAATATTCCAATTATCTTTCAGAATTAGAATTGCCTGCAGAGTATAATTTAGATGTAAAATCTTTTCAAAATGATATTGCAAAAGGTTTATTTTTCGATTCTAATATTCCGCAAGGTTACGGTGTTGGAAGTTCTGGGGCTTTAGTTGCCGCAATTTTCGAAAAATATTCTCTTGTCAAAAAAAATCCTGAAACGATTTCAAAGGACGAACTTAAAGACTTAAAAGTTATTTTCGGTCAGTTGGAAAGTTATTTCCACGGAAAAAGTTCAGGAATTGACCCTTTGATTTGCTTTATGAATCTTCCGATTCTGATAGAAAGTAAAGAAAGTGTAGACAAAGTTTCTATCCCAAAAGAAGAATTGGGGAAAGGCGCGATTTTCTTGATTGATTCTGGCGTAACTGGTGAAACTGGACCAATGATTCAGATTTTCTTTGAGAAATTGAAGAACGAAGGTTTCCGTAAAACTTTGAAAGAAGAATTCATCCGTTACAACAACGCTTGCATCGATGCTTTCTTAAAAAAAGATATGAATCCGTTTTTTCGGAATCTTAAGAAATTATCGGTTTGGGCATACGAGCATTTCCGCCCGATGATTCCGGAAAATCTTTTCAATGTTTGGAAAAAAGGTTTGGATTCTAACGCTTATTACCTTAAACTTTGCGGAAGCGGAGGTGGAGGTTACATTCTCGGTTTTGCAAAAGATTATGCAAAAGCAGAAAAGATGTTGGAAGGTTTCCACAAAGAAGTAATTTACAGATTTTAAAATAAATATTTAAAGTAATATAAGCCTTTCATCGTCTAACTTTGAAAGGCTTTTTATAATAAATTAGAAAAATGACAAACGAAGCAAAACCAACTTCACGAAATGCTCTTTACCGTATTTCTCAGTTGATGGGTTTTCTTTTGGGTGCTCGTTTTTTTGTCACGGTTCTGCTCACTTTTGCGCTGTATGTTTCTACATTTTTCCTGTTCAATAGAGAAGAAACTTTAAGGAATTTTGTTTTCGATTACAAAGTTCATTGTATCATTATCTGTTCTGTGTTGAGTATTCTAGCGGGTGGAATTATCAACCGGTTTTATGATAAGGAAAAAGACCAATTGACACAGCCTTTCCGCTCAAGATTGCAGAATTTCTTAAAAGAAAAATACTTCCTCACCGCTTACGTTATTCTGAACGTATTCTCACTTGGATTGGCAATTTTTGTGTCTCACAGAGTTTTTATTTTCTTCTTGATTTATCAGTTTCTGATGTGGTTTTACAGTCATAAACTCAGCAAAATAATTGTTCTTAACAATTTCACTTTTGTATTGTTAACACTCTATCCATTCTTCGGAATGTTGATTTATTACCAGACATTTTCGCTCAAGATTTTATTCTTGGCAATTTTCCTTTTTCTAATGTTATTCATTATCGATGTTACAAAAGATACATTGACAAAAAACGCTGATAAAATGTTTGGTTATGACACACTTGCGAACCGAATCGGATTCCAGAATACAAGGTCAATCCTTTTAGTTCTTCTGATAATTACTTTGGCAATTTCCGTAATTTTAAGTGTAGGAATCGGCTTCAAAAATATAATGGCGTGGTATTTTTTAGTAACGACATTAGTCATTATTGGAACCATTTTTATGTTGTTCCGAAATCAAAAAAATGATAAATTTAAATCTCTGAATCTCCTCAGATTATGGATTTTCTTCGGGATTTTGGCAATGTTATTTGATGGAATCTTCCACAAATATCCTTGGCTTATTTAAAAAAATAAAAAATGTCAGTAACTATAAGGAAAAATAAAAAAGAAGATAACGAGATACTTGCTAAAATTATCCGATCCAGTTTTCACGATTTTGATGTGAAGAACACTTGTGGGACAGTTTACACAGATCCGACTACAGATCATTTGTTTTCTTTGTTTCAAGTTGAAAATTCTGCCTTGTTTGTGGCGGAAGAAAATGGTATTATCTTAGGTTGTTGCGGAATTTTTCCAACAGAAAACCTTCCGGAAAAAACAGTAGAACTGGTGAAATTCTATCTTACAAGAGAAGCCAGAGGAAAAGGAATCGGAAAATTATTAATGGAAAAATGTTTTGAGAAAGCTAAAGAAATAGGATATAATCAAGTTTATCTGGAGAGTTTACCTGAGTTTAGCAAGGCTGTTTCCATTTATGAAAAACAGGGATTTCAATATCTGGAAACGGCTTTGGGAAATTCTGGACATTCTGGTTGTAATCTTTGGATGATTAAAAAACTCGATTAATATTTTATCGAAAAGTCTAGAAAAAATCAAATAAAAAAGTCCAATAACCCTTGGGAATTGGACTTGTTAAATATTTTCGTACTGGTTGAGCAAATGTTACAGAGCGAAAATTTAGAGAATTTAAGTTTTCAAAATTATATTTCTGACTTTTATCCGAAAATATCATTCAGAACTTTTGCCAATCTCAAACCTCCGTACAGCAATTGTCTTTCTAGTGTAGATTCGAAACGGTAATTATAATCATAACTCAACTTAGAATCTTTCGGCGTTTGATAGTAAATAGAATTCGCGATTTTATGACTGTCAAATAGCCATTCTTCTAATGTTCCGCTTTGGATTTGTTTCACTTCATCTTTTGATTTGATATCGAGAAGATTAGCAAATTCGGTGTAAGTATATTTTTGATCTTCAACCAATTTAGAATCCCAAAGTGAATGTAGATTCGTGTTTTGTCCAAAGTAAGTCAGATTGATTTTATTGCCACCCAAATCCGCAGCCCTACCAACGTGCAAAGGCTGATGAAGGTCGCCAACCAAGTGAATCAGGAACATCAGAGCCTCTTTTTTGTCTTTTTGAGAAACATTTTTATCCTTGATTTTTTCCGACAAAATTTTGATTTGAGTATAAAGATTAGGCGATTTTTGCACAGATAAAGAATCTTTAAACTGCTCAAAATTCTTCTGTGGATTGATATTTACATAATGCCAAGACGAGGTTTCTTTCCAAACCCCTGTTGTGTCAGATTTGATGAAGTCCGGCCAGTTGGCATAGTAAGCCATTTTCTGCTCACCGAACAATTTTTTGATATTTCGCTGAGCTTTGGAAGTCAAATGATGCTGTGCGATTTCTGCTAAAATCCTGTGTCCTGTCAATCCCCAAGCAAAAGAGTAAAGTGATGACAAAATACAAACTGCGAATGCAAGTTTTGATAAAATACGTTTCATTTTTTAATTTTTTCAAGTTGCAAAGATAGTTTTAGCTTAAGTTTTATCCTCTAAAAAATAATGTTAAATATTATTAAACTTGCGCTTGATTTCTAACACAAAGACACAAAGTTGTTTCTTCCCTTTCTGTATATTTTTAAGGCACAAGGTTTTTCTTTGTGCCTTAAAACATTCGTATAGAAATATTTTTTTGTGCCTTAGTGTTTAATCAATTTAATCATTAAAAACCAAGTTAATTTCCGTAAATTTGCGTCTTCCCAGAATGAGAATAATTTAATGAAAGATAATCAGGATTTTATCGAAGTTTACGGTGCTAGAGAACACAATCTCAAAAATATATCCGTAAAAATCCCAAGAAACGAATTGGTTGTTATCACAGGACTTTCCGGAAGCGGAAAATCCTCTTTGGCTTTTGATACTATTTTTGCCGAAGGACAACGCCGTTACATCGAAACTTTTTCGGCTTATGCAAGGCAGTTCTTAGGCGGATTGGAACGTCCGGATGTTGATAAAATCGAAGGATTGTCACCTGTTATTGCAATTGAACAAAAAACGACCAACAAAAATCCACGTTCAACTGTCGGAACGATTACAGAATTGTATGATTTCCTAAGACTTTTATTCGCAAGAGTTTCGGATGCTTATTCTATGAGTTCTGGAAAGCGTTTGGTAAGTTACACAGAGGAACAAATTCTGGAAACCATCAAAGATAACTTCAAAGGGAAAAAAGTTTATCTGTTGGCTCCGGTTGTGCGTTCTAGAAAAGGTCATTACCACGAATTGTTCATTCATCTTTCCAAAAAAGGTTATTCACAAGCGAGAATCGATGGTGTTTTGCAAGACATTGAATACGATTTAAAACTTGATAGATATAAAACTCACGACATCGAAGTGGTAATTGACCGTTGGATTATTGGAGAAAATGCTTCTGAATTGAGAATGCCAAAATCTCTGAAAACGGCTTTGGAAATGGGAGAAGGAATCATTGCTATTCAGGAAATGGGACAGGATGAAGTTCACTTTTTCAGTAAGAATTTGATGGACGATTCTACTGGAGATTCCTTGGCATTGCCTGAACCAAACACTTTTTCTTTTAACTCTCCGAAAGGTCATTGCGAGACTTGTAAAGGTCTTGGTACGATTAAAAAAGTCAATACAGATTATTTTGTAGAAAACGATAAATTATCAATCAACCAAGGCGCATTGTTGCCACTGGAGCAAATCAAATCCAACAAATGGATTCTTTCTCAAATCAAATTAATTTTAGAAATTTTTGATCTTGGGCTGACAACGCCGTTTAAAGATATTCCGAAAGAAGCTTTAGATTATATCTATTACGGTTACAGCAGTGACGTTACTAAAGAATTAAAACACGCAGGAATTTCGAAAAAAATCAAAATCAACTTCGAAGGTTTAGTCAAAATTCTTGAAGAGATTGTTGAAGAAAGAGAAAATTATGATGCGGTTTTGGTTGAACGAAATTTCACAACCGAAGAAACTTGCCCGACTTGTAAAGGCGCGCGTCTTCGTCAGGAAAGTTTGAGTTTCAAAATCGATGGAAAAAATATTGCAGAAGTTAACGGATTGTCTTTGTTGGATTTCAAAGATTGGTTAGCGGATGTGAAAGATAAATTCAGTGATAAAAATAAATTGATTGCACACGAAATTCTGAAAGAAATCGAAACCAGATTACAATTCCTTTTGGATCTTGGTTTGGATTATTTGAGTTTGAGCAGAAGCTCTAGAACGCTTTCTGGAGGAGAATCTCAGCGTATTCGTTTGGCAACTCAAATTGGTTCTCAATTGGTGAATGTTCTCTACATTTTGGACGAACCTTCAATTGGTCTTCATCAACGTGATAATGAAAGGTTGATTAAATCTCTGAAGGAATTACGTGATATTGGAAACTCTGTTTTGGTTGTGGAACACGACAAAGATATGATTCTGGAAGCCGACCACGTTTTGGATATTGGTCCAAAAGCGGGAAAATTCGGTGGAGAAATTCTTTGGCAAGGAAATCCGAAAGACATTACCAAAGCTAACACAATCACAGCCGATTATATCACAGGAAAACGTAAAATCGAAATTCCTGCTGAACGAAGAGCTGGAAACGGAAAATCTATTGTTCTGAAAGGTGCAACAGGAAATAACCTTAAAAATGTTAATCTGACGATTCCGTTAGGGAAATTAGTGGTTGTTTCAGGGATTTCGGGAAGTGGAAAATCATCATTGATTAACGGAACTTTGTACCCGATTCTAAACCGTCATTTTTACAGAGCAATTCAGGAACCTTTACCATATAAAAGTGTTGAAGGAATTGACAATATCGACAAAATTGTAGATGTTGACCAAAGTCCAATTGGGAGAACACCACGTTCCAATCCTGCGACTTACACGGGAATGTTCACAGATATCAGAAATCTTTTTGCCGAATTGCTAGAAAGTAAAATCCGTGGTTACAAAGCCGGACGTTTTTCTTTCAATGTGAAAGGCGGAAGATGCGAAACTTGTCAGGGTGGCGGTTTGAAAGTGATTGAAATGAATTTCCTTCCGGATGTTTATGTTCATTGCGAAACCTGCCACGGAAAACGTTTTAACCGAGAAACTCTGGAGGTTCGTTACAAAGGAAAATCGATTTCTGATGTTTTGGATATGACGATTAATGAAGCGGTAGAATTCTTCCAACCAATTCCGAAGATCTTTAATAAAGTAAAGACTTTGAAAGATGTTGGTTTGGGTTATATCACAATCGGACAACAATCCACAACTTTGAGTGGAGGAGAAGCACAACGTGTGAAGCTGGCAACCGAACTTTCTAAAAAACAAACCGGAAATACATTATATATCCTAGATGAGCCGACAACCGGACTTCATTTCGAAGATGTGAAAATCCTGATGGAAGCGATTACACAGTTGGTTAAATTAGGAAACTCTTTCATCATTATCGAACATAATATGGATGTGATTAAATTGGCTGACCATATTATTGATGTTGGACCAGAAGGAGGAAAACACGGTGGACAAATCATTGTAGAAGGAACGCCGGAAGAAGTAATTAAATCTAAGAAAAGTTTGACTGCTAAATTTTTGAGGAAAGAGATGTAATTGGTATCAGATTTGTGATTCTGTACGAAAAACCAGTTATGAAATCATTTAAAATTTATCTTTCACTTCTTGTTTTCGCTTTTAGTATTATATCTTGTGAAGTAAGAACTACAACAGGTGCCAAAACGGTAAGTGGAAAATCAATCCCACCGGGACAAGCTAAAAAAATCTATGGAACCAAGTCTGCTAAGCCTTTCGCTCCTGGACAAAACAAATAAATTGCATTTAGGACTTTGAATTTTCAGAGTCCTTTTTCTTTTTCCAATGTTAAATTTTCACTTTCAATATTAATTTAATATTAACTAAAGATTAATTTAGTGTATATTTGTTGTAACATTAGATAAGTAATAACTTAAAATCAATTGATTATGAACAAGAAAATGCTAGCGTTATCAATATTTTTATTTGGAATTTTAGGAACGCTAAACTTAGCAAAAGCTCAAACTACGGACAACAACATACAAGAAGTCTTCTTACAATCGGGAGATGGTTTCGGGGAATTAAGGAAATTGCTGAAGGATAATTTCGACTTCACAAACCAAGATTACAAAGAGGGAGTCGTGAATTCCAACGTGAGATTCAGTTTGGCCGAAAACGGAAAAATTACCAATGTTCACGCCAACGGCGATTGCAAAAACGTGAGCAAAGAAATCGAAAACGTATTGTCACACCTCATCTACAAAGTAGATATGGACAAACTGAGCCAAAAAATAGTAGCATCATCTTATGTAATGCCCGTGAGCGTTACAATAGACAACCGATAAAAGTTTAAAATTGTTAGGGAAAAGTCATACATTTTTGGTGTATGGCTTTTTTTGTGGCAAAATTTAAGGAAAATTTTATTGAATTTGTCATTCCCTAGGAATCTAAACTGTTGAGATTCCTAGGGAATGACAATATTATGGTTTTATTTTGCTCTAGTCTTCGCATATTAAATGATTTTTCTATATTTATAAACCAACAAATTGAACAAAAGAAAACTCAATTTTATGATTGATAAAAGAGTGAAAAACGCTCAAGAAGCGGTAAAAGATATAGAAAACGGAATGACGGTAATGCTTGGTGGATTCGGGCTTTGCGGGATTCCTGAGAATTGTATTTCAGAATTGGTAAAGAAAAATGTCAATAATTTGACTTGTATTTCCAACAATGCAGGCGTTGACGATTTTGGTTTAGGCTTATTATTACAGAAAAAACAAATCAAGAAAATGATTTCTTCCTACGTTGGAGAAAACGCAGAATTCGAGAGACAAATGTTATCCGGAGAATTGGAAGTAGAATTGACGCCTCAAGGAACACTTTCTGAAAAATGCAGAGCTGCACAAGCTGGGATTCCTGCTTTTTACACGCCAGCAGGTTTCGGAACCGAAGTTGCGGAAGGTAAAGAAGTTAAAGATTTCCACGGAAAACCTCATATCTTAGAATACGCTTACAACGCAGAATTCTCCATCGTAAAAGCTTGGAAAGGTGACTACGCAGGAAATTTGATTTTCAAAGGTTCAGCTCGTAATTTCAATTTTCCAATGGCTGGAGCCGGAAAAATTACCATTGCGGAAGTAGAAGAATTGGTAGAACCAGGACAATTAGACCCGAACGAAATCCATATTCCTGGAATTATGATTCAAAGGATTTTCCAAGGGGAGAATTATGAAAAGAGGATAGAGCAGAGGACTGTGAGGAAGAAGGCTTAAAAATAAAAACCGTTTCATTGAAAAATGAGACGGTTTTCTATTTATCGTTGTAATGACCTAAAGATTGGATGAGCGTTACAGAAACCTCTTCTTCAAAAATTTCATAAACAAATCGGAGTTGAACTATATACTTTCCCATATTTTTTTAGGGTCAGTGGTCAATAGTTTTCCTTCTTCTTTTTCCTTTCTTGCTTCGTTGATTTTTTTTTCGAGTTCAGGATTTATAACTTCAGATTCATTTTTTTGAAAGTGAACTGGATTTTCATTTCTTCAAGTAATAATTTGAGCAAACGTAATTGCTTTTCGTTTTTAGGTATAATTAAAATGTTTTCCATAATCCTATTTTTAACAAAGTTATGAAATTTGGTATTCTTTAGTTTTAAAAATTTTTTAGATTTGAGAAAAAATATAGTAAAGGATTTTAATGAAGAAGCATAAATTAAAAAATAGTATATTGTGATGATTTTTTATCTTAATTCAATTTTCTCAGATTTAATCTCAAAACACTCCGATAATGAAATATTAAAAACTGATTATTGGAAAGAAATAGAAAAAGCATATTCTCAAAAAAGCAGAAAATATCATAATCTGACTCATCTTGAGAATATGATTCTTGAAATGGAAGAAGTAAAAGATGAAATTTTAGATTACGATTCAATACTTTTCTCAATTTTCTATCACGACATTATTTACAAAGCGACATCAAAAGACAACGAAGAAAAAAGTGCAGAATTAGCAAAAACCAGACTTGAAAAACTGGATATTACGAAGGATAAAATAATTAGAATTTGCAATCAAATTCTTGCTACAAAGTCTCATAAAAAAAGTGAAGATTCTGATACCAATTTTCTTATTGATGCAGATTTAGCAATTCTTGGTCAAGATTGGACAATTTATGAAAATTACACTCAACAAATCAGAAAAGAATATTCCATTTATCCTGACTTTATGTATAAACCTGGGCGCAAAAAAGTATTGATTCATTTTCTTGAATTCGACGAAATTTTCAAAACAGATTACTTCAAAGCAAAATATGAAGAAAAAGCTAGGGAAAATATTCAAAAAGAATTAGAAATCATCTAACCTTCCAACAAAAACTCCTTATAATTCCCCAAAAACTTAACATCAGCGCCAATCGCTCTTAGTTCATCAATCGAATTAACATAAAGAACATTGTTCCAATCGCCGACAACCGTTACAAAAAAGAAATAATTCCCCAATTTGGTTTTCAAAGTTCGGGATTCGATTTTGCTAAGGTTCATATTTCGCCACGCAAAAACCGATAAAACCTGATGAAGTCCACCAGCGTGGTCTTGAGGAAGCGTAATGAGAAGTCCAGTTTTCTTTCCGGAACTATTCAAATCACTCTCAAAACTTGCTTCACTTTTAGAAATAACAATGAATCTTGTATGATTCTGTTCAAAATCGTGGATATTTTCGTCGATGATTTTTAAGCCGTACAGATTCGCAGCAAATTTGTTTGCAACAGCTGCAATCTTTCTGTCAGGATTTTCAGAAACACGTTTTGCCGCAGCTGCTGTAGAAGCAAAATCTTGTTTAGGAACGTTAGGATATTTTTGATTCAGGAAATGAAAACTTTGAGCAAGAGCTTGTGGATGAGAATAGATTTTCTCCATTTCAGTTTCATTTTCTTGACTTGGATGAATCATCAGATGGTGAGCAATCGGCATCACTGCTTCAGCTTCAATCTTGATTTCCGGCGTTTGATAAAGATAATCCAAAGTCATCGAAACCGTTCCTTCTATCGAGTTTTCCAACGGAACAACCGCTTTATCAGCTTCATTATTCTGAACCGCCAAAAAGCAATCCAAAATATTAGCTTTCGGAATCAATTCTTCGTTTGGGAATAATTGAGTCGTGGTCAACTGCGTAAAAGAGGCTTCAGGTCCTAAGAATGCTATTTTCATATTGCGAAATTAAAGATTATTCTGATTTCTTAGAGAAATCGAAATTAAAATTGGCGCTTACGATAAAACCATTGTTGTATTGGAACACATTTTTACCTTCAACTTCTCTCCCCAACTGCACAATCTGATTCAGATAACCACCTTCTATTCTTACCAAATCATTGAATTTATATCCCAACAAAATGCCGATTCGGTTTTGGTCAAAAATATTTTCGCCAACATTTTTCCCAAAGCCAATCATTACCTCATCGTAAACCGCAACATAAGGCGTTTTCGTTGCAATGGAATTTCCTTTCAACGGCATTTGCAAACGAATCATATATCGCGCTCTATTCATAAAAGGATATTGGTCTTCCGAAGTAAGATTGGCATTAGAATATCTCCCAACCCAACGCTGTTCCAGCATAAAACGATGTGACAAATCGATTTTTCCAATCTTGTCGGTCACAGTTGCCATTTCGTAAATTCTATGTTCAGTAAAATCTTTTCCCATTGCGTTCAGTGGGATTTCTCCGTAAGGAAAAGTCTCTACCCAAGCATAACCAAGACGCAATTGCAGGTTCGGATTTGCTTGATAATTGATTCCCAGACGCAAAAGACTCTGTTGCCAAGTCATGATATAATCATTTCTTCTCCACTGATATTCTGTGTGGATTGAGAATTTGGAATCGAGTTTAAAAGTTCCGTTGTAAGCATACCAGCCAATATTATTGTGATTGCTGATTCTGTTTTGCGCGGAAAATGAATTGGAAATTAAAACTAGAAATAATGCGCTAAAGAATAATTTTGCTTTAGTGAAAATCATATTTAAATTTTATCGATTTCAGCAAAAATAGGGATTCATAAAGGCAAAAGCAAATAGGTTAAAGTATATTTTTTTTAAAAAGGAGGATTCAAAATCATTTGAAAGAAAATTATTTTTGAGACACAAGTATTTAATTTCATTAAGATTTAATAAAGTTTCGATAGGGTTGTAATTTTTTTTAAGTCAAAAACAATTTTACATATTTTTCATTAATAGCACATTATTTGTAACTATTTCGAAAAGTAAAAATGGAAAAGGAGATAAAAAAGAAAATCAGACCTCAGCAAAAACAGAGGCGACCTGGATTGGAAAAAAATATGAATCCAGTTCCTGAAACTGAACCAATCGATTATCCTAAAGAAGGAAAATTGAAAAATAAAGTCGCACTAATTACTGGCGGAGATAGCGGAATTGGAAAAGCAGTCGCATTATTGTTTGCAAAGGAAGGTGCTGATGTGGTAATCGCTTATCTCAGCGAAACAAAAGATGCTAAAGAAACCAAAAAAGAAATTGAAACTTATTCAAGAAGATGCACTTTGATAAAAGGAGATTTAGGAAAAGAAAATCACTGCAAAAAAGTCATTGATATCACCATTAAAAATCACAAAAAAATTGATATCATCATCAATAACGCTGGTTTACATTGGGAATCTAAATCTATTGAAGATATTACTACGGAACAATTAATAAAAACGTTTCAAAATAATTTCTACTCCTATTTTTGGATAACTAAATATGCAATACCTTATCTCCAAAAAGGTTCTTGCATTATCAATACGGCTTCTGTAACCGCTTATCGCGGAAGTCCCGGATTGATAGATTATTCTGCAACAAAAGGAGCAATAATATCTTTTACCAGAAGTCTTTCTGCTAATTTGATTGATAAAGGAATTCGTGTAAATGCAGTTGCTCCAGGTCCAATCTGGACTCCCTTGATAGCGTCATCATTTAAGCCTACAAAGAATTCAGAATTTGGTAGTGATTCTCCAATGAAACGTGCAGGCCAACCTAATGAGGTTGCTCCGAGTTTTCTGTTTCTAGCCAGCGAAGATTCTAGATACATCAGCGGACAAGTACTTCATCCGAATGGCGGGGAAATTGTTAATGGGTAATTTAAATTTTACAAATCACTAAAAATAAAATATTATGTCAACCGAAAACCTAACACAGCAAGAAGCAATTAAGAAAATCAAAGAACTATCCGAAAAAGCCAGAATCTGTATGTTCTGTACAGAATTGGAAAGATTGCCAGTTAATTCCAGACCAATGGGAATTCAGGAAACCGATGATAACGGAAATCTTTGGTTTATCAGCAGTGAAACAAGTAATAAAAATTTCGAAATCAAGGAAGATAATCGGGTACAGCTTTATTTTATGAATAACAGCGACTCCGAGTATCTTTCTATTTACGGGGAAGCCTTTGTTTACACAGACCGAGCAACGATTGAAGATAAATGGTCTCCGATGGCTAATGCTTGGTTTGATGGAAAAGATGACCCCAATGTTTCTATCATCCGCGTAGAACCGAAAGAGACTTACTATTGGGATACAAAAGCTGGGAAATTAGTAAGTCTTCTTAGTTTTGCTGCGGCTGCAATAAGCGGAAATAAGACGGATAATTCTGACGGAGTTGAAGGAACAGCAAGAATTTAAATCTAACAATTCCTAGGATCTAATGGAAATGTAGCTTTTTCTATTGAAGAAGTTTTTTATGATACGGCAATCTCCCCAAGCGGAAGTGTTGTAGCGGGTGCTGAAAGGGCTTATGAAATCATAGAAATATTAGGCGCAGACGTATTCTTAACCTAAAAGTCGGATTTAACGATTATAAAAAATACCGTTATGCAAACATCTATTAAAACGACTTGTTATCCAGCTGCAGTTAATTATCTTAAATTTTATAAAAAAGGGAAGGTTATGGAGATATTCAAAGTTTTAAAAACGGATAAATAATAAAAAAAAGTTTATAAAGGGAGGTAGTTTCTCCCTTTTTGTTTTATAAATGATGACATTTTTTAAGTTTGATTTGAAAAATAATTAGTTTAGAGTTAAAAAATCCACTTTGTGTAAAATATGAATTAATTTAAACGAATAATATTCTCAAAAATATTCTATAAAATGAAGAATTTATTAAGCTTTTGATAATGATTTGCTACGTTGAATATAATAGTGTAATTTTGCCAACTTAATTTTGAACCTCATGGAATTAGAATATGTAGAGCATCTTAGCCCAATGCTGAAAGGTGATATCAAGAATTATTTAATCGATATCGATGGAACAATTACAGATGATGTTCCTAATGAAGAACCAGAAAGAATGGTAACTTGCGAGCCTTTTCCGGACGCTTTGGCGACAATAAACAAGTGGTATGACGAAGGTCATCAGATTTGTTTTTTTACTTCCAGAACAGAGGATTTGAGAGAGATTACAGAAACTTGGCTCAACAAACACGGTTTCAAATACCACAGCGTTTTGCTGGGAAAACCAAGAGGTGGAAACTATCACTGGATAGACAATCACCTTGTGAGAGCAACAAGATATAAAGGAAAATTCACGGATTTGGTTGAAAAACAAGTAACCATAGAGGTTTTCCGTGACTAATAATATCAATGATAAATGATGAGTGATAGATGATGTCATTAGAATTGGTTCGACATCAGTATCATTTATCACCTATCGATTATCAATTATACAAAAATATGAAAGTACTTGCTAATGACGGATTGACACAATCTGGAATAGACGCTCTTAAAGAAAATGGATTTGAAGTAATCACGAACAAAGTGGCTCAGGAAAATCTAATCACTTACATCAACGAAAATCAAGTGAAGGTTTTGCTTGTAAGAAGCGCAACGAAAGTGACGAAAGAAATGGTGGACAATTGTCCAAGTCTGGAAATCATCGGTAGAGGTGGTGTTGGAATGGATAATATCGAAGTGGCTTATGCAAGAGAGAAAGGTAAACACGTAATCAATACACCTGCAGCTTCCTCGGAATCTGTTGCGGAGTTGGTGTTTGCGCATCTTTTCTCTGGAAGCAGATTTCTGCAAGACTCCAACAGACAAATGCCTGTGAAAGGAAACACTGAGTTTGCAAAATTGAAGAAAAAATACGAAGCCGGAATTGAACTTAGAGGTAAAACCATCGGAATCGTAGGAATCGGAAGAATCGGGCAAGAAGTTGCAAGAATCGCTCTAGGATTGGGAATGAAAGTGATTGCTTCTGACACCAGAATCGGGAAAGCAAGTGTACGTGTAGATTTCTACAATCAGCAATATATCAATGTGGAGATAGAAACAGAGCCGTTGGAACAATTGATTCAGCACTCAGATTTTATCACGCTTCACGTTCCAGCTCAGAATGGTCCCATCATCGGAAAAGCAGAATTGGAAAAAATGAAACCCGGCGCAGCAATTGTAAACTGTGCTAGAGGAGGTGTAATTGATGAAGAAGCTTTGATAGAAGCTTTAGATTCTGGAAAATTAGCGTTTGCAGGTCTTGATGTTTTCGAGAACGAACCAACGCCTTCTGAAAAAATCTTGACCCATCCAAAAATCTCTTTGACACCTCACACAGGTGCGGCTACAGAGGAAGCTCAGGACAGAATCGGAACAGAGTTGGCAAATCAAATTGCAAGTATTCTTTTGGTTAAATAATTTAACTAAAACATCAATATAATGCTCGTTTTTTTAACGGGCATTTTTTATTTTCCCGATTCAGATTAAAATTTTACTTTTGTTGAGTTTTTTTATGGCAGCTTAATCCGTCTTCCGCTCCCAATCTTTTTGTTCCGCTTTGCTCCACAAAAAGGATTTCCGCTCAAGCCGGGCTGCAACATTTGACCTTTGAATCAAATTCAGTCTATGAAAAGAAAAGTCTTACTTATTTATACCGGCGGAACTATTGGAATGGAGAAAGATTACGAAACAGGAAGTCTTGTTCCATTTGATTTTTCCACTATTTTCAAAAGAATCCCAGAAATGAACCTTCTCGAATGCGAAGTCTCTGTTCATCCATTCGAAAATCCGGTAGATTCTTCCGATATGGGACCCAATGAATGGCGAATGATAGCAGAATGGATTTATAAAAATTACGATGCTTTTGACGGATTCTTGATTCTTCACGGAACAGATACAATGTCTTACACGGCTTCTGCACTTAGTTTTATGCTGAAGAATCTTGGTAAACCAGTGATTTTGACAGGTTCTCAATTACCAATTGGAGATTTGCGAACCGATGCCAAGGAAAATCTTTTGACGAGCTTATATTACGCCAGTCTTTATGAAAATGATGAAGCCGTCATCAAAGAAGTCGCTGTTTATTTCGAATACAAACTTCTTCGTGGAAATAGAAGCCTGAAATATTCTGCTGAGTTTTTTGACGCTTATCAAAGTCCAAATTATCCAATTCTTGGACAGTCGGGCGTTCATCTTAATATTGAAAAAGATTTGCTTTGGAAACCCAAAGGCGAATTTGAGCTTGATATTTATCTCAATGAAAATGTGATTTTTTACAGGATTTTCCCCGGAATGAACTTCGGATCTCTGTTGGAATTCAAAACACCGGAAGCGATTGTCTTGCAGGTTTTCGGTTCGGGAACGATTTTTAATAATGAAAAAACTCAAAATATTCTTCAGGAATTGAGAAATCGTGGAATAGAAATCGTGGTGATAAGTCAATGTGTATCAGGAGGAATTAGTTTTGGAAAATATAGCAATAGTAATATTTTCACAACAATCGGTGCAATCAGCGGAAAAGATATGACAGCAGAAGCTGCGATTACCAAAGTGATGCATATTCTCAACAATCCGAAATATGATAAGTCGTTCTCGGAATTATTGTGTGAAAATATTTCGGGAGAAGTGACAGAAGATTTTTAAAAATCCTTGGAGGAATCAGATATTTCATTATATTTGCAACCTCAATTAGAGAGGTGTCCGAGTGGTTGAAGGAGCTAGCCTGGAAAGCTAGTATACGGGTAACTGTATCGAGGGTTCGAATCCCTTCCTCTCTGCATTTTGAAGTTTTCAAAAACAAAAACGACTAAAATTACTTTAGTCGTTTTTTTATGATCAAATTTTTATATTATTCTACCTTTTCCAAAAGATACAGCTTCCCGCCAGAGAAAGCTAATTTAGGCATCAAATTGCCTTCTAAAACCATTGTTTTGCTTTTAATGTCGATTACGGAAATATAATTGCTGGAGTTATATTCGATGTAGTTTTCTTTTTCTCTGGTTAAAGGATTTTTCCCGAATTCAAAATCATATTTTCCCCAATCCACTTTTTCTGTGCTGCAATGCACCGGTTTGAATTTCGATTTTTTTGAATTGAAAATAATTTGGTCAAAACCTTCAGCACATTCGCTTTCGAAAGAACTGTCCGGATTTTGGTCATTAGTAAAAGTTTCAAAAGAACCTTTGTAAACACCAATCACTTTCCAAGTCCCGTCTATTCTGTCTTCATCTATTTTTCCATTCGCTTTGCTTACCGCCCAGCTTACTCCTTTTACGGTTCCTTTTACAGTTTTGTAGCCAACTTTAGCGACACCTTTTACCACTTTTGCGGCTGTAGAAACAACACACGATTGTAAAAAGGCAATAGCGCAAACAGCAATAATTATTTTTCTCATAGCTTCAGATTTTTCTTGCACGAAGATAATACTAATAAATATATGGTGTACATTATCAATATAAATTAATATTATTAATTTTCGATAAGATTAATTACTGGTAGCGTTCATGTTCTTTTGGTTTTGCAAATTTATCAATAATAGGCTTGAACAAGGCTTTGTATTTTTCGATATCAAATATTTGAGAATCTGTAAGCGCTTTATAGGTTAGCCATAAACTAAAAGGTAATAAAACCATATTCGGAAGCCAAGCTGCAAGATAAGGATCCATAGCGCCTTTCCAGGATAAATTTTCTACGGTAAGGTTCAGGACATAAAAAATGATGAAAATAATTATGGAAATAACTACTGGCAGTCCCATTCCTCCTTTTCTAATGATAGAGCCGAGACTCGCACCAATTAAAAAGAAAATAATACAAGTGAAAGAATAAGATACGATACGCTGTTGATAAAGCACAATCTTATTATGCAGTTTTACAGTGTCATTGATGGCGTTTTCGCTGGACTCTACGCTGGCTTTCAAAGCATCAATCTTGTTATAGGCGTTCCAAAGAACTTCCAGTTTTTTATCTTTTTTAAGCGTGTCTATTTTGTAAGGTTCTTTTATTTTGTCCTTAGTTTTCGTTTTGTCGATATATTCCACATAATTATTAGTCTGTGAAATAATAGGCGACGCAATAGAATTAATTGTAGCAATGTTTCCTTTTCTATTTTTTTCTAGAGTTTCATTGACTTCTGTATAAGTTTGGAAGCGGTAATCATCCGTAATTTTTTCTTTTTCGATAGCATTATTAATTAATTCACTGATGTCAAAGTGATTAACCAAACTGTCAAATTTTATAGACTGATTTGGCTGTTTTTTTCTTTCTTCATAAGGTTTGTTTGTGATGTTATCTGTGAAAACGTAACCTTTGTAGAGAATTAATTTCAAATAATTTTTATCAATAGCAGGCGCAAATTTTCCTGTTGTAGCAATAATCGTCTGTTGATCATCGTATGGACTTGCATTTTTATGAAGAAAAACGCCTTCTAGTTTCTCGCCATTCTCTCCGGAAATTTTATCAAATTTTACAGAATAACCCGAGATTTGGTCTATAAAAACCCCCGGCGTAAAGTTAATAGCAGGTTTAGAAGAGATGATATTGAACATCATATTCTTCGCTTTTCTCTGAAAATCCGGTATGACATTATTTGAAAACAAAAACAAAATCCCGGCGAGAAAAGAAACTGTGACAAAAAGTGGTAACATTACCCGAACAAGCGAAATTCCGGCGGCTTTCATCGCTGCAAGTTCGTATCGCTCTCCAAAATCTCCGAAAGTCATAATCGAAGAAAGCAAAATCGTAAGCGGCAAAACCATACTCACAACATTGATTCCCAGATAAAAAAGAAACTTAGAAATTTCCCAGTAAGTAAGACCTTTTCCCGTCAGTTGTGACATCTGCGTCCAGATAATGTTTACAATAAAAATAAAGAACAATACACTGAAGATGAACAGAAATGGTCCGAAAAAAGTCTTGATTATATATTTATCTAATTTTTTCAATTCAGAAATTTAGACTTCAAAAATACTGTAAAAAAAGCAATACTGAAATTGATTAAGTAATTTTAGGAATATTTTAGAATTAAATCTAAAAAAAACTGCATTGATTAATTGCGGTTTTAGTCTAATGACAATAAAAGTTTATTTTCTATTCCTCTATTATCTCAAAGTCTTGTTAAAAAATATAATCGGTACTCAGGAAGTTAGAATCGTGGTCTCTTACAATCGTGTTCAAGAGTTCTTTGTTGGAATCAGTTACTTTTGCAGCAACCAAAGAACGGATTGAGAAAGATCTCAATGCATCAAAAACAGATAATGTTCCTTCTGCGCTATCTTTTCTTCCTGTAAATGGGAAAACGTCTGGTCCACGTTGCGCCTGGCAATTGATGTTTACACGACTTACCAAATTCACAAAAGGATCAATCAATTTAGAAACTTCCAAAGCATCTTCACTAAAAATACTGACTTGCATCCCGTGATCTGCATTCACTTGATAATCGATTGGTTCTTCAATTGTTTCAAATGGCACAACCGGAATCACTGGACCAAACTGCTCTTCGTGATACAATTTCATTTGGTCATTTACAGGATAAACCACAGCTGGAAAAACAAAAGAAGCTTCATTATAACCGCCATTTTCATTTAATACTTTTGCGCCTTTTGAGACTGCATCAGCGATACATTCTTCCAAATAAGGTGGCTTGTTTACTTCAGGAAGTGGCGTGATCTTCACATCTTTTTCCCAAGGCAATCCACCTTTCAAAGCAGAAACGGCTTCTGTCAATTTCTTTGTAAATTCCTCAGCAACATCTTTCTGAACGAAGATTAGTTTCAATGCTGTACAACGTTGCCCATTAAATGATAATGATCCTAAAATAATTTCACTAACAGCAATATCCAGGTTGGCATTTTTAGTGACGATGGCTGCATTCTTCGCATCAAGACTTAGGATTGCTCTCAGTCTGTTCACTTTTGGATGAAGTTTTTTCAAACCATTGGCTACCTTACTAGAACCGATGAAGGCCAGAACATTCACTTTTCCACTTTCCATAATTGGTGTGATGATTTCTGAACCTTTTCCATACAATGTGTTCACCGTTCCTTTTGGGAAGGCTTCTTGGAAAGCTTTCAATAAAGGATAATGTGCGAGAACACCGTGTTTTGGTAATTTGAACAAAATTGTATTTCCCATAATCAAAGCAGGGATCAACGTTGTGAAAATCTCATTCAATGGGTAGTTAAAAGGTCCCATACTCAAGACAACTCCAAGTGGAGCTCTTCGGATTTGAGCAATAGTTCCTTCTGCTTGTTGGAAACGGGAAGATTCTCTGTCAAGGTCTTTCAGCGCATCGATGGTTTGGTTGATGTAATCTACGGTTCTGTCAAATTCTTTGGTAGAATCGGGGAGGGTTTTGCCAATTTCCCACATCAATAGTTTAATGACCAGATCGCGTTCTTTAATCATTAGACCAACAAACTTCTGCATACATTGGATTCTGCCTTCTACAGACATCGTTGGCCATTCGCCAAGTCCGTTGTCATAAGCTTTTACACAAGCATCCAAAACATCCAACGCTTCTTTTGGTCCGATATTCGGGATGCTACCTAGAAGTTTTCTTTCTAGTCCGTTTTCTGTCGGGATGCAAACTGGCGAATAGATTTCAGTAACGTCACCGTTCCATTGAACCAATTCTCCATTCAGAAGATATTCTCTTTGATGGATGACGGGAATTTTATATTCTTCCGGGATTTCGCTTTCAGATTTGAATAAATTGTTGAAATTGCTTTGTGCTGAACTCATAGTTTTTTGTTTAATGTGAAATTAAATTCGATTTCTCGAAGTATAAATTTAGAGTTTAAAATTGGTTTTAGAAATAGCCGAATTATTGATTTATTATATTCGAAAATAAAAAACTCAACTTTAAAGCTGAGTTGATAATTAATTCAAATCTTATTAATCTGTTGCTTTGATTGCCCATAATAATAACAAAGGCTGCATAAATAATCTAGCCAGTCTTTTATGATCTGTATTGAGACCAAAAGCATTTCTTCTTTCCTTGTATTGCGTATAATTTCCTGGGAAAACGGCAGTGAAAAATCCGGCCGCGATTTTTCCCATTAATGATTCGTACTTTTTAGGTGTGGCAATGATAGCTGTTCCTAATGCGATTTCTGCGATACCCGAATATATAACAGTATCATCCTTTTCCAACGGAACCCATTCCGGGACTTCTGCCTGAAATTCTTTTCTCCCGAATGTGAGGTGTGCAATTCCTGCAGAAATCAACATTGCACCTAATCCGTATTTTGCGATGGTTTTGATTGTACTTGCTTCCATAATGAATGATTTTTATGAAAGAGGTTCAAGAATGGTTCCAAAACTTGTGAAACTTGAACCACAAAAGTCACAAAAGTATATGTACAGCTCTACTGAATTTTTGTATGTTCTGTAGTTTATATGACTTTGATGTTCTGTCGCTTTACACTTTACGTGTCCAAATCGTGCATTTGTTGGCTTTGAATTTTGGAAGTTTGATGGCTATTTTTCTTCTAAATTTTTTATGGTTTACGAAAACTTTAACTATTAGTGATTTCGGTTTTGTAGATTTGAGAATGTAAATTATTGATAAAACTTGCCTAACGTATTTTTTTAATTACAATCAATCCGTAAATCTACTTCTTTAAAGTAATATCATCACTCTTTCATTCGATTGTTGGAAGCAGCGTCTTTGCCTTTTGAAAAGAAGATATCCATCCCGAAAAGCGTTAAAAACCACTTGCTTTCTTACAAATGAAAATACTGCGGATCTGGATACTGGAACTCAAAGTCTAATTCCTGAATCATTTTCTTGGGCGAGATGGTTCTGTCTTTTTTGGCTCGCTCGCCGGAGTAGGGAAGTCCTTTCTGAGCATTGATCACTTCTTCTTTGCTGGGATGGATGGGCGCTACGATATTATAAACCTTGGATTGGGATTTTTGCTCCAGCATTTTCTCGATAACAGTGCAAATATCCGCGTAATGGATGTGGTTTACCAACTGATCGAGATTGGAGATGCTATAGTTCTTGAGCAGTCTCTCATCGCCCATCAAGCCTGCTAATCTCAGGATATTGGTTTGGGGGAATCTTTCCAGAATGAAGCTTTCGCTTTCCACTTCCTGTGCTGGCAGGTCATCTTCTCTAAATTCCCTTTCGGTTTGCGGATAAACGCCCGTAGAGCTGGTGTAAAAAACTTGACCTTTGTAATCGCCGAGAAAATGGAGGAGGTTCTGGCGTTTGTCATTCATCAGAATCTGTGCGCCTCGAAGTCCGGAAAACGGAACGCTGATGATGATGGCGACCAGATCTTTGGCGACTTCCCAAGCTTGCATCTCCGCATCCAACTCGTTGGGGAAACTGACCAGCGTGGCGTGGTAGCCTTTGGTGTTGAGGTCTTGCGCTTTGGCAGGTGTGGTAGTGGTAGCGAAGATGTGGTATCTGTCAGACAGTTTTTCTGCGATGCGACTTCCGAGCCAGCCGAAGCCGATGATTCCTAGGTTTTGCATTGTTGGGATTTTGTGGAGGTAAATTTATTGAATCTTCTCGTTCGAATAGTTATGTTTATGAGGAAATAAGTCTAGCTATAACCTATATTTGCGTACTTAAATATTTTATGATGAAAATATTCATATCTCACTCTTCTAAAAATTCGAAATTTGGACAAGCAATTGTTGATTTACTTTTATCTGTTGGTGTGAGTAGTAACCAAATAATTTTTACAAGTAATGATGCTTTTGGTATTCCAAATGGTAAAAATATCTTCAACTGGCTTAAAGAAAGGATAACTGAAAAACCTCACGTTATTTATTTACTATCACCTGAGTATTATTCTAGTATTGCTTGTTTAAATGAAATGGGTGCAGCTTGGATAATTGAAAATCAGCACACGATTATTTTTACACCCCAATTCAATTCATCAAGCCCAGAATTTCAAAATGGAGCTCTCGACCCTAGAGAAATGGGTTTTAAAATTAATAATGTTGATAGAATAACAGAGTTTGTTGAGTCCTTAAAACAATATTATAGTATTTCTACTAATCCTGTTTTAATAAATCAAAAAATACGAAAATTTATTGAAGATGTAAATAATATTGAAAGTCAGAACATAATTAAGCCTATCACAAATAGATCTCGAGATGTCAATATTTCTGATAAAGAAATATTAGAAAGCAAATTGATAGAAGAGCCATTAAAAAAAAGTGTTGAGCTTAAAACCGAATCTAATCAAGTAAATAAATTTTTCAAAGATCTTCAAGAAGATAAATTAAAAGATGAAGAAATTCTTCTTTTACATTATGTTAACGATACTGCACGATATAAGCTAGGTGTTGGATGGAAAAGCACAGGGGAAATTGAAAATATTAAAGTGTGGGAAGATGTTAATTCTTTAAATTCAAAATTATCAACAAGCTATGATGATATTATGCGTAGGTATGATTTTAAAAAATTAACTGAAGTTTCAGAATTTACAAGTAGTGGTAACCCGAGAGAGGTTATTCTCATTCCTGACTTAAGAGAATTGCTATTAGATCTACCTACGGATATTTTATCGCAAATCAAAAAAGTAGCTGATAGAAATCCAAAAATAATATCAAGTCCATCTCGAAATTTTGGATCGGTAGAGGAGGAGGAGGAAGAAGAGGAAGATTTACCTTTTTAATTATAGGTTTTGTTAAGTTAAAATTACAAAAACCCGCCATAGCAGGTTCTTCTATGTTATGTCATTACTAGCTAAGCGAAGTAATCTATTGGAGTTATCATGATCAATTCACCAGATTGCTTCGTCATTCCTCCTCGCAATGACGTCTAAAACAAACTCTCATCCACGAAATTCGGCAATGTAACTTTCAAATTCGGTTCCGCTTCCATTGCTCTTTTGATGGCGAAAACGGCACCTTCATTTCTTGCCCAGCTTCGTCGGGAAATTCCGTTGTTGACATCCCAGAACAGCATCGATTTCAGCCTTCGGTCGGCATCATCACTTCCATCGAGCAGCATCCCGAAACCACCGTTGATCACTTCGCCCCAGCCAACGCCACCACCGTTGTGGATAGAAACCCAGGTCGCCCCACGGAAACTGTCGCCAATCACATTGTGAATCGCCATATCTGCCGTAAATCTCGAGCCGTCATAAATATTGGAAGTCTCTCTGTACGGCGAATCCGTCCCCGAAACATCGTGATGATCTCTACCCAAAACCACCGCCCCGATTTCTCCGTTGGCAATGGCTTTGTTAAAGGCTTCTGCGATTTTCATTCTGCCTTCCGCGTCGGCATATAAAATTCTCGCCTGCGAGCCCACAACCAGATTGTTTTCCTGTGCACCTTTAATCCACTGAATATTGTCTTTCATCTGCTGCTGAATTTCCTCGGGAGAATTTTTAATCATTTCCTCTAAAACCTGGCAGGCAATTTCGTCTGTTTTCTGTAAATCTTCAGGTTTTCCGCTGGTACAAACCCAACGGAACGGCCCGAAACCATAATCGAAACACATTGGTCCCATAATATCCTGAACGTAAGAAGGATATCTAAACTCTCTTCCCAAAGTCGGATTTTCTGCCATTACATCGGCTCCGGCTCTTGATGATTCCAGTAAAAAAGCATTTCCGTAATCGAAGAAATAGGTTCCTTTTGCTGTATGTTTATTGATGGCGGAAGCGTGTCTTCTCAAGGTTTCCTGAACTTTTTCTTTGAACAATTCAGGGTTTTCTGCCATCATCTTGTTGGATTCCTCAAAGGTTTGTCCGACCGGATAATAACCGCCTGCCCAAGGATTGTGAAGCGATGTCTGGTCTGAACCTATGTCGATTTTTAAATTCTCGGCGTCGAATTTCTCCCAAACCTCAACAATATTTCCAAGATAAGCCAGAGAAACCGTTTCCTTATTTTCCTGAGCTTTTCTCACTCTTTCTACCAAGTCATCCAGATTTTCGTGGATTTCGTTGACCCATTTCTGGTCGTGACGGATTTTGGTAATCTTGGGATTCACTTCTGCAATCACGGTAACGCAACCTGCAATATTTCCTGCTTTTGGCTGAGCTCCGGACATTCCGCCCAATCCTGAAGTTACGAACAATCCGCCTTTTGGTTCTTTATTTATTTTTCTGAAAGCATTCAAAACGGTAATCGTTGTTCCGTGAACAATTCCCTGCGGACCAATGTACATATATGATCCAGCCGTCATTTGTCCGTACTGCGTCACACCCAAAGCGTTAAATTTTTCCCAATCATCCGATTTAGAATAATTTGGAATCATCATTCCGTTCGTCACAACCACTCTCGGTGCGTCTTTGTGTGAAGGAAACAATCCCATTGGATGCCCGGAATATATTGTTAATGTTTGTTCGTCTGTCATTTCAGACAGATATTTCATCGTCAATAAATATTGCGCCCAGTTTGAAAACACTGCGCCATTTCCACCATAAGTAATCAATTCGTGCGGATGTTGCGCCACTGCATAATCCAGATTGTTCTGAATCATCAGCATAATCGCTTTTGCCTGCTCCGATTTTCCCGGATATTCCGCAATATCTCTCGCTTTCATCTCATAATCCGGACGGAAACGGTACATATAAATTCTTCCGTATTTCTCCAGTTCTTCCTTAAATTCCGGTAATAATTCTGCGTGAAACTTAGGATCAAAATAACGTAAAGCGTTTTTCAGAGCGAGTTTTTTCTCTTCATCTGTTAAGATTTCTTTACGTTTCGGAGCGTGATTGATATTGGTTTCGTATGGTTTTGGCTGAGGTAATTCCGTTGGAATGCCTTGTTGTATTTGTTGTTGAAAAGTCATTATATA
Source organism: Epilithonimonas sp. (assembly GCF_036780765.1). Lineage (GTDB taxonomy): Bacteria > Bacteroidota > Bacteroidia > Flavobacteriales > Weeksellaceae > Epilithonimonas. Next base: position 493,765 of record NZ_DAIQCG010000002.1, read on the forward strand.
GTTGATGGTTGTTTATTGGTTGTTGATGGATTCTTTGTGGTTTTAAAGATATTCAAAATGAAAAACATCCGCAAAACGTTTATAATAATTTGTTAAAACCTATATTTGCATCTGTAAAAAAGGGTGAATCGCGTGTGTAATTCACCAACTGTGATCTGTATTTACATAAAGTCGGATCCCCGAATTTTTCACGATTTGAAGTAGAATTCTTTTCAGTTTTCTATTAATTTCAATGTTTAATTTTAATTCTAAAAAAGAAATGAATTACGAAACCCAGATCCAGGAATCTGAAACGCATGTTTTCAAAGTTGTCTTTCCTAATACAACCAATCATCACAAAACCATGTTCGGAGGAAAAGTGATGGAAATGATGGATGAAGTGGCTTTTATGACTGCTACTCGATTTGCTAGAAAATCATTTGTAACCGTAAGCTGTGACAGAATCGATTTCAAGAAACCCATTCCTGCAGATACTTTAGTGGAACTGATTGGAAAAGTGAAGTATGTAGGAAATACGAGTGTAAAAGTAAATGTCGAAATTTTTGTTGAAGAAATGTATGCTGATACTCGTGAAAAGGCTGTTTCGGGAGATTTTACTTTAGTTGCAATTGATGAAAATAAAAAACCTTCCAGAATATTTGAAAACTAAAACAAAAAACCTTACTGAAAAGTAAGGTTTTTGTTTATTCAATGTCGTCGTTTTGTTCTTCGTGGTCGTCCTCGTTATCGCTTTGGCTATAATAATTATTTTCCTCGTCTGGAAGATGGTCTGTAATCTGGTCGAAATTATCATCATCTTCAGCGCCTGGAACGTCTAATCCAAAAGGCATTTCGTCATTCACTTGGGCTGGATTTTTGATTGGATTTCCATCACCATCAATTGGAATATGTTCTTCTCGGTTGAAAATATCTTCGCCTGGATTGTAATCCAAGTCTTCCAAATTTTTCTCGATGTTATCTTTTGGTGTGCTCATAATAATATATTTTTTGGTTAATGATCTACACTCAAATTTGATTCCAAGATTTGAAGTTTAGAAGTTAATTATTCATAAACTTTTGGATTTACAATGGTTGGCATTTTTTCATCTTTTGAAAATGCAACGATATTTTCTGATGCTAATTTTGCCATTCCATTTCTGGCTTCAATCGTTGCGGAACCAATGTGCGGAAACACACAAACATTCGGAAGTTGGAGCAAAGGATTTGTTTTATCCATCGGCTCTGGATTAGTAACGTCTAAACCTGCACCCCAGATTTTTCCTGATTTCAGAGCTTCAAGCAAATCAGTTTCATTATGAAAACCACCTCTAGCTGTATTGATGAAAATCAAATTTGGCTTCATTTTTTCAAACACCGATTTGTTGAATAAATCAGCTTGTTCCGGCGTATAATTGGCGTGGATGCTTATGATATCTGATTGTTGAGTCAATTCATCAAAAGAAACATATTTGGCATCGAGTTCTTTTTCAGCTCGTTCATTATGACTTCTGTTGTGATAAATGATGTTCATACCGAAAGCGGCTTTGCATTTTTCTGCCATTTCAAAACCAATTCTGCCTAAGCCTAAAATTCCCAAAGTTTTCCCATATAACTCTTGACCGAGCTCTTCTAAAGTATCAAAATCTTTCCAGTTTCCAGATTTTACCTTTTCGATGTTGTAATTGGCTTTTCTGGAAACCATTTGCATTAAAAGAAATGCGACGTCTGAAGTAGCTCTGCTTAGAACATCTGGTGTATTTCCAATAGGGATTTTTCGTTTTGTAGCTTCAGCAATATCGACTTGGTCAAAGCCTACTGAAAAAAGTGCGATGGCTTTTATATTAGGGCAAGCATCAAAAAACGCTTTGTCGTACTTATTTTTTCCGCCAACACTTAGAAGAATATCTGCCTTTTTACATTTTTCCAGCCATACTTGGTGGGTTGGATGTTCTGTTTCCTGTGTTATAATTTCCAGATTATTTTCTTTTAAAATATCAATTCCGATTTGTGGAATTCTTTTGTTGATGAATACTTTCATTTTAATATTTAGATTTAAATAAAAAAACCGGAAATAGCTCTCCGGTTTATATGTTTTATTATTATAATCAAAAATTATTCCTGTGTTGGTCTGTCTTTGTCTTTTGAGAAAAAGAATTTGATGATGATTGGTAAAGTAGTTACCAAAACGATAATCAGAACAATGATTTCTAGTTTTTTCTTCAAATCTATTCCGAATTGGTCCAAGAATAATTTGTCCAGATAATGACCTGCGTAAATCATAATGTATGACCAAAGTATTGCGCCAACGACATTGTATAAGAAAAATTTCTTTTTGTCCATTTTCACAATTCCTGCAACGATGGGAGAGAAGGTTCTCACAATCGGGAGAAATCGGGATAAAATAACGGCAACTGTTCCGTGTTCTTCAAAGAAATCGTGTGCTTTGAAAAGGTATTTTTTCTTGAAAAGCAAGGTGTCTTTTCTCTCATACAACAATGGCCCACTTTTGTAACCAAACCAATATCCAACCTCGTTTCCGATGATTGCCGCAATCGCGACAGCTGTCGCCAAAATCGTCGTATCCAGAAAATCTGAACCTGTTGTCCCAAAAGTGGCATCAATGATTTTCACAGCATAAATTCCGGAAATGAAAAGTAAACTATCTCCTGGCAAGAAAAAACCAATGAAAAGTCCGGTTTCTGCAAAAATGATAAATAAAATAAGCCAAAATCCACCCAAATGGATGTAAAATTCAGGGTTTAATAAGTCTTTCCAGCTTTGGTATTCCATAAAAATTAGTTATCTCTCTTGCGCAAATATATTAAAAGCAAATTGAAATAGTTGACTTAAAAAATGATTTTATGATTATTTAACGAAAGCTTTATTAATCGTACTTGTCGCCCCATTTATCTTTGAGCTGTTCCTTGATTTTTTTCTCGGTAGAATTGTTTGCGGGCTGGTAAAATGCTGTACCTTTTATTTCGTCCGGAAGAAATTCTAAATCCACAAAATTGCCTTCGTAAGAATGGGCATATTGATACTCTTTTCCGTAATCTAAATCTTTCATCAATTTGGTTGGAGCATTTCTAAGATGAAGTGGAACAGGGAGATTTCCAGTTTTCTTCACAAAAGCCATTGCTTCATTAATTGCGCTGTAAGTCGAATTACTTTTCGGAGATACAGCAAGATAAACTGCAGTTTCACTTAGAATAATTCTAGCTTCCGGATTTCCGATGACGTTGATTGCTTGGAAACAATTGTTTGCCATTACAAGTGCATTGGGATTTGCGAGACCAATATCTTCGGCTGCTAAAATCATCATTCTTCTTGCAATGAATTTGATGTCTTCACCGCCAACCAACATTCTGGCTAACCAATAAACAGCGCCATTTGGGTCAGAACCGCGCATCGATTTGATGAAAGCTGAAATGATATCGTAATGTTGTTCTCCATTTTTGTCATACAAAGCCATATTTTCCTGAAGAACAGAAAGAACATCTTTGTTGGAGATTTTGTTTTTCTTGGCTGATTTGAATTGATTCAGAACCAATTCTATGGAATTAATCAATTTCCTCGCATCACCTCCCGAATATTGAATAAATGCTTCTTTTTCCTCAAGATAAAACTTAGTATTATTAATTTCATTATACTTTGAAACACTGATGTCTGCTAATTCTTCCAGTTTTTCAAAAGTCAAAGCTTTTAGGATATAAACCTGCGAACGTGAAAGCAAAGCTGAAACAACTTCAAAACTTGGATTTTCTGTAGTTGCTCCAATCAGAACAATCCAGCCTTTTTCAACTGCGTGAAGCAAAGAGTCCTGTTGAGACTTGTTGAATCTATGAATCTCATCAATGAACAAAATTGGGCTTTTACCAGAAAAAAGATTTTGCTTTTTAGCTTCGTCAATAATGTCTCTTACATCTTTTACACCAGCGGAAACTGCTGATAATTTGTAGAATTTTCTTCCAGATTTTTCAGAAATAATTTCTGCTAAAGTCGTTTTTCCAGTTCCTGGCGGACCCCAAAAAATAAGAGAATTAATGGTGTCATTATCCAGCATTCTTTTAATAGTTCCGTTTTTTCCTGTGAGATGTTCTTGACCTAAAACATCATCCAGAGTTTTTGGACGTAGAATTTCGGCAAGTGGAGAATTGTTCATATCCCAAAATTACGGAATTAAAATTTTCGGAGGAATTAAATTATACTAAAAACCCTTTCAAAGTTCTAAACTTGGAAAGGATTGATTTTTATTTTAATGTAAATTCTATAGCTTTCTGCTAATCACGTAATCCAGCATTAGTTTCAGCGATTCTTTAGCTTCATTATCAGGAAATTCAGCAAGAATGTCAAGTGCTTTTTGCTGGTAATCTTTCATTGTTTTGATAGCATAATCCATTCCGCCCGAAGACTTCACAAATTCTACCAGTTCACGCACTTTTTTGGAATCGTTATTATAACGCTTTATCGTTGCAAAGTATTTTTTGTAATTCTCAGGACTTGCATTTTTCAAAGTATAAATCAACGGCAAAGTCATCTTCTGTTCCTTGATATCGATTCCGACAGGTTTTCCGATGATATTGCTCGTTTGATAATCAAAAAGGTCATCTTTGATTTGGAAAGCCATTCCTGTGTAAGTCCCAAATTCCTGCATTTTTTTCGCAGTCGCTTCATCCACACTATTTGATAAAACACCAACTTCGCAACACGCTGCAATCAAAGTTGCAGTTTTTTGACGGATGATTTCGTAATAAACATCCTCTGTAATATCCAGTTTTCTGGCTTTTTCCAATTGAAGCAATTCGCCTTCAGACATTTCTCTGATGGTTCTGGAAATTACAGCTAACAAATCAAAATCCTTGTTGTCTGTAGAAAGAAGAACCGATTTTGAAAGCAGATAATCGCCCACCAAAACCGCAATTTTATTCTTCCAAAGTGCATTAATAGAAAAGAAATTTCTGCGCTTAAAACTCTCATCCACAACATCATCGTGAACCAAAGTCGCTGTATGAATCAGCTCAATCATACTCGCACCACGGAATGTTTTTTCATTCACATTTCCGACCAATTTTGCGCAGAGAAAAACAAACATCGGACGCATTTGTTTCCCTTTTGTCGTCACAATAAAACGCGTGACTTTGTCCAACAGCGCCACATTACTTTTCATCGATTCGTAAAACTTTTGTTCAAAAAGTTTCATTTCGTCAGAAATCGGAGCTTTGATTAGTTCTACTGTATTGGCCACTGTTCGCGTTTAAAAATTATATTTTTGGAGCAAGACGATTAGGTTTCTTTTCACTTTTTCAACCCGCTGTCCGTTGCAATCTTTTTTTACAAAAAAGGATTTCCACTACCATCGGGGCTATGTTGAGGATTTGTCTTTCGTCTCACCGGAAAAACTGTTGTAAAAATATCAAGAATTCTGAAATATCAAAGCATCAGATACAGCTTAATATTCAAATGATGATATCTTACATCCAATCTATTATTCTACAAATATAATTATTCTAAATCTTCAAAAGGAATAAAATAAAGACTTTGAGGTACTTTTTTGATTTTAATACTGAATCGTTCTCCCGAAATGTAAATTCCCTTTTCAGTTGCAGTAATTCCTTCGATTTGCCCGACATTGTAAGCTCTTCCAAGAGAATATTTTTTTAGAGGCTTATTAAAGAAAAGATTTCCAGCTTCATCTTTCTCGAAAATCATCATATAAACCGAAGCTTTTTTTGTGTAACCAACAACGTATAATTTGTTTTCAAAAACCGAAGCATCTGTCACAACAAAACCTGTATCAAAACTCTCGAGTTTTTTTGCTGGTTGATTTTCTGTCAGATTTTTATTAATGACATAATGTGAAACAGTATTTGTAATCCATTCTTTTGTAAATAGATGAATATTTCCTTCCAAGAAAATCATTGCTTCTGCATCAAAATTATTATTGATGTTTTTCGGTGTGAAATCGTTTTGTTCAGGATAAAAAAAGGGAATGGTTTTAATCGAATCAACAATCAAAGAATCATTTCTGAAAGGAATTTGATAAACCTTCAAATCTTTTCTTGTTCCCAGATTATTCCCAAATTCTCCAACGTAGAAATTTTCTCCGTCATTCGTAATTGCTTCCCAGTCAATATTTTTAAGTCTAGTTTGAAAAGTCTTTTCAATGTAAGAACTTCCAGCTTTTATTTCAAAAATTTCACTGGTGTTTCCGCTGTCATTGAAGGAAAATAATCTTCCGTCAATATTGGTTAAACCAGAACTTTCTCGCAAAGAATCACTTAAAACAGCAATTTTATATTTTTTGAGATTTAATGATTGAGTTTTCTGAGCCGAGATTTGAAAACTTAAGAAAACAAATAAGATGTAAAAAATCTGTTTCATATTTCGTAAAAATAAGAATTGATTTTTTGAAAGTGAAATTTAATGAATTAAAGTATTGTTAAAGAATTACTCCGCTGTTTTATTCGCCAATTGTCCACACGCCGCGTCGATGTCGCTACCACGACTTTTTCTAACAACGATTGTGATTCCTGCTTTTTCCAATTCACGGACATATTTTTGTTCAGCTTCAATACTTCTATGGTCAAATTTTCCTTCTCCAATCGGATTGTATTGGATTAGATTCACCTTGCTTGGAACTTGTCGGCAATATTTGATTAAAGCTTTGATATCTTCGTCTCTGTCGTTGATTCCTTTCCAAACACAGTATTCAAAAGTAATTGGAGAACCTGTTTTCTGATACCAATATTGAAGCGAATCCATAATATCAGTCAATGGAAATTTCTCAGAAAAAGGCATTATTTCGTTTCGTTTATGCTCAATTGCGGAGTGAAGAGAAAGTGCTAATTTTACTTTCAGTTCTTCATCAGCGAGCATTTTTATCATCTTCGGAATTCCGGATGTTGAAACAGTGATTCTTCTTGGCGACATTCCTAAACCGTCTGGTTTTGTGATTTTATGAATAGCTTCTACAACGTTTTTATAATTCATCATTGGTTCGCCCATACCCATAAACACGATGTTTGTGAGTGGTCTATCAAAATAGAGTTTACTTTGTCGGTCAATCAGTGCAACTTGGTCTACAATCTCTGCAACTTCCAGATTTCGCATTCTTTTCAGTTTGGCTGTTGCACAGAATTCGCAGTTCAGCGAACATCCAACTTGAGAAGAAACGCAGGCTGTACTTCTGGACTCAGTAGGAATTAAAACAGATTCTACCATCAATCCATCGTGAAGCTTGACGCCATTTTTTATTGTTCCGTCCGTTGATTTTTGTAATAAATCAACAGCAATTGGGTTGATGAAAAAATCACGCGAAAGATTATCACGAAGATTCTTAGAAAGATTCGTCATCTCATCAAAAGAATGCAGATTCTTGCTCCACAGCCAATCATAAACTTGCTTGGCACGAAACGGTTTGTCGCCAATTGTGCTGAAGTAATCTTTGAGTTGATCGAGGGAAAGTGTGCGGATATCTTTCAATGTATTCTGAAAATTTTTGCAAAGATACGTTTAATGTAACAATTTAAAAATCCAATAATGAAACGATAGATATATCTAATAATCTTGAATTTTTGTAAATTTAAAAGATAATTTCTAAGCTAAGTTTTAGATTGATAATTGATTACATTATAATAATTAAGTTTGATAAATTTAGATTAAGGTATTATTAATTTAGAATCGACTTTATTAATATATTCATAATTATTACATTTGCATTGATTTTTACCCGATGAAGTTTCAAACCTTTTACGATAGCCCATTCATACTGAATTTTTCCTTCGAAAAACTTATTCAAAAAATGGAAGCAGAAGCTTCTGATGATCCAGAATATGCGCTTTCACATCAGAGGATTTTGGAAAAGACAAAAGAGTTTCCAGAACTTATAAATGGCATCAAGAATCTTGATTTCTTCGAGGAAAATGAAACATTGATGAAGGAACTTTTGCGAGACCTTTTCCCACCAATGTTGACAGGAAACGAAATCAAAGCTATTGGTTTTCCTTTTTATAATTTCTTTTTCAATCCTACACAGCGTTTTCAGAATATCCTTAAAAATGCTGGCGAAAATTTTGATATGTTCATCAAAGGTCTTGACCCGCATCGCTTTTATGTGATGAGCTGTTGCATTATTCTGAGAAATTTTTACAATGTTCCGCTTAATTTTTCGATGCCTTTTATTTTCGATATTCCGAATGAAGAAAGTGTTGTGAATCATTATCGTTTTCTGAATAATGTTGATTTCATCGATGTTAATCCATTGGAGAATTTCAAAAGATTGACAGAAGAAGAGATTACTGAATTACTGGATAATTTTGAGGATTACGAACTTTGGAAAGAAAAATTCCCCTCAAAAAGTTGGGAGCTGAAAGGTTTTGCTGTCGTTAATTTCTTTGATGCAACAACGGAAATTGCCGTTTCTAATCTCAAAACTAAACTTATTAATCTTGAAGATGATGAAAACCTAAAATCGGAATTGAACAAGATTTTCCGTTCTATTTTTCAGGTTCCTGACTTGGAATTGGGTTATACATCAATCAACCACGAAGAAAATAAATTTGTGAAAACGCCTGTCAATAGTGTGATTGATAGTTTTATTCTCTCAGGATTCAATCATTCTAAAAATGAATTGCTTTGCGAAAAGAACTTCAATGCGTTGGTAGAATCCAGAAAATATTTCAGCATTTCCGATTTTGAAAAAATTTACAAAGAGTTTCCGGACAGTGATTTTGCAAAACAATTCTACGACGCTGGAATCAAAAGTGCGATTTTTGCTCCAATTATAAAGAATAAAAAAGTTCTTGGAATTATTGAGCTTGTTTCTAGAAAAAAAATGCTGAACAGCATCAATGCTCAAAAAATGGAAATCGTAATGCCTTATCTGGAAGATACGATGGACAGGCTTTACGACGGCATAGAGACAAGAATCCAAGCAATTATCCAAAGAGAATACACATCGATACATCCCAGTGTTTATTGGAAATTCCGACAAGAAGCGGAACGCCATATCGGTTTTTACAGAGAAGAATTTGATTTGCCTTACCGAAAGATCACTTTCGAGAATCTGACACCACTTTTTGGACAAACGGATATCAGAAACTCTTCGGTGTCGAGAAATTTGGCAATTAAAAAAGATTTAGAAATTAATCTGATGCTGATTTCTGATGTTTTTAAAAATCTGAGTTCTGACAATGATTTGGAATCAATTAATTTAAAATTGATTCATTTTCAGGAATTGTTGGCTAAAGATTTGAAAGCCGATACAGAAAGTCAGGTTCAGAATTTTATTCATCAAGAGGTTCATCCTTTATTGGAATCAATCAAACTTCAAAACGTTAATTATAATCAAATCGTTACAGATTATCATAAACAATTAGACTCTAAAACTGAATTGGTTTACAATTTCAGAAAGAAATTTGATGATAGTTTGTCTTCGGTTAATAAAACCTTAGCAGACATTCTGGATAAGCGTCAGGAAGAGCAACAGCGCAGATTTCCGTTTTATTATGAGCGTTTCAAAACCGATGGAGTAGAGCATAATATGTATATTGGTTCGTCCATTGAACCAGATTTGACTTATGACCCGATTTTCTTGAAAAACCTACGTTTGTGGCAATTACGTGTGATTTGTGAAACTGAATTAAAATATAAGCATTACAGAGAATCGCTGGATTATTCTCTGGATGTTTCGTCTTTGATTTTGGTTTATAGTACGCCAATCAGCATTAGATTTAGGATGGATGAAAAACGTTTTGATGTGGACGGAAGTTACAATGCGCGCTACGAAATGATTAAAAAACGTATCGATAAATCATTGGTCAAAAATTCGGATGAACGTATTACGCAACCTGGAAAAATCAGTATTATCTATTCTCAGGACAGAGAACGTGAAGAATATTTGAAATTAATCAAAATCCTTCAAGACCAAAATGTACTTTCAACAATAGAAGAATTGGAAGTTGAAGATTTACAAGGGATTAATGGTTTGCGAGCTTTGCGCGTTGCTGTGAATTATGACGCGAAGAATGTGGATTATGATTTTGTGGAAGGGATTTAATTATAAGTTATTTTTTTCATTCAAATAATTGAGCAGACCTAAAATGTGAGATTTTGTATGGTTTTTAAAAATGAACTTAAAAAACCAGATTCCATCATTATAACTATTGTTTTCAAGTCTCCACTTTACTTCTAGTAAATCAATAATAATATCACTTAAATCATCAATAGCATCTCCTAAAACAATTTCTACTTCTGGATTTACAATATTAGATGGATTTAAAACAACATTATAAAAGCCAAATTCAGGAAAATTAGATTTTATATTTTCCTGAATATTTTGATAATTTGAATTGTCAAATTTTGAATATTCACTATCATCAAAATTATAATTGTATTGGAAATAAGAATTATAGATTTGGATTAAATTATGTTCCAAATCGTTTTCTTTTTTGACAATATTAGATTCTAAACCATATTTGGTTATATTGTTAATTATATTTAATAATTTTTCCATTCAATATCAACCCATCACATTCCAAAAAGCCGTTACAAAAGCAATTACAGAAGCGATAATTCCTACTGTGAAAACGGTGTAAGTCAACCTCAATAACTTATATTTTCTATTCAAGACAATTCCCAGATAATATAGGTCTTTTATCATTGTATCGTAGAGATATTGTCGGTCGTTCATCATTTCTTTCATAGCCCAAAGATATTCTTCCAAAGGCATTTTGTAGAAGTTTCCAAAGAATAAGAGATTCACTTTTTTTTCTTCGATTTCCTTTCTGGTAAATGTTCCGCTGGAGACTTTTGGTCTTGTGGACATTATTGCGAGAATAATACACGCAACACTGAACATAATCATTACAAATGATGGAATTACAAGATGAGCATTTCTTGGCGCGTCTAGTTTTGGAATCAGTGTTGACAAGGCGATAGAAATAATAATGGCGTTGACAGAAAGTAAGATATTTGCTTTGCTGTCAGCAATTTGGCTCAGTTTTGTGTGGTTGTTAAGCGTGATTCTGAACATTGTCTCGATTCCTCTTTCCGGAGATTCCAGTTTTTCCAGTTTCTTTTTGTTCAGAAGTGCTTTATCTTTTTCCAGACTGCTTTTTTCTTTTTTCTCTTCCTTCATATTTTTGATGGACGAAAGTATTTTTTCAACATTTTTTTCCTTTTCAGGCTGCCAGTTTTCTTTAGCGAATTTGGTATAGAATTGATGCTTGGCAAAAAAAGTAATATTCAGTTCCGCCCATTGCAGTTTACTGAATTTTTGATGATGAACTTCTTTGATTTCCTGTCTCAGATTCTCACAAATTCTGAAATAATCATCCGAAGCCAAATGATACAAATCCGCATCTTTTATGATTTCTTCCAGATGATTTTTTGGTCTGTAGAACTTGTCTGTAGCGAGAATTAATTCGCCAATTTTCTGGATTCTTTCCTCACTGAATTGATTTTGTCTCAAAAAATCCTGAATTGCTTTTCTGCTTTCTTCCTCGTGATTTTCGCAGTCGCTGATGTAGCCCAAATCGTGAAACCAACCTGCCAGAATCAGATTTTCTGTGTCTTCGGGACCAACGTTTTCTTCTTTTGCAAGGATTTTTATCTTATCTACAACCTGAATCGTGTGGTCAAGATTATGATAAGTGTAAGTAGAAGATAATCTATCTTTGAATAAATTTTTAACGTAATCTTCCGAAATTTTCAAAATATCCATAAAAGCAATTTGAAACAAATTTAAGAAAGTATTTATAGCTTATTAATTTTAATTTTGTTAAATATTGTTAGAGTTTCAGTAATTTCGTGACTATTGTAATCAGAATTGTCAGGCTGAGCTTGTAGAAGCCTCTAACTTAAACCTCAAATTTTATTTATGGCAGCTTAATCCGCCTTCCGCTCCCAATCTTTTTTGCAGAAGATTTCAGATTCAATAGAACTTAAGTATGAGCAAAAAAGGATTTCCGCTCAAGTCGGGCTGCAGATTCAACATTATAACAATATTGATTATAAAAATACAATTTTTGTCATTGACTACGTCGAATCAGTGATTTCCGTAGGAATCTTGACATAGATTAACCAGATTAACTTATGAAATATATATATCAATTTTTTTTCTCAATAATAATCTCAATCACGGCAATTTCCTGCGCAGTTCAAAACGCTAACTACGGAAAAAATGCCAAAGATTTTGCCAAAAATCCAACGATAAAAGATAGCATCATTCACACTTTTTATCTCGTTGGCGACGCAGGAAATCTTGACCAAGATAAAGCTTTCCATAATATGAATATTCTGAAAGATTCATTGTCCAAAGCTTCAGAAAACAGCACGTTGATGTTTCTCGGCGACAATATTTATCCAGTCGGAATGCCAAAAAAAGATGATGAAAACAGAGGTTTGGCAGAGAAAAAAATGGATAACCAAATTTCATTATCCAATCAATTCAAAGGAAAAACGATTTTCATTCCTGGCAATCACGATTGGTATAACAACGGAATCAAAGGTCTGAAGCGAGAAGAAGATTATGTCATAGAAAAGTTAGGCGACAAATCTGCTTTCGCACCAAGAAACGGTTGTCCTATCGAAACCAGAAAAATCAACAAAAAACTAACTTTGATTTTGGTGGATACAGAATGGGTTTTAGCCAATTGGGATAAAAATCCTGGCATCAATGAAAAATGTGATATCAAAACCAGAGAAGATTTCTACACAGAAATCGAAGACCAACTGAATAAAAATCAGAATAAAACAATCGTAGTTGCAACGCATCATCCTTTGATTACAAACGGTTCGCACGGTGGAAAATATTCTTGGGAGAAACAGATTTTTCCTTTAGAAAATAAATTTCCACTTCCGGTTTTAGGCTCCGTTATCAATTTAACAAGAGCAACTGGCGGAATCACGCATCAGGATATCAGCAATCAGAATTATAAAAAATTATCGAACCGACTGAAAACTTTGATTGGCGGACGAAAAAATGTAATTGTAGTTTCCGGTCACGATCATAATTTGCAATATATTGAGCAAGGCGACATCAGACAAATCGTGAGCGGAGCTGGTTCTAAAACCGAATCTGCAAAAGCAGTCGGAGCTAATGACTTTTCATTCGGGAAAAATGGTTATGCTGAACTGAAAATTTCAAATTCTGGAAATGCGGAAGTGAGTTTTTACAACCTTAATCCTAAAAAATCGGAATTGCTTTTCAGAAAAACGGTTTTGGAAAACGAACCGAAAATCGCAAGAGATTATCCTAGTCAATTTCCTCAAAATAAGGAAGCTTCGATTTACGATTCTACAATGACGAAGAAAAGCAAATTTTACGAGTTTCTTTGGGGAAAACATTACCGCGAATATTATTCGAAAAAAATCAATGCAAAAAATCTGGAATTGGATACATTATTTGGTGGTGTAAAACCTGATAGAGCAGGAGGCGGACATCAAACCAAATCGCTTCGTCTGGAAACCAAATCAGGGAACGAATATGTGATTCGGGCACTTAAAAAAAGTGGTGTTCGGTTTTTGCAGGCTGTCGCTTTTAAAAACCAATATGTGATTGATGATTTTTCGGATAGTTATGCGGACAAATTTTTGCTGGATTTTTACACGACTTCGCATCCTTACACGCCTTTAGTAATTGGCGGAATGGCTGATAAATTGGGAATTCGGCATACAACGCCACAATTATTTTATATTCCAAAGCAACCTGCTTTAGGAAACTTCAATGAGAATTTTGGCAATGAAATGTATTACCTAGAGGACCGACCGATGGAAACTGAAGAAAACCCGAACAAAGTCCTCGGAACAGACGAAGTGATTTTGAATCTTGCCAAAGACGAAAAGTACAAAATGGACGAAAAAGCGTGGATAAAAGCACGTTTGTTTGATATGTTAATTGGCGATTGGGACAGGCATCACGACCAATGGAAATTCGAATTCAGAAAAGAAAATGGCAACGTGATTTACAGCCCGATTCCGAAAGACAGAGACCAGGCTTTTGCAAAATATGACGGTTTTATTACAGGAATTTTGATGGAATTTCCAGAACTGAAGCATATGCAGACTTTTGATAATGAAATTGAAAGTGTGAAGTGGTTTAACCGTGAACCTTATCCATTGGATTTGATTTTCGCAAAAAATTCTAATGGAAAAGATTGGCAGGATGTGGCAGAATTTATTCAAAATCATTTGACTGAAAATGACATTAGAGAAGCTTTTAAAAATCTTCCAAAAGAGGTTCAGGACAAAGTTTCGGAAGATTTGATTCAGAAACTGCTGACGAGAAAAAACGACCTTCAAAAATATGCTTCGGTTTATTTTAAAATCCTTCAAGAGAAAGTGATTTTGACCGGAACCGACAAAAAAGACAAGTTTGTAGTTACCAGATTACCCAATAACGAAACCGAAATCAAAATCATCAGACTGAAAAAATCTGGCGAAGAATTGCAATCGTCCAAGCTTTATTCGGGCTTGATGACAAAAGAAATTTTGCTGTATGGATTAGATGATGATGACGAATTTGTAGTAGAAGGTAATCAAAAATCAAGTATTAGAGTTAAACTTTTAGGAGGCTTGGATAACGATAAATACACGGTTTCCTATTCCAAAAAAGTGACGATTTACGATTATAAAAGTAAACCGAACAACTTTGAAAATAAAGGAAACGCAACTATGAAATTGACTGATGATTATGACATCAATCAATATAATTACAGAAATGCAAAATACAATGTTTTTACAACATTTATGGACTTTAATTTCAATCCGGATGATGCTTTGGCAATTGGTTTCAACGCAGATTATACTGTGAATGATTTTATCAAAAATCCGTATTCTCAGAAACATCATTTTACAGCCAACTATTTCACAGGAACCAAAGGTTATGAATTGGCTTATCAAGGTTTGTTTCCTTTATTAAAAGGCAATTGGTTTTACGGTTTGGATACAAGAGTGACAAGTTCACATTATATCAGGAATTTCTACGGAATCGGGAATGAAACGGTTAATCCGAAGGAAGAATTTGGAGATCGCTTTAATAATGTTAGAGCTCGGGAATTTGGATTTTCGCCATCTATCAATTGGAACAAAAATGCATCAACTTTCTCTGCAAAACTGAATTACGAAATTCTGAAAGTCGACAGAACAGCCAACCGTTATATTTCAGTTCCAGGTGTTATCAATGATGATGTTTTCAATTCAAAACAGTTTGGTGGAGCAGATTTGTTATTCAATTATGAAAATTATGATAACAAAGCGAATCCAAAATTAGGAATGAAGTTCGATATCAGAACGGTTTGGAATATGAATCTTCAAAATACAGATAGACAATATACTTCACTCGAAACAGGGCTTGGTTTTCTGCATTATTTGACGCAAAATCAAAAATTAGTTTGGTCTTCTTATGCGAAAGCAAAATGGCTTTTCGGAAATGATTATGAGTTTTATCAAATGGCAACTTTAGGCGGAAGCAAAGATTTGAGAGGTTTCCGATTTAATCGTTTTTATGGGAAGAATTCTTTCTACCAAACTTCTGATTTGAGATATGAAGTTGGTAAAATCACGAATTCAATTTTACCTTTGAGCTATGGATTTTTCGGTGGATTTGATTTGGGTCGAGTTTGGAACCCGAATGAAAATTCCAACAAATGGCACAATTCATACGGCGGTGGATTTTGGCTGAATGCAGTTGACGCTATCTCTGCAAATCTTTCTTATTTCACATCTTCTGATGGCGGAAGATTGGTTGTTGGGATTGGTGGGACT
Source organism: Epilithonimonas sp. (assembly GCF_036780765.1). Classification (GTDB taxonomy): domain Bacteria; phylum Bacteroidota; class Bacteroidia; order Flavobacteriales; family Weeksellaceae; genus Epilithonimonas. The sequence goes on from NZ_DAIQCG010000002.1 coordinate 509,509, forward strand.
TTTTAGGCGTAAATTATTATAGTTTCAATTGATAAAGATTTCCAGAAGATTTTTTACTACCTTCATCCGTCATCAAAATTGTATTTTCATCCTTAAAACAAAGACCTTCTTTTTGTGTATGATGATTTAATTCAATTTTTTCGACTTTTCCGGATAGGAAGTTATTGCCTTTCCAATTGGTGAAAATCCAAACTTTATCTGAGCTTAAAATGGCAACTTTATCTTTATTTGGGCTAATGTCTGCACTTGTCACAGCACAATTATTGAATTGTTCACAAGTCACAAAACTTCCGATTTTTTTTGCAGGTAATTTCTGAGTTGAATTATTCTCAACTTCATATAAAACAGTTGTCCCATCAAATTTCGAGCTTCTGTTTTTTGTGAAAAGATAAAATTTGTTGTCATGGATAAAGAAAGATTCTACATCAAAAATCCGGTCTTTTTTCTTTGGCGGAAATTCTGTTTGCTCGGGATAATAAAACTGAACAATAGATTCTGCTTTAGCTTCATCTTTATTAAGGTCAGCAGCGTTTATTTTATAAATGGCTAAGTTCTGTCTTTCGTTATCATTATTTCCAAAATCTCCGATATAAATATTGCCTTCATCATCAGAAGTCAAATCTTCCCAATCGTTATTTTCAACATTTGTGATGGTAATAGATTTGATTAATTCTCCTTTTTCATTAAAGCCAAAAAGAATATTATGATTATGATTATCTTCAATCGTCCAAATCAAAGGCGATGCTTTTGAGATTTCACAAGCCGAAGCTTCTTTCAATTTCTTTGGAAGGTTTGCCAATGTTGAAAAATTTTCCTGAGTCTGGGAACAAGAAAATGTTATGGATAATAATGCTAAAAAGGAAAGTGCTTTCATAGGATGAAATTAGATAAAATATAAGAAATAAAAAAATGCACAACTGCAAAAGTTGTGCATTCTTTTTTTTGAAAATTCCAAATCTTAAAGAATCAACATTGCGTCTCCGTAAGAATAGAATTTATATTTTTCTTTGATAGCTTCCTCGTACGCTCTCATTATGAAATCTTTGTTAGCAAAAGCCGCAATCATCATAATTAAAGTAGATTTAGGCGTGTGGAAATTGGTAATCATTGCGTTGGCAACACCAAAATCGTGAGGTGGATAGATGAACTTGTTAGTCCAACCTCTGTAAGCCGATATTTTTTTGTTAGAAGAAACAGACGTTTCCAAAGCTCTCATTGTAGTCGTTCCAACGGCGCAAACTCGGCGTCCTTCTTGTACAGCTCTGTTGATGATTTCTGCATTTTTTTCATCGATAATCGCTTCCTCAGATTCCATTTTGTGCTTAGACAAATCTTCAACTTCGATTGGGTTGAAAGTTCCTAAACCAACGTGAAGTGTAATTTCTGCAAAATCAATTCCTTTGATTTCCAATCTCTTCATCAAATGTTTTGAGAAGTGAAGACCTGCAGTGGGCGCTGCAACAGCACCTTCTACTTTGGCGTAGATCGTTTGGTATCTTTCTGCATCTTCTGGCTCAACGTCTCTTTTGATATATTTAGGAAGTGGAGTTTCTCCAAGTTCTGTCAATTTTGCACGGAATTCTTCGTAAGAACCGTCGAATAAGAATCTCAATGTTCTTCCTCTAGAAGTTGTGTTGTCAATAACTTCTGCAACCAAAGATTCGTCTTCTGTGAAGAATAATTTGTTACCGATTCTGATTTTTCTTGCCGGATCAACCAAAACATCCCAAACACGAGTTTCAGCATCTAGTTCTCTCAACAAGAAAACTTCAATCTTAGCTCCTGTTTTTTCTTTGTTTCCAAATAATCTAGCAGGGAAAACTTTGGTATTATTGAAGATGAAAAGGTCTTTCTCGTCGAAATACTCAATTACATCTTTGAAAAGACGGTGCTCGATAGTCTCAGTTTTTCTGTTAAGAACCATCAATCTTGCTTCGTCACGGTTTTCTGTTGGGTGTTCTGCCAATAATTCTTCTGGCAAATCGAAATTGAAATCAGATGTTTTCATAAAATTTACGGATTTTATTTTAGGACAGGCAAAGCCTGATATTAAATTTTTTCGAGATGCAAAGATACGACATCAAAAAGCCTTTGTCAAGTAATTGTTAAATTTTAAATTTCTGATGTGAATATCAATGAATGTTTGATGTTTTTTTGAGAAAATTGGAATTTATATTTGGTGTTTTCTGTAAAAAACAGTTAATTTAGTGCATTTAAAAGTTGTTATTGTCAATTAATTTGCTTTGTTATGAGTATTGAAAACGAAAATTCTGAGAACGAAAATCTTAATTCTGGTGTCAATTCTGCTGAGAATCAACCATTAAAAGTAGAGAGGGTAGAACAAAATTCAGAATTAGAAACTACCGCAGAGGAACATCAGGAAATCGAAACTGCTGAAGAAAATTTTTCAAATCTATCTTTGAAAGAAGCTTTAGCCGAAATGGAAACCATCGTCAACAAAGATGATGCTCATCATTTTTCTAAACAATTCAATGCTTTGAGAGAGCAAGCGAATCACAAAATTGCCGATGAAATCGAAGATAAAAAACACGATTATCTGGAGCAAGGCAATCCGGAAGAACATTTTGATAATCATCATCCGGAATCTTCCAAATTATCCGCGCTAGTAAATATTTACAGAGAAAAACAAGACAAATTCCATAAATCTCAAGAAGCAGAACATCAAAAAAATCTTGAAGAAAGATTGACAATCATTGAAAGATTGAAGAATCTTTACACCACTTCAGAACCTGGAACTAATCTTTTCAAAGCCATAAGAGAAGTGAAAGAAGCTTGGGGGAAGGCTGGTCAGGTTGCAAAATCCGAATTCAAAAATCTTAATAATAATTATTTCCATCATCTGAAAATGTTCAATGAGATGTTGGACTTGAACAAGGAATATCTTGAGCAGGAATTTGCTCATAATCTTGAAAAAAGACAACATATTATTGAAAGAGCAAAAGAATTACTTGATGAAAAAGTAGTGCAAAAAGCTCTGAATGAATTGCAATATCTTCATAAGCTTTGGAAAGAAGAGGCTGAGCCGGTTGCAGAGGAATTCCGTGAGAAAACTTGGGAAGAATTCAAAGAAATTTCCAATAAAATCCACGAAAGAAAATCTGAATTGATTGCAGTTCTAGAATCTGAACAACAAGAAAATCTTGATAAAAAGAATAAAGTTATCGAAGAATTGAAAACTTTGTCTGCGCCTCAAAATATCAATCATTCTTTTTGGCAGCATGCTATTAAAAGAGTAGAAGAATTGCGCGCAGAATTCTTGAAACTAGGACCAGTTCCTAAAAAATTATCTAACCAGAATTGGACAGATTTCAAACAAGCTTTGAGAGATTTCAATACGGCTAAAAATGATTTTTATAAGAACTTAAAAGGTTCTCAGGTTCATAATCTTGAAGAGAAATTAGGTTTGATAAAAACGGCTCAGGATAATATGAATTCTGAAGATTGGGAGATCGTGGTTCCTCTTTTCAAAAAACTTCAGGAGGATTGGAAGAAAATTGGTCACGTTCCTAGAAGTCAGGCAAACAAAGTTTGGGATGATTTCCGTGATGCTTGTAATACTTTCTTCAAAAATTATAGAGATAAAAATAACGCTCCAGGCGACAATTGGAAAGAAAACTATAAGAACAAAAAAGCTCTTTTAGAAGAATTGAAAGCCTTAAATGATGAGGAGGGTGCTGTAGAAAAAATTGAAACGATTAAGAATTCTTGGAATGCGATTGGGAAAGTTCCAAAAGATAAATTGTCTATCAATACAGAATTCAACAAAACTCTGAGAGAGAAATTGAAACTCAATAAAATTAATGAATTTGATTTGAAAGAAGAGAATCTTACTGAAAATCAATTGACTGATAAAGCACGAAAAATCAAAAATCAAATTGCTGATTTGGAGTCAGAAGTGGTACAATTGGAAAATAATTTGGCATTCTTCAATTCTCCAACTCGTGAAAATCCTTTGTTGAAAGATACATTTGATAAATTGGATGCGAAAAAAGAACAATTGGAAAGTTTGAAAGTGACGCTTCACAATATTATTACTGGAGAATAACAGAAATTAATTAATAATATTTAAATCCCCTGATTAAAAGGGGATTTTTTATTGGTAGAGGTTTGTAAATAATTATTAATATTCAAATTCAAAAAAATAAATAGAATCTTATAAAAAAATGATATTTTTACGACCCGCTATTTAAAAATATCGATATGCTGAAAAAGTACTTATTCGCGATCTTTGCTTTTCCCACTATTCTGTCTGCACAAGCTCCAGAAGGTTATTATTCTGGAACAGAGAGTCTTTCTGGATATGCTTTGAAAAGTAAACTCCATGATATTATTTCTACAAAAACCTACAATTATAATTATGATGATCTGAAAACCTTGTACGGACAGACAGATATTGATAGATTTTATGATTATGATGCGAGTAATTCAACATATTTATTAGATATTTATTCCAATAATCCAATTGGAACTACGGCTTATCATTATACTTTGAGTGACATTGTAGGAAGTGCAAACGCAGAAGGATTGGGTTGGAACCGCGAACATATGATGCCACAAAGTACTTTTAATAGTGCTTATCCAATGTATTCTGACTTATTTTTTGTAGTGCCTACAGACGCAAGAATCAACCAGTTGAGAAGTAATTATCCTTATGGGAAAGTTTCAACTGCTGATTATAACTTTACAAATGGCTCTAAACGAGGGAATAATGGTATTGTTGGTTCTGTATATAAAGACAAAGCTTACGAACCAATAGACGAGTTTAAAGGTGATATTGCTAGGTCTTTACTCTATTACGCTGTGAGATATGAAGGTAAATTGAGTAGCTTCGATCATAGTACAAACGCAGACCCAACCAAGGATAGAAATCCGATGGATGGCACAGACGAAAGAGCTTACGAAAATTGGTACATCACAATGTTGCTTTCTTGGCATCAGCAAGATCCGGTTTCTCCCAGAGAGATTGATAGAAATAATTCTCTTTTTAACCTTCAAAAAAATAGAAATCCTTTCATCGACCATCCGGAATGGGTTAATTTGATTTGGAATCAAACGCCTGATAATGTTGCTCCTTCTGCGCCTTCACAGCTTTCTTTGGAAAGAAACTCTGCTTATTTCGTTAATCTAAATTGGCAGGAAAGTCCGGAAAATGATGTTTTGGGTTATAACGTTTATCAAGATGGTATTGTAGTAGCTAAATCTAAGACTACAACAATTTCTATTGACCATTTGACGCCAGCTACAACTTATAATTTTACGGTTAAAGCTTACGATAATTCTTATTTGGAAAGTCCACAGAGTAATACGATGAGTGTTACAACTTTAGCATCCGATATCTTTGCGAAAGATTTACAAATTATAAAATATTTGGAAGGAACTGGAAATAATAAGGGGCTCGAAATTGCAAACAAAACTGGACATAAGATAAATCTTCAGGGCTATAAATTATCGATGCAGTCCAAAGGAACTGTTTATTACTTCGAAAATCCTTTTGAACTGGAAGGTGAGATAGAAAACAATCAAAGTTTTGTCGTTGTTAATCCGAGCGCAAACTTTAGTTGTTTCAATAATTCTAATGCGAAGTTTGTAACTGCCGCGCCTTCTTTAACTTTTTCGGGAAGTAATTATGTGGATTTATCCTATAAGTCAGGAACTATTGATGCAATTGGTGTCAAAGGTCAAGATAATTCTAATGCCAACAAATCGCTTTACAGAAAATCAGAAATCACCAATCCAACAGCGACTTTTGACATCAATGAATGGACAAGTTATGCGTCAGATTATTGTCAAGGTTTAGGTGTTTTGGGAATTAATGATATCACGAATAGAAATTTAGATTTCAATATTTATCCAAATCCGGTTGTTAGTCAGCTAAATGTTAATGGAGAAATCAGCAAAGCAAAATCGGCGAAGATTTATGACCTTTCTGGTAAATTGATAAAAGAAATTAATAATCCATTTGTTAATCAAAAATCGATTGATGTTCAGTCTTTACTCCCAAGTACTTACATTTTGAATATCGATGGAAAATCGGTGAAGTTTATTAAAAAGTAATTCATTTTTAGAATAAATTATAAAAGCATTTCAAATCCGAAATGCTTTTTTTATTTGTCAAGATTGTTAAGAGTAAGAATATATTTGTCAATATACAATTGCTTTTCTTTCGATTTGTATTGCTGAATGTATCTTGGATGTTCCAGTATTTTCAACTCATCAAACAACTTGGCTTCACGATTTAATTTCTGAATAAAATCCGCATTTTTCTTTCCCAAAACAAAAACTTTTGAAGTGTCGATTCCTAAACTGATATGTTTTTTCAGAGAATCAATCATAAAATCTTTTACCATTTCGAAGAGCGTTTTATCATCATAATAATTTGCATTAATCCATTTGTTTTCTTTAGTTTTTCTAATGATTGCCAAAGGAAAAGGAGAGTTGATGTAAAAGTTTTGGTAGAAAAGTTCCGTCCCTCCGAAAGCTTCAATCATATCATACACAAACACCGACGAAATCTCGTGCGTATAAGAGGATTTCATTTCGATTCCACAAATCTCTTTTAGTCGTTTCGTGTCTGTGAAAGGAACTCCAGTTACGCCAGCACCGTATCTGCTAGGATTAATCCCGATTATGAATTTCCTTATTTCCGAATCATTATAATATTTGTGATAAAATTGTTGCATCACATCCAAAGTTTCAGGATTATCCAAGTAAGGATTCAAAACACGGAATCCGTCTGGAAGTAACCCAGAATATTTTAGATTGAGATTAAAATCAATCACTTTTTCGCCAAAATTTTCTGTCATAAATTAGATTTAGCACTTTCTTTTTTATCAAGATTAATACCTAACAAGTGTTTGTTAATCAATAATTATTACTGAATTTATAATTTTATAAAAAAGAAATATAAAATTCGTAAATTTGTGCATAAATCTAATAGTAAAAAAGTTTAAATGGAAATTGCTTCGTGGCAAATTCCGTTTAAAAAAATGAAAGTAATTATGAGTCAAAAGAAAGAAATGCTTTACGAAGGTAAAGCTAAACAGGTTTTCGCTACGGATAAACCTGACGAAGTCGTTGTACGCTACAAAGATGATGCTACGGCTTTCAATGCACAAAAACGCGGACAGTTCGATAGAAAGGGCGAGCTGAACAATGCGATTTCTACACTAATATTTGGTTATCTTATCGAAAACGGAATCCCAACGCACTTCATTTCAAAGTTGGATGACAGAGAGCAATTGGTAAAAAAAGTGGATATCATTCCATTGGAAATGGTTGTTCGTAATTACGTTGCGGGAAGTATGGCTCAGAGATTAGGCGTTGAAGAAGGTTTGAAATCGCCTGTTACTATTTTTGACCTTTGTTATAAAAAAGATGAATTAGGAGATCCGTTGATCAACGATCATCACGCTGTTTTCCTCGGAGCAGCCACTTATGAAGAATTGAATGAAATGTACGCTTTGACAGATAAAATTAATCAATTATTGATTGCTTTATTTGATAAAGCCAATGTTATTCTTGTAGATTTCAAAATCGAATTAGGAAAAACTTCTGATGGCAAAATTGTTTTGGCAGACGAGATTTCTCCAGATACTTGCAGACTTTGGGACAAGGATACAATGAAAAAACTTGACAAAGACAGATTCCGTAGAGATTTGGGCGAAATCACAGAAGCTTATGTTGAGATTTACAATAGATTACAAACCGCTCTAGAAAAATAAAATCCGAGATTAAATAAAAATGGATTTAGAATTTCAAAAATATAGCACGTTACCGAAATACGCATTTCAAAATCGCTATGAGGAATTCGAAGAAGCCAAACATCTCTCCAAAGAAGAATTAGGAACTTATCCTTTTGACAAAATGGAAGAAGAATGTGGCATTTTCGGGTTGCATTCTACACAAACACAAGATACATTTTCGCTTTCCCAGTTCGGGCTTTTTGCACTGCAACATCGTGGGCAGGAAGCTTGCGGAATTGCAGTAGGAAATAATGGGAAAATCCTTTCTGTAAAAGACGAAGGTTTGGTTTTAGACGTTTTCAAGTCGATAGAAGAACCGGAAAAGTTTATGGGAAGTACCGTAATTGGTCATACCAGATATACAACAGCCGGAGATAAAAAGAAATATAATTTCCAACCGTTTTTTGCCAAGAATGAGTATGACCAAATCATACTTTCCATTGCGCATAATGGTAATTTGACTAATGCCAAACAACTTCGAAAAGAATTAGAAGACGAAGGCGTAGTTTTCCGTGCAACTTCTGACACAGAGGTAATTTTAAGATTAATTCAAAAAAATCTTGACCTTGGACTTCGTGGCGCAATCAAAGCAACGATGGAAAAAATCGAAGGCGCTTATTCTGTAGTTGGGATTACAAGAAACAAATTTTTTGCGTTCAGAGATTTCAACGGAATCCGACCTTTAGTTCTTGGTGCGATTGATGAAAATACTTTTGTTGTGGCGTCCGAAAGTTGTGCTTTGGATGGGGTAGGTGCGCAATATGTACGTGATATTTTACCTGGCGAAATTGTTTATACAAGTGATAACGAAGAAGGTTTACAGTCTTATTTGGTTAAGGACGATTGTGTCAATAAAATCTGTGCTTTCGAATATATTTATTTCGCAAGACCAGATTCTACTTTAGAAGGAATCAATGTTCACGAAGTTCGTGAGAAATCGGGGATGAAGATTTGGGAACAGGCACCTGTGGAGGCAGATATTGTGATTGGTGTTCCGGATTCCGGAGTTCCTGCTGCGATTGGTTTTTCCAAGGCTTCTGGCATTCCTTTCAGACCGGTTTTGATTAAAAACCGTTACATTGGGCGTTCGTTCATCATTCCGTCTCAGGAGATGAGAGAACATTTGGTAAATCTAAAACTAAACCCAATTGTTTCTGAAATCAAAGGAAAAAGAGTTGTCATTATTGATGATTCCATCGTTCGTGGAACAACATCCAGACGTTTGGTGAAGATTTTGAAAAAAGCAGGTGTGAAGGAAATTCACTTCAGAAGTGTTTCTCCGCCGATTATTGCGCCTTGTTTTTTAGGAATTGATACGCCTACAAAAGATGATTTGATTTCGGCTAACATGAACAAAGAAGAGCTTAGAGAATATCTGGATGTTGATAGCCTCGAATTCTTGACTGTAAATAATTTGGTTAATATTTTAGGTTCGCCTAATCATTGTTTCGGATGTTTTACGGAGCAATATCCAGTGAAAAATCCAGACGAGTTAGCATTTGTCGATCAAGGTGATTAATATTTGGCAGCTTAATCCGTCTTCCGCTCCCAATCTTTTTTGCAGAAGATTTCAGATTAAATAGAAATCGAGAACAAGCAAAAAAGGATTTCCGCTCAGGCCGGGCTGCTGCAATTCGCTGATTGAATCGCGTGACAAAAATCAAGTTGATAAAAATCAATTATAATAAAAAACCGCCAAACAAATTATTTGTTTGGCGGTTTTTTACGACTTCAGATAATTTTAAAAACAAAAAAACCCCAACCGAGGTTGGGGTAAAAACTAATAACCATGAAAACTCAAATTAAACATGAGAATCGAATAATTTGTTACAAATACTGTGCCAAATAGTAGCGTTTCCCAGAAAAGAATTTCCGACGACAAATCTAAGGAAAAAATATTGTAAATTTGCAACACTTTAAAATAAAATTAAAATAATGTCAGGAAAAATCACATTTACCATGATTAAGCCAGATGCAGTTGCAGATGGTCACATTGGTGCGATTCTTGGAAAAATCAGTGAAGCTGGTTTTAAAATCAAAGCTTTAAAATTGACGCAACTTACGGTTGCTGATGCAAAAAAATTCTACGAAGTACATTCTGAAAGACCTTTTTATGGAGAACTGGTTGAATTTATGTCTTCTGGACCAATCGTTGCGGCGGTTCTTGAAAAAGACAATGCAGTAGAAGATTTCAGAACTACAATTGGTGCTACAAACCCTCCTGAAGCGGCTGAAGGAACTATCAGAAAACTTTTCGCAAGAAGCATTGGAGAAAATGCTGTTCACGGTTCTGACTCTGACGAGAATGCTCTTATCGAAGCTCAATTCCATTTTTCAGGGAGAGAGATTTTTTAATTTCTTCTGAAAATTAAATATAAAATAGGCTATCAAAACTGATAGCCTATTTTTTTGTTATATTGTTATTAGTCCCGATAGTAGCGGCATCTTTTTTTTGTCTTTGCTGAAAATTCTTTCAATGACAAAATGTCTAAGACAAAAAAGATATAGCCCTTCGACAAGCTCAGGATAAACTACTAGCGGGATTAAGCTCCTAAAAAAAATTAAATCTTCAAAAGTTCAATCGTCTTCTCCGGATTTTCTGAAGAAAAAACCGCGTTTCCTGCCACCAAAACGTCTGCGCCTGCTTCAAAAAGTTTAGATGCATTGTCCAAATTCACACCGCCATCAATTTGGATTAACGCTGTGGAATTGTTGCTCAATATCAAATCTTTGGTTTCGCTGATTTTTTTATAAGTATTCTGGATGAATTTTTGCCCGCCAAATCCTGGATTCACACTCATTAATAAAACCAAATCTACGTCTGCAATAATGTCTTCTAACATTAGAACCGGAGTTGCAGGATTAAGAACTACACCTGCTTTTGAGCCTTTGCTCTGAATCAAATGGATGGTTCTGTGAAGATGCGTACAAGCTTCGTAATGCACGGAAACCAAATCTGCTCCATCATCTATGAATTCTTCTACGTATTTTTCTGGTTCCAAAATCATTAAATGGACATCCACGAATTTTTTGGCGTGTTGCTGCACAGTTTTCATCACTGGGAAGCCGAAAGAGATATTCGGGACAAAACGGCCGTCCATCACATCTACGTGAAGCCAGTCTGCCTGAGAGTTGTTTAGCATCTCAATGTCTCTTTGTAGATTTCCAAAATCCGCAGACAAAAGGGAAGGCGCTATGAGTTTGTTTTTCATTTTATACTTAGATTTTAGAGTCAAGAATCAGGATTCAAGACTTTATTAGATTATTTTTAAAAGTGTATATCATTTTTTGAATTCCAGATAATTCTTGTAAAAGTTCTTCTGTAATTGTTTCTGAGAGAAGATTCAGTTCTTTTACTAAAATTAATTGTGTCTGTAATTCAAATGCCGAACCTAAAGCAATTCCTAGAAAGTGATTGAATTCTTTGTTGCTATTTCTACCAGAGCCTTCGCCAATATTGGATGGGATAGAAACTGCACATCTTTTGATTTGTAAAATTAATCCAAATTTTTCATCAGAATTTACTTTTTTACAATGAATATAAATTTGTTTTGCTAATGAAATTGACTTTTGCCAAAAAATTAATTTCTCGAAATTATGCATAATATTTATTCTTGAATCTAGGTTCCTGTTTCTTGACTCTTTTTAATGATATTTCAACTTCATTGTTGGTTCAATTTTTAGAAGACTTTCGTAAATTAATTTAATGACATTCGAAACATCTTCTTTTGAAACCATTTCTACCGTTGTGTGCATATATCGCAAAGGTAAAGAAATCAAGGCACTTGGAACGCCACCATTAGAATGTGCAAAAGCATCTGTATCCGTTCCTGTTGCTCTGCTTGCTGCAGCTCTTTGGAAAGGGATTTCTTTTTCTTTTGCTGTGCTGATAATCAATTCACGAATGGTATGATGAACGCTTGGTGCGAAGAAAACCACTGGCCCATCGCCACATTTTTGATCGCCTTCTTTTTTCTTTTCAATCATCGGCGTGGTTGTGTCGTGTGTCACATCTGTCACAATGGCAATGTTTGGTTTGATGGTATCAGCAATCATATCTGCGCCATAAAGTCCAACTTCTTCCTGGACTGAGTTTGTGACGTACAATCCAAAAGGTAGTTCTTTCTTATTTTCTTTCAAAAGTTTAGCAACTTCCGCAATCATAAAACCACCGATTCTGTTATCCAAAGCTCGACAAACAAAATATCTGTCGTTCAGCTCAAAAAATTCATCAGGGTAAGTTATCATACAACCTACAAAAATTCCCAATTCTTCTACTTCTTTTTTAGAAGTGGCGCCGCAATCAATAAAGATGTTATCGATTTTAGGAGTTGGTTCATTTTGATTAGCGCTTCTTGTGTGGATTGCAGGCCAACCGAAAACACCTTTTACGATGCCTTTTTCTCCGTGGATGTGGACAACTTTGGAAGGCGCGATTGTTTGGTCAGAGCCTCCGTTTCTGATCACATAAATCAACCCATCATCTGTAATGTAGTTTACATACCAACTGATTTCGTCAGCGTGTGCTTCTATAACAACTTTGAATTCGGCTTCTGGATTGATAATTCCATAAGCTGTACCATAATGGTCAACTTCGATTTTATCTACATAAGGTTTGATATAATCCATCCAGATTTTTTGGCCTTTGTGTTCATAGCCAGTAGGCGAAGCGGTGTTTAAATATTCTTCTAAGAATTTAATTGATTTATTTTCGAAATTCATATCTAAAAGGAATGGTTTTTGATGTTAAATTTTGTTAATTTTTTTATGAGAGTAAAAGTAATGATTTTTGGTAAATTGATTCCGATTCTTTTGATGTTTATTGGCATATTTTGTTTTTCGCAACAAGACACTTTACAGGTAAAATCTTTTGATGATATTCCAAAAAACAAGTTGAAGAAAGATGAGTTCGGGAATGAGTATTATTATGATGAAGTTCAAAAGGCTAAAATCTATAAAATAAACGGGGAACAAGTGATTGTAATGGATGAATTGACTCTCAGAGCTAATCCACATTTCAATAATCAGTTAGATAAAAATTATTATTTTTTCCTTAATAAAAAACTGAATCGTGTTTATCCTTTATTTTTGGATGCATTGGAACAATACCGTGATATTCAAAAAGAAAGTGCTAATATGAAAGGCTCTGATAGAAGCCGTTATATGAAACAGAGACAAACAGAATTGGCTGCCAGTTATGAGAAACAGTTGAGAGACTTAACAACTTCCGAAGGTCAGGTTTTTGCCAAACTGATGAGTAGGGCAACGGGAAAAACTGTTTACGAAATCATCAAAGAATTAAGAGGAGGCTGGAGTGCTTTCTGGTGGAATGTGAAAGGAAATATTGCTGATGTTAGTTTGAAAACGCCTTATGACCCGCATAGATTTAGAGATGACCTTTTTGTAGAGTCTCTTTTGCAATCTAATTGGAATCTTGGTTATTTGCAACCTTATGAAGGTGCAAGTGATTATAAAGTGAAGAAATAAAAAAAAATGCATTACGTTTTTGTAATGCATTTTTTTTGAAATTATATACTGATTTATAATTCTGTTATCAGATAATTTTGATATTTAGTTTTATCAAAGCTGAATAATGATGGAGACAAATTTTGATTTTCTTTATAATTACTTATTGTGATGACCGCCAAATCATTATTGGTAGAAAGTTGCTCAAGTTTGATTAATTTCTTTTGGGGTGTATTAATGTAAAGAGTTACACTTTTTAATCCGTTTGTTTTTACAGGAGTCATTTTTACCACATCAACAGGAATTCCGCTGATTGTTTTTTTACCAGAATAACTCACATTATAATCTTTTTTGTAAGAATCTAAATAACTTAAAGGTGAGAAATGAACTTGGTCATCATTAGCTTTGGAAATGGTAATTTCTTTATCTTCATCATTGATATTATAAAGCTTCTTGCCGTCAAATATTTGTTCCGTTCCCATTATTTTCAGTTTATATCTTGTATTGTCTGAATAGAAAATACCCGTTTGGTTTTGATTATCTGCCTTGTACGAGAATTTGAAATAAGAATTCTTCTTACTCTTATAACTCTTTGTGATATCATCTAAAATGGTTTTTGACTTGCTGTCTATAGTTTGGGAATGAGCAAAAAAACTACTTCCCACAAAAGTTAAAGTCAAAAAAACCTTTAAATAATTTTTCATTTATTTTATAATTAAATTTTTAACAAAGTTAAGTTTTCAATATTAATACCAAACTTTTGAAATGATAAATTTTGTTAAGGAGAATTATAAAAAAACCTTTTCAGGAAATACTGAAAAGGTTTTGTAATTTTGAAAATATCTAAGAGTTATTCTACGATTAACTTCTCAGCATTAGATTTTCCGTTTTCTGTAATCACTACAAGATAAGTTCCTTTGATTAGACCTTTTGTAGAAATAGATTCAGAACTATTTTTCTTTCTCTCAAGAGACTTAACTAATTTTCCGTTCATATCAAGAACATCTACTTTGATCGTGTTGTTTCCAACAGTTGGTGTTGTTTTGATAAAGAATTCTCCTTTAGCTGGATTTGGATAGATTCCGAATGCTTTATTTTTAGCAATATCTTCTGTACCCAATACACATCCTGCAGGAACTGAGAAATCTTCCACCTGATCGGAAATACTTGCAGCTGTACCAGCAGAGGCGTTAAGGCCTAATCCTCTTCTTGCGAAAACATTCCAAATCAAGCAATTGTCAGTACCGCCAGTTAATTGATCTGCTTCCAAAATAGCATCTCTACCAGATACGAAATTAGGATTACAAGGTTGTAACTTTAAACCATCCATTACTAACTGAAGTGCTTTTGCGCTACCAGAATTCATGTCAGCTGTGATATCGTAGTTATACCCGTACTTTTCTGCCATTTTCCAATGAAGATCCCAAAGCATTGTTGCCCAAATCTGTCCAACTGCGTGTGGTTGACCGCCTGTAGAATTTGTATCAGCGTATGTGAACGGGTTAGAAGTCATATCGGTTGTGTAACGGTAGCTTCTAATACCTAAAGCTGTAGGTGGAGTATTGCTAGAGTATGTTGCAATTCCCCTGCCTGTAGTTGATGTGTAATTAGGGGTGTTTGTTAACATTAATGCTAAAAAGTCAGACCAGCCTTCACCCATTTGTTCTAAGTTTGTCAAACAGCTGTAACCTTGACCAGTCAATCTATTTGATACGCCGTGACCATATTCATGAATCATAACGCCATTGTCAAAACTTGAATTTTTGTAACCAACTCCAAGGTCTTTAAGATTAACATTTACTGTTCTTCCTGCTGTAAGCTCATCCGTAATAAAATCTCCTTCATCTTTGGGAATCATAATAGAAGGAATAGAAACATTGGTTACATTGGAAACACTGATATTTGTTACAGTATTAGAAGTGGTTCTATGAACGATCATTCCTATTGCCCCTGCGTCTTGTAATGTTTTTGCTTTTACATTATATGCACACCCAGTGGTATTCACCATTGCTATTTTTCCAGTAAGACTTCCTGCAGTTAATGTTGTACAGCCTGTTGAGACTGGAGGAATAACTATATCTCCAGTAATACCTGTTTCCATTAGCATTTTTCCAAAATTAGCAGAGCCTGTATTGACGGCAGGTCTTGTTGCTAATGTTGGATCTGTGTAAAATAATCTTTGTTTCAAGGTTACACCAGAGTTCCAAAGATACATTTGCATTCTTGGAGCTTGAGTTGTATATGTTCCATTTCCGTTAAGTATCTCATAACCAGAAGCAAAATTAGCGTTATTATATCCGCTGCCATCATAAGCCTCAGCTCTTACGGCATCATTACCAGCGCCTCCTTTTCCGAAATTATTGGATTGGAAGTTTCTAGTACTTTCTGTAAAACCAAACTTATACATGATATCGTGAATCATGTTGTTGGCGTAAAACAAATTAGTAACTGCTGATGCTCTGTTGTCATAGGCGCTTAAAGTTGCAGATTCTGCAAATGGGAAATCAAAAGTTAGGCTTCCGGTTGTACTGCTTACGGGAGAAAATCCTGCAGAGTTAGATGCGTTATTATCGACATAAGCTAATACGTTATTACCGTAGGTATTTGTGAAATTGGAAGTTCCATTAGAATGCCAACCTTCTGGAGAAGCTGTCAAATCCCAAGGATTTGTAACTATTGTTCTAGAACCAAAAGTTGGAGCTTCTACAGGAAAAGGAAATACATTGTAAGAAGCGTCAGTCGCTACTTTAGCGTGAGCTTTGTTTGTAACAGAAGTGTTAAAATGTGTTAAAAGATGATTTGATGTTGATTCTACGTCACCAGCGAAATGGTTATCTTCAAATTGACACTCGTCAATCATATTATTTTTTTCCAGAATTTCTCCGTCGGTTAGACTTACAAGGATTCCGTAAAATTTATTTTCTTTAGACTGATTAATGAAGAATAACTGAGCAGGAATCAAGCTGTTGTTTCTTTCAAAATAAAAACGGATACTTGCTACTTTATTATCCGGAAGATTGATAAGATCTCCATTATTTTCATCCAAAAGTTCAAAACCGCTATCTTTGATATCTGCAGATCTTAATGCCGTAGATAGTGCTTCGGATTTATCTATCTTGTCAGCAACAATACTATTGCTTCCAATTTGTCTGAAATTATTATTCAACGAAAGAACTTTACCTTCTCTTATAACTGCCTTAGCTAATGACTTGTAAATAGGAGTATTATTGTAATACTGTTGTATGTTTACAATTTCAGCTTTTAAACTATTGGATTTATCTTCGCTCTGAATTTTAAAATCTGCATTAGAAATATTTCGGAAAGAAGTATCAGTTTTGATAAAGCTTCGGATAGCTTGTTCATTGGATTGTGCGCTAAGATTGGCAAATAAGAAAAAGACGCCAATCCCAGCGGATTTAGTAAGTTGATTTATCTTCATATTAAAATTTATTATAGATTAGCAAAAATATTAAAATTTTTCTTTTTTTATAAATAAAACATAAACAAATTTAAAATAATTGCTTTTTTGTTAAAATAAATATTGTTTTGTTGTTGATTTTTAAATTAAAAAAGTTTGTTTCCAATATAGACTATATTTGGATTATCTAATAATGAAGCTATACTCTCACGGAATTTCAACATATGGTCGGAAACCTGATGTTGTTGCAAGTCTTCATTACTTTCCCAAGTTTCATGGATGAAAAATACACCTTTGTTTCTATGATCTTCGAAGAGGTCGTATTGGATGCAGCCTTTTTCTTTGCGGGTTTCTATAACTAGTTTTTTTAATAATTCGATGGCATCCATCATCGAGTTTTCTTTGATGTGAATGATGGCACTTAAGTAAATATTCATTGTCTGATTCTAAAAATTTTGATTATCAAATTTATAAAAAATCAAGGCTTATTAATTTTAAAAATATAGAATTGTATAATTAATAAAAAAAAATGTACTTTTGGGAAAATTCAAAAAATCAAAATAATGGCAGAATATAAACTATTGCTCCCGAGTATGGGCGAAGGAGTTATGGAAGCTACAATTATCAGCTGGCTGTTTAATGAAGGCGATTTTATAAAAGAAGACGAATCTGTTGTGGAA
Organism: Epilithonimonas sp.; assembly: GCF_036780765.1. GTDB lineage: Bacteria > Bacteroidota > Bacteroidia > Flavobacteriales > Weeksellaceae > Epilithonimonas. The sequence goes on from NZ_DAIQCG010000002.1 coordinate 526,836, forward strand.
ATTGCAACGGATAAAGTAGACTCGGATGTCCCAACACCAGTGTCTGGAAAAATCATCAAAATCCTTAAACAGAAAGACGAAGTTGCAAAAATAGGAGAAGCCATTGCGATTTTGGAAACGGAAGGCGGTTCTCAGGATTCTGAAACACCTGAACCCAAGTCTTATGAGGAAGTTAAAGACCAAATTGTTCAGCCTGAGCCAGAAGTTGTGAAAGTTTTGGAGCAACCATTGAGCAATTTTTCTGATAATTCTAGCAGTACTCAAAACTCAGATTTGTATTTGTCGCCTTTGGTAAAGTCTGTTATTCTGCAGGAAAATATCACAGAATCTGAACTTAAAACGATTAAAGGAAGTGGTTTAGAAGGTAGAATTACAAAAGAAGATATTTTTGGATTTGTGAAAAACAGAGGTTCTAAGTCAGAGAGTATTAGTGTTAAAGAGATAGAAAATCCTGTTAAACAAGAAACTCAAACTCAAACTCAAAAAACCTCAAGTCCTCCAACTCTACAGCTCAACGATGGTGATGAGATTATCCAAATGGACAGAGTTCGTAAAATCATTGCAGATGCGATGGTTAATAGCAAACATACTTCGCCACATGTAACATCATTTATCGAAACCGATGTGACCAATGTGGTGTCTTGGAGAAATGCTAACAAAAATTCTTACCAAAAAAGAGATGGAGAAAAACTGACTTTTATGCCGATTTTCATTCGTGCGGTTGTAAAAGCGATTCAGGATTTTCCAATGATCAATGTTTCTGTGGATGGCGACAAAATCATCAAAAAGAAAAATATCAATATCGGAATGGCGACAGCTCTTCCAGACGGAAATCTAATTGTTCCTGTTATCAAAAATGCTGACCAGTTGAGTTTGTCAGGATTAGCAAAAGCAATCAACGATTTGGCTTACAGAGCACGTAATAAAAAATTGACTCCGGCAGATACACAAGGTGCAACTTATACAATTTCGAATGTTGGAACTTTCGGAAACCTTATGGGAACGCCGATTATTCCACAGCCTCAAGTTGCAATATTGGCAGTTGGTGCTATTGTTAAAAAACCAGCAGTTATCGAGACGGAATTTGGAGATGTGATTGCGATTCGTCAGAAGATGTTTATGTCGCATTCTTACGACCATAGAGTAGTGGACGGAAGTTTAGGCGGAATGTTCCTGAAACATGTGAATGATTATCTTGAAAATTGGGATCTGAATACCGAAATATAAAAATATTGACTCAGAATACTGAGTGTTTAAATATAATGTTAAAACCTCTCAATTTATTGAGGGGTTTTTTATAACACAACATGACTTAAAAAGATAAATTTTTGCTTTGATAATTTAAAGGAACAGAATTTATAAGCATCCAAAGGAAAAACTGCGAAACCAAGTTTACTATAATTTCTGTAATCTAATCTAATAACTAAATTGAGAAAGTTGCAAAGTATAGCAAAATATGTAAATAGGGCAGACATTTTTTAATGGAATTATGTTGTTTAAATATAACAGATACTTTGGAAAGAAAAAATCTCACAAAGACAGCATTTGAAAATCTATTTGTTATAATCTTTTTAATATTGAGCGGGCTAAGATGGCATACATTCTGATATGTAGCTAATACCAAATCACAAAATTATGGCAATAGAATTACATTTGAAACAGAACGAAACGTTGAAAGCTTATGTGCCTTCAACTGTATTAATCTCCAAAGAAAACTACAATCCACATTTGGCACAGCAACATTTTTATGCTGGAGCTTATGCAGATAAGCAGGCGCTAAAAAAGTACATTGATGAAGATATCTATTTCTATGATCTCTACATCACTTACCATAATTTTCATCAGGATATTCCTAACAAATAGTTTATTGATTTTGTTGCTGTAGCCAAAAAAATATTTATAAAAAAAATAGGATACAAAAAGCCCCGTTCCAAATTAATGAAACGAGGCTTTATTTTTTTGGAGAAGAGAAAATTTAAACTTTCAAGATTTCCGCTTCTTTGATTTTTAAAAGTTCGTCAGCTTTTTTAACATAAGCATCTGTCAAATCCTGGATGTCTTTTTCAACCCCTTTGATAAGATCTTCTGCAACACCCTCTAATCTTTTCAGTTCTTTGTTACCTTCTTGTCTTGCGTTTCTGATAGTCACTTTGGTTTGATCAGTTTCGCCTTTTGCCTGTTTTGCAAGGTCACGTCTTCTTTCCTCTGTTAAAGGTGGAACGTTGATGATGATGACATCGCCATTGTTAGACGGTGCAAATCCAAGGTTGGAGTTGATGATTCCTTTTCCAATTGCTCCCAAAGCTGTTCTGTCCCAAGGCTGGATAGAAAGCGTCATTGCATCTACCACAGAAACGTTGGCAACTTGACTAAGTGGAGTAGGCGCTCCATAATATTCTACCATTACATCCTGTACCATAGCTGTAGAAGCACGACCAGCTCTAATCTTTTGAAAAGCGTGATCCAAATGCTTGATTGCAGCATCCATCTCTTGCTTTACCGATGCTACAATGAGTTCTAATTCTTCCATTGTATATTTAAAATTTGATAATTGACACATATTTTATGAATGATGAATTATAATTGATAAATGTTTTAGGAATCAAATATCAAAAATCAATCCTCATTTAAACGTTAACTAAGGTTCCGATATTTTCTCCGTCTACCAATTTTTCCAGATTACCTTCTTTATTCATATCAAAAACGATGATTGGCAATTTGTTTTCGTGGCTCAAAGTGAAAGCTGTCATATCCATTACTTTCAGATTTTTTTCAAAAACCTCGTCGAAAGATAGACTATTAAATTTCACTGCGTCTGCATTTTTTTCAGGATCGCTGTCGTAGATTCCGTCCACTCTGGTTCCTTTTAAGATTACATCAGCATCAATTTCGATTGCTCTCAGTGTTGCAGCAGTATCTGTTGTGAAATATGGATTACCTGTTCCTGCTCCGAAGATGACAACACGTCCTTTTTCCAAATGGCGAACTGCTTTTCTTTTGATGAAAGGTTCAGCTACTTTATCCATTTCGATGGCGGATTGTAATCTGGTCATAATTCCGGCATCTTCCAAAGCGCCTTGTAGAGCCATTCCGTTGATAACCGTTGCCAACATTCCCATATAATCTCCCTGAACGCGGTCCATTCCTTTTGCAGCTCCGGCTAATCCTCTGAAAATATTTCCACCACCGATAACAATCGCTACTTCGCAGCCTTTATCTACTACTTTTTTGATTTCGACTGCATATTCTTTCAGTCTGTCGTTATCGATGCCGTATTGGCGTTCTCCCATAAGTGCTTCACCACTCAATTTCAGAAGGATTCTTTTATATTTCATCTAGCTGGTAATTACTTTTTGATTTTTATTTCAAATTTTGACTGTGCAAATATAATGAAAGCAAAAGAATTACGTTAATGAAAAAGATAGTAGTTCAAAAATTTTGATACGCATCAAAATAGATTATTTTTGCAAAGCCAAAAGACAGTGTTGAAGAAGTTTTACAATCTTTTTTTTATCGCAATTTCCAGTGTGGTTTTCTCTCAAACGGGAACCTCGGTTTATCAGTTTCTTAATATTCCAATTTCTCCAAGACAGGCAGTTTTGGGAGATGCTATTTCTGTTCGGGATTATGATGTTAATTTCACTGCAGCCAATCCAGCACTTATGAATCTTGAGATGGATAAAATGTTGTCCATCAATTATGCTTCTTATCTGGCAGATACCAAAATTGGAAGCGTTAATTATGTTCGTGATTTGGGTGAGGGACATTTAGCATCCTTAAGTGCAAGATATATGGATTATGGAAGTATGCCAAGAACGGATGAGAATTCTGTTATCAATGGTGATTTTTCTGCGATGGATGCTTCGGTTGGTGTAGGTTATGCTTATCAGTTTGAAGATAATTGGACGATAGGAATCAATGGAAATTTTGTAACTTCAAAAATAGATACTTATACATCATCTGCTGTTACTGCAACAGCTGGTGTGACTTACTATTTTGACAAAACTAATGAAACTTTAGCTTTGGTATTCAGGAATTTTGGTTATCAAATCAAACCTTATAATGGTGTGAGAGAAAGGTTGCCTTTCCGTGTGGATCTGGGTTATACCAAAATTTTGGACGAATTTCCGGCAGCCTTGACGGTAACTGTGCACGATCTTCAACAATTCAACATTTCAGCTGCTACAGATATTAATGGGCAGGAAACTAAATTTGGTAGGAAAGTTCTTGATCACTTATCTTTTGGTGCAGAATTATTCCCTGGTCAGGCTTTCAACATCAGATTCGGATATAATGTCAAGAGAGGAGGAGAGTTGGCAGTTTTGGATCAAAGAAGTTTTACAGGTTTGTCTGCAGGTTTCAGTTTGAAGATTTCATCTTTCCGATTCGATTATTCTCATATGCGTTACCACAATGCTTCCAATGTCAATATGTTGGGTCTTACAATGGATTTGATACAGCTTGGTGGAAATAGGAGATAAAATACTTTACTTTAATTTTCTACAATATTTAATTTTTATTTTTTTGACATACTCATTACCTTTGCACTATGACAAAAAAACCGGTAATTGCTATCGATGGCTTTTCATCCACAGGAAAAAGTTCGATTTCTAAAATCATCGCCAAAAGATTAGGTCTTATCCATATGGATACAGGTGCGCTTTACAGAGGTATTACTTTTTATGCTATTCAGAATTGTGCTGATCGTGATGGTAATATTGATTTGCAAAAATTAATTTCTTCTCTTCCTAATATCAATTTAGAATTTCAAAATATTGATGGAGAACTGATTTTGTTTCTTAATGGAAAAAATATCGATAAAGAAATCCGTTTTCCACAAGTTTCAGATAATGTAAGTCAGGTTGCGAAAGAAGCTGATGTTCGTAATTTTCTATTGAAGACTCAACGAGATATTGCTGAAAAAGGCGGTGTGATAATGGATGGCAGAGATATCGGAACAGTTGTCTTGCCTAATGCAGATTACAAATTTTTTATGACAGCAAGTCAGGATGAGCGTGCCAGAAGACGTTTCTTGGAATTAGAATTGGCAGGTGAAAAGACAGATGTGGAAACTGTGAAACAAAATCTAATCTCTCGTGATAAGATTGACAGTGAAAGAGAAGTTTCTCCCCTTAAACAAGCAGATGATGCAATTTTAATTGATAATACCAATATCAACAAAGAAGAGACGATTGAGTTGATTTTGTCCTATATCAAAAAGTTTTAACAAAATTTTAAGACCTTTATTTTTTCTTTGGCATTTTAGTTGTAAATTTAGAATCATCAAATCGAATTTACAATAAACTAAAAATTATAAATAATGTCAAAAAAATCAAATTCAGCAGCAGTATTAGCAGCATTGTTAGCAGGAGCTGCAACAGGAGTTATATTAGGATTACTTTATGCTCCGGAAGAAGGTAAAGAAACAAGAAAAAAAATCAGAGAAAAAGCAAATGACTTGAAGGATAAAGCTGTAGATGAGTATGGCAAAACTTCTGAAAAAGTAAAAGATGCTTATTCTGATGTTTCTCACAATGTGAAAGATAAATATAACTCATTGTCTTCAACATTTAAAGAAACAGCTCAAAATGTAGCTTCTACAGTAAAAGAAAGCTATGATAAATACAAAGATCAGATTGTTTCCAAAACTTCTGATGTTGTAAAAGATGTAGAAACAGAATTAGACGGTTTGAAATAGCCTAATCTAATATAGTTATAAAAAGGAATTTAGTTTCTAAATTCCTTTTTTTGTAAATAATTGTGTAATTTTAAAACTAATAAGATTCTTATGATTGATATTATAAAAGATTATACGACCAAGCGTCTGGATTTGATCAAACTCCAGTTCACGGAAAAATCGTCACTTTCAGCGGGAATTATTGCATTTCTATCTATATTATTGATTGCATTTTCTTTCTTCATTATCTTATTCAATTTCGGAATTGCATTTCTCATTGGACAATCTTTAGGTAATGCCGCACACGGATTTTTGATTGTTGCAGGATTCTATTTTGTATTGATGATAATCGTTTTTCTGATGAAGAAAAAAATTGTAACCATTGTGGCAAACCAAGTTATTGACTTTCTAAAAAAATAATTATGGCGACTAAATACACTAACTTAGATGAGTTGAGAAGCGAAAAAAGACTTCTGAAACAAGAGATAGGAGAGTTGGAAGATATTCTGACCTTCAAAAGTAAAAAAGAAAGCTTGGGAATTTTGACGCACGGTTTTACAGATAAATTCTTGAAAGAAACTCAAAATGTAGAAGGTAAAAACGAACTTTCTTTGAATACTCAAAATATTATGAGAGAAATATCATCTAGTTTAAAAGAATCCGCATCTAAAAAAAATGTGATGAGTTTGGCAAACGATACTTTATCTTCTGGATTGTTGGAGACCACAATTAAAATGGGAGTTGTATCTTTGGTGGGTAATTTTGCAAAAAAAAGCGTGATGAATAAAAATTGGAAAAGAAAAGTACTGGGACTTGCATTGATATATGTTGCACCTTATGCTCTTAGATTTGTACGAAAAAAACTGGACGAGTACCAGAGAAATAAAACAGCAAGTAGCTTAGAAAAATTGATTTAGTTATAAATCAATTTTTTATTTTTTAGAGAAAATTTCTCCCAGAATAATTCCTGTTGACATAGAGACATTCAGGCTTTCAGTAGATTGATTTTTCCCAAATCTTGGGATTGTAATCATTTTAGTAATTAAATTTTCTGTAGAAGCTCTCAGTCCGTTTCCTTCATTTCCGAAAACCAAGGAGAATTTTTCTGGGAATTCGATTTTATAAATATTCTCTCCATCCATATCGGTTCCAAGTATTGGATACTCATAAGTTGAGAGATAATTTTCCAAATCAACATAACACACATTCACTCTTAGGAAAGAGCCCATCGTTGCTTGGATCACTTTTGGATTGTAAACATCCACAGTATCATTACTGCAAATAATCTGTTCTATCCCAAACCAATCTGCCAATCTGATGATTGTTCCCAAATTTCCAGGATCCTGAATTCCGTCCAAAACCAATTGAATCGAAACATCTTTCAAGATTTTATTCTCAGGAATTTTGCAAACTGCTACAGAATCTTTCGGAGTTTGTAAAAAGCTGATTTTTTTGAGTTCAGCGGGCAAGATTTTTGTTTCGTTTGCCGTTTTTATATTTAATATCTCAGGATCGATGGAATATAGGTCGCTAATTTCATAATCAGAATTTGGTAGTTCTTTTATGATTTTATTACCTTCAACTAAAAACAAATTGTATTTTTGCCTGTATTTCTTTTTGTCCAGAGATTGTATAGTCTTTATAGTATGAGCCGTAAGCATATCAACAAATATTTTCAAAAATATCATATATTTTATTACTCTGCAATGTTCAGTGTGTTTTTGTATGCATGTAATGTGACAAAAAAAGTTCCTGAAGGTGAGTATCTGTTGACTGCCAACAAATTCGAATACACAGACGGTAAAATTTTCTCTGACGAAATCCCAGACCTTGTAGCTCAAAAACCTAATAAAAAAACACTTTTAGTTTTTCCTTTGGGTGTTGGTCTTTACAATATGGCTAATCCTAAATACGATACAATTTTAAAAGAGTATATGACCTATCCCAGCGAAATGAGAAATCAGAAGCTGAGGGATTCTCTTTTTAGAAAATTTGATCATCCGGAATTTGTAGGGAAAAATTTATTTTGGAATCGATTTTTTCATACTGTAGGACAAGCTCCGGTTATTTATAGCGACGCAAAAACAAAACAAAGTGCGAAAAGTATTAACAATAGATTAATTAATCATGGTTATTGGGATGCTGAAGTTGCGACTAATATAAAAAGAGATTCTGCTGCAAAAAAAGCAGAGGTAGAGTATGTCATTACCCACAAAGATCCAACTTATACCAAAGATTATTTCTATAATATTCCAGATCAAAATATCAGAAAAGTTTACGAATCACAATTGACCAAAAGTCTTGTAAGAAAAGGACAAATTCTGGATGAAACTGTTTTGGAGAAAGAAATTACAAGGATTAATGACTTGATGAAAGAAGAAGGTTATTATAAATTCAATAATGATAATCAGGATATTTATTTTGTTGCTGATTCTTTGCAAAGCAGAAAGAATGTTCCTTTGGTGATGAATATTATTAAAGATTCTATTGGAACGCCTTACAGAAAAGCTACGATTGGGAAAATTACAGTTTCTGTAGCTAACAATCTGAATAATGCAGATAAACTCCCATTAAAAGATAGTATCCGCGGAATCAATATTTTCAGAAGAGACAGTACTTATAAAGCTAATGCACTTTGGTTGCCAATTATCTTAAAACCTGGCGATGTTTACAAACAATCAAATCTTGATTTAACAAGAAGGAATTTGATTTCAATGAATAATTTTACGATTCTGAAAGCTGCCGATTTTTTACGTAAAGAAGGAACAGCTGCGGAAAGAGATAGTATTATTGATGTTGAATATGTTCTGAGACCTTTGCCAAAATACGAGTTCAATATCGCAACAGATATTCATTATTCTCAGATTCTGAATTTTGGTTTCTCACCTTCTGTAGATTTGACTACAAGAAATGTTTTTGGCGGTGCGGAAAATCTCGTGACAAGTTTTTCGGGAGTAATTGGAACAACTAAAGATCCTAAAAATCCTGATGCTGTTTTCAATGCTTATGAATTATCGGCTCAGGCATCGCTTCAGTTTCCAAGATTGTTGGTGCCTTTTAAAAAATATTATAAAGTCATCCCGAAAAGATATTCGCCAATAACAAGTATCAACTTAGGAGCCTCTGTTCAGAATAACATTGGTCTGGGAAGAATCAACTTCAATGCAGGACTTAATTATTCTGCGAATGTTGATGAGGGAAGAGTTCAGCATAGATTAAGCTTATTTAATACTCAATTAAGTTTAACTCAAAATAAAGAACGTTACTACGAATATTTTCCTGCTGAAGATTTGATTAGATTAGCTGTTTTTGATTGGTATGATGACTGGAATCCAGGTGTTGTTAATTCAGGAATATCTTATGACCAGATTTCCAGAATGATTGTAAACGATCAGGCGTTTTTATCATCAATTTCATCCGGTGATCAGGATATTCTTAATGCTTTCCGACAGTCTCTGCTTAATAAAGATAGACAGACACAAGATGTTATTATTTCATCAATTATTTATAACTTCATTTATAACGAGATTGGGAAAAAAGAATATAGCAATCCAATGTTTTTCAGTGGAAAAGTTGAGTTTGCAGGTAATACACTTAGCCTTTTAACTAAAAAAGAAAAAGAAGATGGAGTTGTTTTTGGTAATGCTAAAACGATATTCAAAATTCCATATTCTCAGTTCATCAAATTTGATTTTGATTTCAAAAAATATTTCACATTCTTTAATGACAGAACGAAACCGCATACATTAGCATTCAGACAACTTGTGGGAATAGGAATTCCTTATGGTAATTCTTCAACAATGCCTTTTATCCGTTCCTATTTCAATGGTGGAGCCAACGATATCAGAGCATGGGTAGCGTTTGGAGGTCTAGGTCCTGCAGATTCTCAGTTAGACGAGAGAGTTCGTTCTTATGCGATGGATAATGTGAAATTGACGACCAGTATAGAATATCGTCTACCTTTAACCAATATGTTCGAAGCAGCTTTGTTTACGGATGCTGGGAATATTTGGGGGCTAAAAGACAATGGATATGGCGATCAATTTAAATTCAAAAAATTCATTTCTCAAATGGGTGTAGGTAGTGGTTTTGGGATTAGGATGAATATCGCTTATGTCAATCTCAGACTTGATTTTGCTTACAAAATGCACGATCCTAACCGTCCGAAAGGTAGCCGTTGGGTTGTAAGGGAGATAAAACCTTTGCAACCTACTGTCAATTTTGCGATCGGATATCCTTTCTAATTCTTTATTTAATAAACAATGCGCTGGCTCAAATTTATTTTAATTATATCATTTTGTCTTTTCGGAATCTATTCTGTGTCCATGAATTTTGTGGATGAAAGCAAAAGTTTTACCCATCAATCAGAAATCAATTATCCTGTTGACAAAGTTTTTCCACAGTTCAATAATCTTCAAAATTTTGTAGCTTGGAACGATTTTTTTTCTGGCAAGGAGGATCTGGCTTACTCATTTTTCACACCTTACGAAGGTCTTGGAAGTGCAATGAACTTTTTTGATAAAAAAAATAACAAATTGGGCGATTTGTTCATTCGATATTCTAATGTCAATCGAACGTTGCGGTATCAGCTTTTCGATGGTGATAGTGCTAATCCATATTTGATTGATGTTAAATTTGTTCCTAACGGAGAAAAAACCAAATTATTCTGGAACATCCACACACCAAAAAGAGATTATCTGGAACGATCCTTGAATCTGATTGCTGAAGATTTTTTCGTAGAGAATATTGATAAGAGTATGAAGAATCTTTATCAGTTATTAGGGAACAAAGTTGATAGAGATCAGAAATTAGCCTCAATCAAATACGACAGTATTATGGTTGAAAATAGAGAGGGAGAATTGCTTTTAGGTGTCAATGTCAGCACCAGAAATACCAAAGATATTCTTTTCAAAAACGTTATAATGAATCACGGAAAAGTGGTGAATTATGTGAAATCTGATTTAGGAAAAAAAGATGATGAATTTGGGATGCCCGTGATGCTTACTAATCCAGCTAACCTGAAAGATAAAGAAGTGTCTTATTTCTATGGTGTTCCATTGTCGAAAAGGATTTCTGTGAGCGATAACAATTTCAGTTTCCAAACACTCAACGCTTCCAAAGTTTATTACATCTATTATCAGGGGAATTATAACAACCGTGTGAAAAATATTCAGGAGCTTTTGAAAAAGGCTAAAAAAGATACTTTGAGAAACGGTCAGCTAATGGAAGAGTTCTTGGAAGAACCGGTTGATAATCAAGATGTAAAACTCAAATTGTCTCTGCCAGTTTATCGATAAAAAAGTCTGATAAATATCATGTATATTTACTGCAATAAATCACTCCTTTAAACATTAGTCCGCAAAAATTTAGTAAATTTGTTGGCAATTATTTAAAATTAAAATTTTAACAGATAATCTGTAATAATGGATAAATTTTCATTTCTAAATGCCGTACATGCTCAGTTAGTAGATGATATGTACGAGCAGTACAAAAAATACCCAGATGCTCTAGAACCTTCTTGGAAAGCTTTTTTCCAAGGTTTTGATTTTGCATTGGAAAATTACAGCGATGAAGATGCGACTTCACAGTCCGTTTCTCAATCAGCTCCAGTTCAATACGCTCAGCAAGCAGTTACAAACAATGCTGTTTCAGAAGATATTTCAAAAGAATTCAAAGTAGTGAACCTAATCGAAGCTTACAGGTCGAGAGGTCACCTTTTTACAAAAACCAATCCTGTAAGAGAAAGAAGACATTACTTTCCAACACTTGATATAGAAAATTTTGGCTTGTCTAAGGAAGATTTGAACAAAAAATTCAATTCTGCAACTCAGACCGGTATGCCTGGTCCTGCAACTTTGCAAGAGATTATTACACATCTTCAGAACATCTATTGTGATTCTATTGGTGTAGAGTATATGCATATCCAAAATGTTGAGGAGAAAAAATGGATTATGGAATGGGTGAATGTGAATGAAAACCATCCTACATTATCTGCTGAGGAAAAAACAGAAATCCTTTTCAAATTAAACCAAGCGGTGGCATTTGAAAATTATCTTCATACAAAATTTGTTGGTCAAAAACGTTTCTCTCTTGAAGGTGGCGAATCTCTAATTCCTGCACTTGACCAATTGATTACACGTTCTTCACAATTAGGTGTTGATGAGGTTGTTCTTGGAATGGCTCATAGAGGACGTCTAAATGTTTTGACTAATATTTTCCAAAAATCTTACAAACAGATTTTCTCAGAATTCGAAGGGAAAGAATTTGAAGAAGATGTTTTCTCTGGTGATGTTAAGTATCACTTGGGTTCATCTAAAAAAATCACGACTGCAAATGGAGAAGAAGTAAGAATCAACCTTACTCCAAATCCTTCCCACCTTGAAACGGTTGGTGCTCTTGTAGAAGGGATTTGTAGAGCGAAAGTAGATAACGTTTACAAAGACGATTATTCCAAAGTTTTACCAATTGTAATCCACGGTGATGGTGCAATTGCTGGACAAGGTATTGTTTACGAAATTGCTCAGATGATGAATCTGGAAGGTTACAGAACGGGCGGAACAGTTCACATCGTTGTGAATAATCAGGTTTCTTTTACTACTAACTTCTTAGATGCAAGATCTTCTGTTTACTGTACAGATATTGCAAAAGTTACAGATTCTCCAGTAATGCACATCAATGCTGATGATGTAGAAGCTGTGGTTCACGCCATTAGATTTGCTGCTGATTTCCGTGCGAAGTTTGGTAAAGATGTTTATATCGATCTTTTAGGGTATAGAAAATATGGTCACAACGAAGGTGATGAACCAAGATTTACTCAACCAAATCTTTATAAATTAATTTCAAAACACCAAAATCCAAGAGAAATCTACAAAGAACTTCTGATTAAAGAAAATGTGGTTTCTGATGAAGTTTTGAAAAAAATGGAGCAGGAGTTCAAGGCTTTATTAGATGAAAACTTTGATGCTTCCAAAGAAATCGAAAGAAATAAGATGGACATCTTTATGCAGGATGACTGGACAGATTTCCCAATCGGAGGAAAAGGCGCTGTTGCCAATTCTACCATCGACACAAAATTCGATCTAGAAAAACTTAAAGAGTTGGCGGTTAAGATTTCTACGCTTCCGGGTGATAAGAAATTCATTAATAAAATTACCCGTCTTTTTGAGAATAGAGTAAAGATGGTTGAGAATAATTCTTTGGATTGGGCAGTTGCAGAATTGTTAGCTTATGCTACACTTTTGACAGAAGGTTACAATGTAAGAATCTCTGGTGAGGATGTAGAAAGAGGAACGTTCTCCCACCGTCATGCTGTGGTAAAAACAGAAGATACAGAAGAAGAATACATTCCACTAAGACAGGTCAACGAACAAAGATTTGATGTTTACAACTCACATTTGTCAGAATACGGTGTTTTAGGATTTGATTATGGTTATGCAATGGCTGCGCCTAAAACTTTGACAATTTGGGAGGCTCAGTTTGGAGATTTTACAAACGGTGCTCAGATTATTGTTGACCAATATTTGGTTGCTGCTGAGGAAAAATGGAAAATCCAAAACGGATTGGTAATGATGTTGCCTCACGGTTCCGAAGGTCAAGGTGCAGAGCACTCTTCTGCAAGATTAGAAAGATTCTTAACGCTTTCTGCTAACGAAAATATTATTGTTGCAAACATTACTTCTCCAGCAAACTATTTCCATTTGTTGAGAAGACAGATGAAATTCGGATTCAGAAAACCATTGGTTATTATGACACCAAAATCTTTATTGAGACATCCCAAAGTGGTTTCTCCTTTGGAAGATTTAGCAAACGGAAGTTTCCAGCCGATTTTAGACGACCCAACTGCTGATGCAGCAAAAGTGGAAAGATTAGTGCTTTGTACAGGTAAATTGTACTACGATTTATTGGCTAAAAAAGAAGAGCTTAATGATGATAAAGTAGCTTTGGTAAGATTGGAGCAACTATATCCTTTGAATTGGGATAAAATCAATGCAATCTTTGATAAGTATAAAAACAGAAAAGATTTAATTTGGGCTCAGGAAGAACCGGAAAACATGGGTGCTTGGAGTTTCATTTTAAGAAATTTCAGAGATACAGGTATCCAAGTGATTTCTCCTGTTGCTAGTGGAACGCCAGCGCCAGGAAGTCATAAGATGTTTGAGAAAAACCAGACCAAAATCATCAATGATGTTTTCCAAACCGATGATACACCTGCAAAAAGACCAGTAACAGCTTAATAAAATTAATAAACTATAAAGAATAAATAATCTTCGGATTATTCTGAAATTAAAAACAAATATTAGTATGTCAATATTAGAAATGAAAGTTCCTTCGCCGGGAGAATCTATCACAGAAGTAGAAATTGCAACGTGGTTAGTCCAAGACGGTGATTATGTAGAAAAAGACCAGCCGATTGCAGAAGTAGATTCTGACAAAGCAACTTTGGAACTTCCTGCTGAGCAAAGCGGAATTATTACTTTGAAAGCTGAAGAAGGAGAAGTAGTACAAGTTGGACAAGTGGTTTGTCTTATTGATATGGATGCAGCTAAACCAACAGATTCTGCGGCTCCAGCTGAAGAAAAACCGAAAGAAGAGCCAAAAGCAGAAGTTAAGAAAGAAGAACCAGCTCCAGTAAAAGCAGAAGCTGCTAAAACTGAAACTTACGCGTCACAAACGCCTTCGCCTGCTGCTAAAAAAATTCTTGATGAAAAAGGAATAAGTGCATCTCAAGTAACAGGTTCTGGCAGAGATGGCAGAATTACAAAAGATGATGCTGTAACGGCGTCTGTTCCAGCAATGGGAAGTGCTCCCGCAGGTGGAAACAGAGCTCAAACAACTACAAAACTTTCTGTTCTTAGAAGAAAGATTGCTGCGAGATTGGTTTCTGTTAAAAATGAAACAGCGATGTTGACGACTTTCAACGAGGTTGATATGTCTGAAATCTTCAGAATCAGAAAACAATACAAAGAAGAATTCGCTGCTAAGCACGGTATCGGACTTGGATTTATGTCTTTCTTTACAAAAGCTGTAACGAGAGCATTGAAACTTTACCCAGACGTGAATGCTTCTATCGATGGTGATTTCAAAATCAATTATGACTTTGCAGATATTTCTATCGCAGTTTCCGGACCAAAAGGATTGATGGTTCCTGTCCTTAGAAATGCAGAAAATATGACATTGAGAGGTGTTGAAGCTAACATCAAAGATTTGGCAACTAAAGTTAGAGATGGTAAAATCACTGTTGACGAAATGACTGGCGGAACATTCACAATTACTAATGGTGGAACGTTCGGATCGATGCTGTCCACGCCAATTATCAACCCACCACAATCTGCGATCTTAGGAATGCACAATATCATCCAAAGACCAGTTGCTGTTGATGGACAAGTTGTTATCAGACCAATGATGTACGTTGCGATGTCTTATGACCACAGAATTATCGACGGAAAAGAATCTGTAGGTTTCTTGGTTGCAGTAAAAGAAGCGATCGACAATCCGGTAGAATTCTTAATGGATGGTGACGAAAGAAAAGCGTTAGAATTGTAAGAATTTACATTCAACATAAAATTAAAAGAGAGCAAGTTTTTGTTCTCTTTTTTTTATTATATTTATTATCTAAATAAAACACATAATGGATCCAATGGAAATTTTTTTCGAATCGCCTTTGTACCAAAAAGCTGAGGAAATAGACGACACTCTAAAATCGATCGCTAAGCTCATTCCAGAAAAGAAAGTTTTTCTGGTTTTTATGAATGGCCTGATTATCAAGGCAAGCGGTAGAATAACACACAACTTAATCAAGGCAGAGGAAAACAAGCGCTATGATAGAAAGATGTATAGTGCAGCATTGGTTAGAAGTGCTTGTTTAGAAATTTCAGGATTAGGTGAAGAATTCCGTAAACGGGGTTTTTCTGATAGCAAATATTTCAGTATTGTAGATAGGCAAATAGAAGAATTTAGAATTCTTTTTCTCGAGTGGGTAGCTAGTTTCGATAGTAAACAATTCATTACTGACAAATGGGGAATTTTTAATCCACCCGGAATTTCTATTGATCATATACAAAATCCAGACGATATTGCGCATTTGCTAACCGATGATGACGATGATGACAACGGCGAAGATATTATCAATAAGTTTCTTGGCGACGATGATGATTAACAATGAACATTTTACTACTCGGAAAAAAATGTAAACAATTAAACCTGAAGTAGTTTATTCATGAAATTTTAGGGAGTTTGACTCCTCAATTTTAATATGTAGAAATTTGTTTTTATAAGAGCGCAATCTAAAAACTAATTTCACTCAGAAATAATCTGGCGAAACCATTTCCAAAATTCACAATTAATCCTTACTTTTGAACAATGGAAAATTTCATCGTATCCGCACGCAAGTACCGTCCGCAAGAGTTTGACACTGTTGTTGGGCAATCTCACGTTACTGATACTTTGGAACATGCAATTGACGAAAGTCAGTTAGCGCAGGCTTTATTATTCTGTGGACCAAGAGGAGTTGGTAAAACAACTTGTGCCAGAATCTTAGCTAGAAAAATCAATGAAAAATCTGGTGCGGCGGATGATGATGGATTTGCATTTAACATTTATGAATTAGATGCGGCTTCCAATAACTCGGTTGATGATATCCGTGACCTGATTGACCAAGTAAGATTTGCGCCTCAGGTTGGGAAATATAAAGTTTATATCATAGATGAGGTTCATATGTTATCTCAGGCTGCTTTCAATGCATTTCTGAAAACTTTGGAAGAACCACCTGCACACGCTATCTTCATATTGGCGACTACTGAGAAACATAAAATCATTCCAACGATTCTTTCCAGATGTCAAATCTATGATTTCAAAAGAATCACGATTGAAGATATTCAGGAACATCTTAGAAAAATTGCTGAGAAGGAAAGCATTACTTATGAAGATGACGCGCTTTATCTGATTGCTCAAAAAGCAGATGGTGCTTTGAGAGATGCATTGTCTATTTTTGACCGACTAAGCACTTTTTCCCAGAAGAATATTACACTTGAGAAAGCTGCGGAGGTTCTCAATATTTTAGATTACGACCAATATCTGAAAATTGTAGATTTAGCTAAGGAAAATAACATTCCTGGTGTTTTGACTGCTTTTGATGAGATTGTAAAAAAAGGATTTGATCCACATATTTTCATAGCTGGATTAGGAAATCATTTCCGTGACCTGATGATGGCTCAAAATCCTAAAACTCTGAATCTAATCGAAGTCGGGGAAAAAACAAAGTCCAAATTCGCTGAACAATCTCAGAAATGGTCGGCTCAACAATTAATTGATGGAATCGAAATCTGTAACTTCGCAGACATTAATTATAAAAATTCCAAAAACCCAAGATTGACTGTTGAGATTGCGCTAATGCAATTATCAAGTCTAACTGCAGGTGTAGAAGCTAAAAAAAAAAATTCTTAATATTAGCTCCGCTTCTTGAGGCTAATTTGATTTCTGATAAAAAACCTGTTTCTACAGAACCCAAAGTTCAAGCTGAACCAAAGCCTGAACCTGTAAAATCTGTTTTTGAAGAACCAAAAAAAGTAATTCAAAAAGCATCGGAACCAATTGCAAGAAATTCTACCAACTCTCCATTCAGTATCAAAGCGGCTTTAGAGAAAAAAGAAGAACTAAAGAAGGTTGAATTTTCAGAAATCAAAGATGAAAATCTTCCATCTAATCATTTTTCTCAAACGGATTTGGACAGAGAATGGGAAATTTTCCTGAAAAATACTTCAAAAACCAATACATTCCTTTACAACGCTATCAGCAGTTTTAAGATGGAAAAATCTGATGAGAATCTTGTGATAGTAAAGTATTCGTCGGAATTTGCTAAATCAGAATTTGATAGAATTAGTCCAGAGTTTTTTAACCATTTCAGACATAAAGTCAATAATTTTAAATTTGAAATTGATTATCAAACAGACTTAACCATCAAAAAAGAAGTGATGACCAAAAGAAAAATCTTTGATAAATTTGTGAAGATTAATCCTTTATTAAAAGATTTAGATGATTTAATGAAGTTTGATTTGACATAAATTTATATATTTGTTAAAGATTTCTTCAACGAAAGAAGGAAAAATATCAACCAAAATAAGCTAAAAGTCCTTCCACAAAGGATTTATAAAATGGAATCAAACCAATTTCCATATTTTACAACTTCAGAATCTGTCATTTCTTTTGACAGATTATTTAGCTTTTTTGGATTTTATTATGGAAATTTCAGAACCTATTATCGATTTTATTGGTATAGCTAACTGAATTTCTTTCTCAAAAAACGCGCGGAACAATTTCAAATTCCGTAACACATTTAAAATTTTTTTAACGGTACTTTTTGAAAAAGAATTATAAATCAAGATTTATGACAGATATACTATTGCATTAATTTAAAAATATATAAAATTTGAAAATATGAACTTAAACGATTTAAAGAACGATTGGATACAAGACTTCGCAAACCCAATGATTATTGCAGGTCCTTGTAGTGCAGAAAGCGAATCTCAAATGTTGGAAACAGCCAAAAGACTGAAAGAAAGTGGTGCAGAAATCTCAGCCTTCCGTGCTGGAATTTGGAAGCCTAGAACCAAACCAAACGGTTTCGAAGGCGTAGGCGTAATCGGTCTTAACTGGTTGAAAAAAGTAAAGGAAGAATTTGGTTTCAAAACAGCTACTGAAGTTGCGAATGCACACCACGTTTTCGCTGCATTGGAGGCAGATGTAGATATTCTTTGGATTGGAGCACGCTCTACGGTGAATCCGTTTACGGTTCAGGAAATTGCACAAGCGTTGAGAGGAACTGATAAACCTGTTTTGGTGAAAAATCCGGTTAATCCAGATTTGGCGCTTTGGATTGGTGCTTTGGAAAGACTTTTGGGTCAAGGTGTAGAAAATATCGGCGCCATTCACAGAGGTTTTTCAACTTACCAAAAAACGAAATACAGAAACATTCCGAATTGGCAAATTGCTTTAGACTTCAAAAATCAATTTCCTAATATTCCTTTGTTCATCGATCCTTCACACATATGTGGCAACAGAACTGGTTTGGCAGGCGTTGCGCAAGAAGCTTTCAATGTTGGTTACCAAGGTGCGATTATCGAAAGCCACTGCGATCCAGATAATGCATGGAGCGATGCCGCTCAGCAAATCACACCAGAAGTTTTGGCAGAAATGATAAACAGTCTTCAGGTTCGTAATTCCGACATTTCTGGATATGAGGACGAAATGGGAAAACACAGAACTTTAATCAGCGACATGGATTTCCAATTGATTGAGTTATTATCTCAAAGAATGAAGATTTCTGAGAAAATCGGAACACTGAAAAAAGAGAACAATATCGCTATTTTTCAGCCAGAGCGTTGGAAAGTAATCACAGAATATGCAACTCAAAAAGCCTTTGAAACAGGAATGTCTCAGGAATTCATAGAAAAAGTTTTCAAAGCCATTCACGAAGAAAGTATTGAAGTACAGAATAATATTATGATTGACAGATAATGTAAGCCTGAGGCTCTCGAAGACAATTGTTTGGGCAGCTTAATCCGCCTTCCACTCCCGCTATTTTTTGCTAGAAGATTTCCTTTTCAATAGAAATAGAGTAGAAGCAAAAAATGAGCTCCGTTCAAGTCGGGCTGCACAAGATTCTCTGTTTTAATAATAGAAACCAAAAGAAGCTAAATTATTAGCTTCTTTTTTGATTGAGGCTAACTTTAAATTTCTAAATTTGCGAAATACAAAAAATCTACTGTTTGAAAGGAATCATCATCAAATCTACCGGAAGCTGGTATCAGGTTTTGGAATCTGAAACAAAACAAATTTTTGAAGCCAGAATCCGTGGGAAATTCAAATTAATTAAAACACGTCTTACGAATCCATTGGCGGTAGGAGACGAGGTCGAATTTTCTTTGGAGCAGGATGATGTCGCTTGGATTACCAAAATTTTTCCGAGAAGAAATTATCTCATCAGAAAATCGGTTAATCTTTCCAAAGAAGCCCATATCATTGCTTCTAATGTAGATATTGCTTGTTTTATTTACACTTTGAAATTTCCTGAAACGTCTTTAGGATTTTTGGATAGATTTTTAGCTTGTTGCGAGGCGTATAATATTTCCCCATTGATTTTGTTCAACAAAATGGATACGCTGAACGATGATGAAAAGGAAATTGTAGAAAATATTGAAGAAATGTATCAAAATATTGGTTATGATACACTTCAAATTTCTTCCTATTCAAAACTGAATCTTGACCTTTTGATTGAAAAAATTAGAGATAAAACTTCGGTTTTCTTTGGACATTCTGGTTGTGGAAAATCAACATTAGTTAATGCGATGCAACCTGATTTACATATTAGAACTGGAGAGATTTCAGAATCTGTACTGAAAGGAAAACATACGACAACATTTGCTCAGATGCATTTTTGGGATTTTGGGGGTTCGGTTATCGATACGCCTGGCGTGCGCGAATTTGCGATGATTGATGTTGAGAAAGAAGAAATTCAACATTATTTTCCTGATATTTTTCAAAAAGGTAGAGATTGCAAATATCATAATTGTATGCACGTCAACGAACCAAAATGTGCAGTTCTGGAAGGTCTGGAAACTGGAGAAATAGAAGAAACCAGATATTCTACTTATCTCAAGTTAATGGAAGAAGCGGAAGAGATTAATCAGAAATAAAAAAATCCTGCAAAATTATTGTAGGATTTTTTAGTTTTATGTCAAGTTGAATTTAGAATTTCCAACCTAAAGTAATAAAGAAATTATCTCTTTTATTTTTCACTTTAGAAACCGCTGAAGAACTGCTCAAAAGTTCTGTTCCACCTGGGTCAGAATAATATCCGGAAGTGCTGTAATCGCTTGTTGCAACTCCGAACAAGAAAGGATTAGAGTAGGTAGATGAAATATTTTGGTAAGATGCATCTATATAAAACGCCTGAAAATCATACCCAATACCAGCTCCAATCACATTTCTTTTCCCAACGAAAAGATTGGAGTAAGACTGATTAGCAGTTGAGCCATTATCATTAAAACTAGAAATCGACATATTGTCAAAGCTATTTCCTTGGTAAGCATATCCACCTCTTAATCTGAAAGCTGCAATTCTATACTCTGCACCAACTCTTACCTCAGAAGAGTTCTTGTAAGAATCACTGAAGAAATCATTCAATTCCTGTTCTGCACCGCCATATTCCTTATATTTCGGTTTTGTGATTCCTTGGATAAAATCAACATTCAAAGCGAAATTTTTGCTTGGAACAAAAGCTGCACTTAAAGTAGCTTTCATTGGAGTAGATAAATTTCTATCCTCTGAAAAAGTATCAAAATAATTATCTTCTTTATAATACTGATTGTAGACTCTATCAAGATTCCACCAAGTAGGTGTCTCTATTGCAGCTCCTAATCTGAATTGATTACTCACTTTTGCAATCACCCCAACGTTAGCAGAAAATCCATTAGAATGCTCTGAGAACCTTGTGTATTGTTTATCAAAAGTAGAAACTACATTGCCATTTTGGAAAGCCGCTTTGTCATCTTGATCTAAATAGGAATTATGAAAATTAAGACCAACTCCGAAATAAAGTCGATTATCATAATTAGCACCAACAGTAAAATTAGTTTTAGAAATATCACCAGTTCTGTTGTATGCGTGTCCTAAATAAGAATAATTCGCTGGACTTCCTGTAATTGGATTACTCGAAAGTTGAATATTGGAATTACCTGCAGATTCAACATAGTTATCGATTGATTGTGTGTTATAATTAACTCCAATATTTACAAATTTCCACTTAGAAGCCGTGTCTCCAAGATTGATAGTCAAAACACCTCCAGAGTTATTTAGATCCGTATTGTTGATTTTGTAGCTTCTAGAATTGCCAGCAAGTGTTGATGTATTTTTATTATTATTAATTCCCAATGTAAGGTTGACATCACTTGTGATAAATACCCCGATTCCAGCTGGGTTTACACTAGCAGAAGAAATATCTCCCCCCAACGCTCCCATAGAACCTGCCATAGAATTATATTTTGCAGTACCATTAATGGAGTTTTTAGAATAGACATCAATTGTATTAGTAATTACTGAAACATCCTGAGCCTTAAGATAAACCAAAGAGATAGGAACACTTAACAGTAAGAAAGTTTTTTTTAGCATTTTTATATGAAAAGTATTTAGAATTTAAAATTATCTTCTTCCGCCACCGCCGGATCTCATTCCACCGCCGCCGCCAGATGAACCACCGGATCTAAATCCTCCGCCTCCAAAACCGCCAGAGTTACTTCCAGATCTTGTTGGCGCTGTATAAGAATCATTTCTGAAACCTCCATTATTCTGTTGAGTTCTTACACTACCATTATTTGGATAGGTGTTTCGTACGTTTCCATTGTTAGGATATGAATTTCTAATTCCACCATTATTTGGAAATTGTCTGATGTTACCGTTGTTCAGGTTTCTTATATTTCCATTATTCATATTTCTGATGTTACCACCATTTCTAATAATTCTGTTGTTATTAGCAGTAATCATCTGCGAGTTTCTTGAAGAATTTATGCTACGGAAACCATTAGTTCTATTATTAGTAGAAATCATTCCATTTAATCTTCCATTGCTTCCAGAACGGTAGTATATTGGTCTGTAATATCCACCATTAAACCAAGGATAATATCCTCCGTAATAACCGCCCCAGCCACCATAGCCATAACCCCAGAATGGATCATAGAAGCCTCCGCCCCAACCCCAAGGTGAGTACATTGAGCTTCCCCATCCCCATCCGAAGCCCATGCCCCAACCGAAAGAGTTGAATCCCATATTCCATCCCCAACCATAGTTAGGATAACCCCAACCTCCGAAACCACCCCAGCCACCATAGCCCCAATTGTTAAAGCTAGAATAGTTGGTTTCTGTTCCTGTAAAATTACCCCAATCAGAATCAGATTTTAGAGCGTAACGGTTATTTTGGTCTTGGATGTTTTGTTGATTATTGTCATAGATGCTTGGATAAGTATCCTGATAGTTATAATAATCATCAACTTGATTACCATAATTGCCCGTGTATGACCCCGCAGGCAAAGAATCTTTATTTGGGTCGTAATAAACACCATCAGTTTCTGAGTAACCGCCTGTATATATAACACAAGAAGTCAAAAGAAAACTGCTAGATATCAATATCAAACCTTTTGATTTGATAAAATTGAATAAGCTTTTATTGTTGAAATTTTTCATTTTATGAGATGTATTAAGTTTCCTATATTTGCATTTCTTAAAAGAGACCAAAATTTATATCATTTAATATTAATAAATACGTGTAAAATTAGGCTTTTTATTTAGATTATAAATAGTTAAAAAAGTTAAAAATCATATCAAAAAATTTATGGCAAAGTTAACATCAAGAGCAGAAGATTATAGCAAATGGTATAATGAACTGGTTGTTAAAGCAGATTTAGCAGAGAATTCAGGCGTGAGAGGATGTATGGTTATCAAGCCTTATGGTTATGCTATTTGGGAGAAAATGCGTGACGAGATGGACAGGAAATTCAAAGAAACTGGTCATCAGAATGCTTATTTTCCTCTTTTTGTGCCCAAAAGTCTTTTTGAAGCTGAAGAAAAAAATGCTGAAGGTTTTGCCAAAGAATGTGCTGTGGTTACGCATTACAGATTAAAAACTGACCCCAATAATCCTGGAAAATTAATTGTTGATCCCGATGCAAAATTGGAAGAAGAATTGATAGTTCGTCCAACTTCTGAAGCGATTATTTGGAATACATATAAAAACTGGGTGCAGTCTTACAGAGATTTACCGATTTTAATTAACCAATGGGCGAATGT
Organism: Epilithonimonas sp.; assembly: GCF_036780765.1. GTDB lineage: Bacteria > Bacteroidota > Bacteroidia > Flavobacteriales > Weeksellaceae > Epilithonimonas. The sequence continues at coordinate 550,348 of NZ_DAIQCG010000002.1, forward strand.
TGTAAGGTGGGAGATGAGAACCAGATTGTTCCTAAGAACTGCCGAATTCCTTTGGCAGGAAGGACATACAGCTCATGCTACAAAAGACGAAGCTATAGAAGAAACTGAAAAAATGCTTGAGGTTTATGCAAAATTTGCTGAGGAATTTATGGCAATTCCAGTAATTAGAGGAATTAAAACACCTTCTGAAAGGTTTGCCGGAGCAGATGAAACTTATTGTATCGAAGCGATGATGCAAGATGGGAAAGCTTTACAGGCTGGAACTTCGCATTTCTTAGGTCAGAATTTCGGAAAAGCATTTGATGTGAAATTTACAACAAGAGAAGGAAAAATTGAACATGCTTGGGGAACTTCTTGGGGAACATCTACAAGATTGATGGGAGCTTTGATTATGACACATTCTGATGATTTAGGATTGGTTTTGCCTCCAACTTTGGCGCCGATTCAGGTTGTGATTGTTCCTATTTTCAAAGGAGAAGAGCAATTGGCTCAAATCAGTGATGTGGCTTTGGATATTCAGACTAAGTTGAGAGCAAAAGGAATTTCTGTGAAGTTTGATGATGATACGCAGAACAAACCAGGTTGGAAATTTGCAGAATATGAATTGAAAGGTGTTCCGTTGAGAATTGCAATGGGACCAAGAGATTTGGAAAACAAAACTGTTGAATTAGCAAGACGTGATAATTTGACAAAAGAATCAGTTTCGATTGATGGATTGGATAATTATATTGAAGAATTATTAAATACAATCCAAAATGATATTTATAACAAAGCATTGACTTATAGAGAAGAAAACATTACAAAAGTTGATTCTTATGAAGAGTTCAAGCAAGTATTAGAAGAAAAGGGAGGTTTTATTTTAGCACATTGGGATGGAACAGAAGAAGAGGAAGAGCAAATCAAGCAAGAGACAAAAGCAACGATAAGATGTATTCCTTTGGATAATAAGCCAGAAGATGGCGTTTCATTAATAACAGGAAAACCTTCTAAACAAAGAGTTGTATTTGCGAAAGCTTATTAATTCTCAGAAAAGTATCATAAAAAAACCGAAGCAGTATCTCACAAACTGTGTAAGTTGAAAAATTATGAGCCTTCAAAGCTCAAATAATTTTTCGGAAACCTAACGAAGTGGTTCGGCGAATCCAAATAACTTTTTACTATTTTTAACATTACATAGTTAAGAAAAAGCCCGCGGAGTGGAAGATATCCTCATTACAGCAATCGATAATTTGAACGGATATACTCAAACTATCCGTTCGGTTTCTGAACCACAAACCCAAATTTGCGTGGTTCATCAGATCAGACCCGAGCCGAAGGCGAACTGGCGAAGCAAATGCTTGTAAATATGTGGTTTGGAAAGATAGAAAAGAGTTTTCTGCCAACATGAAACACATCTACACCGCTCCTACAAAAGAAGCTGCAAAATCCGCTTTAGAAGATTTTGCAGCAAAATGGGAAAGTAAATATTTATACGCAATCCAATCTTGGAGAAACAATTGGGATGAATTAACTGTGTTTTTTGATTTCCCAATCGAAATCCGTAAAATCATTTATACTACTAATTTAATTGAAAATCTTAACGGAAAAATCAGAAAATACACCAAAAATAAAATGTCTTTTTCTACTGATGATGCGGTTTTGAAGTCTGTTTATTTAGCTCTAAAAGAATCAACTAAAAAATGGACGATGCCTATTCATAATTGGGGCATTGTCCTCAACCAATTTATGCTTATTTTTGAAAAAAGGCTCAGATTATAAAAACCAAACCCTAACTTTTTAACTTACACACTTTATGGGATAGTGTCGTTTTTTCATAGCTATTTTGACTTGTAACTTCTTCCTTTGACAAAGTAGTCTTGTTTTGATCTTTTCCAAAACAACTCAATAATATAATACTGAATAGTAAAACAAAAACTTTATTCATCTCTATATTTTAAAATAAGACTTATACATTATTCTCTTCTCAAAACCTGCCAATCTTGGTTTAGAAAACGTTTGCTTTTGATGTAAACTTTTGAATTTTCTGTTTTGACATAAAAACGACTGTCTTCAATGTTATCTGTACAAATTCCTTCATCTGCATAAGATGCTATTAAAAAATCCTTATTTTTTGTGAGTTGGTATTGTCCTTCGCAGTAAGCATCTTCAGATATGTCAGTCTGAATTCTTAAATTCATTTTTTCTTTATTTTCAAAATAAAAATTGAATTTTATCTTTATAGTTTCTTCTGAAATTAAACTTTCGACATCGGCATTAATGGAATACATTCCGGCCATTGGAAAATCACTTTTGTTTTCATTGACTGGCTTTTCAATATTATTTTCATTTATACCAAAATTATAAGAATCTTCTATTCCTACATTTTCTTCGGATAAGTACTCGATAGGTAAAGGACAATCTATAATTTTTGTTTTTAATGACAAAGGAATCAGTTTTTGTTTTTTATTAATTTCAAAATTCTTTAATATTCTAAAATAAGATGTCTTTTCATCAAATATGCCAGTCGAAATACCATTTTTATGATTTGCAAATTTTACATTTAAAGAGTAAACTTGATTTTTAGGGATTTTAAGAGTATCTTTTAGAATGTCTTCTTTATCAAAAAGAAGTAGATAATGTGATTTTATATTTGAGCCATCTTTTATTATAATATTTTTAACATAATAATTCTCAAATGAAGAGCCTACATAATCTGGTTCAAAGTAAGTTTGATTTTTTATATTAAATAATTGATCTAGATTTTTGGATTTATAAAGGTCATTTTCAATATTTTCCTGATCGATGATGAGTTTTGAATCAATAATGTTTTGTGATCTATATTGACACCCATTGAAGAGTAACAATATTATTTGTAACAATAATATTTTTGCAATAGCTTTTGTCATATTATTTATTTTACAAATGCGATTTCTTTACTTCTTAAAAATATTTTTAAACATTTAATTATTCCTTTTTCAAAACCTGCCAATCTTGATTTAGGAAACGTTTGCTTTTAATGTAATAAACTCCATTTTCTTGTCTGAGATAAAAATCGTTTATATCGTTTTCATCACATTTTCCTGTTGCTTTCAGAACTCCATTTTCTTCGATGAGATAATAATCTCCTTCACACCAATAATCCTGAGTTTGGTCTGCGCCTATGCTTAAAATAGCGGATTCGTTTGATGTTACTGAAATTGAATACAAAAGATCAATTTCTTTTTGGTTATAATTACTGATAGCTTTGGTGGTTATCTTATATTCGCCTTTCCAATCTTGGATTTTGTTTTTTTTAACTGATGATTCTGTCGTTTTTTTTCCAGATTTAATATCAGAGATTAAAATTTTAGCATACAAAATAGCTCCAGAATTATTCTTTCTGATCTTAAAAATTATATTATCATTGCCATCCCAAAAAACATTATCGGTTAAATAATTTTCTGACCATAGTGTGGTGAAATGGATTAGCTTTTTATTCTTAATATCAAAAACAGAAACTTGAGAAGAAAGCCCATCAATATCTTTAAAGTTGAGTGCGTAATTTTTACTTTTAGAAAAAAATGGAGTAGAGCTAATAGTTACGTATTGATAATCTTGATTACTCAAAAGCAATGTTTTTTCACCTTCGTAAAGATTCAAGTTAATGATATGACTAGCAATCACTTCAGAAAAACCTAGATAAGAATAATTAACAAACGTATCAGAATCTTTACTCTCAGAAGGAACAAATTTTACATCTCCATAAGCTGTTTGTAATACGTTGTTCTTAAAAATAGATTGTTTTGAATCCAAACTGTTTTTATAATCTAGAGAATCTTTCAAATATTCTTCTTTAGAAATTGGATTCAAATATTTATCAAATTCATATTGATCTTTGCCAACAAATAATTCTGTTTTTTCCAGATCATCAATTTTCTCTTTATTGTAATCAAAAATATAGTCCTTTTTTATTGTATTTTGGCGACTATCAGATTCTTTTTTACAAGATGAGATACAAAATATAAAAAGTAGTACGATCAGATTTTTCATAGATTATTTTTTAAATTGCTAAGTCAAAAGTTATATATTTTGTTTTTCCATTCACTCTTGTAGCTCTTGTATTGGTCTTTTTATTTCCCAACGGTTTGTAACCAACGTGTACCCAATCTGGTTCATTTTTGCTACCATACTCCCAGATTATTTGGTGGTAAGTCAGATTTTCTTTTACATATTTGAAGATTTGTTTATTAGTAATACCATTGGTTCCTTGGATATCCAATGCTTGACCAAAGCGATGTTGTGATGTACTGGAACCTCCTACTTTTTTATTGACAGCCTCACTTCTGAAAACACTTGTAAGTCTAACATTTCCATTGAATTTATCATAAATTTTATCATAAATATTGATGCCAAGTTGTTTTAGGTTTTCTTTTTCTGCAGCGCTTGGTGTATTGTCTAAACCATTTTTCTTAGCTGTATCACTCTTTACTGCTTGTGCTAAGCTTAGATGAACACTTAACATCCCTTCTTTTGGAGCTTCTGGGGTTTTTGCAACAGGAGCAACCTTAGTGGCCGAACATTTGAATTCTTTTGGTTTGTTGTTTTCTCCTTCTTTGACACTGTTGTGATAACGTTCTAATATTTCGGATCTTTGAATTTTTTTATCATTTTTATTATCTCCAGTACTCTTTGTATCCACACTTGCATTTTGTCTATATTCTTCTGTACCGCTTTCATATAAAACAAAATCATCAGCTTTTCCAACACCTTTGGGTGCAAAAACATGTAAATAAATATCTTCTGGACTTTTTATTTTGGCTTTACTGTCTGCAAAATATTTTTTAACATAGTCGAGTTGATTAACTTCGCCCATCTTTGCTAACTTCAATTTCAATTCGTGCAGTTTATCAAAACCAGTTCCGGATTTGAATTCTCCTATTGCTTGTAAAGCCGCTTGGGTAAATTGAATTAAACCTACAGCTCTAGAACTTTTCGAAATTATTTTTCCATTTTTGTCTTTTTTGTACAACCAAAAATCATCTTTAGTGATTGAATTAACATCTTGTAAAGACTTACCCATGATTTGGTGTGCCTTAAAAGATCCTGCAGTTTCTACATTCATTACAGCCATTAAGCCGTTTGCCATTTGCATTTTTTTCTCTTCTCCCCAGAGTTCCAAACATATTTGCACCACTTTTTTTCTGAATTCGCAACTTACTGCTCCTCCCCAAACCAAATTTTTGTATTGCTCTTGACAGATGCATTTACCTTTAGTGTCTTGCTTATTGTTTTTATCAACAACAGAAGGACTCTTCAATTTTTCAACTTCCATCAATCCGTCAGAATCCACTCCGAATTTTTTAGATTCTCCAGAAATTTCTAAAGGAATCACTTCTATAAAGTAATTCTGTTTTTCGTTGTCAGAATCTCCCCAAACTCCGGAAGTTCCTTTTGAAAATATATCATCGGTTAACGTGAATCCTCCTGTAACAACTGAGTCATAATCTACACGTATTTTTGCACTTCTGTAAACTTCGTCATGAGAAATGCTGTCATATTCCCAGACAACATATTGGATATGTTTACCTTTTAAGTTTTGGGAATCAACTCTTACACGGATTTTGTCTCCAATCTTAACTTTGGTCAGCTTTTTTTTATTAGCATCTACAAAATAAGCATCGATGATTTTTCCTTTCGTATCTGGTTGTTTCGGTGTTTTACTTGCAGGTGTTGCGGGAAACTTGGCTGTATTTTCTTTTGGTTTAGGCTTGTAATCAGGATTAGCAACATTCACGTTGACCTGACTTGCTTTTTCGCCTTTTCCAAGATGTGTTGCCGTGACGTAATATTCGTGATTAGCACCTTCATCTTTGTCGCCTTTCATCAGATATTTGTTAGCAATTTGGCGCATTATTTTTTCATCAGCACTCAATGATATTTTAGCTTCAGCAATTCCTTTTTCATTAACTATCGCTTTATAAACTCTCGGTATTTTATTATTTTTATTAATCTCAGCATTATGACCTTCGCCAGGTGCATCGTCTTCCCAAAGCTGGAATTCAATTTCTTGCCCGAATAAGCCTGTGCAGAAAGCCTGAGCTATCAATGTATCTCTGTAATTGGCTTTGTTTACATCTTTTTTTCCACGGTTGAAGAGAACAACTTTATCTATTTGTCCAATTTTACTTGCAGTAGGTCTTACTTGCAGTTTTCCATATAATGTTTTTGTGGATTGAGTACTTGGTGGCAAAGCTTGTTTAACTTCAAAAATTCGGATTTCAAATAAATCACCAGCTACAGGTTCGAAAAATGTATAATCGACTTTATTTCCTGTTTTAGGAATTCCGTTTTTTGTGATGTCAATCCAATTCCCGTTTTTCTGTTTTTTGAAAAGATACCATTCGTATTTGCTACCTGGATTAAAAAAGGTTAGTGAACTGAAAATACTAATCTCATAGAAATTAGTTTCACCGACTTTTGGATTTTGATTACCGATAATTGCTGCCATAGATTATTTGTAATAAAGTTGATCCGACTGGTTGATTTCCTCTTTGAACTCTTCAAAATCCATCATTGGATTGTAAGTCTGTTGCTCTGCAGAATTGGCATTATTCACGTTACTTTTTCCAGCTTCAGCTTGTTGACCGTGCTTCATAATGGTGATTTTTCCGCCAACCGAACAAAGCAATTCGGAGAGTTCCGTAACACATTTTTTGTCTAAAATCTTTACTTTGTCGTATGTTTTAGTCCATTTTCCAGATGGAGAAAAAGCACAAGGATTTCCATTTTTTATACTACAAGTTCCAAAAGGCATAGCTGCAGGATTAAACATCAGATCATCTTCCGTAACAGCCAAATAATCTGATTGCCCTTCTTGATCATTCCAATAATGTTTTTTATGGCTTGTGACTTTTAATTGGGGGAATTTTGCACCTTTATCACAACAAGCCATACCTTTTTGAACTACGAAATATTTTCCGTCGTGTTCACTAGAATTGCTTTCGCTTTGTTTTTCATCTTCTTTTTTCTCCTCATTTTCATAGGTAGTTTCAGAACCTTTATTTGCTTGACTTTCCTCATCCATTGTATCTTGACCCTCATCAACTTCTGAAAATTCATCATTGTTTAAAAGGTTAGACTCATCTAAATCGGAATTTAGATTTTTATCGAAAATATCAGAATTTTTATCCATTTTGTGTGAGCTTTAGGGTTTGTTTTCTGAAAATCTCTTGATCCTTCTTAAATGTTAGCGAAGCTTCCGCCTCAAGCATTTTCTTAGTTTTTTTATCAGTGTTATAAAGCAATTCTATTTCCCCGTCTACCAATTCATCCCGTTGATCTTCAAAGGATTGTCCTCGTAATATCTCCTGAAGACTAAATAAATCTTTTATCTTTCCTTTCAATTGAGTTTCTACAATTTCAGTGCCTTCGTGATTGTACTTCGCAGACATTGAGCATTTTAAGAATATTGAGTTTGGTAAAAAATAAAATTGCTCTGTCCAATTACTTGTTTTATGAAACCAATCCATTTTTGGAAATAACAATTGGTATAATAAGGATGATGACAATAATTTGAATACATAATCCTGCTTTTCTAAGTTCTCACAAAATCTATTGAGATAAGCTTTATAAACATCTCCAATGAAAAATTCTTCTAAATCCTTTCGCTTTTCATCAAATTTTTTCTTGAGCGTTTCAAATTCATAAAAACCGGATATTCTTCCTTGTACAGGAACTGTGAAAGAAATAGGAGAGATGCTTTCCATACAAGCCAAAGAAATTGAACTCATTTTATCATCAGGAGTGGAACCGTTTTTTAGAAAATCATAAGTTATGATATCTACAATTTCAAAAGGATGATTATTATCTTTTTTATCTCTAAATCTAATATCAACTTTATATTCTATTTCAAAACTTTTCTGAATTAGTCCTGAAAAAGATTCTTTTATAGAATAAGTATTAGCATAAAAATATCGGGTAATACTTGAAGGCGGCAACTCTTTTTCGAGTTCTGTTTTTAATTGTGATGGACTTTTATACTGTTTAGGAATAATGATTTGTCTTATTCCAACAAGATTATTAAACCATAGTCGATCCATTTTATCACAATGGCTGTTATGAAAATCCTTCAGCTCATCACTAGTCATCCCGATTTTGTCCCCGATTTTCTCTAAGGTATCGCCGGATTGTATGTCATAAAGCAAAATGTTGTCATCCATAACTTTAGATTTTGCAAAACAAATTTCAATTTTAAATTTAGCTAATCATATTCCATTATTTCTGCTTCTTCGATTTATTTCAAAAATTGTAGTAATTCTACGATTATGAATTTTTAGTAAAGCAGATATTTTTCTAATGTTTATAATGGTTTACAACAATCACAGTATCAAAAAATAAATTATATGATTAATAATTATTGAATTGTTATTGTTTGATTAAAATAACATTATGTTTTGAATACTTCTTATTAATATTGAATTAATGTTGTAAATTTTAACATTATGGCACTATTCTTACTGCGAATTAATAAATCTGATTTTTTACTTTTTAACTGAAAATTAAAATCAGTTTTCCATTTATAGTCTTGCAATAATTAATAATTATTAAAATACAAAATATAAATCCTTATGAGTGTATTAGTAACTAACGAGACGATTAAAGAAGTTTTCCATATTGCCGAATCTGTGGCAAGAGAAAATTACAACAGTGAATATGGAGCTTCACATCTATTACAGGCACTTTTGCACAATAATTTTGGTTTAAAAGATTTCCTTTTAAATATCGAAAAAGATCCAGGTTATATCTACGAATGGGCTGAAGTCCGTATAGAAGAGCTTCCGAAAACAGCTCATCTTCCTGATGATATTTCAAAAGATGAAAAAGTTAATATCATTCTTGAGGAAGCGGATGATATTAGATTAAAACTAGGATTAGACGAGGTTTCTCCACTTTGTTTGCTGGCTGCAATCTCAAAACCGAATGTTGCTTACAACGTTCAGGAACTCAAATCTTTTCCACTTCGCGAACACGAGATTCTCAATTTTTTCCGAGGCGAGGACAAAAAAGTCAGCCTTCAGGAAAATCATTTGACGGGAAATTCTATTCCAAATAAAAATTCATTTCCAGCTATAAATAGTTATTGTATTGATAAAACTCAACAAGCTAATCAAGGTAAATTAGATAATATTATCGGTCGTGATAAAGAACTAAGAATGTTAATAGAAATTCTTTGTCGTCGCACAAAACCGAATGTCATTATTGTAGGTGAGCCTGGTGTTGGAAAAACAGCTTTGCTGGAAGGTTTCGTAATCGAAATCAATAACGGTAATGTTCCGGAAATGTTGAAAGAAGCGACTTTGCTGGAATTGGACACTGGATCATTATTAGCTGGAACTTCTTATAAAGGTGAAATCGAAGATCGATTAAAAAAGGTTATTAATGAATGTAAGAATATCAATAAAGCGATTCTGTTTATTGATGAAATTCATTCTCTTCTGGATAGCAAAGGAAGTGCTGGAAATGTTGCGAATCTTCTAAAGCCTGAATTGGCAAGAGGCGAAATAACCGTAATTGGCGCAACAACTCAGGAAGAATATAGAAAAATTATAGAACCTGAACGTGCTTTTGATAGAAGATTCGAAGTTCTGAATGTTGAAGAACCGGATGATGTGACTTGTGTTAAAATGATTGATGTTCTTCTGGATGGTTATAAAAATCATCATAAAGTGGAAGTTGACAAAAGCGCTTTGGCAGATTGTGTAACTCTTGCAAAGCGTTATTCTAAAGGGAAAAAACTTCCGGATTCTGCAATTGATTTGCTGGACAGAACAATGGCTTCCATCAAAATGTTGGATGAATTGTCTGAAACCGAATTGAAATCTTGGAAAGAAAACTATGATAAAATCATTGCTGAAAGTGATGAAACAGATCCGCTTTTAATTGACGAATTAATCTGGAATTACAATCTTCTTCAAAATAAACTGAGCCCGATTCTTTGGGGTTCACTTTCTGAGCAGCATACTTTGGAAACTTCGATGGATATTGCTCAGATTAAAAATATTATTAATTCAACATTCGAAGAATTAATTCAATTAGCTTCCATTAAAAGAGAAAAAGTAGGGAAGTTGGAATTGGCTGCGGTAATGGCTGCAAAAACTGGAATTCCGATTGGAAAAATCCAAGCAAAAGAAAAAGAAAAACTCCTGAATATGGAGGAAATGCTTATCAAAAGAGTAGTAGGACAAGATCACGCTCTGAAAATTCTTGCTGATGCCATCGTAGAAAACCGAAGTGGACTTAATAAACCCGGACAACCAATTGGATCGTTTTTTTTATTAGGTCCAACGGGAACAGGAAAAACTGAATTAGCTAAATCTATTGCCGAATTACTTTTCAATGATGAATCCGCAATGATCAGATTTGATATGTCGGAATTTAAAGAAGAACATTCTGCAGCGTTATTATACGGTGCGCCTCCTGGTTATGTAGGTTACGAAGAAGGTGGAATGCTGGTGAATAAAATCAGACAAAATCCTTATTCAGTTGTTCTTTTTGATGAGATTGAAAAAGCGCATACTTCAGTCTTCGATGTTTTTCTTCAGATTATGGATGAGGGAAAAATTCACGATAAATTAGGAAAAGAAGGGGATTTTAGTAATTCTTTAGTCTTATTTACTTCTAATATCGGAAGTGAACAAATTGTAGAATATTTTGAGAAAAATGAAATTCCAACTTCCAAGAATTTGATGAAAATAATGACGGATTCTGGAAGATTCAGGCCTGAGTTTTTGGCTAGAATTACGGAGATTATTCCGTTTGCGCCGATTAATGAAAATATGGCTGAGAAGATTTTCAGTATTCAGTTGAAGTCTTTGAGAAAAGCCTTAACACGATTGGGAATTGATTTTAATATTAATGATGAAGCCATCAAAAATCTTGCTTTGAATGGATTCAGTAGCAAATATGGCGCGCGTCAAATCTCTGGTGTGATTAGAGCACAATTGGCAAGACCAATTTCCAAAAAAATTGTGAGAGAAGAAGTTAAAGCAGGAGAAACAATCAATGTAAGCTGGAATAATGAAAAGGAAGATTTGGATTGGGTAATTTCATAAAATAATCATTCAAAATCTTAAGAATGAAATATTTAGTTTTATTTTTTATCATTTTAAATTCAACATATTCCGCACAGGGTTTGACGGCTTCTGATACTTCGGAGCAAAGTGTGCGTCGCTATCAAAGTGTCATCAAAAGCAATAAACAATTGGTGGATTTCATAGAATATACTTTTGTCAAAAAAGGTATTCCCAGACATCTGAAAAATCTTGCTGTGATAGAATCTGGTTTGGATCATACACAAGTTTCTCACGCTGGTGCAAAGGGTTTGTGGCAGTTTATGTCCGGTCACGCCAATGATTATGGTTTGACGGATGACAACAGAACTGATATGTACAAAAGCACCAAAACAGCTGCGATTTCGTTACAAAATCTATACAGAAAATACGGAAATTGGGTAACGGTTGTGGCAGCTTACAATTGTGGCGAAGGCAATATTCAAAAGGCAATGAACAAAGCTGGTTCCAGAGTTTATACAGATTTTGCGCCTTATCTTCCATCGGAAACTCAAAATCACGTCAAAAAATACCTCAATGCTGGTTATGCAACTGGAGAATTGGAACAGATTCTAAACGATTACAGAAACTTTGCCACAAGCAAAAAAGCATTAGCACCTTTTAATTCTAAGTATTCGAATTCTCAAGCTAACCTAGCTGAAACTAAGTTAAATGGCGCTTTTGATATTGACGAAATTGCTGAATGGCTGGATATCAACAAAGAAGAGATTCTTGCTTGGAATCCTAAATTAGAAGAAGAATTGAATGAAAAAGGAGAAAGTAATTTTTATTTACCTAAAGATCTTATGGTTAATTTCTTGATGAATAAAAATGAAATTCTGAACAATTCTTTGAAGAATTAATTAAAAACTAAACCAATGGAAAGTCAGAATTACAAAATTCCCTTCAATCCGTCTAGTATGATGATCAGTAATGGTCAAATCGAAACGTGTGATATTGCAGAAAGTATCGCTCAGAATATTATGCTCTTGATTATTACTAAAAAAGGGGAGAACAGATACGATGAAAACTACGGAAACGAAGTCTGGAATGTGGAATTTGATAATGGCGTAACGCCTGCAATGTGGGAAAATATATTTGTGACAAGCTTACAAAAACAAATTGCAGATTACGAGCCGAGAATTGTTAATGCTGTTGTTCAGGCGCATATCAATTATGTTGAACACAGTTACGAAACAAGAGGTTTTAGTGAAGTGAAGAAGAAAGTAAAAGTAGGAATCAATGCGAAAATGGAAGCTACAGGCGAGCGTTTTAATTTTTCTACCGAATTGTTTCTAAGTCCAATGTCCATCGATTAAAATATAGAAGTATGAGTTTTGACCAACAACAGACTTTTTCTAAAGAAGTCATAAAAGCGAGAATGCTTCAGAATGCGACTAAACTTTGGGGTTTGAAAAGTATTCAATCTTTGGATCCGTTTGTGAAACTGCTGATTGACGCATTCAGTACAGAAGTTTTTAAAGCTAATAACGAAATCCAAAGCATTAATGGAAGGATTTTGGAACGATTGGCAAAATTGCTGACGCCAACCAATTATACGCATCCAACGCCATCTCACGCCATCGCTTTTTGTATGCCGGAAGAAGACACGGAAATCCTGATGGAACATTCTGAGTTCTTTTTCAAAAAACATCTGAATTCTTTTCGTAAAACCCAATCTGATAAACAGGTAGAAATTCCTTTTACGCCGGTTGATAATATCGATTTGTTAAAGGCTCAAAATATTCTGATGGTTGCCGGGAATACAATTTATCAAATTGATGAACAACTTAATAAAATTCCGATTAAGAGAATTTCACAAGATGTTTCGGATTATCGAAATATAATGATTGGAATTGATCTTAGTCATTATGAATCCGAAGTTTTTCCGGAAAAATTCAATCTTTATTGTTCCAATCCAACTTATGAAAAAGTAGATTTCATTTATAGGCTTTTGCCACATATCAAGGTTTTTCATAATAATATTCCGTTGCAGGTTTCTGCTGGAATTAATTATAATAAAACGATTGAAGAAGAAGGTTATGAAGGGATTTTCGAGGAGCAATCGATTCGACATAAGATTAAAGAAGATGTCAAAAATCTTTACAATCATAAATTCATTGAGATCAGCGGTCTTTATCAATCTCTTTTGAAAAGAATTACGCCAGGATTGCCTGAAAATATTGAAGATGGAAGTTCGGTTCTGGATCCGTTCAGAAGTAAAAAAATTCTTTGGCTTAAAATGGAATTTCCACCGCAATTCACTTCCGAGATTCTTGAGAATTTTTCATTTGTTATGAATGCTTTTCCTGTTTATAATCGTGGTTGGAAAAAGACGGAATATAATCTGGATATTATGGGAAATAACATCCCGATGGAAACTAGCGAAGAAGAATTTTTCCTGTATGTGGAAGAAGTTGTGGATGGTCTTGGAAAGAGATATTCAGAGATTCCATTCACACCAAATGACGAGATTGAGAAAGGTCTTTTCACAGTTAGAAAAGGTGGAATGGAGCGTTTTACCAGCCGTAATGCAACAGATCTTATGTCTCACGTGATGGAATTGTTGAGAGATGAGGTTGCGGCTTTCGCTATAGTCAACAGAGATAAAGTGAAAGATGTTTTGAGCGAAATTTCTGATAAGATGAAAGGTCTGATGAAAAAAGTAGATCAGGCAAATAAAGAACTGAAGGAAGATGTGAATTACGTCATCATCGAACCTTTAGAAAATTCTTCTCATACTTACGCTTCGTTTTGGGTTTCTCATGCTTCGTTGGCAAACAGTATTCGTCCAGGAACTGATCTTAATTCTCAGAAAAAACTTCAAGTTATTACATTAATTACCGAAACTACGGGCGGAGCAGAAGAGAAAAAACAGTCTGATACGATTCTGGCTTACAAATATGCATTGACGACCCGAGATAAAATAATCTCTGCAGAAGATGTGAAAAATTACTGTAAAATGATGTTGAATAGTGAACTGAAAAATGTTACAGTTAAGCGCGGAACAATGATTAGCGATAAACCAAGAGAAGGTTTTATCAGAACTGTTGATGTAGAAATCACGCCTTTGAATTACTCTTTTTATGGAAGAAAATATTGGGATAATCTGGCGAATGTCCTTAAAAATAATATCAAAGCAAAAGCAATCGATGGCGTAGAATATCGAGTGATGATCGTGGAAGAAGCGATGCATTTGGAAATTTAAAACTAACTAATGATGAACGAAACTCAACATATTTCTGAATTGAAGTACAATAAGCTTGGCACCGATTTTAAAATAGAATCGGTTGCTGCTAATTTGCTGAAATATTACAACGACAGCTCAAGTATTTTCATCAGAAGAATTGGGATTAACGATCGTCCTTATCTCAAGGATATCAAGAATATTTATTCCACGTATTATGGTCTGGATAATGAGACGATCATTATGGAAACTTACCGCGAGAGTATCTACGATTATCTTCCGGAAGGTTTGTTTCATCCGCCATCTTTGGGAACTGCTTCTAACAGGGGTGTAGAAAGCGTTGTGAAGGAAATAAGAAGGCAGAAAGAAGTAGAGGAGAATGCTAGAAATTTTTTCCAGCCTTTTGAGCAAGAGTTTTTCTATACAGAAGTTTCTGCGCTTTTGAAGGAAACAGAATTTGATATTGCGGATAAATCGGATACGTTGATTCAGACTTTTACGGAGCTTTGGCCGCTTTTGAAACAAGTGGATTTGGAAACAGCGAAAGTCTTTTTCTATATCCTTCCTTTTTTACACGAGGTTAGAGGAAATAAACGCTGGATTGAAAGGTTTCTGACCGCTTTTCTGAATGTGAAAGTAGCAATTGATTTTGTCCCAAATGTCATTAATAATAACGAAGATGAATTAGGAATTTCATCTTTAGGAAATGCAAAATTAGGAATTACTTTGATCCCGAACGGGAAACATATGGATGGTGAAAGAAATTGGCAGATCACAGTTGGTTCAATTCCGTATGATCAGATTCATAAATATGTTCCAGGAACGCCTTTTAGAGAGTTGTTGCAAAATATCTATGACTATTTTGTTCCAATTAATGTAAAAATCGAAGAGAAATTCATCACTGAAAAAAGAGATGATTCATTTATTATAAATGCAATGGAAAACACCAATCGATTGGGATTTTCAACGTATATTTAATAAAATTAAAATTATAAAAAACAAATAACAAATATGGAAGTAGGATCTGTTAAAGAGATTTTTTTAAGATATCTTCTGATGCCAATTATTGCGGGGATTATGGTCTTCATTCTTGCAATGATTCGCAAAAGTCAACCTGCAATTAAAATCAAACATATCATTTTTTATGTTTTGCTTGCGGCATTATGTCTCTCTTTACCTGGTTTTTTGGGATTTTCGGGGAATCTTTTTAATCCTTATTGGTATCTTTTTTCACAAGTGATTTACTTGGGATTGGGAATTTTTCACGTCAACTTGTTGCATCATTATTTTAGAAAACATATTGATAAACTTTGGAAAAGTATTCTGTTTGAAAGTATCCTGAGTATTACCTGTATTCTTTTTGGAGGCTATCTTTTTACATTGATTTTCAAATGGATGAGCAAAGATCTCGGTAATGAATATATGGCAGCAACCAGTCTTTTGATTTTCATTGTTCCGCTGGTTTTCTATTATTGTTATGTTCAATTTGTCAGCATTCCTTTTGATATTTACAAAACCTGGAGATTCGATCCAGATCAGAAACCTCACAACTTTCAAGGTGTTGATTTTGATAAATTAATGGTTCTAAATGTAGAGTTAAGCAAAAACTCAGAAGATCAGCAGAGATTCATTGTGAAAGCTAAAACACTTCCTACGGGAATTACTTTTGGCGATTGGTTTTATCGTGTAGTTGATGATTATAACTTTAAAAATCCGACGACGACTATCAAATTGATGGATGGAAATGATGAACCTTTTTACTGGATTTTTTATATCAAAAAATCATTTTTCAGCTTCAGAAAATACATTGATTTTGAACAAGATATTTTAACTAATAAAATTACCGAAAACCAAACGATAATCTGCAAAAGAGTGATTAGACATCAGGAAGAAGGTAATATCGCAAACCAAATAACGACAACATTATGATACAGCCAATTAAACATTATGCCGTAAACTGGGTAGATGGAATGAAGATTTCTAAAGATCATCTTGTACAGCAGGAAGATTTTATCATCGATTCTATCAGAGATTCTAATTCACTTCAGGTCAATTCTTATAATTTTGGATTGCTTCCGATTTCTGAGAAGTTTGGAGACAAAACTATTTACGAGCTTCAAAGCACAGCGACGAATGACGCACAGTTGATTATCAAAAAATGTACGGCTGTAACACTCGCTGGTTATAGAATTGAGTTATTTGATTATAAAGTCAATATCAGAAATCTGGCAAAAAATATGTCGCAGGAGCAGGAAGATGTGGACGGCGAATATTATATTCTGGCTTCGGTTAACCCTTTTGATCACATCTCTTTTGGTGATATTGATGCAGAGGAAATTCCGCCAAGACATCCTTTTACAAAACCCAATTACAGAATAGAATTGGTAGATGTTTCGATTTTGAATAGCAGTTATTCGGGAGGAAATTATCTTGTGCTTGGAAAAGTGGCGATGAAGTCGGGAATGGCTCAGATTGACGCCCATTTTATTCCGCCTTGCAACTCAATAGAAAGTCATCCGAGATTGATAGAATATTATAACAGTTATTCTAATTCCTTGAGTAATCTTCGTCAATATGCTTTTAAAATTATCCAGAAAACAGCACACAAAAATCAGAATGTGACGTTGGCAAAGAATGTTAAAATGCTTTGTAAAACGATTATTGCGAATATTGGAGAGAATTATTTCCAATTCAAAAATATCGTGACAGAACAGCCTCCGATTTTCTTGATTAATATTTTCTCAAAACTGGCGCTTCAGCTTTATAATGACACGCAGATGATTGTGCAGTCTGAATTGGAAGAAATGCTGAATTACAGCTTAGAATGGAGCGAAATCACACCACATTCTTTACTGAATCAACTCACAGTTTCTGCAGAAATCAATTACGATCATCATAACACAGGCGAATATTTTTACAATATCAATCAGATGTTGAAAAGTTTGGAATCGATTTTTGGAAAACTGAGCGAGCTGGATTACATCGGTCAGAGAAAAGAAAATATCATCGTGAACGAACAAGAAGTGAAATCTAATGACGATCCGAAAAAAGGTTGGAGTGTTATTAATTAATAGATTTTAATTCGAAAATTCAATTTGAAAATGATTTATCCCAAGGAAAAAATCTTTGGGTTTTTTATTAAAAATAGAAATCGAGAATCGCAGAATTACTACACTTTTCAAAATAATGGTAAGCATCGGTTATCAATCAGAATATGTTTTTTAATTTTAATAATCGCAAGCAATTGCGTTAAGGAATGGTTTTGGAAGATAGTTATATTAAATTAAAAATCAATGGATTATTAAATTTGGAAGCTTTGTCAAAAGAATACCAAATTCCTAAAGAAGAGATTATCAAATTTCATAATCAACATTGCAAGATAGGAGAGATTTTGCCTTTATACTTACCGAAATATGTTCCTTTTCTATATCTGCCAAAAAAGAATTATGAGAACAGAAATTCGGAATTTGTCAAGAGTAATGCGTTGCAATATCCTATTGTCGTAAGTCAAAAAAAGTATGGTGTTATTATAAAATATCTTCACAGTAATACTCAAATTCATTTTGAGGTTGATATTAAAAGAAATGGACATTTGGTTGAAATTAATAAAGGAAAAAATTATATCAACAATGCTGAAGTCGAAAACATCATTGAAAAGTTATTTGAAAAGGCAGAGCAAGCAATTTATCCTTTAAAAATAAGTGTTGACAAAAAAGGAAGCTTTTCTAAAATTGAAAACGAAAAGGAAATTAAAGAAAGATGGGAGGAAGAATATTTCCCAAAATTGAAGGAATATTATGTTGGAGAAACAGCAGAAGAGATTTTAAAAAAAATGGATCTAACCTTTAGAAATCTTAAGTCAAAACAGATTTATTTTTCTCAAAGTGTTTTTTATAAAGTTTTTTTTCTTCCGGTTTACCAATCCTATTCTGATTATAGTAAAAGCGGAAGTGTTGATTTTTATTTTGCTAATATACAAAGCAATAAATGTTTTGATTTAAAATATACTTTAGATAAAAAATATACAAGAGGAAATAAAATTGCTTTACGAATTTCGGGAAATGAAGCAGATGATGAATGGGTTAAGAAGGCAGAAAAAGGAAATGTGAATTGGTTATATAAATTCCAAAAAGATACACACGATTTATTTTCTATAACAGGTTCGGTTTCCACTTTTGACATAGGTAAAGAACTAAAGATTGAAGTACAGATATTTGAAATTTAATATTTTGAATTAATTAGATTAAGTATCAAAAAACAATATTATGAGTGAGAAACATCTGGTTTGCCAAGGCGCACTTTGTCGATGCAATTTCGGGACAGCTCCTGATAAATTGAAAGTCTTAACCCAAAGCAAACGCTACATCAATGATAAAGGTGGCGGTCAAAAACTGATGGCTACCAACAAAGATATCAGCAAAACTTTTGAGAAAAATATGTTTGGGAATTGTTCCAAACTTAATAATAATCCTTGTCAAGTTACGGTCACACAATGGAGTGGCTTTTACGAAAAAATTACCCTCGAAGAAAATAGTGGCAAAGCCTTATTGGAAAGTAGTAAAGCAACTTGTCCTATCGGAAGTACAGATTGTATCACGATTATCAACCACGGACAAACGGCTGAAGCTACGCAACAAAATGTGAAAAATGCTGATAAAGAGGTTTTGATGGAATTGTTTCCATTTACAAGCGTTGGGCAATATATCAGGAAAACAGATCAATTAGAACTTTAAAATCAGTAAAAATGGAACAGAAGACTTTGACTGCAGTTGTTTTAAAACCTGAGAATGCTGATTTTGATGAACAGTATCGCGCCCTTACAACTCAGGAAGGCCAAGGATTTACTATTGGAATTAAGGAATATATTGAGGGTAAGAAAGAGATAGATGATAAAATTGTAAACCTTGAGAATGAAAAACGAAATATAGATATTGAGTTACAAAATGAAGAAAAAAGGTTGTATGAACAAGCTCAGCAGAGATTCAAAGAAGGAGGGAAATGGATAGAAGCTGAAACCCATAATGGTGAAAGAGTAAGTCACGCTCAGGTAAGTCTGGACGAAAATGTAAGACTTGCAAGGAATAGAGCAGAAAGGCTTAAAAGAGCAAAAGACGGTCAGTTGGATGCTTTAAAAAATGAATTGAAGGAGTTTGATAAAGGTTATGCATCTGTTGCTTGGGCATGGACTCTTGCACATACCAGAAGTAGTAAACCCAATGGTAGAAATGAAAAAATTGATATTGGAACTAAGGAAGTCAGCTTAGTTCTGGGTAAGCACTTGTATGGTGGCGGTTTTGCTTGGATTGAGCCATTTTTTGATGGAGTATTGCCAACCGGTAGTACAAAAAGTGGCTTATATATCCATACTGCTGGCAATTCTATGCAAATAATAACGGCAGAATGGTATGGTTTTGACAAAGATCAAAATCCTGTGAAAATTGATAAGCCAGTTGCGCCAGGTTCTAAAGTTCAGTTACATATTTATACTAAAAGTATGTATGGCCACAATATCAGAGTTGAACTGAAATCCAATGGCAAAGCGCTCAAAGCTAATACATACGGCGATGTTATTCAGGTTTATGGAAAAAAAGGTCCAAATCAACCTGCAACAAAATACGAAATAACGGATTCTAAAGATTTATTTCTGACAGAGGTAGAAATTCACGATTATTCTGATCCGAAAAGTGTTCAACCTCCTTCTGGGATGCAGACTGGAACTATGGTAGGTATTGATGGCGATGAACCTTCTATCCCAAATGTTCAAAAAGCATTGCTAAATTTATATATCGATCCAGCTTGGTGCGCTGTTCAACAAGCACAAATTCTTATTAAACCAACTATTCATTTTAGCAATCAAAAACAAGATTTGGATGTTGGATTAATGGTAAATTGCAGGGCTGCAGTAGATGTCAAAATTCCTGATACAGGAAACATGCCGGTATTTGTAGATAATATTGAAACTAATATTCAATCTTTTCATCCTTGTGGATATAGTAAATTTGAAATTAATGATGGATCACGTACTGTTGATTTATTAGGAGAAAAATCTCTACCTCCACTAAATCTTTTTGAATTAGTTGCCGGATCAGAAAGTAATACACAGGATATTACGATTGATCTTGATACAAATACTACAGAATGCTCTTTTGATGGTACTGAAAATGATCATGAAAAGCATGCTTTATCTCTAATTGATTATCCTGAAAAGGAGGTTGAGAATGATGCTAAAAAAGAAGAAGAGAGCAGTCTTTCCAGAGAACATAAGGTTAAAGTTCAAATAGGAGATAAGACTAATGTAAGCCATGAACAGCTTGTTGCTTTTAGCGGAAAGCTTGAAAAATATACAGCAGATGGTGATGATAAGCAACTAAAGTTTAAAGCCCGTTATATCTATAATTATGCGCCTATTAATTTGGCAGGATATCCTGTACACCCTATTTTCAGGTATTTTTGGTTGGGTAATGGAGTGCCTACAAATACTTACACTGTAAAAACAAACACTTGCCGATATCAACAAAATGTTGCAATCAAAACTTATCCCGATGTTGCTTGGAGTTTAAAATTATCTTACACCAACACGACTGTTGAGAGAGAGCTTTGGAGCAATCAAAGATATGCTAATACAAGAGCTGCAAGATTCCAGAGGGAACCTCAAAAATGGATTGCTGCCGGAGATGGAAAAAGTATTGGTATTTCTTTGGGTGCAAAATGGGACAAAGACAATAAGTTTGATGCCACAGCAGATATTACAAAACAAATTAGAGCGTTTACGGATAAATTGGGTGCCATTGGTAGATTTGTTAATTCGGTTTTTTTAGGTCAGGAAAACAGAACAAATAGTAGTGATAGACAGCCAAGTGCAGACGACAGAGAAGCGCTTGAAAATGTTGCAAGGCAAAGAGAACAAACAGAGCAAAGAGAAAATAGGGAACTAGCCCAAACAAGAAGGCATATGGATGATGCCAGAAGACGACTTGATAATGCCACAACTGATAGTCAAAAACGAAGTGCAAGGAGAGATATTGAAAATCTTCAGCGTAAAATGGATAGTCAATCTGCGGAATTTAAAAGAGGAGGAATTACAAGATCTGTCGCTTCTATTAGCATCCAATGGCCACAAATAGAAGCTCAGTTTGAATGGAGTTTGGAAAATATAGACCAAGTTGGTCCGTATCACAATCAAGTAGGTGTTGTTTTGCAAGGTGTTTTGGAGCTTACTCCGTTGATTGGAATTACAGCGACATTAGACTTTTTAGCATTAGCTCAGCGTGCGCATCCTGTAGCATTGGCGGTTATTGCTGCTGCAGATATTACAATGGCAATTATGGGTGATGGCAGTAAGATTACTTGTGAACTTTCTGCCACTGGTACTTTCGGTGGGAAAATTCAAGGTTTTCTTAATACCAAAACACGCGAAAATAGTTTTAATAAAGATGATCGAAACGCAAATGATAAACAAGTTGCAGAGCTGAAATGTGATTTGGAATTTAAACTCAAAATTGCAATCGATTTGGCGATTTCTACCAGAAAATTATTCGTCAAAGTGACTGTGTCTGGGGAATTCGGGGCAGATGCTACTGCAAAATGGACTGGTAAAGCTCCAATTGATGCAGATGATTTTGGATGGTATTTAGCTCCAGAAATGACTTTTGAAGGATTAGAAGTTAAAGGTTATGCTAATATTAGTGCTAAGGCCGAAACTGGAGGTGGAACACCTATGGGCTCTGTCGAAAGTAATAACGAATTTACTTGGCAAGCCATAGATGCTTGGAAAGAGCCAAAAAAGTGGGATAAAATGTATTTATGCAAATCAGAATAAAAAGTAAAATGTACAAGTATTTAATTTTAATTATCAGTTTAATAAGCCTACAAAGTTGTGCTCAAAATAATAAAGCTATGGATGAAAAAGTAAACGAATTATGGGGTAATCTTTATAAAGATGTCAAGTATAAAGAAGCAAAAATAAATTATCACGCTTCGGTTTTCATAGGTGGCTGTAATTATGAATTATTAATTAATGACTTTCCTGTAGATCGTTATTTTGGTGAAGGTAATGGTGCTGCAAGTGGAAGTGTTCCCATAAATACAGCAATTTTGAATAAAGGAGAACAAACCTGGAAATTACGCATTTACCCTGTTCACGATAGTAAAGAGGTGGATGGTAAGGTAACTATGGTGCAAAGACCTTTTCTACAACCTGGGGCTAGAGTAGAACTATCTATAGAAGGTATTAGATATAAAGATAATGGAGATATAGAAAATAGATTTGGAAAAGTAGTTGATTTTGAAGCACCTCTTAAAAAAGATGATAAAAATGGGCAAAATATTTTGGCTGATGCAGGAAAACCTTATGTAGAATATACAGGTACATTTCAGGCTGATGTTCCATATGATTTAAAGGGTTGGAAAGATGGAGAAGATTTGTCTAAAATGGATTCAAAAAAGCTTGAACAACAAGTTCTGAGTCAATTTAAAAATTTTGGCGGATGGATTCAAAATGGAAATTTAGATAAAATAGCAGAAAGTAAATTAAATGCTGAAAAAGAAGAAGCCCAAGCTTTATTTTTTGATAAAACTTTAAATGATCAGTATGTAAAAGATTTTATAACTTCTTGGGGCAGAAAAAACTTGAAAGTAGAACCGATTGAAAATTACTCTTTGCAATTCTATGGAGATGGTAAAGTAGTATCTTTGGTTAGTAATGCTTATAAAAAATCACCTCTTTGGGCTAGTTTCAAGAATGAAAATCAAGAAGCTAATTACACGATTTATAGTCTGTATTTTTACATTCCGAAAGGTAAAACTGATTTAGAAGTAATTAGATAAATGAAGAATTTTAGTAGATTTTTGTTGTTAGTTTAGGTTTCCTAATGTTGTTTTATAATTAAATTAACAAAAATTCTTGATTAAAACTTATCATAAGATGACAACAAAAACTTTAGTATTTGGTTTCCTTTTAATTCTCAGTTCTTGTTCAAAATTTAATGCTCAAAAAAATCCGGATTATATCTGCAAAGATTGTGGCAGTTTTGATTTATCTAAGATGACCTTTTATGAGAATATCTCAGATCTAACATCCAAAACAGAAGTCTGGAAAACTGCTATTGTAAATGATAATAATGAAGAGAAACAAGTTGAAGCGCTTCAAAAATCAGACGTTGTCAAATTCTATAAATTCTATTTTTCCAACCAGCAAGATTTGATATTAGGGAAAAACACATTCAATTATAATAATCAGTTTTTGTTTAAATATACTGTTGCGCCACTAATGGAAGGTAAACAGGATGGTGAAGGTGCTTTTAATTACCTTTTTTACCTACCAAAAAATAAAACACAATTAGAAGTTTTTTAAAATATATCTATGACAAAAGAAAAAATATCGGAGAAAGAAATCCCGTTAATACTTAAAAAATTCAATAAAAGTTTGTGGCTGTCTTTGCTTGTATTTCCTTTTATCCTGATTGTTGTCGGTTTGCCAGTTTATTTTTTATTTATTTCGGTTTTTTATTATTTAGAAAAGAAGCTTATGGTGATTTACTTACAATTTATGTTGCTGTAGTAATAGGTTTAGTTATTATTAATTTTTTGTACGGGAAACTCGTCATCAATCGTAAAATTAGAAATAGAAATATTGACAGGATTAATGAAAATTTCATCGTTAAAAAGAAAGATCATTATACCTATACTTCTGATACAGCTTCTAATAGTGATTATTTCCGACTCTACTTAATTGATGAAAAAAATGATCTAAAAGGTATTTATATTTCCAAAGAGGATTACCAAAATATCTCAGTTGGTCAATCTCTTAACTTAACCTATTATGAACTTCTTGATATTCCTGTAGAAGGATTATATAATAATCAAAAATTATATTTTTTTAGATTTTTCGTCATAGAAAGATGGAAAAGATTAAAAAAAACTGATTTCTTTTTAACTTACACACTTTATGGGATAGTGTCTTCGTTGATTGTTTTGGAAAATTCAGTTTCCTTAAAAGTTTCAAATTTGTTATCAAGGGTATTCATAGTTTTTATATTTTGAGATTGACAAGAAAATATTAGTATAAAGCAATTTATAAAAAGCAATTTTTTCAGAATACCTATTTTACATTGTTATTAGCAATTACCCATTGCCATTTCCAGAGATTGTAGCGGGTCTGTGAAACACGATGAGAATAATCCATTATATTTTCTGTCTTAGCATATTCTTAAGTAGTGAAACATTTAGTTGTTAATGAATTTTTGCTCACGTCTTTCCAAAACTTTTCCTGTTGTGCCATCCAATCTTATAATTTCTTCTACGTCAGATTCTTTGAGCCACCTTATTTCCCAAACGCCTCCGGTTTTTTCTGCATCTTCATTTCTCTTAATAGTTGTGTGATATCCTGTACTTTGTAAAATAGAACCTTTATCAACCTGTATTGATTCTTTTTTGCAAAATTCTAAAACATCTTCGAAACTAAATTGATAATATCTGTCATAATCTGTTTCTTTTATAAAACTTCCCTTTTCATCAAACTCATACCATATTCCTTTCTTAAAAGAAAATGGATTTGTGTTAAAACCTAACCCCTTTTGTTTGATGTTCAAATTTGGATGATAAATTTTTGTAATTGTAAAAAAAGAGTTTTTAGGTGTTAAAAAAAATCTACTTTCTTGTAACCTTACCATTTCAAGATAAGAAGCATCTGGTAATGTTTCCTTAAGTATATATTGATTTTCTTTCTTTGAATTGTCAAATTTATTTAAGTCAAATTTTTCATATTTGTTATCAATTTGTGGAATCATATTTTTTGTGTTTTGGGACTGACAAGAATTCGAAATAAATAAAAGGATTATTAATATAATATTTTTCATTGTTGATATTTTCAAGTGATACTATTATTAGCTTTTTAGCCCCACAGTAAGTTTCTATAGAGTCAATTTCATAGCTTTTTTTTTCCAAAAAAATTAGATTGCAAATTTATGAACTTCGATTCCAAAAGTTAATTCGCTTAATGCCTTTACCTTAAATTCCCCCTTCACGAAAGTGGTTGCAATCTGGGTTTTCTTTCCGTCCGAGATTTGAAATATAGATAATGAGATTTTTTTGCATACTTATCGGCGATTTCTGTAATTGTAGTAAATGATGTTTTCCAAGTATTTTCAAAATCTACTGTTTTTATCAGTTTTCCAATTTTGTCAAACTCATATAATTTGCCATAATCTCCAGGAGATGTTTTGTTATATATCCTTTTGACTTTTATGTTGCCATCTGCATAAAATTCTTTGTAAACTTCAAACCATCCTTTCGAAGGCGTAATCCATTGATCATAGTACTCACCCAACAAGCCATACGTTTTTATTAACGTTCCGTTTTGTGAATTTTCATCCAGATTAACGGTAAATGCTGGGGGTTCTTTCGTTCCATATCTCGTCTTTGTTTTTAGTAGAGTTGAATTGTTTATGTTTAGTTTTTCAAAAGAAGAATCTATAATTTTCATATAAGTAGTATTATATGTTGTTTTTTTTTTTTGACCGTGGCATTGATAAAATATCAGCACAATTAAAGAAAGAAGCAACTTTTTCATTCTGCGAGCAAATTAAAATTTCGAAGCCTGATAAATGTGTCCAAAAAGGATGTTCATCAGGAATATTTTTTTACTTTAAAGAGAAATAATCAGATGATTAAACACAATTCTCATATTAACACAAACAATCCTGATAAATTTATTGTCAGGATTGTTTATTTTATGAGAAATTATTCTTTTTTCAAAACCTGCCAATTTTGGTTTAGAAAACGTTTGCTTTTGATGTAATAAACTCCATTTTCTTGTTTGAGATAAAAATCATTAATATCATCTTCATCACATTTTCCTGTTGCTTTTAGAATTCCATTTTCTTCAGTCAGATAATAATCACCTTCACACCAGTAATCTTGAACTTGATCTGCACCAATGCTTAAAATAGCGGATTCGTTTGTTGTTACTGAAATTGAGTACAAAAGATCAATTTCTTTTTGGTTATAATTACTGATACCTTTGGTGGTTATCTTATATTCGCCTTTCCAGTCCTGGGTTTTGTCTATATTTTGTGTGGGATTACTATGGGGAGTTTTTGAATCTTTTTTCTCCTTGCAAGCAAATGCAAACACAAGAGTAATAATCAGAGAATATTTATATGCTTTCTTCATTATTCAAGATTTATTTCCTAAGTTATAAAATTACCTTTTCTCAAGTATCAGTTCGGAATTGTAATTCCAATTTTTATCTGCGACAATAGGACTTTTGATATAATATTGATTGTTCTTATAAACAATTTCGGCAAGTACATCCATTTTAGAATGGTCTGTGAAACCGTCACCATCTATAGATTTGATATATTTTAAGATCAATCGGTTGTCTTTTTCTTCAATCCTGCATAGATCTGTAAAGTAAGTTTTATAGCCCATTCCCGAAAAAGTACATTCTGAATTTTTAATTTCGATATCATAATCTATTGACATTTCCGTTAGGTCATCTAATTTTCCATAATCAATAGTCAAACTATATGAATCGTTCCAGTGATCCGATTTTATCGATTGGGCTTTAGTTTCTAAGGTAAAATAAGATGGAAAATTGCTTATAAAAAAGTCACTGTCATAGTATGGAGGCAATCTATCTGAGTTTAACTCTTTGACTAATTTCCATTGCTTATTGTTTGCTTGATAATTGTAGATTTGAGCGTTTGTATTTTTTTTAGCATAGGTGTTTTCTTCTGTGCAGGCTCCATTAGAAGTTAAAAATTCTTTATTAATAGAATAAACAAAAATCTCATAATCATCATGGTTTTTATTGACGATCTTGCTTATTTTTTGACTTTCTTTTTTTAAATCAATATTATCCGAATCAAAATTTTTTAGATAATCTTCTTTCCAAAATTTCCTCAAATTTTGAGTTTTCGGTATATAGTGGATGGTAAAATAACCTTCATCTTTACAGTCTAAAAAAGATTTTACAGGATGATCAGAGATATTTGACTCATCGATTATTAAGGAGAAATCTAGATTATCGAATTTTTTATCAGAAAAATTAACATTTAACTGTTTCGATTCTTTCTTGGTCTCAGTTTTAATCTTTTGAGCATCTCCGTTGCAAGAAACTAACAGGAGAAATATGAAAATGAAAGCTAGTTTAATTATTTGCATTTTAATAAAATCGTTTAAATAGTTATTAGTAGTTCTCGGGATTAATTCCATTGTTTTATCAATTTACCATATCTTGTAATTTTCATTATTCTTTGATAAGTTCTTGCCAACCTTGATTTCCATTTTTCTTGTTTTAGATAAAAATCCTTTATATCGTTTTCATCACATATTCCTATTGCTTTTTAGTAAATTGCCTCCAAGCTTTTTACACCCAAAATTGATCAGTAGAATAAAAATATCTACGAATCTATGTCTTAAGAATCTAGTTGTTTCTGATTCTTGTTTTATGGACATAACCTTCCTTTCCTTCGTTCGTTTTAATTAGAACCCAGTCCTCGGCATTATCCAAAATCTCTATTTTTTCCCCTGATTTAATTGTCTGTAAAATTTCGGAGGATGTATTTTTATCTTTTCTTAAGTTAGTAAAGCCATCAGGATCTTGTATTGTATAATCATTATCACCTTTGATATTGTAGATTTTAAAAAAAGGTTTGTATTTTACACTATATAATGTAAATTCTGCCTTATCAAGATGTTTTGCTAAGATATTATCAATGTAATTATAAATATTGTAATATATCTTTTCGTCATTCTTCCAACTCGTTTCAAAAGAAGGAGAAAAAGAAATCTCAATTAATTTTGAATCCTGTTCAATATTTGTTTTTAAATCTTTGATGGTGAATTTGTTAACTACATCTTGGCTGATAAGTAATGCATTGTTGGGAAATTGGGCGTCTGTAATATTGTTATCAAAATATTTTTTACTCGTCAGAAAAGCTGCGGGTAAATTTTGATTGATGTAGTCGACAATTTGGTTCTGATTATAATGGTATTCTCCCTTAATAAAAAAGTATGGTTTGTATAGAAATAGCTGAAACAAAAACAATTCATAATCTTCCAGATAATAACCCAGATTATTATCATTGAAAATAGAAGACAATATCTGATAAGATTTTATATCATCTGATTGTTGAATCCTAACCAGAATTAGTTTAATGAAAAATACTTGTTCGGCTTGGTTTTGATCCAGATTTCGGCTTGCAAGAAACTGGAAAAATTCTTTGGAGAAACGAGTGTCATCAAAAGAACTGACCTTGATGTTCTCTATATAATCACCATCATATTTATATTGATTAAACTCCAAATTATCAATAAATGAAGCAGAAATATTGATTCCATCTTTTAACTTTTCTTCGGTATTCATAGCTTTTGAGGCATTATTTTGAGGATTAATGGTTTTCTCTTTATCATTTTTACAACTTAACAATAAGGGTAAAAAGAATATTAAAATCAGATTAATAAACTTTTTCATATTATTTTTTCATTTATCTTTTATAAGTTCTTGCCAATATTCTGAGTTTTTTATTTGTATGTAAAACTTATTTGCACTTTTTTTAATTTTAAATTGACAATTCGGATTGTTTTCAGTAATTAATTGTATTTCGTTTTCATTAACATTTGTTATAGAATATTTTCCAGAGCAAACGGATGTATTACCAGCGATTGACGCCATATTTGATTTAATCAGTATTTCGTAACAAGTTTCTGATTTAATTGTATCCGATCTTTTATCAGGAGTACAAATACTAAATAATCCATTAAATTCCGTATCATTTTTTTTTGATAATGAATATTGATTTTTATGTGTGAAATTTCCAGTAAATTGATACGAATCTATTTTTAAAATATAATTATTACTTTTTTCGGACAGTGTACTTTTAGAATTAGAGTATAATTGATGAATGTTATCAAAAGTTTCAAAATGAAAGTAGCTATCAGAAAACTGCATTTTTAATTTGTCATATTTTAAAATCTGGAATGTTAGATATTCTTCTGTAACAACTGGAAGTAGAAAAATGATGTTCCCACTTTTGTTTACAAGTGTTTTAATATCTTTAATAGCATCCTCTTGCAAAATATCATAGGTGAAGTTTAAATCCGTTTTAATTTTTTTATTGTCAATTTTCAAATCTGCAGTTTCTTTGCCTAAATCTAGAATCAAAAAAATATTTTTTATTTCTTGACTTTTTAATTCATAAACAATCTCTTTTGTATCTTCTTTTAATTTAATTTTCTCTACTGTGATTTCTGCGTAATCTTGTCGTGTTACTGTTTCTTTCTTAATTTCCGAAATCGAAATTTCTTTTTTACAAGCATTTAACTGAATATTTGAAATCAATAATAAAAATAATAACCAAAGAGTTTTCACAAAATATTTTATTTTATTACTCATAATAAGATTTCTTTACATCCTTTGTTGTATTAGTAGTTGGTCTTTCTGGATTTGTTTTTTCAAATAAATTCCGAAAAGACTACAAATTCCGATTAGTAAGTATTTTAATTCAATTTAGATTTTAAAATTTTTCCAGTGGCATCTATTTTATATTTCTCTGCAATTTTCTTGTTTAAATTTTGATAATCAATCATGTAGATATTTATAATCATATCCTTTTCTATTACAAAAGATTTGTAAGTTTTTTCTTCAGGCATGCTATGTCCAATTGATTGGCGGGAAATAATTTGATTATTATTAATGGTAAGAACTTCTTGAAATGTAGAGTCACCTTCAAAATCTAATACATAGATCTCAATATTATTTTTATATATATTGCTTATCTGGAAAATATTAGTAGGATTATCTTCTGTTCTATTACCTAGGATATCCATAACTTTTTTTAAACTAATATCATTTATTTTGGGATATTTTCTCTCACATTCGGGCAGACTCTGCTGTAAACAAATGGCTGTGTATTTTTCAAAATCAAAGGGTAATGAATTTAAATTGTGGATTTTTAACGTGTCATTAGATTTTGCAACTCTCACGTTTATCTGTGTAGCATTATTAGTTTCTTTCTTGGTAGATTTGGAAGGTTCTTTACAAGAAATCAACGTTATAAAAAAGAGGGAAATAAAAGTCAAATTATACATAATGTTAATAGTTATTAAGATGGAATTTTAATTATTGTTTGATTCTATCCTCGATGTTTAAAGGGATTTTTGATAAATCTTTACCTTGAGATTTCATAAGAGATTTATATTTTTGATATGCACTTTTAGCTCTTGATTTTTCATTGAGTTCCCACAATGTATCACCATAATTTAACCATGCAACAACGCGATGTGGATACTTTTCCAAGATGGTTTCAAGTAAGTATTTTGATGCACTATATTGTTTGTTTTGTTCTAAATAGTAAGCTAAATTATTATACTCATTTACTGAGACATTACTCAAAGCTATTTTTGTTAACATATATTCTAGTTCCTGCTCACTAATATTAGAAGTACATTGATAATTTTGATTAACCTTCTTTGTAATTTCAATCGCATCCTTTAAACTGATATTTCTGTTTAAAGAATTAAGATATTTTTGATTAAAAAAATCCACCTCAGAAAGGTAGATTATTTTATTTGGGAAATAGGTGAAATTAATATGACATAGATCCACTTGTTCGGCATAAGTTTCTCGTTTAAATTCAACTTTTTCTAAAATTATAGAATTATTAAACTCTTTGAAAAAATATTTGTAATTACTGATGTCGTGAGGATTATTGTCCTCAAATTCTTTTTGGATAACCAATGCTTCATTAGAAAAGAAAATCTCTTTTTTTAAATTTTCTGAAACGTCAATACTTTTTTTCTTAAAATTAACTTCTATATTCTCTTTTTTACCATCCGAATCCAAATCAACAACTATTTTATGAGCTACTTCTTTACTATTTTCAACGATGTTTTGTTTTTGTAATTTTTCAACTTCATTTTTTTCCGATGCAGTTATGTCGTTATTTTTAGATTGATTACTTTTTGAATAATCTGAAAGTAAAATTTCTTTTTGATTTACAACTGCATAAATTCGCAACTCATTTTTTAATTTTTTAATTTGATAATCAACATTATCGAATGAGATATTTCCTAATTTTTCATAGTCCTGACCTGAGTATGTATGAAGACCATAATCAACAAAATTACCAGCATTAGTAATTCCAATTGTTTGGAAAGTAGGAAACTCTTCGGAAAATGTTGGAATTAAAATGATATATTCAGCATTGTTTTTAAAAAGCAAAATTTCATCAGTATTGATTACGTTGTTATCAATTTTATAATTCCAGTTAATATCAAAATATTGTTCGCTGGTGTTCAAAAAACTTCTTTCAGATTCTTTGAAAAAAATTAGATTGAGAGGTCTTTTGGCTGAAGCAAATTGAGCAATCGCAAGGGAACTATTACTTTTAACAGTACTCTTATTACTTATTTTTTCATAGCTATTTTGATTTGTAACTTTTTCTGATTCTGACACAGTACTCTTGTTTTGATCTTTTCCAAAACAACTCAATAATATGATACTGAATAGTAAAATAAAAACTTTATTCATATTTTTAAATCTAAATTATTTAACAAACCCTTTTATATTATCAACATTCACGTTGACCTGACTTGCTTTTTCGCCTTTTCCAAGATGTGTTGCCGTGACGTAATATTCGTGATTAGCACCTTCATCTTTGTCGCCTTTCATCAGATATTTGTTAGCAATTTGGCGCATTATTTTTTCATCAGCACTCAATGATATTTTAGCTTCAGCAATTCCTTTTTCATTAACTATCGCTTTATAAACTCTCGGTATTTTATTATTTTTATTAATCTCAGCATTATGACCTTCGCCAGGTGCATCGTCTTCCCAAAGCTGGAATTCAATTTCTTGCCCGAATAAGCCTGTGCAGAAAGCCTGAGCTATCAATGTATCTCTGTAATTGGCTTTGTTTACATCTTTTTTTCCACGGTTGAAGAGAACAACTTTATCTATTTGTCCAATTTTACTTGCAGTAGGTCTTACTTGCAGTTTTCCATATAATGTTTTTGTGGATTGAGTACTTGGTGGCAAAGCTTGTTTAACTTCAAAAATTCGGATTTCAAATAAATCACCAGCTACAGGTTCGAAAAATGTATAATCGACTTTATTTCCTGTTTTAGGAATTCCGTTTTTTGTGATGTCAATCCAATTCCCGTTTTTCTGTTTTTTGAAAAGATACCATTCGTATTTGCTACCTGGATTAAAAAAGGTTAGTGAACTGAAAATACTAATCTCATAGAAATTAGTTTCACCGACTTTTGGATTTTGATTACCGATAATTGCTGCCATAGATTATTTGTAATAAAGTTGATCCGACTGGTTGATTTCCTCTTTGAACTCTTCAAAATCCATCATTGGATTGTAAGTCTGTTGCTCTGCAGAATTGGCATTATTCACGTTACTTTTTCCAGCTTCAGCTTGTTGACCGTGCTTCATAATGGTGATTTTTCCGCCAACCGAACAAAGCAATTCGGAGAGTTCCGTAACACATTTTTTGTCTAAAATCTTTACTTTGTCGTATGTTTTAGTCCATTTTCCAGATGGAGAAAAAGCACAAGGATTTCCATTTTTTATACTACAAGTTCCAAAAGGCATAGCTGCAGGATTAAACATCAGATCATCTTCCGTAACAGCCAAATAATCTGATTGCCCTTCTTGATCATTCCAATAATGTTTTTTATGGCTTGTGACTTTTAATTGGGGGAATTTTGCACCTTTATCACAACAAGCCATACCTTTTTGAACTACGAAATATTTTCCGTCGTGTTCACTAGAATTGCTTTCGCTTTGTTTTTCATCTTCTTTTTTCTCCTCATTTTCATAGGTAGTTTCAGAACCTTTATTTGCTTGACTTTCCTCATCCATTGTATCTTGACCCTCATCAACTTCTGAAAATTCATCATTGTTTAAAAGGTTAGACTCATCTAAATCGGAATTTAGATTTTTATCGAAAATATCAGAATTTTTATCCATTTTGTGTGAGCTTTAGGGTTTGTTTTCTGAAAATCTCTTGATCCTTCTTAAATGTTAGCGAAGCTTCCGCCTCAAGCATTTTCTTAGTTTTTTTATCAGTGTTATAAAGCAATTCTATTTCCCCGTCTACCAATTCATCCCGTTGATCTTCAAAGGATTGTCCTCGTAATATCTCCTGAAGACTAAATAAATCTTTTATCTTTCCTTTCAATTGAGTTTCTACAATTTCAGTGCCTTCGTGATTGTACTTCGCAGACATTGAGCATTTTAAGAATATTGAGTTTGGTAAAAAATAAAATTGCTCTGTCCAATTACTTGTTTTATGAAACCAATCCATTTTTGGAAATAACAATTGGTATAATAAGGATGATGACAATAATTTGAATACATAATCCTGCTTTTCTAAGTTCTCACAAAATCTATTGAGATAAGCTTTATAAACATCTCCAATGAAAAATTCTTCTAAATCCTTTCGCTTTTCATCAAATTTTTTCTTGAGCGTTTCAAATTCATAAAAACCGGATATTCTTCCTTGTACAGGAACTGTGAAAGAAATAGGAGAGATGCTTTCCATACAAGCCAAAGAAATTGAACTCATTTTATCATCAGGAGTGGAACCGTTTTTTAGAAAATCATAAGTTATGATATCTACAATTTCAAAAGGATGATTATTATCTTTTTTATCTCTAAATCTAATATCAACTTTATATTCTATTTCAAAACTTTTCTGAATTAGTCCTGAAAAAGATTCTTTTATAGAATAAGTATTAGCATAAAAATATCGGGTAATACTTGAAGGCGGCAACTCTTTTTCGAGTTCTGTTTTTAATTGTGATGGACTTTTATACTGTTTAGGAATAATGATTTGTCTTATTCCAACAAGATTATTAAACCATAGTCGATCCATTTTATCACAATGGCTGTTATGAAAATCCTTCAGCTCATCACTAGTCATCCCGATTTTGTCCCCGATTTTCTCTAAGGTATCGCCGGATTGTATGTCATAAAGCAAAATGTTGTCATCCATAACTTTAGATTTTGCAAAACAAATTTCAATTTTAAATTTAGCTAATCATATTCCATTATTTCTGCTTCTTCGATTTATTTCAAAAATTGTAGTAATTCTACGATTATGAATTTTTAGTAAAGCAGATATTTTTCTAATGTTTATAATGGTTTACAACAATCACAGTATCAAAAAATAAATTATATGATTAATAATTATTGAATTGTTATTGTTTGATTAAAATAACATTATGTTTTGAATACTTCTTATTAATATTGAATTAATGTTGTAAATTTTAACATTATGGCACTATTCTTACTGCGAATTAATAAATCTGATTTTTTACTTTTTAACTGAAAATTAAAATCAGTTTTCCATTTATAGTCTTGCAATAATTAATAATTATTAAAATACAAAATATAAATCCTTATGAGTGTATTAGTAACTAACGAGACGATTAAAGAAGTTTTCCATATTGCCGAATCTGTGGCAAGAGAAAATTACAACAGTGAATATGGAGCTTCACATCTATTACAGGCACTTTTGCACAATAATTTTGGTTTAAAAGATTTCCTTTTAAATATCGAAAAAGATCCAGGTTATATCTACGAATGGGCTGAAGTCCGTATAGAAGAGCTTCCGAAAACAGCTCATCTTCCTGATGATATTTCAAAAGATGAAAAAGTTAATATCATTCTTGAGGAAGCGGATGATATTAGATTAAAACTAGGATTAGACGAGGTTTCTCCACTTTGTTTGCTGGCTGCAATCTCAAAACCGAATGTTGCTTACAACGTTCAGGAACTCAAATCTTTTCCACTTCGTGAACACGAAATTCTCAATTTTTTCCGAGGCGAGGACAAAAAAGTTAGCATTCAGGAAAATCATTTGACGGGAAATTCTATCCCAAATAAAAATTCATTTCCAGCTATCAACAGTTATTGTAGTGATAAAACGCAGCAAGCTAATCAAGGTAAATTCTTATATTTTTGGAAGTGTTACCGCCTACGCAAATGCAGGTTTTGAAGTCAAAACAGATAGTGATAATTTTAACAATAATGCTGAAGATGAAGATACACCTGACACACAAAGGTTTTTATTACACGACGGATTTTCTTATGAATTTAAATTACGATAAAAAATGAAAAATATACTTGCTATTTTAATATTATTAATGTTCAATATCAATTGCACCGATAAAATGGAAAAAAACCAAAATAAAAGTTTAGATAGGAAAGTAAGCCAAGTTCCAATTGAAAAACAGATATCTTACGGCTTAGAAATAAATGCCCCAATTCCAGTAACAATCTATTTTGATGATATTAAAATTTCTGAAAAAAATACGCCTTTAAATACGGTAGTAGAATTGAATCCCTTTATCCTTAAAAATGGAAAACATAAGGTGAAGATAGAAGTAAATCCTCTTTTTAGAAGTAGTGAAACTTTTGTAAAGCCAGATAATCTTAAAAATATTAGAATTCAATTCGTCAGCTATATCTGGAACAAAGAAACAGATAATGTTTCAAATTATATTACAAACACAAATTTACAATTGACAACGGTAAAAGAATCTTTACCATATTTTGCACAAGAATGGGAAGTAGAAGTTAAAGATCTACCTTATGATTTGGAAGGATGGAGCAAAGGTCAAGATTTATCTAAAATCAATCATAAAGATTTGGAAATTAATGTGGTTGCTTATTATCAAAAATTAAGGAGCTTAATGAATAATGGAGATTTTGCATCATATCGAAATCTTTGGGCAGTAGCAGATCAAGAATTAATGGTATTTGACTACCAAACAAAAGATAGCTATACGAAGGCTGTGGAAGAAAACAAACTGGATTTCAAAAAATGTAAAAATGCAATGATTCCATTAGAAGATTTTGAAATGAGACTTCATGCTGATGGTAAGATGGTGTCATTGGAAAGGAAAACACATACCAGAGAGTTTAATGCTGAGAGTCCGCTTGATATAAAAGGCTGGAGTCCCTTGATTAGAAAATACAAAGTTTCTGGAGGAGCTAGTTATGGCGTAAAATTATATCTGCCACAAAATAGTAATGAGTTTGTTATCATTAGGAAATAAACAAAGTATGCAGATTAAAAACTCGTTTGCCTCGAACAAGAAATCAGCACTTTGGGGTGGTTTCAAGCGAAAGGATAAAGACATCGGAACAACAACTTATATCATTATTTATCTATACCGTCCTAAAGGAAGTAAAACATTGGAAGTGTATTAATAATGATTAAAAATATATTTGCAGTCATTTTGATACTAATTGGTGGATTCTTAGCTTATGGCATTATTGGTCATCTGTTGCGAATTTTTAACAGTGATAAAATTGCAGCTTCAATTGTTTCAGTAAACAAAATTGAAAATAATTATAAGAAATTTGATACTCCCAGCTATACAAATTATCCAGTTTTAAGATTCCCATACAAGAATAAGATCCTACAAATAACGGATAAAAATCAAAGTGCCACAGAAAACGAAATTAATAATAAAGTTAATATCTATTACAGCGAAAAATATGGCATTACTCGAGGTTTTACTGCATTTCATTGGACTTTTTGTATAATCAGTTTTACTTTTCTATTTTTTGGAGTTGTCATCTTGTCAAACCGAAAATCAAGAATTTAAATAAGGATTAAAATTAAAAAATATATTGCTTAAAACTTATCAAAAGATGACAACAAAAATTTTAGTATTTGGATTCCTTTTAATTCTCATTTCCTGTTCAGAATTTAATGCTCAAAAAAATCCGGATTATATCTGTAAAGATTGCGGCAGTTTTGACTTGTCGAAAATGACTTTTAATGAAAATATCTCTGATTTAGCTTCCAAAACAGAAGTTTGGAAAACCGTAATCGTCAATGCAAATAATGAAGAGAAACAAGTTGAAGAACTACAAAAATCAGACATTGTAAAATTTTACAAATACCATTTTTCTAACCAGCGGGAATTGATATTAGGCAAAAAACCATTCAATTATAACAATCAATTTTTCTTTAATGGATTGGTTATTTTAACTGATGCCAAAAATAAAATCTACGGTTACGAAGCCATAAATTTCTTTGATGGTAAGATGTCTGAGATTAGCAATTTTGTCAGTTATTTGAAAAAAGAAAATAGCTCTTCAGGATATAAGCTGAACAAAATGTATGGAGATTTATCCGTTCATCAGTGGATTTCCAACAAAAAAATTGTACAATTGGTAAACGATAATAAAGTAGGAACAGAAGAAAGAACTGTAAATGGAGAAAAAACTGTCGTAAAGAGTACCTATATAAAACTAAATGTTTATAGTGAATCTTTTATAAAAAATTCAGTTGAAAAATCATTGGAAAAAGATCTGGATTTTGCAGTATATAATCAGAAACACTTTCAAAAATAATTAATAGTGCTTGACCTAATTTTGATTAAAACATATATCTAACTGATAATGATAGGTTTTAAAAAGTATTTGTTTCTACTGTCTATTCTCAATAGTTTTTACCTTTCATATATTAATCTGGAAGGTTTTTTGCTTGAGGAAAATCTTACGGATTTAGAGAAATCTTTTACCGTTGTCATTTTTACAAATCCATTTATTTTATTGATTTTGTTTTATATAAGCTTTGTGAGAAAAAGTAGGAAAATCACAATTAATGGAAGAAATCTTATTTATACCTTTGCTTTATTGATGCTTATGGTAATGATTGTTTTCTTTATTTATAATGCTTTGCGTGGAGATTTTTCTAAACTTTACGTACAGATTGCAAGTATTATTTTTGAAATTTTTAGTATATCTATTGCAATTAGTCAAGAAAAGAAACAGAGGATTTGGGATTTAGTCACATATTTTTCATTGTGTTTTCTAACCGTAATTTTATCTTTTTCTTTGATTGGATTCTATGAAAAATATTTCTATGATGGAGAGATTAGTAATAGATTAACTATTGTTGCTGCATCTGCTTTTTTTCATTTTTTTAATGCCTGTTTTTTGATATGGAAATCTGTTTTTAATATTATTTCAAATCAGAAACACTCAAATACTAAGTCTTTGGTAAAGTCTGAAATTTAAAAGATTATCGTCTTTTTAGATCAATACTTTGCAAGATCAGAAGTTGTCAAATTCTGAATTTTTGGTAATGCTTTAGGTTTAAATTTCTCCCGAACTTTATATTTTTTTTTTGGTCCAAAATCCTGATCAAAAACAACCTTTGTTCCTTTTAATAAGTCAATTTCGGTTTCCGTAGTTATTTCTCTTCCGTCAGAAATGATTCTCGCAATGTTAGTTAATTCAAAATTCCCATTACTAAATCTAAAAATATAGCGGCTTTTCAGCTCGTTGATATTGGTCAGAATTGTCAGTTTTCCATTTTCGATAAAAACATCAGGAATACGGAAGTTTTTCTTCATTCCATATTTCTCAGCATCATATTGAGGTTCAAGAATTTTGTCGGTAGAAACTGCTAATTTCAGTTTTTTGCTATTAGATTGTGACAAAAAAAATCTGCAACCGAAAAGGTCGGATTTCAGCAATGTGACCAGCCGAAACCACTATTTTGTCATCGATTTTATCTTTATTCAAATCGCCTTCTTCCTGTCCAATTATTTCTGTGAAATTATCTTGTTTTTTTTGACAGAATAATTCTGTTTGTGCGAGAAGTAAAAATAGAATATAGAGAAATGATTTTTTCATCTTTTTGTTTTTTAAACTAAAGAATAAATCAAAAAGTTAAATCACAAATAGTTAAAGTTTTATTAAAATTATCAATACTTAAAATTTGTGGATTAAAATTTGGTAACATTATGTACGTCAAACATTAAAATAAACTACTATGTCAATTAACTTAATCGACCTTATAAAAGGTCAGCTGGGACCGGCAACGGTTTCTCAAACAGCAACTCAACTTGGAGAAAGTGAGTCTGGTATTTCAAAAGCAATTTCTGCATTATTGCCTGCCGTGGTAGGTGGTTTTGCAAATAGTAATGCAAAATCTGAACTTTTTACAACTGTAAAAGAAGCAGCTTCTTCGGGTGCGTTGTCCAATTTACTAGGAAATCTGAACGGAAGCGATTCTGTAATTTCAAGAATTCTTTCTCTAATCTTTGGAGACGGAGATAAGTTAGCTGCAATCACAAATTCGATTTCCAATTATGCAGGAATTAAAAATGATTCTACAAGTTCTCTGTTAAATCTAGTCACCGGAGCTACAGCAGGAACACTTGGAAGGTACGCAATAGATAATAACACTGATGAATCTTCTTTTAGTAATCTTCTCAGCGAGCAGAAAAGTAAACTGTCAGCACTTTTGCCTGCAGGATTTAGTTTTGCAAGTTTAGGTTTGGGGAATTGGTTCGGAAGCGTTGATGCTGAACCTGTAAATGTAGTTCCAGAACCGAAACAAACGCCAATAGCAGACGTGAATCCTGTAACACCTGTTACTGAAAAACCTATCGTGACAGAAACGCCGCAGGTGGAAGTTACAAGAAGTGGAACAACTCACGATATTGT
This sequence comes from Epilithonimonas sp., assembly GCF_036780765.1. Classification (GTDB taxonomy): domain Bacteria; phylum Bacteroidota; class Bacteroidia; order Flavobacteriales; family Weeksellaceae; genus Epilithonimonas. Next base: position 590,093 of record NZ_DAIQCG010000002.1, read on the forward strand.
TGGTAATAACGATTCTGGAGGAAGTATCTGGAAATGGTTGTTGCCATTATTATTGTTATTGCTTTTAGGATGGTTTTTCTGGAGACAATGCGATAAAAAAGCAGAGCCTGCGCCAGTGGCTATGACAGATTCTACAACAGTAGTTACAGACTCAACAAACGCAATTGGGGATACGGTTTCTATTACAAGAGAAACTTTGGTTGTGACTTTGCCAAGTGGAAAAACCTTACAAGCTTACAAAGGCGGAATCGAAGACCAAATGGTGGCTTTCCTAAAGTCTGATGAATATAAAAACGCAACAGAAGCACAATTAAAAGATAGATGGTTCAATTTTGATAATCTGAATTTCGAGTTTGGAAAAGCAGTTTTGACGCCAGAATCTCAAGTTCAATTGGATAATCTTAAAATGATTTTAGCTGAGTTTCCTGATGCGAAAATCAAAATCGGAGCTTATACAGATAAAAAAGGTGATGAAGCTGTGAATCTTAAGCTATCTGGCGAACGAGCAAATGTTGTAAAATCAGCAATCGATTCTAAACAAGTTTTGGAAGCGGAAGGATACGGTTCTAAGTTTGCCAAAGTTCCTGCAGAAGCTTCTGACAAAGAAAGAGAGTCTGACAGAAAAACTGCTGTAAGATTTACAAAATAAAAAGCATAATTTTAAATTAATATAAACTGCCAAATTCTGGCAGTTTTTTATTGTAAGTTAAGAAAAGTATTATTAAATTTGTTAGTCTAATCTAACAATAACAATTAATTGAATCAAGATAAAAATAACAACGCATGGAGAAAGGAGAGGAGTTCCAATTCTCTTCAAGAGGTTTTCGCCAGCGTCAATATTCCTAAAGACGGGAGTTTCAAGAAAAAACTAATGGCTTATATGGGGCCAGGATTATTGGTCGCAGTTGGTTATATGGACCCGGGGAATTGGGCTACTGACATTGCAGGAGGTGCTCAATTTGGTTACACGTTGCTTTCTGTCATTCTTATCTCGAATCTTTTCGCGATAGTTCTACAATATTTATCCGTGAAACTAGGTGTTGTAGCAGAACGTGATTTGGCTCAGGCTTGTAAAGACCATTTTCATCCGGTTGTCAATTTTATACTTTGGATATTCTGCGAGATTGCGATTGCGGCTTGTGATTTGGCTGAAGTCATCGGTTCGGCAATTGCTTTGAACTTGTTATTCGGAATTCCATTGAGTGTTGGTGTCGTGATTACAGTGATAGATGTTTTTTTGATTTTATTCCTGCAATCAAGAGGTTTTCGGTATATAGAAAGTATTGTTGGAGGTTTGATATTCATTATTTTTGCATCGTTCCTGTATGATATAGTTCTCAGCAAACCAGAGATTTTGCCAATGTTGGAAGGTTTGATTCCTAAGAAAGAGATTGTAACAAATCCATCAATGCTTTATATTGCTATCGGAATTTTGGGTGCTACAGTGATGCCACACAACCTTTATCTCCACAGCAGTATTGTTCAAACTAGAAATTATCCAAGAACTACTGAAGGTAAAAAGGAAGCTTTGAAATTTGCAGGACTTGATAGTAGTTTTTCTCTGATGTTGGCATTTTTCATCAATGCGGCTATTTTGATCATTTCTGCAGCTACTTTTCATACAACAGGCAATAAAGATGTAGCTGATATAAATGATGCTTATATGTTGCTGACACCGCTTTTGGGAACAACATTAGCAAGTATATTTTTTGGAATAGCATTATTAGCGTCTGGACAAAACTCTACTTTAACAGGAACATTAGCGGGGCAAATTGTGATGGAAGGATTCCTCAATATCAGGTTGAAGCCTTGGGTAAGACGATTGATTACAAGGGTGATTGCCATAGTTCCAGCCTTGATAATCTCTATCAAATATGGCGAACGAGGAACTGCTGATTTGTTAGTTTTCAGTCAGGTTATTTTATCGATGCAGTTGAGTTTTGCGGTGGTTCCTTTGGTAATGTTTACTGGGAGTAAGGCTAAAATGGGTGAGTTTGTGAATAAACCTTGGTTGAAGATTGTTGCTTACATCATCAGTGCAATCATCATTGTTCTGAATCTTTATCTTTTGAAAGAAACTATTTTTCCTTAAATTATATAAATAAAAAACCGAATCCAGAGATTCGGTTTTTTTATGTTGATTTCAAACAAAATTTTAACTCAATTTCTTGGAATCTGCCACGAATTGTGCCAATCCAGAATCTGTAAGCGGGTGCTTCAACAGACTCAAAATCGGAGGCAATGGAGATGTAATCACGTCTGCGCCAATCTTTGCACAGTTGATGATGTGCATAGGATTTCTAATAGATGCTGCCAAAATTTCTGTCTCGAAATAATAGTTATCATAAATAGTTCTGATTTCTTCGATAAGGTTAAGCCCATCTACAGAGATGTCATCCAATCTTCCCAAGAACGGAGAAACATAACTTGCGCCAGCTTTTGCAGCCAATAATGCTTGCCCTGCCGAGAAAATCAATGTGCAATTGGTTTTGATACCTTTGTCAGAAAAATATTTAAGAGCTTTTACGCCATCTTTAATCATTGGGATTTTTACTACGATTCTTTCGTGAAGTGCTGCTAGTTCATCACCTTCTTTGATCATTTCTTCATAAGTTGTAGAAAGAACTTCCGCAGAAACGTCTCCATCTGCGATATTACAGATATCGATATAATGTTGATTGATTGCTTCTTTTCCAGAGATTCCTTCTTTTGCCATTAGCGAAGGATTGGTAGTAACGCCATCCAGAATTCCCAAATCTTGTGCTTCTCTGATTTGATCTAAATTGGCTGTATCAATAAAAAATTTCATATATAAGTTTTTATAAAATTGTTTTGTAAATATAGGTATTTAAATAGCATTCTGGAAATAAAAAAGAAGCCGAAAGGCTTCTTTTAAATTATTTCATTCCAGCTTCTTTTGCTTTGAACTCATTATACTTGGCAGTGTTTTGAGTGGTCATATACATTCCTTTTAGGAGTGTTACAACTTCTTTATTATTAGGCTCATTAGCATAGAGCTTTTCAGCATAAGGCAAAGCTTTTTGGAATCTAGCTCTTCTTTGTTCTAGAACTTTATTAGCTTCATCAATTTTTCCAGCTTTTTTCAAATCTCTGTATTGATTGATTGCTGCTTCATCTTCTCCTAAAATTGCAAAAACTAAATTGTTAAGTGCATTAGGGAACTTAGAATCCATTTCAACCAATTTTTTGAAAGTAGCTTCAGCTTCAGCTTGTTTGCTTGGATCTTTACTTAGCATAACTCCAAGATTGTAAAGACTTTCTTTATCGTTTGGATTAGCAGCGATTTTTGCTTTCAAGTTGTTTACAAACTCATCTGTTTTTCCGGATTTGAAATAAGAATTACTTTGAACTTGACCTAAAGATTGATTTTTAGGGAATTTCTTCAAACCTTCCTCAGCAACTTTTCCTGCCTCCTCATATTTTTGTTGTTCAAATAATAATGATGCAGTCACCTCATAAAGTTCTTCTTGCTTGCTCGGTGTTTTCTCAGTTTTGAAATCTGTATAGCCCGCATTTGCTTTTTTGTAAAGATCAAAAGCTGCTTTGTCCAAAGTTTCTACTTGTCCAGACTTTGTATTTTTTGCAGTGTAAACTGTTTCTTCTCCTGTGTAATTGGATTTAATTAAAGATTGAAGAATATCAGTCGATTGAGCTTTTTTATCAGGTGTTTGAGCATAAGCTACACCAGCGTAATAAAGGAAATTTTTATTATCCTGTCCTGCGGCTTTGAATAAGTAATAAGTTTCAGCGAAGTTTGCACCAGCAACGTCAAACTTTTTGTTGTTATAGTTGGTAGTTGCTTCTTCATTGGCTTTTCTTAAAAGTGGATCTATGGCTCCTCTTAATTTTTCTGTCAAAGCAGGTGAGTATTTGTCTTCTTTCAAAGAAAGTCCGCTTCCTGACTTATCTGCTGCCTCTTTTCCAACAAAATAAACTTTATTCTTGTCTGCGTCTTTTCCAGTAAAGATAGGCTCAGAACCTAAAGACGAAATTTTAGCAAGGACTTCTGCACCTTCAATATTTTTTCCAGCTTTTAAAAGAGACAAACCTTTTGCGTAATAATATTGCTCCAGGATCGATGGTTCCAACAAATAGGTTTTGTCACCAAAGATACCTTCTGCTTTTGATAGTTCTGAATTGGCAGTTGTAAGATCTCCTGAATCAACTGCTTTTACAGCATTAGCGATTTCTTTTTTCTGAGCATTCATCAATGCTACAGATAGAACCGCTAGACTTAAAATTAATCTTTTCATATTAAACTTTTGTTTTTTATACGTTATCTTCTGATTCCTCAGAATTGTCTGTAGTTTCCTCTGTGTTATTAATTTCTTCAGAATCACCGATATTCAATTGGCTATCTCCAGTTTGCTCATCTGCTGAAAATTCTGAATTGTTGCTGTCGTTTTCTAAACCTTCTTCATTGTCTTCCTCTACATCTCTGTCCATTTCTACTTTAGCAATAGCTGCGATTTCATCCTTAGTTTTAAGGTTAATAACTTTAACACCCTGAGTGTTTCTACCCATCACACGCATCTCGTTCATATTCATTCGGATGGCAACACCAGATTTGTTGATGATCATCAATCCGTCTTCGTCTGTAACACTTTGAATCGCGATTAGATTTCCTGTTTTTTCCGTAATGTTAAGTGTGATAACACCTTTTCCACCACGGTTTGTGATACGGTAATCCTCTACGGCGGTTCTCTTTCCATAACCTCTTTCAGAAACTACCAAAACAGTATCATTTTCCAAATCGTTAACAACAATCATTCCGATAACTTCATCATTATCTTCAAGCGAAATTCCACGGACACCAATAGATCCTCTGCCGACAGCTCTTGCTTTTTCTTCAGGGAAGCGGATGCATTTTCCGTTTTTGGTAGCAATCATAATTTGAGAATTTCCGTCCGTTAATTTAGCGCCTAATAATTGGTCATTGTCACGGATTTCAATAGCATTTACACCATTAGTTCTCGGTCTTGAGTAAGCTTCCAAAGATGTTTTCTTGATGGTTCCATTTTTGGTAATCATTACCACATTCATTTGGTTGATGTATTCTTGATTTTTCAAGTCTTTAGTTCTGATGTAAGCTTTGATTTTATCATCTGGCTCGATGTTGATCAAGTTTTGAACAGCTCTACCTTTCGCGGTTTTAGAACCTTCCGGAACTTCGAAAACTCTTAGCCAGAAACATTTTCCTTTTTCTGTGAAGAATAAAAGATACTCGTGGTTTGTAGCTGTTACAATATATTCAAGGAAATCTTCATCTCTGGTAGTTGCCGCTCTGTTTCCTACGCCACCTCTGGATTGTACTTTATATTCAGAAAGCAATGTTCTTTTGATGTAACCAGCGTGAGATATTGTCAGAACTACTTTTTCATCAGGAATAATATCTTCTATAGAGAATTCTCCACCGGAATAATCGATTTCTGAACGTCTTTCGTCACCATATTTTTCTTTGATTTCAAGAAGTTCTTCTTTAATGATTTGATAACGTCTCGGTTCATTAGAAAGAATGTCTTCCAAATCTTTGATTAATGCCATAATCTCTTCATACTCAGCACGGATTTTGTCCAATTCCATTCCGGTAAGACGAGCAAGACGAAGATCTAGAATTGCCTGAGCTTGGATTTCTGATAATTCAAATTCTTCAATCAAACCTTCTTTCGCAGTGGCAGGATTCGCACTGTGACGGATGATCGCAATCGCTCTATCCAAAGAATCCTGAGTTCCGATTACCTTCATAAAGCCTTCAAGAATGTGCGCTCTTTCTTTGGCTTTTTTAAGTTCGAATTCAGTTCTTCTAACGATTACTTCGTGACGGTGATCTACGAAATGTAGAATCAAATCCTTAATATTTAATTGTAAAGGTCTTCCTTTAACTAAAGCAATGTTATTAACTGAAAATGAAGTTTGTAGTGAAGTGTATTTGTATAAAAGGTTTAATACAACGTTTGGTATTGCATCGTTCTTTAATTCGTAAACGATTCGCAAACCTGTTCTATCAGATTCATCACGGATTTCATAAATTCCAGGAAGTTTATCATCTTTTACCAGCTCAGCAGTTCTGGCAATCATCTCAGCTTTGTTCACTTGGTAAGGAACTTCAGTTACGATAATTGCATTTCTGTTTCCAATTTCTTCGAAACCAACTTTAGCTCTTAGAATAATACGTCCTCTTCCTGTATGGAAAGCGTCGCGAACACCGTCGTAACCGTAAATGATTCCGCCAGTTGGAAAATCCGGAGCGATGATATATTTCATCAACTCATCGATGGTAATTTCTTTATTATCAATATATGCACAGATGGCATCAATGCTTTCGGAAAGGTTGTGAGGCGCCATATTCGTCGCCATACCAACCGCAATACCAGAAGTTCCGTTGACCAAAAGGTTTGGAACTTTTGTAGGAAGAACTGTAGGTTCTTGCAAAGAGTCGTCAAAGTTATTTTGAAAATCAACAGTATCTTTATCAAGGTCGGCAAGAATTTCGTCAGAGATTTTCTTAAGTCTTGCTTCCGTATAACGCATTGCTGCAGGTGGATCTCCATCCATAGAACCGAAGTTACCCTGCCCGTCAACCTGCTCATATCGCAGACTCCAAGGTTGTGCCATTCTTACCATTGCATCGTAAACCGAACTGTCCCCGTGTGGGTGATATTTACCCAAAACGTCTCCAACGATTCTGGCAGATTTCAAATGTTTTCTGTTGGAAAATACATTCAGACCATACATACCGTAAAGAACACGTCTGTGTACGGGTTTCAAACCATCTCTCACATCTGGCAAAGCTCTTGATACAATTACTGACATCGAGTAATCGATGTAAGAGGTTTTCATCTCGTCAACAATGTTGATCGGTATTAACCTTTCTCCTTCCTTATGCATAAATATTTTTAATTTATTGTAAATCAGAACTTTGTTTCAGTTTCTGACCTGTTGAGTTTTTCTGTTTTTTATAACGGGCTAATTTACAAAAAAAATACGATTTTTGCATTCTGAATTTATCAACATTAATCATAAAAAAATAAAAATATGAGTATCCTTAGTATTACATTTCACATAGTTGAAGATAGAATAGAAGAATGGGATTTGTACGTAGAAAATGATTTACACCAAATGATTGAAAATCTAATAGATGTTGAGAAATATATTCTCTCAGAAATACATTCTGATATGGTAAATGAAGGAAAAAATACCAATCTTTTTCTATTGTTTGATAATGACGAAATCCGTGATCAGTTTATGGAAAGTGAATTGGTTAATATAGAGGAAAGAATTCTACAGACATTCGGACAAGAAGTGATGGTTTTTCCTACATTCCTCAATCCAAAGAAGAAGAGATTTTAAAGGGAATAATTTTTGAGGACAATTAAAACTCAATTCAAATTATGTTCGACAAGCCACAACGAAAACTCAAACGATCTGCCAAATTAATCTCTGTTTTAAGCAAATATGGATTTAAGGATCTTATTGCCAGAATGGGCAAAAAACCAGAAGAAAGTTCTGTGAATGAAGTTGTTTCCAAAGGAACGGTTTATGAAAGAATCAGATTGGTGTTGGAAGAATTGGGTCCAACATTTGTGAAGCTTGGGCAGACTTTTAGTAATCGTGAAGATTTGCTGCCGCCGGAATTGATTCAGGAATTGCAAAAACTTCAGGATAAAGTAGAGGTTGTTGAAATGAATGTTGAGGAAATCCTGGAGAATGAATTTAATATTTCGGTTAAAGAACATTTTTCGGAAATTATTTCAAAGCCTTTGGCTACTGCATCTATTGCGCAAGTTTATAAAGCCACTTTGATTTCTGGCGAAGAAGTGATTTTGAAAATCAAAAAGCCAGATGTTCTCAGTGTTATTGAGGATGATTTGCTTCTTATTAAAGATTTAGTAAAGCTAATTTCTACTTATTCAGAGATTGCTTCAAAATTGAATCTAAAACAAGCCATCGCAACCTTCGAAAAGTCTTTGTTAGAAGAAGTTTCGTTGGTTAATGAAGGGAATAATATCAAACAATTTTCTCTCAATTTCAAAAATAATAAAGAAACTTATGTTCCGATTGTCTACGACGAATTTTCCAATAATAATGTCCTTTGTATGGAGTTTATTGACGGAATTAAAGTCACAGATAAAGCTGAACTTTTACAACATAATATTGATCCAATTAAAATTTCGGAAGTTGGATTAAGGCTTTTCGTTTCTCAGATTTTGGATTACGGATTTTTCCACGCTGATCCGCACGCAGGAAACATTCTCGTGAAGAAAGATGGAAGAGTTGTTTTTATAGATTTCGGTGCAGTTGGGAAAATTCAACCAAATGATAAAGAGATTCTAGAAAGTCTGATTGTCTCTTTTGTGGCGAAGAATTCTAATAAAATCGTAAGGTCTCTCAAGAAAATGGCAATCAGTTATGATATTCCCGATGAGAGAAAGTTTGAAAATGATGTGGAAGAAGTTCTTAATTTCGTTCATAGTAGTTCTTTAAAAGATATTGATCCGCACATTATCATCAACAAAATGAAAGATGTTTTGAAAGATAATAGGCTTTATATGCCAGATTATTTTTATCTTTTGTTCAAAGGAATTGGTTTGATAGAAGGTGTTGGCAGGACTATTAATCCTGATTTGGATATTGTAAAAAGTCTGCATCCATACACCAAGAAAATATTATCTAGGAAAATAAGTCCGAAAAAACTCCTGAAAAACGGAATGGAAAAAGTGATTAATTTCACTGATAATGTAGATGAAATTCCGAAAGAACTGCGTTCTGTTCTTCAAAAACTGGATGATAATAAATTCACGATTTCGAGTGAAATCAAAAATATTGAGAAAACGAATCAGCTCATTAAAACCAGTATTGTTAATCTAATTTTAGCAATGCTTCTTGGCGCCAATATTATTGCAACAGCAATTGTTTTTGTTTCAGAATCGGGGCCTCGAATTGGAGAAATGTCTTTAGTCGCAGTTTTAGGATTTGTCTTTTCTATTTTCCTAGTTATTGTTCTATTATTGAGAATTACGAGAAAATGAGTATGTTATTTGTTACACACGAAGGCACAATGATTTTTTAATAATTCAAATTAATTTAGGGCACAAAGTTCAACTTCGTTAAATAAAAAATCTTTGATTTTCTTCGTGCTTTAGTATTGTTTAGAGATAACATATCCTTTGTGCCTTTGTGTTTAACTTCAAGCAGATTTATTTTAAAATTTCTTTCTCAGAATCAGTTGTTTTCAACACTTATTTGTAATCCAAATAAATACATTAAATTTGCACCTAAATTTTAGACGAAAACATTAATTAAAGTACTCAATACGGAGTATAAACAAACAATTTATGAGTGCACCTCAAGCAATTACAGAGCTGATTACTCTTGCAGACGGCAGAGAAATCACATTAGAAACAGGGAAACTGGCAAAACAGGCTGACGGATCTGTTGTAGTAAAAATGGGCGGAACAATGCTTTTAGCAACGGTTGTAGCCAACAAAGAAGCCAATCCTGGTGTAGACTTTTTACCTTTGACAGTTGATTACAGAGAAAAATTCTATGCAGGCGGTAAAATCCCTGGAAACTTTTTCAGAAGAGAAGCTAGACCATCTGATCAGGAAATCCTGACAATGCGTTTGGTAGATAGAGTTTTGAGACCTTTGTTTCCTGAAGATTTCCACGCGGAAGTTCAGGTAATGATTTCATTAATTTCTTATGACGGACAATCGATTCCTGATGATTTAGCAGGTCTTGCGGCGTCTTCAGCCATTGCGATTACTGATATTCCTTTCAACGGACCAATGTCTGAAGTGAGAGTTGTAAGAATCGATGGGCAGCTTTCTATTAATCCAAAATTCGAAGATCTTGCAAAATCTGACCTTGATATTATGGTTGGAGCAACTAAAGATTCTATCGTAATGGTGGAAGGTGAGATGAAAGAAATTACTGAAGCAGAAATGCTTGAAGCCATCAACTTCGCTCACGCTGAAATTAAAAAACAAGTTGAAGCTCAGGAAAGATTAGCTCAAAAAGTTGGTAAATCTTTCCCTAAAAGAGAATACAACCACGAGAATCACGATGAAGCCATCCGTGAAAAAGTGTGGAAAGAAACTTATGATAAAGTATACGAAGTTGCTAAAACGCCTTCTAGCAAAGAAGAAAGAGGAGAGAAATTCAAAGCGGTACGTGATGAATTTTTAGCTCAGTATGTTGAAAATGCTGAAGAATTGGAGAGAGTAACACCTTTCGTAAAAGTATATTACCACGATGTGGAAAAAGAAGCGATGCGTCAGATGATTATCAATGATAAAATCAGACTTGATGGTCGTGATCCTGAAACAATCCGTCCAATCTGGTCTGAAATTGATTATTTACCAGGAGCTCACGGTTCTGCAATCTTTACAAGAGGAGAAACTCAGTCTTTGACGGCTGTAACTCTTGGTTCTGTTAAAGATGCGAATATGGTGGACAGCGTAATGGCGAATTATGACGAAAGATTCTTCCTTCATTATAACTTCCCTCCATTCTCAACTGGTGAAGCACGTCCTTTGAGAGGAACTTCAAGAAGAGAAGTTGGTCACGGAAACCTGGCTCAGAGAGCTTTGGCAAATATGATTCCTGAAGAAAATCCTTATACAATCCGTATTGTTTCTGATATCCTTGAATCTAATGGTTCATCTTCTATGGCGACTGTTTGTGCAGGAACTTTAGCATTGATGGATGCAGGTGTTCAAATCAAAAAACCAGTTTCCGGTATTGCGATGGGATTGGTAACTGATGTTAAAACAGGGAAATTCACTGTTCTTTCTGATATCTTAGGTGATGAAGATCATTTGGGTGATATGGACTTCAAAGTAACGGGAACTGCAGACGGAATTACTGCTTGCCAGATGGATATTAAAATCCAAGGACTTTCTATGGATATTATGGAGAAAGCTCTTCTACAAGCTAAAGAAGGAAGACTTCATATCCTTAACAAAATCACTGAAACAATTGCTGAACCAAGAGAAGATGTGAAACCTCACGCTCCGAAAATGGTAATGATGGAAATTCCTAAAGATTTCATCGGAGCTGTAATCGGACCTGGTGGAAAAATCATTCAGCAAATGCAGAAAGATACCGATACTGTTATTGCTATCGAAGAAGTTGGCGAAATCGGTAGAATCGAAATTTCTGGTGTTAGCAGAGAGAAGATCAACGAGGCGATTGCAAAAATCAACGAGATTACTTTTGTACCGGTTGTAGGTGAAGTTTACCAAGGTAAAGTAGTGAAAGTAATGGATTTCGGAGCTTTCGTAGCGATTGCCAAAGGTACTGAAGGTTTACTTCATATCTCTGAAATCGAGTGGGCAAGACTTGACAAAGTGCCTTACAAAGAAGGCGACGAAGTGGAGGTGAAATTTATGGGTTATGATGACCGTAAGAAAATGAAACTTTCAAGAAAAGTTTTGTTGCCAAGACCACCAAGACCTGAGAAAAAAGAAGGTGAACAAAGAGGTCCAAGACCAGAGGGAAAAGTAAATCCTGAAGGTAAAGACCAACCAGGAGAGCACAAACCTTTGAACGAAGCTTAAGATTAAATCTTAATTATTATATGAATCCCCCGAATAATCGGGGGATTTTTTTGTGGTGTATTTAGTTTATTGTCCTTCGAGAGCTTTAGAATGACAGGTTTGTGGCTTGCCTATGGCACGAGTGTGTTGGTTGGGTTCTATTAACAGCTTGCTCCGATGGAGCGTTTTAGGATGCAAGAAAATCTGATAAAAAGCTTGTAGTTTTTTCAATATCTTTTAATTCTGATGAAATTCTATTTTTAAATTGCTTATTTTTTTGTAATTGCTCTAAATCGATGTCATAAATGTTTTGGCGCATGATTTTGCGTTGTTGGGATCATTTTAATTATTTTTGATAAAAATTTATAAAAATGATTTTAGAACAACTGAAAAACTCTCCTGAAACAATTGATTTCCAAGAAGTGATTGCTTTTATTGATGAGAATTATAATTTCAGGCCTACGAAATTCACGAATGGAAATACTATTAATGAAGCAGACCAGAACAATGGTTCTTGCAAAGTTTTCAGTTTTGCGAAGTTGAACCAACTTTCAAAAGAAGAAACGTTGGCTTTATTCGGAGATTTCTACAGAACAGATGTTTTGAAGAATCGGGAAGGAACAGACCATCAGAATATCAGGAACTTTATGGAGTTTGGCTGGGATGGGATTATGTTTGAAGAAGAGGCTTTAACTCAGAAATGATTTTTAACACAAAGGCATAAAAGAGGAAATAGCAATTATTGAATTTTGAGGTACAAAGATTTTATCTTTAGATAAAATTGATTTTTTAGTTTTTGTGTATTAAAATAGCCCCGTTAAATAATTTACGAGAAAAATAATAAAAAATTAAATTTTAATAACCGTGTAAATCCAAACCTTCCGTTCTCTGCAAAGTCACTTTTTTACCCATCTTTTTTTGAATCACTCGGAAATGTTGTAGTTCAGCATCCGTTAAAATATTGATAGCTGTTCCTTTTTCGCCTGCACGACCTGTTCTGCCGATTCTGTGAATATAATCCAAAGGCGAACGAGGCAACTCATAATTGATGACGCAAGGCAAAGATTCGATGTGGATTCCACGTCCAATCAAGTCGGTTGCTACCAAAATTTGAGCGCCATTGACTTTGAATTCTTCCAAATTATTTCGTCTTGCACCTTGCGATTTCTGGCTGTGGATGGCGACTGCTTTTATTTTATTTTTCTTTAGTTTTTCAACCAGATTATCTGCAGACCTTGTGGATGAAACAAAAATCAAAGCTTTTTCAACTTTCTTTTCCTTAATCAAATATCTCAAAAAAGGACCTTTGTTTTCGGGAGCAACGTGATAAGCTAATTGTTCTATATGGTCAATTTCAACCTCTTCTTTTTTGATTTCGATTAAAGTTGGATTAATGGACAAGCGTTCCGTCATTTCAGAAACTTTATCGTTCAAAGTCGCAGAAAATAGAGTGATTTGTTTGGCAACGGGCATCATTGCAAACAGTTTATTCATTTCTTCGCCAAAGCCTAATTGAAACATTTTATCGGCTTCATCAATAACCAAATGTTGGATAGTGGAAATACTCAAAGCATTATGATCAATCAAATCCAAAAGACGGCCAGGCGTTGCGATGAGAACTTCTATGCCAAATAATCCTTTCATTTGTGGATTGATAGAAACACCACCATAAACTGCCATTGTGCGGACTTCACGTTTCAGATTATTTGTAAAGGCACGGAAAACTTCATCGATTTGAATAGCTAATTCCCGAGTTGGAACCAATATCAGAACCTGAACATTTCTGTCTTTTTTAACTTCAGTATTCTGTAGTTTTTCTAAAATGGGTATTACAAAACAAGCTGTTTTTCCAGAACCAGTTTGTGCAATTCCCATCAAATCTTTGCCTTGCAAAATTACAGGTACTGCTTGTTCTTGGATTGGGAAAGGTTTCAGGTAACCTAATTTTTTAACTGAACGAATAATGTTACTTGATAATCCTAACGCTTCGAATGACATAAAACTAATTTGTGACAAAGATAGGTGATTGAGATTGGTTTTTAATAATCAAAAATAGCTTGGCTTGTTTCTTGTAATTATCTTGAAAATTTAAAGTATGAAATCAAGATTGTTAAAAATGGCTTTGACTTGGCTGGCTCCAATTGTAATTGGATATGTGGTCAAAAAAATAGAAGAAAAAGTGTCTAATAAAAATCAGCCAAAAGAGATTCCCTCTCACTAAAAAATCATCCATCAATTTCTGATGGATTTTTTATTTTTCCATAACAATAATCGTGTAAAATCGAAATTCCTATTTGTTTTTGGCTTAAGTTTTGAATTTAACTCACAAATATTACACTATGAAAAAATATATCAATTTTATTCCGCTATTCTTATTAGCTGGAATGCTGACAAGTTGCGAAGCAGTCGAAACTATTTTCAAAGCCGGTATGTGGTGGGGAATTATTTTAGTTGTAGGAGTCATAGGCTTAGTGATATGGTTATTATCCAGGGGTAAAAACTAAAAAAAGCGGGAAATTATCAATTTCCCGCTTTGTATTTTTTTTGAGTCGTCTTAAAGATTCTCCAAAGTTGCGCTAAGGTCGTTGTAACCACCACCGTTGTACACATTCTCAAAGCCTTGAGATTTATAAAACTCAGTCGCTTTTCCGGATCTGTTTCCGGATCTGCAGAAGAAAATAACATTGCCATCCAAAGCTCTGATTTCATCAATGTGCTCTTCGATATCTCCCAAAGGAATATTGTTAGCTTCTGCAATGTTCCCATCCATTTCCAATTCCAAAGGTTCACGAACATCAATCAAGTGGTAATTTCCCGCTTTCAATACATCTTCTATTGCCATAATATTTTATTTTTTACGTTTTTAATGCTAACAAAAATACAAATTTTAGATATTAGTTTTAAATTAAAATTAAGTTCTTTTGATGTTGTAAATGAATTTTATGTTTGATGATTTTAAAACATTAATTTTGCAATTTCCAAATGAACAACAAAGAGAAATACAGCAATTTGATAAAATCCAAAGCTTTGGCTTTCGGGTTTCAGTCTTGTGGTATTTCCAAAGCTGGTTTTCTTGAAGAAGAAGCGCCACATTTGGAAAAATGGCTGAAGAACAACTTCCACGGCGAGATGAAATATATGGAGAATTATTTCGAGAAACGTCTTGACCCGAGATTGTTGGTAGAAGGTTCCCAATCCGTAATTTCTCTGAGTTATAATTATTTCCCTGAAGAAATTCAAACTAATAAAGATTTTAAACTAGCAAAGTACGCTTACGGCGAAGATTATCACGAAGTTATTAAAGATAAATTGAAGCTAATGATTGCGGAACTTCAGGAAGAAATAGGGGAGTTCTCTTTTCGTGTTTTTGTAGATTCTGCGCCTGTTTTGGAAAAAGCTTGGGCGAAGAAATCAGGAATTGGCTGGGTTGGAAAAAACTCAAATCTTATTACCAAGAAAAATGGTTCTTTTTATTTTTTAGCAGAAATCATTTGTGATTTGGAATTGATCCAGGATTATGAGGTAACAGACCATTGTGGGAGTTGTACCAAATGCATCGATTCTTGTCCCACTCAGGCAATAGTTTCCGATAAAATCATCGATGGAAGCAAGTGTATTTCGTATGCAACGATAGAACTGAAAGACCAAATTCCTGATTTTTTCAAAGATAAAATGGAGGATTGGATGTTTGGCTGCGATATTTGCCAAGATGTCTGTCCGTGGAATAGATTCTCTGCTCCTACATTAGAGGAGAAATTCAAACCGAATTCTGAGATCAAAAACTTTACAAAACAAGAGTGGAAAGACATTACCCAAGAAGTTTTCTCCACGGTTTTCAGAAAGTCGGCGGTAAAAAGAACCAAATTTGCAGGTCTTAAACGTAATCTTGATTTCCTTTCGGACTAAGATTATCTTCTTTTCTGCGATCTTTTTGGGGCAACTTTTACTCTGATTTTTAGTCTTTTGTTGGATTGGCGTTTTTTCGGCATATTTCTGTGTTATTTCTTTACTAAATTTCAAGAAAAATTTTCATAAAACCTAGATTTATTAAAAAAAATTAACATTTTGATTTTGTGTCGTAAATTTTGTTAACTTTATAGTTCGACGCGCTGGCAAAAACCATACAATGAAAAAAACGTTATTTCTAATTCTTAAAATAATCGGCTTCTTGATTGGAGTCGTTTTTTTGTATATTATATTGAGTTTGTTACTTCCAATGATTCCTGTAAAAGCTGAGGAAACAAGCGATCCAAAAATAGTTGAAGCCTATATTTTGACTAATGGTGTTCATACGGATTTGGTTGTTCCTGTCAAATCTAAATACATAGATTGGAGCCAGAAATTACCTTTTGAAAATACTAAAGGAAAGGATTCTGATCAGAATTTCATTGCGTTCGGTTGGGGCGACAAAGGTTTCTATTTGGATACGCCAACTTGGGCTGATCTCAAATTTTCTACTGCTTTCAAAGCTGCATTTTGGCTCAGTGAGTCTGCGATGCATTGTACCTATTACAAAAAAATGACAGTCGCTGATGATTGCAAAAAAATAATGCTCACGGAAAAGCAATATCAGGATTTAATCAAATTCATAGATGATAAGTTTGACAAAGATCCAGAAGGAAAATATATTTTGATAAAAACCGATGCCGTTTACGGAAATAATGATGCTTTTTACGATGCAAAAGGTAGCTACAATTTTGCCTACACTTGCAACACTTGGGCGAATGACGGCCTAAAAGCTGCTGGCCAAAAAGCTGCATTCTGGACACCGACGGATTTTGGGATTTTCAGACATTATAAGTAAGATTCTTAATCCTAATTATTTGGGCAGCTATTCCGCTTTCCACTCCCGCTTTTTTTGTTATTGCAAACGTGGGCAGTAAAAGATTAGAATTTTTCCATAATTGCAATAACAAAAAAGAGCTCCGTTCAAGTCGGGCTGCGCTTCGCAAAATTGAAACATTGGTCATCATAATGAAGTTTGTCATCACTTTTCTATTTTCAATAATATTTTTAAGCTGTCAAAAAGAAAATTTGACAAATCTAAAACCGATTTTTGAAACTTCGAATGATATTAAAAAGCCAGAATTAGATTCTGCAAAAATCAGTCAGAAATCCAAAGAAGCCTTAGAATTCTGCAAAGGTCAAAATATGAACACTGATTTTTGTATTTTGATAGATATGAGTTTGCATTCAGGATTAAAACGTTTTTTTATTTATGATTTCAAACAAGATAAAATTGTCAACAAATATTTAGTTGGACATGGTTGCGGAAACAATTCTTGGAGCTCCGATGATTCTAAAGAAAATCCTAAGTTTAGCAATATAGATAACAGTCATCTTTCGTCTTTAGGAAAATACAAATTAGGAGCAAGAGGTTACAGCAATTGGGGCGTGAATGTAAAATATCTGATGCACGGATTAGAAGAAACTAATAGTAACGCCTTGAAAAGAATCATCGTTTTTCATTCTTGGGAAAAGATGAGCGATGACGAAGTTTATCCTAAAGGTTCGCCAGAAGGTTGGGGTTGTCCTACAGTTTCAAATAATGCTTTTAAAGAAATCGATCCGCTATTGAAAAGTTCCGAGAAACCTATTTTAATATGGATTTATAATTGAATAAAATGAAAGTTTTAAAGAAAATATTATAATCTCGGTTTATAAACAATAGAATTATGAATAAAATTTTACTTGTAACATTATTTTTTATTTCTACTTCATCAGTTAATGCACAAATTAATTTGAAGGAATCAAAAGAAAAGGCCTTAAAGACTATTAAGCAAATTAATTACGAATATAAAAAGGGCAACTTTGATAATATACCAATTTTTTTTACCCAAAACACTTTGTGTCTGGTTTGTGACAAAAAAACTATTGGTGATGATTTTATGGTTGAGAATTCTAAAATTCCAAATGTAATAGTGGAAATGATTTCTTTTTTTAAAGTAAATAAATTAAGAAAAAGTAAAATAATTTATAATGAAGATAGTGACGAATTTTCACTAGGTTTTCAACTTGCTAAACCAAACCCTAAAACCAGTTTTGAAGGTTCAGGATGTTTAGTGTATTTTAAAAATGATGGTGGAAAAATAAAAGTTTCAGGAATTATGACGATACCATAAAACGCACATTTTTATTTAACAAAATCACATAATTTACTTAAATTTGCCAACCAAAAGTTGATTATCAAAGACCATCAACTGACAACCAACAACAGACAACTAAAATGACTTCACAAGAAATAAGACAGCAATTTTTAGATTTTTTCAAAAGCAAAGAACATTTGATCGTTCCTTCTGCGCCAATTGTACTTAAAGATGATCCAACACTGATGTTTTCAAACTCTGGAATGACGCAGTTCAAAGATTATTTTTTAGGTTACAAAGAACCGAAATCATCCAGAATTGCCGATACGCAAAAATGTCTTAGAGTTTCCGGAAAGCATAACGATTTGGATGATGTTGGTCGTGATACTTACCATCATACGATGTTCGAGATGTTGGGGAATTGGTCTTTTGGCGATTATTTTAAAAAAGAAGCGATTACTTGGGCTTGGGAATTATTGACGGAAGTTTACAAAATTCCTAAAGAAAACCTTTACGTGACCATTTTCGAAGGCGATGAAAAAGAAAATCTTGAAAGAGATACTGAAGCTTACGATTTGTGGAAGCAATTCATCTCGGAAGATCGAATCATCAATGGAAATAAGAAAGATAATTTCTGGGAAATGGGAGCAAGTGGACCTTGTGGACCTTGCTCGGAAATCCACGTTGATTTGAGAAGTGAAGAAGAAAAAGCGAAAGTTTCAGGACTTGATTTGGTAAATAATGACCATCCTCAAGTTGTTGAGATTTGGAATCTTGTATTTATGCAATTCAACAGAAAAGCGGACGGTTCTCTGGAAAATCTTCCTGCAAAACACATCGATACGGGAATGGGATTTGAGCGTCTTTGTATGGCTCTACAGCAGAAAGAATCTAATTATGACACCGATGTTTTCACGCCTTTGATTGCTAAAGTTGAAGAACTTTCTGGTAAAAAATATACAGGCATTTTAACAGACGAAAAAGATATTGCAATCCGTGTGGTTGTAGATCATATTCGTGCAGTTTCTTTTGCGATCGCAGATGGACAATTGCCTTCCAATGGTGGTGCAGGTTACGTAATCAGAAGAATCTTGAGAAGAGGAATTTCTTATGCTTATAGATTCTTGGACAGAAAAGAACCTTTCCTTTTCGAATTAGTGGCTGTTCTTCAGGATCAGATGGGCAAATTCTTCCCAGAATTGGAAAAGCAAGGAAATCTTGTAACTGAAGTGATTAAAAGTGAGGAAGAATCTTTCCTTAAAACCATAGAAAATGGATTATTAAGAGTTGAGAAATTGATTCAGCAAACCATCGCAGACGGTCAAAAAGTGTTGCCAAGCGAAGAAGTTTTTGAATTGTACGATACTTATGGTTTTCCTGATGATTTAACAAGAATTATCGCAGAAGAAAAAGGTTTAACAATTGATGAAGCAGGTTTCGAAGCAGAAATGGCTAAGCAAAAGCAACGTTCTAAAAGAGATTCTGCTGCGAAAGTTTACGATTGGGTTGTTCTTGAGGAAAAACCTGAAAATTTTGTTGGCTATGATCAATTGGAATCTGAAACTTATATCACACGTTACAGAAAAATAGAAAATAAAGACGGCGAGTTTTATCAGGTTGTTTTAAGTAATTCTCCTTTCTATCCGGAAGGTGGAGGCCAGGTTGGCGACAAAGGAACTCTTGAAAATGCAACCGAGATTTTCGACGTTATTGAAACTAAAAAAGAAAACGGATTGATTATTTCTTTGATCAACGCACTTCCAAAAGATGCTGGTGCGGTTTTCTATGCTAAAGTCAATGTGGCTGATAGAAAAAATTCTCAAGCAAACCATTCTGTGACACACTTGTTGCACGAAGCTTTGAGAGAAGTTCTCGGAACTCACGTTGAGCAAAAAGGTTCTTATGTTGGACCAGATTATTTGAGATTCGATTTTTCTCATTTTTCTAAAATGACAGACGAAGAATTGGCTTTGGTTGAGTCTAAAGTGAATGCTAAAATCAAAGAAAATATTGCGTTGCAGGAATTCCGAAATATTCCGATTCAGGAAGCTTTTGATATGGGCGCAACTGGACTTTTTGGTGAGAAATATGGCGACTTTGTAAGAATGATTCAATTTGGTAGTTCAAAAGAACTTTGTGGAGGAACACACGTGAAATATACGAGTGAAATTGGTCATTTTAAAATCGTTTCTGAAAGTTCTGCAGCTGCGGGAATCAGAAGAATTGAAGCTATTTCAGGAGAGAAATCAGAAGAATATTTTAAAAATTTGGAAACTCAGTTTACGGAAATTTCACAGTTGTTGAAATCTAAAGATTTGGTTAAGTCAATTGAGAAATTGTTGGAAGAAAATTCGGTTTTGAAATCTGAAATCGAATCATTCAAAAAAGAAAAAGCAAAAGGCGAAATCCAAAACTGGAAAAATGATTTTGAAGATAAAAACGGAAAAAAAATATTGGTTAAGAAAACTTCTCTGGATGCAGGTTCTGTGAAAGATATTGTGTTCCAACTGAAAAAAGAAATTCCAAATTCTGTTACAATTATTATATCTGATGCTGGCGAAAAACCAATGATTACAGTTGGCGTTTCTGCAGATTTGGAAACAAGTTATCATGCTGGAAATATCGTAAAAGAATTAGCAAAAGAAATCCAAGGTGGTGGTGGTGGAAATCCAGGTTTTGCTACAGCTGGAGGAAAAAATATTGAGGGCATTGAGAATGCTTATCAGAAAGCTTTGGGAATCTAATTTCTATATTCACATAAAAATAAAAAACGTCCTGAATTTTTCGGGACGTTTTTTATTTATAATTGAACTCAGCAGCCCGGCTTGAACGGAGCTCTTTTTCTTTTTATAAAAAAGAAAAAAGCGGGAGTGGAAGACGGATTAAGCTGCCCAAATTATTTTATTGATTGAAATTCTTAGGCGAATAAAAGTATAAAAACTTCTTTTTGGCTATTTCGAAATCGCTCCATTTATCACAATCGATTTGATAAGCAACGACACCGGAAGTTGGGAGGTTTACAATCTCATCTGTAAGAGAATTGGCGAAATTTGAAATCCCATTGTTGTGAGAAAATAACGCCACTGAATTGATGGAATCATCTAAACCGTAAATCAAATTTTCAAAATCGGTCTCGCGCGGATTGTATAAAGTTTGCTCTGTTGAATAAGGTTTTCCGTAAACCTCCGAAAATAATTCGCAGGTATGCAGTGCACGTTTTGCAGGACTGGAAATGAAAGTGTCTATTTCTATAGATTTATCTTTTAGCAAACGAGCCATTTTAGGCGCATTCACCATTCCTAAATCATTTAGAGGACGGTCAAAGTCTTCAACATCTAC
Organism: Epilithonimonas sp.; assembly: GCF_036780765.1. GTDB lineage: Bacteria > Bacteroidota > Bacteroidia > Flavobacteriales > Weeksellaceae > Epilithonimonas. The sequence goes on from NZ_DAIQCG010000002.1 coordinate 611,079, forward strand.
AGGCCAATCGCTCTTGGAATGCCTAACAAGTAATAATGTCTTCATTCAAAAGGGTTTAATCGAATAAAATTAATAAAAAAAGTAATTGCTATTACAATTTCCAGAAATTATTTCTATGCTATTTGTCAGATGTACTCATAGAAAAAGGAGCGTTGGAATCTTGAATTCCTCTTTTTGTATTAGGTTTTGAAATCATTTCAAATTTTAGTTTTGAGCCTTTTAGCAATTCAAAATGGTCGATCCAGTTTTTAGAATAATTTTTTCCGTTGAATTTTAAATTATCAATGTAAATGTTGCTTTCCGAATTATTAGGAGCATCAATTTGAATGGTCTTATTGTTTTCCAGATTGATTTTAATGGATTTAAAAAGCGGCGCTCCCAAAACATATTGTGTACTCGCGGGTGTAACTGGATAAAATCCTAAAGCTGAGAAAACATACCAAGCAGAAGTTTGTCCATTATCTTCATCTCCGCAATAACCATCGGGCGTTGGTTTGTATAATTTATCCATTGTCTGTCTTACCCAATATTGTGTTTTCCAAGGTTGACCGGCATAATTATAAAGATAAAGCATATGTTGGATAGGCTGATTCCCGTGTGCATATTGTCCCATTCCAACGATTTGCATCTCGCGCATCTCGTGAATGACTTCTTTATAATAATTGGTATTAAATGTCGGTGGCATCACAAAAACAGAATCCAACATTTTAGCAAACTTTTGCTTTCCACCCATTAATTCCTTCAATCCTTCAATATCTTGGAAAACACTCCACGTGTAATGCCAGCTGTTACCTTCTGTAAAAGCATTTCCCCATTCGAAAGGATCAAAGTTTTCCTGGAATTCTCCGTTTTTCTTTTTACCTCGCATCAGATTATATTTCGGATCGAAAAGGTTTTTGTAGTTCATTGCTTTTGACTTGAAGGGTTTCAGTTCTTCTTCCGATTTGTTTAACGCTTTCCCGAATTCGTAGATGGCGTAATCGTCATAAGCATATTCCAACGTTCTTGCTGCACTTTCATTAATTCCAGTATCAGTCGGAACATAACCTATAGAATTGTAATCTGCTACGCCTTTTCTTCCGACTGCGCTTATTGGCCCTTCGTTATTAGAACCGTGTTTCAAAGCTTGCCAAAGAACTTCTGCATCATAACCTCTAAGACCTTTGAGATACGCTTCAGAAACAACCGAAGCAGAATTGTTCCCAATCATAATATCTGCAAATCCAGGACTGCTCCATTCCGGTAAAAATCCGCCTTCCTGATAAGCTGAAATCAGACCTTTTTGCATTTCAACATTTATGGACGGATAAACCAAATTCAGAAGAGGGTAGAGCGCACGGAATGTGTCCCAAAAGCCAGTTCCACCGAACAAATATCCGGGCATTGTTTTCCCATTGTAAGGACTGTAATGCTGGACAATTCCGTTTCTATCTTTTTCATAAAGCTTTTGTGGAAAAAGTACGCTTCTGTAAAGACAACTGTAGAAGCTTCTTACTTGATCGATAGTTGCGCCTTTGATTTGTATTTTGTTTAAAGTCTGATTCCAGATTTCTTTGGCTTCGGATTTTACTTGGTCAAAGGATTTACCTTTGGATTCTTCCAGATTAATTTCTGCTTGTTCTGGACTAATGAATGATGACGCTACTCGGATTGTGATTTGTTCTCCTTTTTTCAGTTGAGGGAATTTGACCAAACTTCCAACGTGATCTGCTTTGATTTCAAGATTTGATTTGTGAATTTCTGTTCCGCTCCAGACATTTTGAGAAACAAAATCTCTGTCAAACTGAATCACAAAATAATTTTTGAAATTCTCCATTTTCCCTCTCGCATATCTTGTGGAATAACCGATGATTTTTCTTTCAGAAGGAATAATCTTTACATAAGAACCTCGGTCAAAAGCATCTAAAAGAATGTGAGCCAGATTGGTTTCTGGAAAAGTAAAACGCATCATAGCTGAACGTTCTGTCGGCGCAATTTCTGTCCACACGTCGTAATCTGCGAGATAAACCTTGTAATAATAAGGAGTTGCAATTTCTGTTTTGTGAGAGAACCAGCTTGCTCTTTTTTCTTGGTCTATTTCAGGATTTCCAACGATTGGTAAAATGGAAAATTGCCCATAATCATTCATCCAAGGCGATGGCTGATGAGTCTGTTTAAATCCCTGAATTTTATTCGAGTTGTAAGTATATTGCCAGCCATTTCCATTTTTGCCGGTTTGTGGCGTCCAATAATTCATTCCCCAAGGCAGTCCGATAATTGGATAAGTATTACCATTCGATAATTCGTAGGAAGATTGGGTTCCCATCAACGGATTAACATAATCTACAGGATTTGAAACCCAGTCTGTGATTTCCTGAGATTTGAATCCTAACGAAAGAAAACTACTAAAAAGGAATAACTTGATTTTATACATTCGAGGTTTATTTATCTCAAAAATAATAAATAATTGTTGTGGATTTTAAAATAAAAAAGCAACAATTAGAATTGTTGCCATTAATTTTTACATTTAAAATATCTTAAGATTTGATATTGTCTCCGTAAGGTTCTTTGAACAGATGATTGGGTTTCAAATAAACTAAATTATTTTGAAAATCCAGAATGATATTGAATCTTTTCAAAACTTCGCCACCTAAAAAATTGGTTGCATAACCTGTTTTGGTTTTAGATTAATTTCCAAAGAATCAATATCTGTTACGATTTTGATGTTTCTTGATTTTGTGTTCTTGCCGCTGATGTAAGTGTCTGGTTTTACTTCTGGAACGAGATTCCATTCGGTAATTAATTCTTTATTTTCAATAATTTTAACCTGTTTCGTATTTGATTTTACAATGGGTAGTTTATTTTGAGAAAAACCTAAAGTAAAACTAAAAAACGAAATCAGGATAAAATGAGTTCTCATGGTTATTAGTTGTAATAGTTTTTAAAGAATTTGAAATTGAGCTAAAGCTTAAAATCGCACAAATATAATCAAAGTCACTAAATAGTGACAAGAAAAAATGTTAATTTTGCAAAGATTTTTAAATCAATGATGGAAAAGAACACAAATCCGCGGATAAAAAGTAAAGAGAAAAGTAAACAACAGTTTATGGACGCTGTTGGAACTATCTTAAAAACAAAAGGTTATAAATATCTTAAGGTCAATGAAATTGCTGCAACAGCTGGACTTGATAAAAAACTGATTTATAATTATTTCGGTGGAACGGAACAACTTTTAGATGAGTATATCAAAACACAGGACTTTTGGACTAATGTAAAAGAGGAAGATTCGGCCGTAGAAATTACCGACGGTGGAAAAGAATTTGTCAAACAGATGATGTCTGAACAATTCGATTTTGTTTCTTCTAATAAAGAGTTGCAAAAAATTTTGCTTTGGCGTTTGTCTGAAGAACGAGCTTCACTAAGGAAATTGACAGAAGGTCAAGAAGAAAATGGTGAGATTTTGTTCAAAAACATTACAAATCCCTATTTTGAAGACAAAAGTGATGATTTTCGTGCTGTGATGGCCATCTTGATATCGGGAGCATATTATCTTAATTTATACTCCGAAATGAACGGCAGTATTTTTTGTGGAATAGACTTGAAAACGGAAGAGGGAAGAGGGAAAATTAAAAAAGCTTTTAGTTTTCTTGTTGATGAAACTTATGAGTCATTGTAAGTGGACCTATATTTTTCCAGCGTTTTAATCGCTTTTAAAATATCAACTTCTTTTCCAAAAACTGGTTTGTAAATATCACCTTTTTCTTTTAATTGATCTAAGGAATTATGGATATTAAAATCTGCAGACTTCTTTCGAGTGGGTTTCTATGACATCATCAAAATCGAACTCTAAATCTTTTGGGGACGATGTTCTTCTAATTTTTGATAGGGCAGATTTTTTCCTACTCAGAGTACTTCGACAAAATTAAAAGCTCTGATGAATTATTTGAAAAGTTTTCAAAAAGACCAGGCGTCTTTTTCTTTTCAGATCCCATTGGCAAGTCTTATAGGTTTCTGTGCAGAGACCAAAATCACACCCTTGAAACAGATGGAAAAAAACAATACTGTCAAAATCAAAAAACGTATTATTTTTATATTAATTTCTAAATATTAATTTCTAATCAATAATATATTTTTCCTTGCACAATTTTTACCACATTTTGCTTTTCTAATGTTTTAATTGTTCGGATTACAGTTTCTACTCTTAGACCTGTTAATGAAGCTAATTGCTGTCTGGTTAAAGGAATCTCAAAGGAAAATCGATCTGTGTCGGGAGAAAAACTTTTATGATAATCGAAAACCCCTAAAAGACGAACATCTGGATGTAATGATGAATTATTTTCCAACATTATGAATTTCTGATACAGTCTTTCTGATAAGAATTTATTGAGATCTCTCGAGATGTCTGGATTTTCATCCAGCATTTTTATAAACTTGCTTTTAGAAAGCTTAATAACTTCGCTGGCTTCAAAAACAATGGCATTGACAGGATAAGTTTTATCAATGAAAAGCAACAATTCGCACACGCTAAGACCGTGGTGTAAAATGGCAAGAATCAGTTCTTTTCCTTCTTCGTTGTAATGGTTTAGTTTTATTCTTCCGGATATGATTTGGTAATAATATTTGGGTTTTTCGGACTCATGAAAAATAATATCGCCAGCGTTAAAAGCTTCAATTTTTGCACCATAAGAAAGCAAGAGTTCTTCAGCAATTATCATAATATTAATTTTTGGATTGGGTGATTATGGTGTACTATACAAACTTAAAACCAACTTTTAGAATTGAAAATTTATAGGATTTAAAATAATTTTCAAACGGTTTATGATTCAAATCATATAATGATGACTGTCGGTTTGTGTAGCTTTGGTTTGTTTCAAATCATAAAACTATCAAAATGAATATTGAAAAAGTATTAAAATCATTACAAGATTATGACTTTAAAAAATTGATCAATAAAAGTCAGAAATTTGAACCAGGTTCCACGATTTATGCGAAAGAAATAGAAAATGAAATTTTCCTGCTTTTCGTAGTTCTGAAGAATGAAAAACCAAAAGACATCCATTCTTTTATCGCTTATTTCGATAGTTCTGAACATATCGGAGTTCAGGAACCTAAAGAAGTAATGTTCTATCATTTAATATCGAAAGTTCAGGATTTTCATTATTTCGAAAAATATCTTAATGCCCATCATTAGAATCAAATAGAATAACATTGTTGGACCGAAGCTGTAAGGTTCTTTTCTCCCATAACATTTAAAAAATTAACTTATGGAATTTTCTAAAATACTATTGGACAAGATCAGTTATAATCTGAAAGAAAAAAACGAGACTATTTCTATAGCAGAAAGCGTAACCTCAGGTTTTTTGCAACTAGCGTTTTCTCAAATGTCTGAGGCTATAAAATTCTTCAAAGGTGGAATTACGGCTTATACATTTGACGAAAAAGTCAAACATTTGAATATTGATTTTGATGAAGCCAAAGCTACCAATTGTGTCTCTAGAAACATTAGTGAAATGATGGCGCTTAACGTTGCTTTGTTATTCGATTCGGACTGGTCGGTTGCTACAACCGGTTATGCAACACCTGTGGAAGAGTCTGATAATAAAATATTTGCTTATTACTGTATCGCTTATCGTGGAACTATTATTAGAAGCGACAAAATTGAACTTCATCCTTTGACCAAAGCCTTTGATGCGCAAAAATATTTTATGGAGTATATTCTAGGTTGTTTGCGTTGTGAGGTGAAAAGAGATCATTCTAAACTTATTAACATCTGATGTCCACTTTTTGCTGACGATTTACAATTTCAACAACCAAATCAAAGATTGCTTCAACTCTCGTTTCCAATAATTTTCAGAATGTGTTCCATCTGCATCTATTTTCATAACGATATTTTTTTCCGGAACGGATTTCTTTAATAATGATTGATTCACAGTTTCGATTTCCGAAACCATGGTTTCATCTTCATTTTTTCCGGCTACAAAATAGAATTTAGAATTCTTGAGATTGCTCTGATTTTTGTTTAAATAAGTCTTCAAATCCTTTGAAACAAACCAAAACGCGGGACTGAAAATTCCAGCTTTTCCGAAAACTGTCGGATATTTTACCGAAGCATAAAACGAAATCAAACCACCCATAGAACTTCCCATAATCAAAGTTTTAGAAGCTTGTTTCTGAGTTCTGTAGGTTTTATCGATGTAAGGTTTCAAAGTTTTCGTAAGAAATTCCAGATACAAATCACCTTCGCCTTTGGTCTTATATTTATCATTATTCCAAGGCGAATATTCTGCCAATCGGGTTTCTCTGCCATTATCAATCCCGATAACGATTGCAGATTCTCCAGTTTCTGAGAAAATTTCGTTCAGTGTTTCATCAACGCCCCATTCACCGGAAAAACTTGTGAATTCATCAAAAAGATTTTGTCCATCGTGCATATAAATCACAGGATAATTTTTGTTGGATTTTTCATAATCGGGTGGAAGATAAATCCAGATTTTTCTCGTCGTATTAAGTTGCAGAATTTTAAAATTCTCACTTAGGATTTTGACATTAGAAGTTGTTGTATGTTTTTTCTCTTTTGGTTGAGACCAGTTTTGGATTTTTAGTTCAATAGTTTTTGAAGAATTAGAAACTTGTAAAGTGCGGTTTGGAGAATCCTCTGCTGTTTCCCAATTGCCTTGTGTGATTTTATATTCTACTTTCTGAGACGGAGTAGGAATCGTTAAAATAAACGAGCCTTCAGAATCTTTCTTGAACTCAAATTGATCATCATTCGGGTTCCAATTGTTAAGATTAGAAGCCAAAAACAATTTCAAATTTTGAGTTGTATTCTTGGGGAGTTCTATAATTTTAAAAGTAATCTGAGCATTCAAAATCACAGTCATCAAAACTGAAAATAAAAATATTGATTTTCTAAAGAGAAAATATTTAAACCAATTATTGCACATATTTGGTCTGCGATTTTATGAATTCTAAAGTTTTTTTTGCAACATCTTTCGCTTCATCCAAATTGATATTGCTAAAAGCATGTTTAGCGTTGTCCAAAACAAAATATTGATGATAAACTTTGTTTTTTTCTAAAGCATCCGCCAACATTTGAGATTGTGAAATATCCACAATCCTATCGCTGGTACCATGAAAAATCAAAGTTGGCACAGTCTGTTTTGTGATGTAAGTGATTGGAGAAAATTCTTTACTTTTCTTGATGGCTTCTTCTTTTTGAGTATTGATGTCAAAGCCTGTCAACTGCTTTATTTTTTGTTTTCTTATGTTGTAAGTTTTTGGATAAGACATTTGGAAAGCTTTTAAAATCAACTTATTAGCATCAGTTTTGAAAAGTTTATTAAGGTCAGATGGTCCGAAAAAGTTTACAACATATTTCAGTTTTGGAAATTCGGGATTGATATAGTTTTGTTGATTGTAAGCGGTTAACATTGCAATATGGGCACCGGAAGATGCTCCCCAAATACCAATATTATTGTTATCAAGTTGATATTCTTCAGAATTATCTTTGATCCATTCTAGAGCATCTTTACAATCCTGCAAAGTTTTGTCCAGATGAGTTTCATTATTAATATTCGTAAAATTGATACTAATCACGGTATAATTATTATCAACAAGTTCTTTTAAAATATACTCTCTGTAATTTTGAGCAACAATTTCTTTATTACCTATAACCCAAGCGCCACCGTGGATGAAGAGAACAACAGGAGATTTGGTAGTAAGATTCTTAGGCTGATAAATGTCCAGCTTTAATGGTTTTTTTTCAGATGTATTTTTGTAAATAATATCTTTCTGGAGATTATAATTAAGGTCGAGTTTGGGCAATTTTATATCAGAAATAACTTTTTCCGAGCTCAACTTATAGCTTAGAAAACTTAGAATAATTAAAGAAAAAACAAGTATTACACGGTATTTTAGTTTCATTTAGAGCGTATTGCATCCCAAATATATGTAAAATTGCTATATATATTATGTTAAATTGGATTTTATGAAAAATTTAAGGATTAGTTTCTCCTTTGCACAGCTATGTTTTGTAAATTTGGGTCACTTTAATTGATTTCTTATTTGATAGGAAATTGTAAAAAAATCCATTTTATAATGACAACAAAATACGAACAAATTCCAAGTTCTCTTTTTGTGAAAAACAGAAAGAAGTTTGCAGAACAATTGTTACCAAAATCTTTAGCCGTTTTCAATTCTAATGATATTTATCCGATAAGCGCAGATTCTACAATGCCTTTTCAGCAGCATCGTGATATTTTTTATCTGAGTGGAGTAGATCAGGAAGAAAGTATTTTGGTGATTTTTCCTGATGCTTATTTGGAAGAAAATCGTGAGATATTATTTTTAAGAGAGACCAACGACCACATTGCGGTTTGGGAAGGTGAAAAATTAGATAAAAATCAAGCTTTTGAAACTTCGGGAATCAAAACGGTTTATTGGTTGAGTGATTTTGATAAAGTCTTCAAAAGTTTAATGTATGAAGCAGAAAATGTTTATCTGAATAAGAATGAACATTACAGAAATTCTGTAGAAACGGAACTTAGAGAAGACCGTTTTATCAAAAAAGTACAAGCAGATTTCCCGATGCACAATTATAAAAGAAGCAATCCTATTCTTCAACGTTTGAGAAGTATTAAAGAACCGGAAGAATTAGCATTGATTCAGAATGCTTGTAACATCACGGAAAAAGGAATCAGAAGATTATTGAACTTCATCAAACCAAATGTTTGGGAATACGAAATCGAAGCTGAATTAATCCACGAGTTTGTAAGAAACAGAAGCAAAGGTTTTGCTTACACACCAATCATCGCAAGTGGAAATAATGCAAATGTTCTTCATTATATTGCTAACAATATGCAATGCAAAGAAGGTGATTTGATTCTTTTGGATGTTGGGGCAGAATATGCGAATTACTCTAGTGATTTGACCAGAACAATTCCAGTGAGTGGAAAATATTCAGAAAGACAGAAGGAAATTTACAATTCTGTTTTAAGATGTAAAGTTGAAGCAGAAGATAGATTGGTTGCCGGAAATAACTGGTACAGATTCCATAAAGAAATGGGCGAGGTTTATACTTCAGAATTGCTACAATTGGGATTGATTGATAAAGCTGATGTTCAAAACGAAGATCCAAAATGGCCAGCTTACAAGAAGTTTATGATGCACGGAACTTCTCATCATATGGGATTGGATACGCACGATTACGGAATCCTAACCGATGATTTTGTAGAGAATATGGTTTTCACCAATGAACCAGGATTCTATATTCCGGCAGAAGGATTAGGTGTAAGATTGGAGGACGATTATGTGATTCAGTCTTCTGGAAAACCATTTAATTTGATGGGAAATATTCCAATTACTGTGGAAGAAATAGAAGATTTGATGAATTCTTAATTCGAAATTCAATTCAAAATATAAAAATTCCCCTAAAAAGTATCTAACTTTTTGGGGGAATTTTATTCTCGAGAGGCTTTGTTGTGAAATCAGTTTTCTTATCTAAGCAAAGCGCCTTTGCAAGCCTTAAAATGTTTTCAACCTGAATGAAAAATTTTTGCGTTTTATAGCTCCTAAAAATTTATTCTCTTAACAAAATTTTATGATTTGTAAAATAAATGCCTTTTCTTTGTCGTTCTTTTCTTTATGACAAAAATCGATGAGTGTTTATAGTCAACTTGCTGAGAATTTACAGTACATTTCGCCGTCTTATTACAAAAGTAGATTTTTCAAAAAACTGAAGGGTTTGACTGCTCAAAATCTTTTGGAGAGAAAAGTAGAGCCTGAGTTTCTTTGGATAAAAGAAGTTTTGGGAAAAGATTCAGTGTTTATAGATGTTGGTGCCAATGTTGGTGCTTATCTTTATACTTTAGAAAATCATCTTAATCTAGAAAATATCTTTGCTTTTGAACCGAATCCACAATTGTTCAAAAGATTAAAGCGATTATTTCCAAAAGTCCATTTGTCTTCTGTCGCTTTGTCTGATACTTCTACAGTTGCTGAATTCAAAATTCCTGTTATTAATGGTGAAAGAGTTCATACGCGAGGAACTTTGCAAACATCTATCAAAGAAAAAAATGAAGAAAAAACAATTCTTCAGAAAGTAGAAGTGAAACCTTTAGATGATTTAAATCTCAATCTGAAAAATCTCAGTTTTATCAAAATTGATGTAGAAGGAAACGAGATGCAAACTTTGCGAGGTGCAAAGCAAACAATCCATAAGTATAAACCAATTCTAATGGTAGAGATGGAACAGCGCCATCACAAAGAAAATCTTTGGACTCTGATTTCCGAGATCGCAGATTGGGACTATTCCGTCAATTATCTTGATAGAGAAACTTTGAAACCAAAACTTCTTACAGAAGAATTCCTCAATCAACAGAATCCTGATAATGTGAAGAATTACAAAGATTACATCAATAATATCATATTTTTGCCAATAAAAAATTAATTTATTTCCCCAACCCCAAGGGAAGAAAATCAATTATCAACCATCAATTATAACAAATGAGCGTCGTAGCAAGACAAGGTGTAAAATATTCGATAATTGGCTATCTCGGCTTTTTGCTGGGAACTTTTTCAGCTATTTTTATTTTTCCATACGATATGGAGTTCTATGGAAAGCTCCGTTACATCTTGCCAACTGCCGAGATCATAGTTCCAATCATTGTTTTTGGATTAAGTTTTTCCAACGTCAAATTCTTTGCGAAAGTAAATGCAGACGGAAAACACCATAATATGTTGAGCTTGTCTTTGCTCGCAGTTATTATTAATTTTTTAATTGTTGTAGGCGGATTTTTCCTCATCGCTTATTGGTTCCCTGACTTCAAAAAACTGGAAGTTTGGAAAATGAAAAATCTAATTCTGCCATTGGCTTTGGTTCTGGCTTTATCATCAGTTTTTAATAAATTTTTGACGAATTATAAAAGGGTAGTAGTTCCCAATATTTTCGAAAATTTTGTTCCGAAGTTGGCCAATCTTGGTGCCTTTTGTCTTTTCTTTTTTATGGGATTTGCGGAGAAGTCTGCTTACGGATTTTTCTTTATGATGTTCGTTATTTCTCTTTTCGGGTATGGACTTTATACCAATAGACTGGAAAAAGTCAGGTTCGATTTTGATTTAGCCTATTTCAAAAAAGACAATCTTTATCGCGAGATTTTGACTTATAGTCTTTTTGGATTTTTGGGAAATATCGGAAATTATATCGCGATTAAAATCGACAGTTATATGATTGGTGAGTTCATCAGTTTTCAGGAAAACGGAATTTACAATAATATTTATTCGATTATCTCTTTGATTGTCGTTCCACAGATGGGATTGTTCAACCTTTCAGCACCGATTATTAATAAGGTTTTGGCAAATGGAGATTACAATGAGTTGGACAGATTTCACAAGAAAACCTCGCTCAGTTTGTTTTTTCTTGGTTTGGTTTTATTTTGTTGCATTGCTGTTGGATTTCCTTATTTAGCAGACTTTATGAAGAATGGAGAAGATCTGCGTTCCTCGGAACCTATTGTTTGGGTTCTAGGATTTGCGATGTTGTTTGACTTGGCAACTGGATTCAACGGACATATTATTTCCCTTTCCAGATATTACAAATTCAATATTGTGGTGATGCTGATTTTAGCAGTTTTGACCATCACAACCAATATGCTTTTCCTGAAACATACAGATTTGGGAATCTTAGGAATTGCAATTGCTTATGCGATTTCTCTGTCGTTGTTTAATATTATCAAAATCGTTTTCAATTATATCAAATTCAAAGTTTTTCCTTTGGGAATTGAGATGATGTATGCGATGATTTTAGGCTGTATCTCCATCAACGTCGCTATTCTTCTTCCGGATTTGAAGCTGAATATTCTCAATCTATTTTATAAACCAGCAGTCGTTTTGATATTGCTTTTTATCGGTAATCATTTCCTTAAAATCTATCCATTGGATAAATATCTGAACAAAGCTTTTGTCAAGAGTTTGTTTAAGTTTTAGATTAATGTTTTTTCTTCAAAATTAGTTTTATATGCAGAGCTTCTGCGTCAGCCTAATCTGAATTTATTATCAAGCTATTTTGCAAAAAAGAAAGCCTGTCGAAATTCATTTAAAGAACTCTGACAGGCTTCCATTTTAGAATACTTGTGCTTTGTTTATTTAGCTGCTAACACATCTATTTTCTCAATAGAAGGTTGAGTAGCCAACAATTCAGGTGCATTTTCCATTAACGCTTTTGCAATCTTGCCACCAAGATGAGCTTCTCTGCCTTCTTCATCTGAAAAAGTATCAAAAATTCCAAATGTAGAAGCGTCAATACGGAACGCATACCAGGTAACAGTACCTGCTTCTTCATTAGCAAGTGGCAATGCACTTGTAATAAAATCTTCAACATCTTTTTCTTTACCTGCTTTTGCTTCTAGTCGAACTAATAATCCTAGTTTTTTCATTTTTTTTATTTTTAAATTAAACCAATTTTGTTTTAACAAATGTAGCATCTTTAAACTTGTGGTGCTTTTTTATTTAGCTCAAAAACTTATGAAAAAAGGTCAAGTTTTCATAATGTTTTTTGGACTGTAACCAAATTCATTTTTAAAAGCTGTGCTAAAATTTGATAAGCTGTCATAACCAAAGTCCATATAGATTTCGGATGGTGTCGCTTCATTATTAAGCAATAATTTTTTGGCTTTGTTGAGCCGTTTTAGCTGAAACCATTTTCCTGGAGACTCTTGATATAATTGTAAAAATTTTCGCTTAAAAGTTGACAGACTCATATTACATAGAAATGCGACCTCGTCAATATTCAAACTCGTGTACAGATTTTTTTCTATGACCATTTTAAAAGATAATTCTCTTTCATTGATTAGTAATGAATGTAGATAAACAAAAAAACTTTGCCCATACTTATCAGCCAGATACAGCATAATTTCTTCAAATTTCAATTCCAGAATCTTTTGAGAGATAGTTTGATTTAAGCCATAAATTTGTTGAATGGAATTAATAAAATGAATAATAAAATTGTCTTTTTGTATAAGGAAATAGGGACTACTGGTCGTTGTTTTATTTAAGTCATTTGTATTAGATATATGCCCATATTTCAATAAAAAATCATTAATGTTTTTCTGAGAAAAGAAAAAGAGTAGGCAGCTGTAACTATTTGCCCCAATAAGTTCTGTTGTTAGAAAATTTCCCGATGCAAGGAGCAAGGCTTGTGTATGATCTATCGAAACGATGTCATTAGAAAAGTGAATGTCCTTTTGTCCGTCCAACAAAAAACTGAATACATTTTTGTTTAGATTAATTTTATTTTTGGAAACATGTTTATACGCCTCGTAGTTAGCAATTTGCAGGTCTGGAGTCTCTGTGTAGTTATTATCAAATAAATGTTCAGGAAAGTTTATAATATCCATAAAATTAATGTCTTAAAAACATTAGGCATTGTAAATATATTAAATTTCTATTTCAAAAATCGTTTGCTAAGGGTTGGATGATAAATTGTTTAGTTTTTGTACATAAAAGTTTGGGCATTGCAAAATGACCGAAAATTGAAAACTAAAGTTTCGGCAGGCTACACATATTAAAAGCCAATTTCTATATGGTAAATTAAGAAAAAAAGCTAATAAAATTGGCATTGAGAAAATATTAAGCTAAAAATTTTCAACTAGCACTTTAAACCGCTGTTTTGCCAATTAAATATTGACATAAATCTTCGGCGGATTTACCATAGAAATAATCAAGTTAGCGGATGTAATACTTTAGCTTCCAGTTATAATTAGGTATAATATTGATTTTAACATATAAAATCTCTAATACGACTTATAAAAAAAAAATTCAATGGAGTCACGACAATTTAACATTTTATAAATAGGAAGAGAACTCAATATTTAAGTAACAATGCTTTATAAATCGTTAAAAAATAATCTGAAATTTGGAGAAAAGAGTCTTAATGAGAAGGGTAATCTCAAATAGCTACACAGCAGGAAAGAATTCATAAATTACAGAAAATGCCTTGAGAAGAGAAACTTGTGCAAGATCACGTGCTACAATTTCTGGAAAAAAAGTCCAATTTATTCTAATAAGAAAATTTTTTATATATTTGAAAACATTATTTAATATTTTCATAAATAAAAAGTAAATATTTATTTATGATTAATTTTTACCGATAAAAAGTTGTGCAAACTATAAATAATTGTTAAATTATTAATTTTTTATTTGTTATGAATATGAGTTTTATCTTTGATTTATACAGGAAATTATTTCTAGGTATGTGTTTAGCATTCAGTATGTTAGTAACTTCCCAAGTGGGAATCAATACAACAACTCCAGACGCAAGTTCTTTATTGGACTTAAATTCAACGAATAGAGGATTTTTAGCTCCTAGGATGACTACAACTCAGAGACTGGCAATAACAGCGCCTGCAGACGGATTAATGGTCTATGATACGACATCAAAACTTTTCTATTATTACGTAAGTTCTACTTCATCGTGGTCACCTATTAATAGCAGTGTTTCAGGGAGATCAAATTTTAAGCGCATCAAGTCAACCGATGTTTTGTCCACTGTTCTGGCTTCTGAATTAGCCGCTGGTGGAGGAACACGCTATGTGATGAACTCCAATACATTATACGAAATCAATGGACAGGTTCAGTTTGATTTTCCCATTGATCTCAACAATTCTTATATACAAGGCTTAGACACCAATGATGACATAATAACTCGTGCATCAGGGAATATTTTTGAAGGTTCTACCGGTGGCAGTATTAGAAATCTTACACTACGAGCAACTGGAGGAAGTGTTTTTAATCTCAATGCAACAGCGACGCAAAATCTTATATTTAGAGATGCTGTTGTTAGCGGTTCTAATTCTGTAGGTACAATTTCGGGATTCGGTTTAGTATTCCTGAGCATTGTCCAATTTGCGGGAAATACGAACGGAATTACCTACAACAATATATCTCAGCTGCTACTAAGTAATTTAGGTTGGTTTAGCAATAACTCCGGTACCTATGAAAAATTTACAGGAACATTTACTTTGATTGAAAAACAAGGTGGATTTTCCCACGTAGAAAGCGCATCAGCAACAGGTTTTGATGTATCAACATCTGGTCTAACGGTTAATAGCGGAATTCTGGAATCTGTTGTTTTCACAGGAACCAATACAGCAGGTTACGTGAAGCCTTACACAACAGGCACATATACCGGTTATAATTTTACAAACAACTGGATTGTAAGATCGTCAGGAATTCCAACCGAATCTGATAATAATGCTGTTGGTGATTTTTCCGTTGATTACGCTGTTGGATCGGGTATAGGTGTAAGTTTTAATACAAGTAATCCAAGTAATATTGTAAAAATTGGAACGACAAGCTCTGTTTCGACATCTTTAAACTTATTTAGATTTGCAACAGATGGTGTGCCGAACAGATTAAAATATGTTGGGAAAAATAAGAGAATATTTCAAATAACAGGATCAGTTTCTTTTCAGGTACCTGCAGCAGGAACTTACATAATTTATATCGCAAAAAACGGTACAGTTCTGAGTCAGACAAAAATCTACGGAAGAGGTTCTGCTACAAATGATATCGTTGTAGTTCCGATTAATGGTACAGCAGAACTTTCAACTAATGATTATATAGAAATATATGCTCAAAGATATACGGGTTCCACTGGTGATATCGTTGTTCCGAATATGAGCATTACAATAAAGTAAGATCCCAAATTAGCTTACAATTGTCTGAATTTAACTAACTGAAATTTGTAGAGATATTATAAACAATAAGCTGGACTCTGGTTGTCCCAATATTCGGTGACCTTTACAAATTTTCCGTTTAAATAAATGACTGTTTCGTCGTTGAAATACATTGTTTTTTTAATTTTTTATTGAGTTGATAATTAATTTTCAGGCATAAAAGAAAGTTTTCCCGAAATGGGAAAGGCTAACAGTTTGGTATACAGAAGTATCTCTTCCGGTAGAGAGGTAATTCTAATAGTTATTTTGTTGTTATATAATTTCATTTTCTTGTTTTTAATTTAATTTACATAAAAAAAGGTCTCATGATTTCGAGGTCACTGAAATTTAGTTTTTCAGTGACCTCAAAAAAAGAGACTCTTCTCGAAGTCTCCGGTATATTTTTAAAATTCTTCGTCGATAAACCCATAATGTTGAAAAAAGCTGCCGAAGCTTCCGTTCAACCGGAGTTTATCTCAGTGTTTTTTATTATTTATTTTGGTTCGATGATTTTTTGATTCATTATTGGTTTTTCAAACCCAACGAAGCTTTGGCTATTATTAGCTGTAGTTTTTTGTTAATTTTCTTGCACTATCTGATGCAATAATTAATCCTCCGGCTAACATAATAATATCCTTTAAAACTAGTCGTCCTGCACCAGAAAGGAACGGGAAGCCAAATTGTGGCGTAGGAAAATCTCCTCCTAAATTGGGAACATAAACTTCTGGAGTGGTGATAAGGAAGGATAATGTAACTAAGGACATCCCAAAGGTTAAAAGACCTCCAATCATACCGATTTTAGGAAACCAAATGCCTAATAATACAAATAAACCAATGATGCAAATTACAGTACCTAAACCATAAGAAAATAAATAGGTTCCATTTTCGTGATGCCAATCTATATTTTTCTGAACGGTTTTTCCTTCAGGATTTTTATGCAAAGTATATTCAGCAACGCTTTCTCCTTTTTCATTTAATGCAGTTTTGTCCGAATTGTTGTAGAAAAAACTCATCAATGGACTATTGGTAACAAACGGAACAATCCCTTCTGCTTCGTAATGAAACGCTTTTAATCCTCCGATCCAAGCCATTACAACAAAGATGGAAATACGAATTAAATTGATAAAATTGGATTGTTGTGACGCTAAAAAAAATGCTAAACTTTTCATTTTGTATAAATTAATGATGTTAGCAAATTTAGACCACTCGTGGCGCAATAAGAATAGACAAATCAGTGAATAACCTAGACTATTTTGCCACGATGGAAATGCCTACATTTTTTCTGTATGAACTAGGAGAGATGCCAACATTCTTTTTAAAATAGCGACTGAAATAGAACTCATCCTCAAAATTCAATTCTTGAGCAATTTCTTTAATTGATTTATAAGTGAGATGAAGTAATTTTTTAGCTTCTAGAATTACACGTTCATTAACCAATTGTGAAGGTGATTTTGAAAACTGTTTCTTTATTTTTTTGCTGAAAGCATCAGTTGATAACGAAAATTCAGACGCATAAAATGCCATACTTCTTTCAGTTTTGTAATGCTTTTCTACCAAATCTTGAAAATAAACTAAGTCTTTATTCGGCAATTCATTTGGCTTCAAACTAACTAGATATTTAGATTTTTCTTTACTAGATATGGACAAGATTAATTGCAAATAGGATTTAACAATCGAATCCGTAAATGGGCTTACTGTTTCATTTTGAATCTCATTATCCATTTTTTCAATTGTATTTACAATTTCATAATAATAGGATTTATTGATTTTTAAAAAAGGTTTTTCGTAAATATTATTGAATAGAATTCCGTTGCACGAAATCATATTTTTATGATATTCAATACAATAATAATCGCCGTGAAATTGAATCATTTTCAATTCTGTTTCATTAGAATCTAGCCATCTGAATTGCTGATAAGGTGTCAAGAATAATATTGTACAGCCAGAACATCCGTACTGAACTAAATTTATTTCAAACTTAGCAGAACCATTAAATACTAAAATTTGGTAAAAAGGACAGTTTAATGTCTTTAAAAGTTTACTACTACTGATGTTTTGTATGGAGATTTGATTCAAAAGTGACGTTATTTAAAAATTACAGCTAACGGAAAAAGGCTTTGCGAAGTGCAGGCTTTCGAAGAACAAAATGTTCAAGAGTTGCCAAGAGGAGCCGATGCTTTTTCAAACAGTCTAAATTAAGAAAAATAACGATATAAAAAGTAATTGCGGAGTATTTTGAAGATATTTTCTGCGTGAACTTTAAACTCGCCATTTTTACAATACTATGTAGAACTAAACTTTCGCCAGCTTTACTGTTCGCGAAATTAAGTTACTTTCTCAGTGTTTTTTATTATTTATTATGTTTTGATGATTTTTCAATTCATTGTTGGCTTTCCAAGCAAGGAAACTTTGGGTATTATCTGCAGTATTTTATTCTTTCATTAGGTTCTCAATATACTCAATCGATTTTTCAAGGACAACTTCGGGTGCTTCTTTATGTGGTGTATGTCCGACGTTTGGAATGATAAATTTTTCAGCTTTTCCACTTACTTGACTAATTGTTTTTTCTACTTGTTCCAAAGTTCCGTATTCATCTGTTTCGCCTTGTATGAATAGCAACGGACAAAATATTTCAGGTAAAATATGTTCGATATTCCAATTTCTGTAGTCAGCTCTCGTCCACGTTTTTGTCCAGGCTTTGAAAAGCGTATCGACTTTGTTTCCGTGATATTTGGCTAAACGTTCGGCAAGGTTTGTATTTTCGTATGCTTCAATAGCTTCATAGATTCCTTTTAATGTGACTTCTTCAACAAAAATGTGAGCTGCTTCTACAATAACTGCTTTTATTCGTTCGGGATATTTGTTTGCTGAATGCAACGCGATTGTTGCTCCATCACTGTGTCCGAAAAGAATAATATTGTCAATTTCGAGTGCTGTTAGTAAATCGTTCAGAACATCAGCTTCCAGTTCTAAATAATTGGTTGGTCTTTCGTAAGTTGGCATTGGGTCTGATTTTCCGTAGCCTAGTCGGTCGTACATCAAAATATTGCATTGAGCAGATTCGGCTAATTTTTGAGGAAAATCTCTCCAAAGTTGTACACAACCCAAATTGTCGTGAAGAAAGACAATTGTTGGACGATTTTCATACAATTTGTAATGTTCTGTGTATAATCTATTGCCATTTATGTTAATGGTTTCAATGCTATTTTGACTCATAATTTATATCTTGAACTGTTGTTGATTGGATTTGTTTTTCTCGTTTTGATTTAGAAATATTTAGGTAAACTATTGCTCCTAACATTATCATTACTCCGATTATTTGTACAAAAGTAATTTGTTCATTTAATATCAGAAAAGCACAAAATACGGCGGCTGGAAGTTCTAATGTTAATAAAATTGCACTCAATCCTGCACCGATTTTTGGCATTCCCCAAGTGAAACAAACAGGAGGAATAACCGTTCCGAATAAAGCTAAAAACGCTCCCCATTGCAATAAACCTAAATCAAGATTGGGACTTGTGGTTATGGATTGGAAATTTATCAGCAAAATCATCATTGCAGAACCTGTTGTCATCAATGCACTTTTTTCAAACATTGGAACTTCTGTACCCAGCTTGCTTGTAAACAACACATATAAAGTGTAAAGTAAAGCCGCTGCTAATCCTAAAATAATTCCGATAAGTGGAAAGTCGAAATTTTCTATATTGATGAGATTTCCCGCAAAGACGGTTCCAACCACAATAAGAATGCAAGAGATGATTTCAACAGAACTCGGTCTCTTTTTGTAGAAAATCCATTCTGCTAAAATACTCATCCACGTCATCTGCATTAACAAAACAATGGCTAAAGATGCAGGAATATATTCGACCGATAAATAATAAGTGTATGCAGAAATTCCCATCGAAGTTCCGGCAAGTAACAATTTCCAATTTCCTAAAAGTTTGAATTTCCCGTTTTTTATACTTCTGAAAATGACAATTGACCAAAGTATCAGAGCTCCCAAAAGAGCTTGAGTAAATGTTATTTCTCCTGCATTATATCCTTGACTATAAGCTATTTTAGCAAAAGAAGACAGCATTCCATAACTTAAAGCTCCTGATGCGACTATGATGATGTACTTAAATATTTTAAATTTGTTTTGTACAGACAAAATTATTTAATTTAGGTTTATGTTTTTAATTAATTGATTTAATATGTGAAAAGTCCTGTTTTTAGTTTATATTTATGATTTTTGTACGAATTGAATATTGTATTTAGTATATTTGAAGGAAAAAATCCGATGGAAGAATTAAATAAGCAAGAAATTGAACTGTTGAGATTGCTGCAACGAAATTCAAAATTTGATATTTCGGACTTAACAGAACGCTTAAATATGTCTAGAACGTCTGTTTACGACAAAATCCGAAAGTTGGAAAATGAAGGATACATCAAAGAATATGTAGCCATTATAGACCAACGAAAAGTTGGTTTGAAATTTACCATAATCGTCAATGTTTCTCTGAATAGTCAACGACTTGAATACGTTGATGAGTTTTTAGAAAACATCTCAAATTTAGAAGAAGTTATGGAAGCCTATGTTACAGGTGGAATTTTCGATGTGGTTTTGAAAGTGGTAACCAAAGACCCTGATTCGTTCAATGATTTCGTAACTCAAAAATTGTCTGCCATTCCGCATATCAGTAAAATCCAAAGTTCTTTTGTAATGCGATACATCAAACAGACTTCGGTTTTGCCGTTCTGATTTTTACGTAACGTGGTTTTAAAATTGCTGGTAACCGCCTGTGGCTTTGCGTAGTGGCGAATTTCAAAGATGGAACTTTCAATTTTGCACCCAAGTTCATTAGAAGCACAAAGCTCCAACTTTGCACGTCACCCGGCCTGACGCAAAACCCGTCTTAACAGCAGTAATTCTTTGTTCGTCCATTGTCATCAGTCGTCAATTTTGAAAATGTGTTTCATCAAGTCCGTTCGTTTAAATTTATCAGTGTCTAAATCTATAAATATTTTTTGTTTGTCAACTGTCACGAAACCAAACCAAAGAAAAAACCTGTCAAAAGTGCGAACGCCATAACATCTAAAAAACTGTCGCTCTGGAGTTGAATAGTCAGGTTGGAAAAATGTAATAAACTTTGGAAATGCTCTTAAATATTTGTCAGCATAAAAGTCAACTGTTTGTGGTTGGTCGCCAAATTTGTCAAGCATAATGACTGAAAATGCCCAACCTAGTTGTCCGATTGGTTGTTCAGGATAGCCGTCATTATAACTCCAAAGAAATTTGTTTGTAAACGCCTGAAAAAACTGTCTGAATATTTGTAAGCGGTTGTTAGTCTCAAGGAGTTTAGTTGCAGTCTTTGTCAATGTAAGTTTGCCAGATACTTTTTTTACAAGTCCAGCTATCTCCGCTGTCAGTCTTGCACTTCTTATGGCAATGCAGTCATCTTCTTTCCAAAGTTTTGTTATTCCTCTTTCAATATGCTCGTCAAGTAAAAATCTCTTGTCGTAAAGTTCAACCATTAATTTTTTGGGTAATGCTCCGAGGGGTGTCAACTTGATGTGTTTGTCACGTTGAATTATTTTTAGATAATCTTCAACTATTCTAAAAAGCGGAATTTGGTCAAGTGTTTTGTCGTCAATGTCGTCACGAAATTGAACAGGAGATTCGTCGCCAAATGTTTCGTAAAGTAAATGATGAATTTCTGTCGGTGATAGTCCCAAAAAATCGTCAACCGGAGAGTTGTTCCGTAGTAAGATATTTGTTTCTATGTCGTCAGGTATTTTCATTTTACAACTGTCGTAATATTATTTCTACCAACGTTTTGCGGCTTGGCGAAGTACGGGAATTCGAAGTACCAAAAGTTCAAGAATTCATAAACAAAGCAAATGCTTTTTCAGATTGTCTAAATTAAAGAAAAAAATAATATGAAAAGCATTTTGCAGCTAAAATAGAGTAGAAGTTCAACTTGATACAGTGGTGACATACAAATTGCTTTCTTCTTTTCTGAAATTTCCCGATTGAATCTGAATCCATTTTTTAGCTGATTTCTTATATAAAATAAAATTTACAACGGGTTGTTTGTTCTTGTTGTTTTGTGTGATATTGATTTTGTATTGATTAGCTTTTATAACTGTTTTTGAATCAGAAAAATATTCATTTTTTTGACTGAAACAAATGTTGAAAATTAAAAGAAATAATAATTTGTACATATGGTGTTTTTGAATTTATGAAAACTGATTAAGATAAAAGCTTTGCGATTACAAGGCTTTTATTTTTTGGTAAAATTAATTAGGAATTTTATTCTTAATTAAAATTTTGAAAGTTTAAGAACTGAAAAATATAATTCATCTTGCTCTACACAATATTCTTTAATTTCTCCCTCTTTTTTGAATGTAGATATATTAAAACCATCTTCGATATCATTGTAATATAAAACTAAATTTTTGTATTTAGCAACTACCCAAAAGCTATTTTCTTTATTCCAAAATTGATTTTCATTCCACTTACTAGGAGTAATTTTTATTGTATTCCAAAAATTCAAAAGTTCCTCATCCATTTTATTTTCTCCTTTAGAAATTTCAATTGATAATTCTTCTAAGCTTATTGGTTTATATTCCATTAATATAGTTTTATTAGAAGCAAATTAAATAATAAATATTAAACAATATTGATTTTAAGTAACAAATGTTTCTATTGTGCGCAGCGCGCCCCGGCTTGAACGGAGCTCTTTTTATGTCATTGCGATTGTATAAAAGTTCAACAGATTGCTTCACTTCGTTCGCAATGACAGAAAAAAGCGGGAGTGGAAGACGGATAAAGGCGCCCTAAAAATTATTTAAAGTAAAAGATTTGAGACTGCGTCTTCCTAAATGTAAAACGTAAAACTTTAAAAAAAATGAAAAAAGGAATTTTAGCAATCGCAGGTTTAGCAGCTATCGCCATCATTGCGAAAAAAGCACAAAAAAGAAAAGCATTTGTAAGAGGAATCTTCGACGAATATGATGTGAAAGAAAGAACGCCGTTCGGTTTTGCAGATAGAATCAGAACGATGAATGACGAAGAATACAACTCTTTGAAAGAAAAAGTGAGAACGCAATTCGGAAGAGGATGTTGCAAACCAAGAACTGCAGAATAATTTTTTAGAAAATTAAATTAAATTGTTAAGAAAAACGGGAAGTGAGAGCTTTCCGTTTTTTGTTTTTTTCTCGCAGATTAAGGAGATGGTGCTGATTTTTAATTTGCTGGATTTGCACAATCTGCGAGAAATGAAATTTAGTTTTATAAAAATAAACAGAATCGTTAAATTTGCTTTGTGAAGGATTATTATTACTTTCTCGGAATTCCTCAAAATGCTTCTGCAGAAGACATCAAAAAAGCCTACAGAAAATTGTCTCTGAAATATCATCCAGATAAAAATGATAATGATCAGTTCTTCTCGGATAGATTTAGGGAAATTCAGGAAGCTTACGAAACATTGACTGATACGGAAAGAAGACGACTTTATGACCAGAATCTCAGCAGTCAGCAGAGAAATGTAAAAGGTATTCTACCTCCAAAAATTAAGAATTTTTCTGCGAGTAAAATCCGCGCGAAAGCTGGTGAAGAAATTACAGTTTATTGGAATACTTACGATGCGGACTTGGTGAAAATAGTTCCTTTTGGTTTAGAAAAACCGAATGGAGAAAGGACAATTCGGATTAAAGAGTTTGATTCTCAAGGGAAATTCCAGATATTGCTTCACGCGACTAATACGGTTCTTTATAAAACGATTGTTCAAGGAATTACAATTACCGAACTAGCAGAATCAGAATCCAATTCTGATGAAAAAGAATCGTTAAACAATCCATCTGAATCTTTCCAAAAATCTCCAAAAAAAGAAAACCAATCTAAAAGACTGGTTTCTGTTCTTATATTTTTAGCATTGGCTGCTATGATAATCTGGATGATGTTTAACTGATTTTCAATCTGCCTGGGCATTTTTTACAACGCTTTCCTTTTTTGAATTTTTTGCAACATTTTTTCTTGTCACAATACATCATTTCATCGTTTCTGTAAGCCGGAGCCAAAGGCGCAATCTTGAAAGCTATAACTGTTGGAATCATAGCTGCAAATATAATTTAATTTAGAATAAATACAAATTAAAAATAAAAAATTCCTTAATTATTTAACAACTAAGGAATTAATTTAACGTTTCTAAATGTTTTATTTTAAATAAGGTGCCATCACTTTTGTCCAAAGTCGGTAACCTTCCGGCTTCATATGCAACATATCTTCTTTGAAAATGTCGCTTCTTACTTTTCCGTTTTCATCATTCATAACTTTGGTGATATCAATATATTTTGCTTTTTTTTGAGTTTTAAGGTAAGCTTCTATTCCTTCATTTAATTCTTTCATTTGAGGCCAAAACTTTTCACGACTTGGTGAATATTTAATAGAAACATAAGCTACTGGAACTTTTGGATACTTTTGACGAATTTTTCCAAAGAAAGTTTTAAATCTTTCCAAAACTTCGGCTGGAGTAGGATTGTCTGTAGAAATATCATTTTCCCCACAATAGATAATAATCTGTTTAGGGTTGTAGGGAGACAAAAGCTCTTTAGAATAATTATTGAGATCTAATAATCTGGAACCTCCAAAACCTCTGTTGACAATCGTTTTACCTGGGAAATAATCATTGACATCCTGCCAATAAGTGAATGAAGAGCTTCCTACGAATAGAATGGGTTTCTTTGGAATTCCGTTTGTTTCATCTAATTTTTTGAATTCTTGAATCTCTTTCCAATAAGGTTTGTCTTGTGCAAAGAATAGGAGAGAGTTGAGAATCAATGCCAAGAAAAAAAGCTTTTGGAAAAGCAATCTGTTGTATATCATTTTTAAATTTTTTTGAAGTTTCAAGGTAAAAAAAATCAGTTGCCAAAGCAACTGATTTCAAAATTTTAATATTTGTTTAAGACAATTAATCAACGATAAATTTCGTGTTCAATTCTCCTGTTTTCAAGATGTAAACACCTTTTGGTAGATTTTTTAAAGTGATTGTATTTCCATTTTGGAACGGATTGTCAATCGTTTGTACATTTTGTCCAACAGTATTATAGATGAACGCTTTTTTGAATTGTTTCAAATCTTTGTCTCCTGTTACTTGGATTGTATTTCCTTTTACAGGGTCTGGAGCGATTGTCAAATTCTTAGAGAAAGAAGCATCATCTACAGCCATTACAGTTCCCCAGATTTGAGCAACATATTCTGGGTGGTCAATATATGGATTTCTATTTTTTTGGTAAACGTAAGCTGCGTTGTTTCTTGTGATTTCTCTCTCAGAAACTGGATCTTGCTGATGCCAAAGTAACATAAGATTTAGTTCCCAAGTCGTCAATCCCTGATTAACATTGCTTGTATTAAGCATATTGCCACTAGAGAAACTAGAAAGTCTTGTTTGGTATCTTGTTACAAAATACAACATTACTCTCGCAACATCACCTTTGAACTCATTGATTGGCTCGAAAACAGTTCCAGAATAACCAGAAGAAGCATTTGGTCCTACTTTAGATCCGTTTTTTGAAGTCCAAGTTGGATTATTAACTTTACCATAAGGATAGTTACTTCTCATTCCATTTACTTTTCCATCTGTTGGCAAGATGTGGTGGATATCGGAAACCATTGGACTTGCTTCATTGAAAAGACTTTGTGGGATAGAATGTTCTCTGTTGTAACAATCTCCTTCTACGGAATAATTCCCGCATTTTTTCTGCCCATGTGTATAGTTGTACGGATCTGCTCCTGAAGGATTTTCAGAGTAGATGTCCAGAACCGAACCGTCTTTTTCATAAAAATTATCGGTGTCTGTACTCGGATAACCATTGTAAAGATTGTCATAGCTTTTGGTTTGGTAACCAGCAGTGATGATCTCTCCCAACTTTGTTTTAAGTGCATAACCAGTCAATCCGGCTGCTCCATCATAATAACCTGTCGGAATCTGCGCATTTGTTATGCTAAACATTCCAACAGCAAGAATAAAAATACATTTTTTCATTTCAAAAAATTAAGGGCGGTAAAGGTATTGAATAATTTTATTAAAATTATATTAAATTATTAACATTGAAGAGTTATCTCCTTCAATTAGATGATTTTTTTAAATAATTGTAGTAATTGTAATAATATTTTCGTGAAAATAAAAATAATAGATAAAAATATCTGTTTAGAAATTTTCACATAATTATTAATTGTTTAATAACAAGTTAATGAATTTAGAGTCTGTTTAAAAATTAATCAAATAAATGTTTATAAACACATAGCTACATAGTTTTTAAAATCAAAAAGAGAATTTTTCAGGGAAAATAGGGCAAGATTATTGCTGTTTTTTCTTTTTTCTATTAGTAAAAAGCTAATTTTTCTATTGTGTCTATGTGGTTATAAAATTTAAACAGGCTCTTAAAATGAGTGGCTTGGGTTTATTTATCAGAAAGATATCTTTTATTAATTTTAGAGAAAATCCACGAAATAGAAAGTCCGAAGAATAGAGCTACAACCGAAACAATAATGTAATTGATCATTTCTATTTTAACTGGGAAAGGTAGAGTCTCACTTGCGCGGAAAAATCCTGTTCTGATTTGCAGAAAACAAATAACCGATCCAATTACAAGCCCCATTATAATTCCAAAGAATACAATCAAAAATCCGGTGAAGAAATAAATCATCCTAAGATTCTTCTTATTGAAGCCTAATGCAACAAGTGATTTTGCTTGGTCTTTTTTATCCAATTGCAAAATCGTAATCGCTCCAGCCAAATTGAAAGTCGTAATGAAAATCACTAAACCGAAAATAAGATAGATCATCAATTTCTCTGTATTAATCATTTTCCAAAATGCTGCATTTTCCTCAGATTTTGTATTGATGATTACTTTGTCTCCAAATTCTTTAGCTAAATTAGACTTAACAATTTCCGCATTGACAGGATTTTTCAGCCTAATAACGATTTGATAACAAGCTGATTTTGGGAGTCCGAGCAGTTGTTGTGTCAATTCTATCGGAGCAATAATATAATTGTCCAATTGGTCATTACCCGGGAAAATTCCACTAACGAAAATGTCTTTTTTATTGAAAATATCATTTTCTTGCTGGATAATTCCTTTTCCCGGTTTCGGCATCAGAATCGTTGCAAAATCCTGACTTGAGTTCACAGGAAGCGAAAGCCTGTTGTCCAGACTATTTTCCATAATCACCTCATTGCTGTATTTGAAGTCTGGATATTTGCCGTAGAAAATATTTTCGTTGATAGGATTAACGCTTGTGTAAGCTGAATCTACGCCTCTCAGATAAGCAATTTCGCCATTGTTTTTATAACTCAGATAGACTTTTTCCTCGATTAACTTAGAGAAATGAGCAATATCAGAATTCTTTTTCAGTGAGTTTTGGATTTTGTCAATATCTGGTAAAACTTTTCCTGTTTTGGTTTTGATAGTCAGGTCTGCGTGCAGATTGGTAATCATTTGTTTGTTCATCTCCTCCAATCCGGAGAAAACTGAAATGATGATGAACATCGCTGCCACAGCCGCAACCATCGCAAAAGCGGCTAGCCAAGTGATAAAAGTTACCGCTGTACTTCCTTTTTTAGAAATCAGATATCGAGATGCTATGTAAAAAGCATTTTTCAATACAGTCGCAGATTATAGAATGGGGTTGTCGCCTTCGCCTTTCAGTTCTTTTTCTATTCTTTCGACATCATCCAAACTTGTGTCGATGTAAAAAGACAGTTGCGGAATAATACGCACTTGTTTAGACATTTTCTGTCCGATATAGTTGCGGTAAAAAGCATTGTTGGTGTTGATCTCTTTCATTATTGGCTTTCTCAGTTCAGCCGGAAAGATGCTCAAATATATTTTTGCGATGCTGAGATCGGCAGTTACTTTCACATCAGAAACAGACACCAGAAAGCTTTGTTTGCTTTCTGCTGCCTGTTTGCGGAAGATTTCTGCCATATCTTCCTGAATAATCTGCGCTACTTTTCTTTGTCTGTTGCTTTCCATAAGTTTGCAAATTTAGTGTTTTTGTTTCAAAACTCACTTGGTTTATGGTTGCTTAGTCTATTATCTTTTTTCTCTATTTTGTGGAATTGCGAGTGGAGAGAAGTATGAGAGGCAAGAATAGCAGAAATTGCTTAATAAAACGAGTCAAAAATATTTTGAAGTGGACTGCTTCAAAATTAAAAACTTTTAAATATTATATAGGTTTTGTAATAGAATAGGAATACGTTTGTCTTCAGACTAATCATTTGAAGCCTATAAAAGCTTTTTCTAACTGATTATTTTAAGATAGTTTTTTTGTAAAACTCAATTAATTACAAGTTAAAGCTGATAATGACCAACCATTCTGCTCAGAATAAAGTTGATAAAATCATCATCAATTTTCTTTCGGTCAATCAACTTATTTCGGTACTCATAAGATGTTAAAGCTTTTGCCAACTGGCCGTAAGCTTGGTAATCCGATTCTTTAAGTTTTATTCTTCCAGCGCCATCCGTAGTGTTAATAATCTCGTCTTCTATTGTTCTGAGTTTAATAACAATATGATAGAATTTGGATGTCGTTTTTCCACTATATCTTTCGATAATGTTGATTTTGAATGCGTTAAAATATATTGTCTTAAAGCCGAGACTTGATCCGCTTTCAGGCTTTGTGATTTCTAATGTGAATTTCATAAATGATTATGCAAATATAATAATGAATATCAAAAATTCATACAATAAGGCAGAATAAAAATTAAATTTAAAATAATTTTTTTACTGCTAAATATCTTTTATAAATTATGATTTGAGTCATAAATCCATATGGATTGAATGATTAAGCTGGTGCTTTTTTTTACTAAAACAAGATTGATCTGGCTTTCCCTGAAGTAAACAATTTAAATTTCAAATTCAAAAAAAGAATCTTATCAAACTGTTTATTCATCATAAACAGCTATAAAATAATAATCGCTAGAATAAGCCTATAAACAAGCTTCTGTCAGCAGAATTTATATTGGCAAAAACGGTCTGAAATGCACATAGACTTTCTTCTCTTTAATATAATAACATAGGAGAAAAAATAAGATTGCCAATGACAGCCAAATCATTAGAGTATAATAATCCATAATCGAACGCAAAAGAATCTGATTGTCGAGCTGTGTTTTAAAGATTTTGTCACTTACAGAAGGAATGTCTTTGTGATTGAATCCGTTGTTATGCAAGTACAAACTTATTTGCAATTTTTTGTCCTGATAAAAATGATTGTTATTACTGATGTAGTCTAACCAATTTGCATAATGTTGATTGTAATTGTAAACTGTGAAAAATTTAGTTAAAATTGTACTGCAAGTATAACCCAAAAATCTTACTAATAATCCAAAAGCGGCGGCAGAAGGAATCAGATAATAGGGAACCACACTAATTATAAACAAAATCGTGGGTACCATAATCAAACCGATTCCCAAACCGTGAGCGAAAAGGGGAAGACTGTAATATGTCTCATTTCCCATATTTTCAAGCATTTGTGTCATCAGAATATGGTAAATCAGCAAACACGTAAATCCGCACATCCAAAGCCAGATTATATTTGATTTTTTAATCTGATGCCAAGCCGCTAATGAGACTCCACAGACGATTCCAATCAAATTAAAGCAGTACATATAAGAAATATGTTGCGGATCCATATGAAAAATATTTTTGTAAAAGCTCCCGATGTATGTGAATGAAAACCTTTCGATATACATAAAAAATAAAAGCAGCGCACCCCAGATATAATTCTTTGTCTTCAATATTGAAAAATCGATGTAGGGTCTTTTTAAAGTTGATTGACGGATGATAAACAGAAGAATAGCCACCACTATCATCAAACAAATCTTTATAATTCCTATATCTGTAAACCAGTAATATTGCTGCCCGTAAACGCTTAGGTATCCAATTCCAATTAGAATAGTCGCAAGTAATATAAAACTGCTTAAATCGAGATGAATTAAAGTATGGCGGTGAAAGGTTTTTGCAGAAGAGATGCAGACAAGAACGGCTAATAGACTCACCGCAAACATCAGTATCGACAGTTTATATACGATATCAAAATTGTGCATATCGATCAAATCTGCTGTGATAAGATTGTTGAATGAGCTGGCACAAAGCAACATTCCAAAAAATAAACTGTAGGTTATTTCTTTGGCTCGAAATGATTTCATAAATCCTAATGCCATCGACATATACAGATTTACAGCACTCGCAAATAACATTCCCTGAATAAATCTTACGGAAAAAATGATCGTCAGAATATCCGAAGAAAATAAAAGATAGCAACATAACAACTGTAATAACTGAAACTGAATGAAATATTGTTTTGAAGTAAAATAACTGTAGAATCTTCTTTCAAGACAATAAAAAGACGCAAACCCAGCATAGTAAAGCGAAACCATAAACTGCATATCATTGGGTTCAATGCCATAATATCCAGCAGAAACTTCTTCGTTTGCCAAAGGCAGAAAAAACATTACCATATTGGGAACCAGCAATGCAAATAAAATTATTTTTGCCAACCAGTTCGGAACCCATTTTTTAAATATTTCCATAATTTTAATTATGATGCGGTACGGTAACACTCACATTCATTCCGGACATTAATTTGGAACGCCATTCAGTATTTAAACCTAAAATCTCAATCTTTACCGGAATTCTCTGTACTATTTTCACGAAATTTCCTGTCGCATTATCCGGTGGAAGCAGAGAAAAACTGGAACCTGTTGCCGGAGATATTGCAATGATTTTTCCTTTAAATTGATGTTCGGGATAAGCATCAGCTTTCACGGAAACAATATCGCCAATCGAAAATTGAGCAATCTGTGTCTCCTTGAAATTTGCCATAATCCATTTAGGCGTTTCATCATTCACGATATAGCAAAGATGGTCACCTACGTCAATCATCTGTCCTTTTTCTATCTTTCTTTTTCCCAATCGGCCTTTGTAGGGCGCTGTAATCACAGTATAGCCAACGTCAAGATTTCTTCTCTGTTTTACTTCATGCAGACGGCTTTTTTCTGCCCCAATAACTGATTTCTCATTATTCAGGTCTTTCACTTTTTCATTCGCAACCTGATAATGTTTTTGAGCCTGTGCTAGTTCACTTTTAGATATTTTCAAATTGGCTTCCATCTGTTCCAGTTTCTGTGCGGTTGCAGACTTTTCCTGATACAGCATTTTGTACCTTTCATATTCCAGATTTTCTTTCCAAACTTTTACTTTAGCAGTTTCAATGGATTGATAAGCTTCCTTTGCTTCTGCTTCCAATGTCTCTTTCTGCTGATCCAAAACCTGAGTATTGGCATTCTGTTTTTGAAGTTCAGCACCAACTTGGCGTACATCCAATCTATATTCTTGACTGTCGATGATAAATAAAGTGTCGCCAGGTTTTACATTATCAAAATCATTGAAGTTCACTTCTCTTACGTATCCACCCACTCTTGCAATCACTGGATTGATGTATTCTACAATTTGTGCATCATTAGTTGTTTCGTTGTTAAGATATTTAACAAAAGAAATCATTGCTTTTACTGTGATAAAAAGAACAAATATCCACGCTGTTACAGAAGTGAATTTAACAAGTTTTTTGCGGTGAGAAATTTTCATTAATTATAGGGTTGAAGTTTCAAATTGTAAAGAATAGTAAGTTTTTAAGATATTCATTTTTGCCTGCTCAAGTTCAAATCTGGCTTTGATTTGAAGAAGATTGGCATCCAGAAGATCTGTTATTAAAGCAGTTTGGTTGAAATAAGCATTTTTTAGAATTCGTACATTTTCATCTGCATATTTTTCATTTTGCTCCAATATTTTTTCATTGTCTAATGCTTCGTCATATTGATAGTAGGCTTTGTAAATCTTAGTTCGGACTTCGTCGCTTACAAATTGATGATGGAGGTTTGATTCCTCAAGTTTTATTTTAGCCTCTTCAACCTTATGTTTGTTATGATAAATTCCACTAATGTCGTAAGTGGCTTTTATTCCCACCAGTCCCAGATTGTACCAACTGGCATTGTACGGATATAGGAAAATCTGAGGATTTGCAAACTGGAAAGATGCAGTCAAACCAATTTTTGGATAATAATCGCCCTTGCTGAGTTCCAATTTTTTTTGCGAAACCTCCATGTGATGATCAGAAATTTTTTCATCAAAATTTTCATTCAAAGCAATATGGATTGAGTTTTCCAAAGTGATCGGAGGTAATAGATTATCTTCATAAGAAACTTCAGGATCGATAATTGTTGTATCATCATTTCCCATCAGAACATTCAGTTGTTGTTGCAACACAATAATGGTGTTATCGATTTCTTTGAGAGTCATTTTCCTCTTGCTGAGTTCCAGCCCAGCACGTAGAACATCGCTTTCTAATATAGTTCCGGCTTTGTAGAGGTTTTTTATTTCAGATAGTTCGTGTTCTTTTTCTTGAATGTCTTCCATCATCGTGGCTTTCCATTGTTTCTGAAGGTGAAGGTCAATGAAAAAATAGACTGCTTTCAGTTTGATAGCACTTATCAGTTTTTGTCTGTTCAAAACCGTTGTTTCCAAAAGAATATCAGCAAGCTTAATTTCATTTTTTGTTTTAAAACCATCAAAAATATTAAGATAAAAGCTGGCTCCGGAATTATAAAGCGTGTGAATAACATCGTGCTGCGAAGGTTTATTAAAAATGCCATTGTCATAAACAGGCATATTGGAAGCTTTGTCAACTGACGCAGAAACGATTATAGATGGTAACTGATTACTTTTTGCCAGCTTTATTTCTGATTCAGCAATTTTCGTTTTGAGCTCTTCCAAAGCAATTTCTTTGCTGTGTGATTCCACCAAAATTAAAAGTTCATTTAAGTTAATGGATAGTTTTTGACCCGCCAATTTAAGTGAGAAGGTGAAGAATAAAAGAGTGGCTACAAACCAATTTTTCCGTGAAATCATTATAGTCTGGTTTTTAATGTGCAAATTTATGACGACAATTAATTTGTCTATTTATATAAAATGGACGAATTTTTGTTTTATATTGCCATTTTATAAATTTAGCTTTGACTAATGAAATTATTGGATATTCTGGATGAAATAGATGCTTCGCAAAAAGATGTTTATGTTGTTCACGAAAAGTTCGAAAGAAATTATGAGATGCATTCCCACGTTCGAGATCAGCTAAGCTATGTTGAAGGCGGAATTGCTTACGTTGAAATAGAAAACGAATATTTTGTAGTTCCTGCGATGCACTTTTTGTGGATTCCTGCTAACACAAAACATCACTTGAAAGTTTCTCATCACGCCACACAACTACATTCTTACTACTTCAAAAGTTCGGACAAGGAATTTTACAGAAATCTTAAAATCTATCCTGCGAGTAAGTTAGTTACCGAATTAATTAAGTTTTCAGAAAGATGGAAACATCAGTTTGTCAATTTTTCAGAACCTCACGCCAATGCGTTATCCACTTTACACGATTTGCTGCAACTATCAGCGGAAAATCCTATCAAGTTACAACTCCCGACTACGGAAAATCCTAGAATGGAAGATATAATCAGTTATATTCAACAAAAATTCAATAAAGCTATTCGGCTGGAAGAACTTTGTGACCGGTTTAATGTGAGTGAAAGAACATTCTGCCGGTTATTCAAAAAAGAGATGAATATTTCTTTCTCTCATTATTTAAAAACTTACAGAATCATTCAGGCGATTGATTATCTTCAGAAAAGAAAAGACCATTCGGTAGAAGAAATTGCCAACGCTTGTGGTTATGAATCTATCTCAGCTTTTAGTAATGCTTTTTTAGAATTAACAGGTATGCGGCCTTCACAAATGAGAAAATCAATTGGTTAAATTATTATCAAAAAAAACACCTTAAATTAACTTCAAAAATAACATCAAAAAAAGGATTGTAGTGTAAAAAAAATGCTAGTGATTTCTTTCGTCATATCTCATAGTAATGCTGTTTCTAAACATGTTCATTACTGTCGATGATTTAATTCGTTTGAGCCAAATTAAAAAGTCTCTGACAATTCTGAATTTAGAATTTCATTTTTTATAGTTGTGATTTTTTTGCAAAATGATTTTAAATATTTGAACCAATGAAGTTGGAATCGTTTAACTTCAATTTACTTTGCTTGTCTTTTTGGTTTTTATAAAAATTTTAAGACCTGTATTTAATTTGTATGGAGTTAAGAGGATTCATAAAGATAAAATTTTTCACATTTAGTATATTGTTAACTCAATTCTTTGAGATTATTAAATAGAAAAACCTCTTCAATTAAAGAGGTTTATTTCAAAATTTAGATTAGTCATTCTTGATAAAATTATCATCCGCATTTTCATCAATCGGAATATATAGTCTTTCCCAGGATTTACTTTTTACCATATCCCAACTGTGACCTTTACCTTTGAGATCTTCCGCCAAAAGCACGGTTCCTGGTTTGATAATGAAAGTAGAGCCATCAGTTACTTTAAATCTAATATTTCCTTTCAGCGTAATAACGTATTGTCTTCTTGGCGCTGGATGCGCATTTTTTTCCCAGTCTTCTGTTTTGTTGCTCATCCAAAATGTCGTGGTATTGAGATGTTTTAAAGTGGGAATTTTTCCCTTCTCGAATGTACAAGAACCATCGGGATTATTAATCAGTCTTACGGCAGGAATATAATCTTTTGATTCCTCCTTATTGACTTTGATACTCAGGTTTTTATTCTGTTTGTTTTGTGCATTCATTATTCCAAATGAGCTTAAGGCTAGGACAAAGCTAAGGCCTTTAACGATGTTTTTCATTGTAAAATTGATATTATTTTAAGATTAATTATAGATTGTATCATAAACCAGCATTTTCTCAAACATTGGTTTGTATTTTTGAACTAAGGCAAGGTGTTCCGGAAGCTTTCCATAAGCTTCAAGCTCTTCCAGACTTTCAAATTCCATAGAACCATTATAAGTATAGCTGCTGTCTAAAACTGTTCGCGGGCTTGAACCTGCAGGTTTCCCATACCGTAGATTTTTCTGGTAAGGTAATTTTTTAAGACCTTCGAAGAAGTTTTCAAAATCTTTCACTTCTGTTTCAGAAAGGTCTTTTCTCAGCCAAAAGAATAGATTATGTGCGTACACTTTTTTAGGTTTTATAGGATTTAATTTTGGTAAAACTGATGCAAACATACTCCCCGATATCAGCATTGGGGCTGAAGCTTGTAGCGATCGGAACAAGAATTTTCTTCTTTCCATTTATTTATTTTTAATTAAAATCGATTCTGTATTTAAGGACAAATTGCCATTGTCTGTCAGAAACAACGCCTTTGTTTAAAGCATCTCCAGTAAAGATTGGTCTGTTTTGAGCATCGAATGTGAGACGAGAAGACATGCCGTTCATTAGTAATGAGATTCCTGCATCGTAAACAATTGCATTATCCTGAAGACCTTTCAAGTTGGATAATTGCATTCCTACAGCCGGTTGAAGTTGCAGGTTCTTCTTGTCTTTATTAAAGTAAGGAAGTGTCCCGCCGACTTGTACATAATAGGTATTACCCGTTCCAATTACAGGCATTGCGTTTCCAGCACCATTAAGACTTGCTTGTGAAGCATTCACGGAAGTTGCAGGATTATTGGTTCCCACATAACGAACGTAATTAGGCCCGTAATCATTATACATTGCCATTCCATAGGCACTTATGGAGGTTCCTTTGTCTTTGTTGATGGGTGCATCATAGAAAAGATCGACCGCATAATTCTGCATATCGTCATTCTGAACATTATTGTCCAAGTCTTTATGCCAAGTAGCATTATGGATGTAATCGAAACCTGCTCCTAAACTCAAAACATTCTTTTTGCCACCATAAGTTCCGGAATTGAAAGGTGTTGTGATATTTTCTTTATCCAAAAAGGCATATCGAAAATAACCTGAAAAATCTTTACCGGGAGAGTTTTTACTGAAAGTAGCCACATTGACTTTTGGTTCGGCAGTCGCCATTGTGTAAGGATCTGCAACCACCAATCGGTAATCGAATCGACCCAACTGACCTTTAGCGTAAACGCTTAATTCTCTAACGGTATAGTCTGTCGCTCCAGCGTTGGAAGTAGCGTAAGCTGGCAAATCGTATAACAAAGTATTCAAAGGTCCCGTGGTGAATCTTGATAATCCTCTCCAAGTGGAACGTCCAGCTCCAACGGCTATTTTATCATTAAAAGCATATTCTGCATAAGCATCCAAAAGGTCGATATAATTACTTGCTTTGGCATTCATATTGACGTTGGTGGTTCCAGCCTGTAAAACGAACATTAGCTTTTCTGTTGGTTTATAGGTCATTTTTACTCTTACTCTTCTAAGAGACAAATCTGAAACTTCGGATTTTGCTTGGTCATTGATGAGACTTCCAGGATTTAATTGTGTGTATCTTGCCCATAATTCTGCATAGCCACTGAAGGAAACGTAGCGCGTATGTTCATCATTCAGATAATGGGTGAGTCCGGGATTATTAAAGTCATTTTTTTTCTGAGCCTCCATTTTGGCAGATATTCCCATTATGGTAAGAATTGCCAAGCCGGCTTTAAAAGATTTTTTATTCATAATATTAATTGTCCTCTTTTGTTGATTTCAACGGGACAAAATTACTTTCGGAAATCTCGGATCATCGTTAGAAAACCATTAGAAAATCTTTAGAAAACCATTAAGAATAAAAATATGAGATACCTTTGTACAGAATTTAAAGGATGATTGATCATCTGTAAATTGATGCGATGAATTTAGATGTTGTCCTATAACAATATTCATATGAAGGTTTTAATTATTGAAGATAATGCCCGTGTTTCCGCTCTTTTGAAAAGAGGTTTGGAAAGTCAGGGTTATCAGATTTACATTTCGGAGGATGCAGAAGATGCCTTAATAATGGTAGAAAAAATTGAGTTTGAGCTCATAATTACAGATATTATGCTTCCAAAAATGAGTGGAATTGAATTAAGTAAGTTAATTAAAGAGAAAAATCCAGAGCTTCCAATCATTATGCTAACCGCATTGGGGACAATTGATGAAAAAATAGATGGTTTTGATGCCGGCGCAGATGATTATATGGTCAAGCCCTTCGAAATAAGAGAACTTTATGCTAGAATAAAAGCCATTCTTTTAAGAAAATCATCTTCACAGTCTAAAAATGAAACCTCTAATTCTGTCGAATATCAAAATTTAAAAGTTGATAAAAATACCAATCGTGTTTTCAGAAACCAAAAGGAGATCAATCTTACACCCAAGGAATTTAAGCTGTTGGTTTTTTTAATGAGTAATGCGGAACGACTATTGACCCGCGATGAAATTGGTGAAAATGTGTGGGGAAATCATTTTGATACAGGAACCAATTACATAGATGTTTATATTGCTTATCTCAGAAAGAAAATCGATAAAGATTTTGATGAAAAACTAATTCATACAAAACCGGGAATGGGTTTTATTTTCACCAATCAATTAAAATGAAAATTGCTACAAGAACAGCACTCATTTACGCTTTACTGACTGCCGGAATACTCTTCGTTTTTGCATATGTGCTCTATTTTGTTTCGGAGAAGAATAGGGAAGATGAGTTCAATGACCGACTAGGTTACAAGATTATTTGGAGATCAGAATTTATCTTCGATGCAAAGATTGACAATTCAAAGATTAGAGAGCTTCACGAACGCAACAAAAAAATGCTGAATGAAGCTGACATCAGTGTTTACAACAGCAAAAAAGAATTAATTTTTACGGATATCGATCCGTCTTCAAAAAATCAACATTATTTAAATCAACTAATAAAATCAAAAAAAAACCAGATCACCTGGCACAGAAAGGAGCGCCAATATATGGCGTTCAAATATCGGTTTGATAATCATGAGTTTTACATCATCGGCAGTGCAGTAGATCTGACGGGAATTGCGCATATAAAGGAATTCAAAAAAGATATTATTATCATCTATTTCATTTCTATTGCCGTTATTTTCATCATTGGTTTTCTGTTTTCATACTATACTTTGAAACCTTTGAAAGATATCATTCTTCAGATCAGAGATATTTCTGAGCATAATCTCAATAAAAGATTGGTCGTTCCGAAAGCTAAAGATGAAATCTATGAATTGACGGAAACATTTAATTCGACTTTCAATCGTTTGGAAAAATCGTTTAACAACCATAAACAATTTGTAACAACTATTTCCCACGAATTTCGGACACCGCTGGCTACACTTATAACTGAGCTGGAGTTGGCTAAAGAATTAAATACCACTTTAGAAGATTATAAAAGATCAGTTGATAATGCTTTGCAGGATGCACAACAGGCTTCGGAGTTGTCATCTGCTTTGTTAGATTTTGCGAGAGCCAGTTATGATGTATCGCAGATAAGTTTTGTAAATCTTCGACTGGATGAAGTATTAGCTGATGCTAAAATTGCTTTGTTGCAGAAAAATCCAGATTATAGAGTAGGGATTAATTACATCGATGGATTGGCTAATCAAGAAGAAAGCAGTTATGATTTTTGGGGAAATCCCTATTTGTTGCAGATTGCATTTCTAAATCTAATGGAAAATGCCTGCAAATATTCTTCAAATCAATATTGCTTGGTAGAAATTGAAGAGCAAGATGGCAATTTAAATATCAATTTTATAGATCAGGGCATAGGAATCTCTGTACAAGATCAGTCAAAAGTCTTCGATTTGTTTTACAGAGGGGATAATAAAAATTATCAAAAAGGAAATGGCATTGGATTATCCATAGTTTTCCGAATTATTGAAGTTCACCAAGGTAAAATATCTTTAAAATCTGTTCCTTCACAAGGTTCTAAATTCAGTATTAATTTTAAATCTTTTAAGAAATCTTCTTCTCAAAATTAATGTCTTCGATATTGTAAAAGATATTTTAGAAAGATTTATTGATTCATTTATAAAATAAAATTTTGGCAACTATATACTTCAATGCACCTACAGAATTTCCGAGGTTTTGGCTGTAAATATTGAATATTATTACAATCCAAATTTGATAATATGCTGTATCAACTTAGAGGGTGATTTTATGGAGTGGTTATAATGAATAAATTTTCAGTCCTCATTTGTTGTTAGGAGAAATCTGGTGTACAATATGCGAATTTCGGTATATTTTATGGCTGTTTGTGGCTTTACATTTGTAATAAACTCTTTAAGATTATTGTTTTATCTTGAAAAATAATGTGAATTAGTATTAATCAAAAATCTGAATTATGAGTTTCATAGACAAAGTAAAATTGGCTGCCGAGTTAGCAAAGGCGAATTTCAGTGAAGGTATCGATGATGGTTATGACCATTCCACTACATCTGCCGGAAAAAAAGGGTTAAGATCCGGCCGTGTATCTGAGTTAACTGCGATGGCAGACCTAAAACCCGGAGGTGCAGAAAATCTCAGAACCATAATGGAAATTGCAGGTGGGGATCTGAAAGGCGCAACCAAAGTAGGAACCCTGCATGACCTTCGTATAGTTTTGTTTGATAACGATACCAAGATTCTTTTCTGCACGGCTTACGATGGCGATTGGGATGCTTATATTGATGATTTCGCCACAAAAATTCCACAGCTGATGGACATCATTTTTGGGAATGTAGAAGGCTGGCCAGGCATAAAAAACCCGAGTGTAAAACAGTTCATTCTAGACCATCAGATTACCGCGACAGGTTGGTATGTAGGTGTTCCACATCTTACGGTGAATGATATAAGGAGAAATGATAAAATCATTAAAGGACTGAATAAGGCAATTGACGAAGCAAATAAAATCTAACCTATGGCATTGGAATTTTTAAAGCGGATTTTTAATCCCAATAAAGTAGAAATTGAGCTGAATGAAATACAGGCCTTAATTCTCAGAAGCCGACCTATACCATATTTCGGAACAGTGGCTATCATTGAAATCAAAGATGCTGTGGCAGCCAGACAAATGCTCCAAAAACTCTTGCCGATTGTGAGTTCTGCGGAAGACTGGCATAAGAATGAAGGCGCATCGGTTACTTTGACATTCACTTATAAAGGTCTGGAAAAAATCGGTGTCCCTCAAGAGTCACTCGATACTTTTCCCGAATCCTTCAAGGAGGGAATGGCAGAACGTTCCCGGTTTCTTTACGACATTGGAGTCAATGACCCTAAAAACTGGGAAAAGGTTTTTAAAAGATCACATATTCACATCGCAGCGGCAATTATCGCCAACAATGAAGAGGCGTGGAAAAGCCAGCTGGAGGAATTTCGTTCTAAATTGACAAATGACAGCGGCGTAGAAGTAATAATGAGCCACGATTTCGCCGTATCTGAAGAGGTTAAAAATGTATTCGGATTCAGGGATGGCATCAGCAATCCGGAGATTGAAGGAAGTGGGATAGAAGTTCCTCCCGGGTTTGATCGTCCACTTAAAGCAGGCGAATTTATAATGGGCTATCCTGGAGAAGCAGGCATCATAAAGCCATTTCCACAACCTGAAGTTTTAGGTAAGAACGGTTCTTTTATGGTTTTCAGAAAGTACCAAAGTCAGGTAGCAGAATTTAATCAATTCATTAAGGAAAATTCTTCTTCGCCGGAAGAGGGAGAACTCTTGGCTGCCAAAATGGTAGGTCGCTGGCGAAGTGGTGCACCTTTGGTTTTAGCTCCCGAAAAGGATGATAAAGCGCTAGGAGATGATATGCAAAAGAACAATGATTTTTCTTTCAAGAATGATGAGTACGGTAAAAAGTGTCCGTTCAGTTCGCATATCCGCAGGATGAACCCAAGAGATTCCAAATCTTTTGTTTTGGAGGATGAACGTTTGCACAGGATCATCAGAAAAAGTGTAACTTTTGGCGACATCGTTCCGCCGGAGGTAACTAAAAATGACGGTAAGGAACGTGGACAGTACTTTATTGGCATTAGTGCCGATGCAATGGGAACACTGGAATTTCTTCAAAAACAATGGGCAAACGATGGTAATTCCCAAAATCTGGGAACAGAAAAAGATCCTATGATCGGTGTACAGGACGAAGACGCACTGTTTTCTGCACCGGGAGAACCCCTCATCAAAAGATACCGTGGTTTGCAGACCTACAACATTGTGAAAGGAGGCGAATATTGTTTTATTCCAAGCATTTCTGCTTTAAAATGGATTAGCGAATTAAAATAAAAAAAGCACTATGGAAGATTACATCAAGTACAGTTACGAAGTGGAAGAAATTCCAGAAAATTTCGATGAGTATATTACCACCATTAATAACGATATCCGCGAATACATCAAAAATACGCCAAACCTAAGCAGGGCGACCCATCATACCAGAGATGCGCACGCCAATGGCTATGCAGTGCTGAAAGCAGAGGTTGAAATTTTGGATAATCTGCCCGAAGAACTGGCGCAGGGCATTTA
The DNA here is from genome assembly GCF_036780765.1 of Epilithonimonas sp. Classification (GTDB taxonomy): domain Bacteria; phylum Bacteroidota; class Bacteroidia; order Flavobacteriales; family Weeksellaceae; genus Epilithonimonas. Next base: position 652,133 of record NZ_DAIQCG010000002.1, read on the forward strand.
TTCGAAACCCGGAAAACACCAGGCAGCAGTTCGCTTTTCCAATGGTTCGTCCAGAGTTTTGCCCGATAAACTAAGCGGTAATGCACAAGGATTTGCTTTAAAGATTTTTGGGATAGATGGCAAAAAATTATCTCCGGGAGAGGAAGATTCTCCCAATGTTGATTTTAACCTGATTAATAATCCGGTGTTTTTCTGCAACTCGGCAGAACATTATGTTTTCATTTCAAAGCTGTTTTTAAAGCTAAATGATTTCTTTGAAAAGGGAGCGTTGGGAAAATTGGAATTTGCCACACTTTGGGTCACCGAAAATAAGAAAGCATTTCCAAATTTTGAGGCTTTGAAGGAATTGGGCGCTCTTAAAACTTTTGAAAAAATCCCTTCCATCAACAGTTTTCTTTATGAATTTTACAGTATGGGAGCAGTTCGCCACGGTGATTATATCGCCAAAGTAAGAGTGATCCCAACTGAGCAGACCAAGAACGCCATCAGGGAAAAAGATATTGATCTTGACAGCGCAGAATGGCCTTACAGGAAAGGAATTATCAAAGAAATAGCCCAAAATGACCTTACGTTTGAGCTGCAAATACAACTTTGCAAAGACCTGAAAGAAATGCCTGTCAACGACCTCACAAAAGAATGGTCGCAGGAATTATCACCATTCCGAACGGTAGCAAGAATCAAAATACCGAAACAAACAGTTCCTGAGGACGGTAATTTCGAAATTATGGAAAATATGTCGTTTACACCGTTCAGAACCATCGAAGAAAATTCACCGATTGGAAATTTACAGCGTTCACGACAGTCAGCGTATGTAACATCTTCAACCTCAAGACACGAGCTAAATCAGAAAAAACGTAAAGAACCAAAGAATTTGGAGGAAGCATTCAGTCCGGAGTTTTATCAATTATAATTGAAAATGAAGATTCTGAGTCCTAGTTCCGTAAAGTTTATTACCAAAAATCAACCAAAATTATGAGCAAAATAAAAAATGTAACGGTAGCTGGAAGTGGTGTTTTAGGATTCCAAATTGCTTTTCAAACTGCAATTCACGGATTTGAAACCACTGTTTACGATATCAGCGATGAGGTGCTGGAAAAGGCGAAAGCAAAGTTCGAGGGCTTGGCCGAAAGTCATAAAAAGGATCTTGGCGCCACCGAAGAACAAATTGCAAAAGCTAGGGAAAGACTGCACTATTCATCCGATTTGGCATTTGCTGTGAAAGATGCCGATCTTTTGATAGAAGCAGTGCCAGAAAATATTAAAATAAAAACGGAATTTTATAAACAACTCTCCGCAATTGCACCGGAGAAAACCATTTTTGTAAGTAATTCATCCACCTTGTTGCCAAGTCAGTTTGCAGAGGTGACAGGAAGACCTGCTCAATACCTTAACCTACATTTTGCCAATCAAATATGGTTGCGAAATACGGCGGAAATTATGCCCCATCCCGGAACCGACGAAAAAATAACTGAGGAAATAGTCGATTTTTCCAAGGCGATAGGGATGGTGCCTGTTTTGGTAAAAAAAGAAGTTCCTGGTTATGTGCTCAATTCTTTATTAAATCCATTTCTGAATGCCGGAATGCAGCTTTGGATTGGCGATTACGCTACGCCAGAAACCATAGACAAAACCTGGATGCTGGGAACAGGTTCGCCTTACGGACCAATGGCTTTGTATGATATTATCGGATTGACGACACCATACAACATTTACAAACTGCAAGTAGAAAAGGGCAAAACAGATGATAAGACTGTGCTGGATAAACTTAAATCAACCTTCATTGACCAAAATAAACTGGGAATTTCTACTGGCGAAGGCTTTTACAAATATCCAAATCCTTCGTGGCAAAGCTCAGATTTTTTGAAAGTGCCGGAAGCCGATTTATCTAAAATCAGAATCAAAAATGTTGTGGTGGCTGGAAGTGGTGTTCTCGGTTTTCAGATTGCCGTGCAGTGCGCTTATTTTGGCTATGAAGTCACGGTTTATGATGTTAATGATGAAGCTTTAAGTAAGGCAAAAAACCGTTTTGATGTCTTGGCTGAAGAATATAAAAACTACCTGAAAGCTGATGAAGAAAAAATCGAAAATACCAAAAATAATCTCACTTATTCGACAGATCTGATGTCTTCTTTACAAGATGCTGATTTATTGATAGAAGCCGTACCGGAAAGCATCGATATCAAAAAAGATTTCTGGGAAAAAGCTTCCACGCAAGCGCCTGAAAAAACCATTTTTGCGAGCAACTCATCCACACTTTTGCCGAGCAGATTAAGCACATTCACCGATCGTCCAGAAAAATTCATCCATTTACATTTTGCCAATCATATAATGGTTCGTAATACGGCAGAAATAATGGGTTCTGATCAAACCGACCCAATGGTTTATAACGAGATTGTAGAGTTTGCAAAATCCATTTCTATGCTGCCCGTGGAACTGAAGAAGGAAAAATCGGGCTACGTTCTCGATTCTTTGTTGATTCCGCTTTTGGTGGCTGGCCTTGCACTGTGGTCGAATGACGTTGCCGATCCTGCAACCATTGATAAAACCTGGAGAATAGCAACAGGTGCCCCTTTTGGACCAATGGCTATTTTAGATTTGAATGGGATGAACACCAATTACAACATCTTAAAAGAAATCCCGGGAGAACTTACACAGAAAATAGCAGAAAAGCTAAAAACCGAACTTATCGACAAAGGAAAACTTGGTCAGCAATCCGGCGAAGGTTTTTACAAATATCCTGATCCGGAATGGCAAAGCAAGGATTTTTTAAAAGCTTGATAAATGCTAAATTTCCATTAAAAACTAAGTATTTTAATTATTAATCAGTTATTTTTAATTAAAATACTTTTTTGTTTATGATATTTTTTCATAGAGCCAATCCTTTATGCTTTCATAGACAGATTCTTTAATATCTTCATTAAGTATTTCGTGTCGCATATTAGGATAAATTTTAGTTTTAACATCTGTAAAACCATCTTTTTGCATTTGTTTTACCGTTTTTTCGACACTTTTTCCGAAGTTTCCTATCGGATCATCAGCTCCGCTAACAAAAAGAAAGGGAAATTCTTTTGGTGATTTTTCTGCCCATTTTCTTTCCGTTGCCTGTTGGTTTAGAGAAACTAATGCGTAAAAACCATTATTGGTAAAAGGTACTCCGCATAGGCTGTCCCTGCAAAATGATTCCCGGTTGGATTTGCTGAGGCTCAGCCAACTGGTAAGGTCGCCATCTTTCTCGCCTTTAAAATGTTGATTATTAATTTTTGAAAAAGTTTGGTTGATGAATTTGCTCCGGTGTTTTGGAGCAATAATATTGTTGATTGACAGAAAAAATTTAGCCAAACCGATTCCGTTGATTTTTCCTCCCGTTCCCACGATGACAGCGCCTTTAAAATCAGCTTCCTGATTCTGAAGTAAGCATCTTGCAATGAAAGACCCCATAGAATGCCCCAGTAAAAAATGAGAAATGTTAGGATAGTTGTTTTCTAAATATGCTGCCATCGTTGCGGCATCGTCTATCAGTTGCTGCTTGGGATTTTCTTTTTGAAAATAACCAAGTTGTTCCAGGTTTTCCGCCGTTTTTCCGTGTCCGAGATGGTCATATAATAGAACTGCAAAACCGTTGTTCGCCAGATATTCCGCAAAATCTTTATAACGACCGCTATGCTCCTGCATCCCGTGTAGTATAAGGACAGTAGCCTTTGGAGGTTCATTTATTGGTTCGAATAATTCATAAAAAAGATTGTGCGTACCTGAGTTGGCAATTTTCTTCCTGTTTATATATCCTGATGCTTGTTTTGCCATAGAGTCGGTTGGTTTTGTACAAAAATAAATATTCTGCCCTTGACAAAAGCAAGAGCAGAATAAAGTTAGATAAATTGGTTATTATAGACAATCTTTTATAGATTAAAGAGAGATTCGATATCCTAATGAAAGATTCCACCCGCGGTTATAAGATGTTACGTTGTCTATATTGGAAAGATTACCTAATCCCAGGCCATATTGTCCTTTCAGATAGATTCCCCAAGGTGTTTCATATCCGGCACCGAAATTAAATCCCCAATCGAATCCTTTTGTTTCATCGCTGCCACTACCAAAGTTGATGTCGGTTTCCTGAGAACCGATTACTGGGATATTCTCTCCTTTATATTTGCCGCTTACTCCAAATCCGATGTAAGGCCCTACCTCTGCAAAAATTCCTCCGGACTTTCCTCCTTCAATTTTATACTGATATCCGAGATTAACAGGGACTTCAAGGTAGTCCAGGCTGGTTTTGAAATCTCCGATGCTGGTGGTGGTTTTTGAACCCTTGTTGCTATAAAATAAACCGGGCTTTACGTAAAAACCTTGTGACAAAGGGATGTTAAAGCCTGCCCCGATGCGGAATCCTGTTTTGGAGTCATCAGATTCGGAAGAATTATCGCCTACCTCAGTCTTTATTTTATTAAAATTCAGACCTATTTCAGGGTCAATCGTAATTTGCGCTTTTACCACGAAAGTAGTTGCACAAAGTGCAATGGCCAATGTGATTTTTTTCATTTTTTGTATTGATTTAAATTGTCAATCTAATATTGTCGTTAACAAAATTTTTTTATTTTTAATTTCTGTAAGAGGTATGAATAGCTTTTGCCAACACGTCTGGTTTTTTCCAGTGTTCCGTTACTGGAGTTACTTTTTTATCGAGACCGAGTAGGGTATATACCGCGATGCGTGCTGCACGAACCGAATATTCTTCTGTGAATACCATATCTTCCGGTATTTCTACAAACTGACTAATCATTGCTAGGTTGGTGCTGCCTTCAGGAACAACTGCAGGGCGGTCTTTTTTAGCTCTTGGTTGAAACAACGCATCGATGTAAGGCATCATACACGGAATAACATTGATAACGCTGTCTTTTATTTCCTGTTCGTGTTTTTCAAAATGCAAATGATGAATCAACTCTGTCAAAATTTCTTCACCCGTGCAATCAATCATCGGCTTTTTCACATAATCTCCCACTGCATCGGGATATAATCCGTAGCCCCAAAGAATAGTAGTATCGTCGCCTTGCGCTTTGAAATGCGGTTGTGCAGCCACCACAATTGACATTCGCCACGATGAATCTTTAAATGTCATCAAAGCTCCGCTGCCCGGCTTGTTGCCAGTGTATTCTTCAATAAGTTTCAGAAATTTATTTCCTTTGAATGTTGGTGTGAAAGAATACCATTTTGTTTCGTCCGGTTTGGTAAAGAACGGGTCGGGGTTACCCAATTTGCCGGGTTTCTTGTTGGCAATTTTACGCCATAATGCAAAACTTGGCGGATTTGACGGTAAATATTTTGCAGGCGTATTATAATCGCCGTTATTAGAATTATCTGTAATACATCCGTTGGTAAAGAATACCAAATCGCCTTCATTCACGGTTATTTTCTCTGTATTTCCTTCTGCATTGATGCATTCTATTTCCGTTACGGTAATGCCATCATCATCGGCAAAATCCAAATCGGTAACGGTTTTTCTTAATGAAAAGTCCACTTTATTCTGGTCCAGAAATGCCTTCAACGGTAAGATAACGGATTCATATTGGTTGTATGGTGTTCTGGTAACCCCTTCGAGTGTTTCGATTCTTGAAAATTCCAACAGCATACGTTTCATATAGCGTTGAAATTCAAAAATACTGCTCCATTCTTGCCAGGCGAAAGTGGTTTGCCACATATACCAGAAGTTGGTTGTAAAAAAATGGTCGTCAAACCAATCACGAATGGTAATGTTGTCTAAATCATTTTCATCGGCAAAAAACAATTTCACAAATTTCATCCGGTCCTGAGTGTTGAAACCCATATCCGTTACGGGTAAAATGTTTCCGTTCTTGTCAATCAACCGAGCTTTTGCCTTTGTTGGATTCGCGTGGTCAAATGCCATAATTTCATCTTTTACGGAAATGTTCGGGACATCCAGAGAAGGGATACGGGATGTTAATTCCCAAAAGTTTTCATAGGTTTCTTCGTTGAGCATACGCCCGCCACGACAAATAAACCCTTTTTCTTTTGTTCCTGCACCATCGTTGCTACCGCCCAAAATCGGCAGGGCTTCAATGATGTGAATGTTTTCGCCTTTAAAGTCTCCGTCTTCTAACAGATATACGGCACCAGCAAGACTTGCCAATCCGCCTCCGATGAAATACGCATGTTTGTTCGAATTGCTCATATGATATTTTTTTAGGTTATTTTTATATGATAAAGGTATTGATATACCTTAATTCCTTAGTATCCCTAAATTCGAAAATCATATACGGAATTTCTTTTTTAAAAATGCTGTTGTCTTCGGTACTTTTGGGGCGATATTGACGCATGCTTTTTAAAGAAACGGCCGAATGCAGAGGTAGAATTAAAGCCCGTTTCAAATGCAATCTGAGAAATGTTTTTTTCTGGATAGCCGAGCAGAACGTATACTTCTTTTAATAAGGCCTCATCAATAATCTGATGTGGCGTTTTGCCGGTCGCTTTTTTTACAACCAGAATAAGATATTTGTTGGTAATGAATAGCTTGTCCGCATAGTATTGTACGTCCTTATGCTGCAAAATATTTTCTTTCACCAATTCATTGAATTTAAAAAAAATATTATTGTTATCCTGTGGAGTAGGATATGCGTTGTCTTTTCTGTCTTTATCAATTAGGACTGCAACTTCCAATAAAATATTAATAATAATAGTACGAACAATATCTTTTGTAAAACGACAATTCCTCGTGCTCTGCTGTTGAAGATAATCCAATAAATTGATTAAGTGCTTACTACTTGATTCGTTGGAAATTACTACGTTAAAGCTATTTTTATTGAATAGAGACAGATTCTCGATAAAAAATGGATTAGAAATGTTCTTGAGCAGGAAATTCTTTTCAAAGAATAGAACCTTCATACGGAAATCTTTACTGGTATTTACAAATTTTATAATTGTTGACGGAGCAGATATCAGGAATCCGTTTTGGGATATCTTGTAATGCTGATTATCAATTTCTAAATCTATACTACCAGAAACACAGATGCAGAATGCATAAAAATCCATTCGGAAGAGTCTTTTTGGGAATTCAAAAATGAGTTTTCCTGACGATATAAAGTAAGGTTCATCACAGTGTACGTGATAAAAAGATAATATTTCTTTAATGCTTTCGTAAGCTTTCATTGTTCCTTATTTAATGGATTTATGCAGGCCGATATAATTTTTGCCTTATATTTATCTCGCTACACCACCTCTCTTTTAATCTTTCGGACTTTGTAAAATAAAACACTATAGCTGGCAATGGCGCTTACTATTCCTATGATTATCATTTTTATAACATAGGGATAGGTGAGGTCTACAGCGCCTTTTTCTATTATAAGTATTCTAAAGGCAGGCAGGAAATGTGTAAGCGGGATGATATTTGCAATGTACTGAACCCAAGTCGGCATTTGGCTGAGCGGCCAGGTAAATCCTGACAGGATAAAGCTGGGTGTGGCAATAACCATAAGGATTTCCGTAGCTTTCAGCTGGTTCGGAACAAGGATACTTACCAAAATTCCTATAAAGCAGACCGAGATTACAAAAACACCTGCTATTAGGGTAAGCGGAAAAATGTTTTCATAAAAAGGAATTCTGAACCACTTGGTAAAACCCCAGTACATCAGCCATATCCCGAAGCTCATTATGAGATAAGGCACGATTTTAACCAGTATCAGCATAAATGCAGAACGGCTTTTATGTACCAGATATTTGAAAGTGCCGTTTTCAAACTCGGAAGCAAAAGAAAGAGCAAGCCCCAATAACAATACCTGCTGAAGCACAGTAGCCAAAACACCAGGCCACAAAAAATACATATAGTTGGTGCTTCTGTTGTTCTTTTTTATAAACGTGGTTTTAAATGGCTCATACTGACTCATCAGCAAATTTTCCGGAACTCCTTGTTTGCGCAAGGTTTCAACTTGTGTTCCTGCTTTGAGGGTTCCTAAGACCAGCTGAAGTGCTGATGAAGAATAATTTGCGGTCAATACATTTGCTGTATTGACTATGGTAGTGACTTCAGGATATCGTTTTGTCAGCACATCTTTCTCAAAATCTTTTGGGATAATAACGACGCAGGTTGCATCTTTCTGAATCATCAAACGATTGAGGTTTGTCTCGTCAAACTGCAGCCTTGCAACAGACAAAACTTCGTTGTCATTCATCATTTCGATGGCTTTCCGGCTGAGTGCGCTTTGGTCATAATCTACCACTATGATTGGTAAATCTGTCACTTTCCCTTTGCTGTAAACATATCCCAACAAAACACCGTACATCAAAGGAGCCCCAATAAACAAAATTCTGAGAACCTTGTTGCTCCAGAACAAACCGAACTCCCGTTTGATCAGATTGAGAAATGTTTTCATTATTAAGGTTTTAGCGTTACTGTTGTTTTGCTTAGGATATCGTTTGCTTGTTGGATGTTAATAGGGTCTATCAATATTTCATACAAAGCGTCCTGCACTTCATAATCAGGATATGCTGTAGCAATATTAGCATAGGCACCTATTTGTTTTATATTTCTGATTTTTCCTTTGATATCCCGATTCTTGTAAGGTATATGCACATTGATTTCTTTTCCTTGTGCATAATTTGCCAATTGGCTTTCAGGAATAGTAAAACGGAAATAAATGGAATTATTAAGAGAACCTTTGAAAAGCGTATATCCTGGTAGTGCCAGTTCTCCCAGCTTCAATGTGATCGATTCTATTTTCATATCCTGTGGTGCAATGATATACCTTTCTTTCTCGGCAACCTGTACTTCTTCCAAAGCTCCCTGCGCACGGTCTTTTTGTCCCAACGCCATTGTTTGCTGTTCTATGCGGACCCCGTTTTTAACATCGGCAATTTCTGCATCTACGGCTATCATTTGTGATTTGGCTCCCTGATACTTCGCGAATACTTCATCATATTGCTGTTGCGGAACCAGTGAATCCTTTACCATTGCATTCATTCTTGCCAGGGATTTTTTTGCAAACTCATATTGCTCTACCAAAGCGGATTTCTTGGCATAGAGCTGTGCCAACTGATTGGCAGTAGCACCGTGTACACTCATATCGTACTGTGCCTGAGCAGATTTTACCGCACCTTGTGCCTGTGACTTTTTTGCGTCTACTTCCGGGATTTCCAATATCGCCAATGTATCTCCCTTTTTAACAAGAGCTCCCTCGCTGATCAGAATTTTATCTATCCTGCCTGCTATTTTGCCTACTACTGCAATCTCTTCCCGCTCGGTCTTTCCCTGGATGGTTTGTGATACTTTCGGTTTATTCTCACAAGAAGCTAAAATGCCTGCAATGCTTAGTATGTAAATAATTTTTTTCATTTTGCTTAGTTTTGGATTTTAATAAAGTTTGATAATTTTCCCGATGCACGGTAAACTTCAATAGCAGCATTCCGCTGTTCAATCACGGTTTCTACTTTGTTTAAGGATTCTTTGTATATATCATTTTCCGCTCCAAGGCGTTCAGTGACGTTAATAAGCCCTAATCTGTATTGCTTTGATGCTATTTCATTATTATTTTGTGCTATTTTTTCCCTTTGTAGCGCAATATCTACCTTATGTAACGTGGTATTGTATTCTACCTTGTTTTTTTCCAATTCAAGGTCTACTTTTTCTTTGGTGTCTGCCAGTTTATTTTCAACCTGGGCTAGTCCTATTTTGGCTTCGTCTATTTTATGTTTACGTTCAAATCCGCTGAAGAGTTCCCATTTCACGGCTACGCCCAACATCCAGTTAGGATGTAGTGTCAATTCATTTAGTTTCAAATTGGCGGTCGTATTTAATTGTTCAATCGGCACTTTTGTATTGGCATTATATAATGATGCATAGCTATATCCCGCAAAAGCTCCAACTGTGGGAAGAAGGCTTCCTTTTTCTTTTTTAAGGGCATATTCGGAAGCTTTTTTGAAAGATTCCAGTGCTTTTACCTCATTTCGTTCGGCTGTGCTCAGGCTGTCCAAAATAATGATGGGCTCCAACTGATGATTGGTTTTAAGAATTTCTTCTTCAGAAAGATTGGTGGATTGTTTTATCTTGAGTATCAGAAGTTTTCTTTTATTTTGAACATCTGCACGTTTGGAAGCCAATTCCAGAGTGGAAAGTTTGATCTTATCCCGGTCATAAGGAATTGCCAACCCTTCGGATATCGCCTTTTCTACTCTTTCTTTTTCCTTATTCAATCTCTTTTCGCTGTTATCGATCAATGTTTCGGCGGTTTCCAGAAGTTTGAGACGGTCAAAGCTCCCTATGATATCTTTTATGACCTCATTTTTCTGATTTTCCATCATAAACGCTGTGCCTGTATTTTTTTCTTTGAGAGCCTTGGCTCCATTTAGGATTTGTCCGCCACTGAACAGTACCGCTTTTGCAGTAATACCTCCATAAAGGATATTCGCATTTGTGCTGAAATCGGAAGATCCCCCAAAAACAGGATATCCTGTGATGGGTAAATTCAGGGTAGCTAGATCTAATTTTGCATCACTGCTGATGTAAGAGTATAAACCTGAAGCCTCTACCTTCGGTATATATTTGGCCAATATGCTTTTGCGTTCTAATTCTAATTTTTGTAATTCAAGATCTTGATTCCTTATTTCAGTGTTTTTTTGCAATGCCTTTCCGATAGCATAATCCAAATCCTTACTTACAAGAATCTGTGCGTTGATGATAGTGCCGAATAGGATCAATGTAATGGCTAAGTTTATTTTTTTCATACCATTTCGTTTTGAATGTTGTTTTGAATATGCTGAAAGAAGTTTTTTATCTCCATAATTTGATTTTCTGAAAGTCCTCTGGTTGCTATTTCGGTTACATTGTTAACAATATTCATCACTTTTTCCTCTATCTCCTTTCCTTTATTTGTTAAATATATTAGATTTTGCCTTCTGTCAGTAGGGTGGGACCTTCTTTCTACGTAACCTTCTTTTTCCAATTGATCAATAAGTCTAGTTATGCTGGGTTTATCCCTGTGGGTAAAATCTGCTATTGCCTGCTGTGAACATCCCTGTTGTTTCCATAAAGGTACTAGCACCGACCATTGCTCCCGGGTCAGGTTAATATTATTCAATTTGAATTGCTGACCCAAAAAACGATTGAACAGTAGAGGTACATTGCCGGTAAGCAGATTGTATCGATCTTGTTCAGTTAATATTTTTTCAGCTTTCATATAAAAATTATTATTGAACAAAGTTAATTAAACAATAGTTGTAATAACAATTATTTGTGTTAAATTTTTTTAATCTTAATATCATTGAGAAGACATAAGCTTTTGATTTAATTATTGTTAGTACCATTTGTGATTAGCGAAAATAAAAGATGGTTAAAAATAAATAAAAGCTGTTCGGAATTTCGGACAGCTTTTTGGTGATTAATTTCTTAAAGAAAAATATTTGTCAAAATAAAGTCGTTGCAAAATGTATTATTGCATATTTGTATGAAGGATTCCACACAGTGGTAAAAGATAATGGAATATGGGCGGAAAAAACTTTGATGTTTTTACTTGCAGAGAATCCCATATTCACAATAGAGAAATCGTTTTTGACCGGGCTTCATTGGATTCTAAACAGTTTAAAAAATAGTAATATAACCTGTTGTGCATTTAGCATAAATTAATTTTTAATTTGTTCAAACTTCTTTTGAATATGAAAAAATTTAGATATTGAATCATTGTAAATGAAGTTATTTTTGATGTTATTCTTGTTATCAAACCTTGAAAGGTTTTAGCAAGGTTGATGTTGATTGAGAACTGTCCGCACAGTTGCGATATATTGGTTTCAATCCTTTTTCTGATTTTTGATTTTGTCTTGGAAAATTCTACAAAATCATACTGATTTTTACGCATTGGAACAGAGAGCTCAATGTTGGAATAATTGAATAAATCAACTCTTAAATTTTCACTGATGTATCCTCTGTCGCCTATCAACAAACAATTCTTTAAATTTTCTTTCACATCCTTCAGATAATTTACATCATGTACATTGGCAGGGGTAAAATCAAACGAATGGAAGATTCCGTTTTTGTCACAAACCGCATGAAGTTTGAAGC
>NZ_DAIQCG010000003.1:0-387912 GCF_036780765.1 Epilithonimonas sp.
TAAACTTATTTATCCAATTTTATCTTATAACTCTGGTTTGTAAAGAGTTTAATTTATTAAACAATGATAAGCTTAGCCTGAAATATTATTAATGATCGAAAAATCTGCATAATAAACGATCTTAAAAATCTTGATTAGGAAACAAGTTTGGGATAATTACACTTTATTGTAACATTAAAGAAAAAAGAAGAGCCGGAAAGTATGTTTTCCAGCTCTTCTGTAATATTCTAAATTAATATCTACTATTAGACTAGTTGTAATTGAATTGTACTTGAATTCTCCTTAATCATTTTTTTTCTTAAGTTACCAGAGTTTTATGCTTTTATTATATAAACAACGCGCGGTAGAGCATTGGCTTCGATAACAATTTTGTCGAAGATGTGATTACAGAGATGACTATGAATGGTGCCAGCATCATCCCACCTTGTATGATCACAGGCAACATCCAGACAGATATTACACTGTTTGATCAATTGGATGCCACAGAATCGGGCCTTAACAGGTTGCTGCAAAAAATTCTTTTCATCAGTTTTACATGTTAGGTATTAACGAAGTATTTTTCAACATCAAATTTACATATTAAAAGCATGTAAAAAACAAAAACCACAGTTGACCTCGTGATTATAATCCTTCAAAAAAAACCATCTGGTTTGCTAATGGTATCATTTATTCACTTTTTTGTATCTAATTTTCATCAAACTGATTCCATTAGTCTCTAAACCGAACTTCTATTATCCAAACTGTAATAACTATTCTCTTTTTAGTATATAAAAGTCTTAAAAAAGTAATGGAAACTGAGCCAGGAGCTGAAGCATAATTTCTTTGCAGATATCACCATCATGCTCCCAACACATTTTAACAAAACGACACCTACGGATACCAGTAAAGATGACGAAATACTTCTGTTGAAACATCGCATAGAACTATTGAAGCAAAAAAAACATCCTGCCGGAAGCGATGAACGGCGGAAAATAAATCAGATTTTTAACAAAAACAGAAAGGTTTATTTGATAACCATCATCTGGCTGTAAAGATTCTCAAGATGCAGGATTTTTGTAAACGGACTTTTGACTTTTTTCAGTTCTTCTTTAGCGTGGATGTAGCTGTATCGGGAAGCGATGTTGTGCATATTGGAGACTAGTACCAGCCAGCATTCTTTCGCTTTGCTGTTGTACAGAGGATATTTGGTATTTTTCTTTTCAATGACTTCCAATATTTTGTCCGAATGCAGCTCATCAAACAAAGAAAAGCGATATTCTAAAAACAAAAGAACGCCTCTCTGATGGGGCGTTCTTCTGATATGTTTTACGAGTTTGGTTTTTTTGTTGTTGGTAATCGCAGACGAGATTTCTTTGATTAATTGCTCAGGTTGCTGGTAAAAATCGTCCTGTGTATAGTCTATATTAAGATGATAGATGCCGTAAAGACTTTTATACTCTGTCAACAGTTTTTCTACGGTGCGAAAGATATGATTAATATAACTCTCCTTTTTTTTAAGCTCCAAATGATTAATCACCTCCGAAACTTCTATCCCAATCTGCTTTCCTTTATAATTGATGATAAAATCCGGGCTCTCCCCAGTCAGGTTTTCGATTTCAATATCTGGATAATGAGCAAACAAACTGTTCAGTAGCAGCAATTCTGTTTTTTTTTGATATTCTTCGCGTTCACAAAGATTAGCCTTACTGATAGCATCATACCATTTAACCAAATCATCAGTCCTTCCGTTTTTGGAAGCAACACAGATGTTCAAATTCTTTTCAAGGTCTTCGTTGTAAATCATGTTGATTGTCTTAGAAATTAAACCTTTCTAAATTTAATAAATTATTGATTACAAAATACTTATATGAATTAAAATTAATATTATGAGATACAAAATTGCAAGCTATAGGTTTATGAACCCCCATTAAAAACCGCATCCTACCCACCTGCAGCCATCAACCCGCAACACAAACACACATACTCCGTAGATAATCCGTACATACCCCGTAGATAGTCCCTATAATCCCGTATAAAAATATTGCAAAATGCGAAGTACGAGATTCAAGACACCAATCTAAGAGCATTCCCACCAAAATCCGCAAACCAAGAGCCCTACAACTTACATCTCGCAACCTTACAACCTGCTAACTACATCCCATCCCAAAACAATTTGTTATATTTGCAGCCATATAGACAAGACCTTAAAAATTAAACTAATGGATTTTAAAAACTTCAAGATGCCTTATAGCATCAATCCAGATTACACCAAAAAAACAGCTTATTTCTCTATGGAATTTGCGATAGATCAAGCTTTGAAGATCTATAGCGGCGGTTTAGGATTTCTAGCTGGCTCTCACATGAAAAGTGCTTACAACCTAAAGCAAGATTTTGTAGGGATCGGGATTCTTTGGAAATATGGTTACTACGACCAAAGCCGAAATATGGACCAAACCCTAAACCCGATCTGGACCAAAAAAATGTACAGTTTTTTAGAAGATACAGGGATTAAATTTCAGATTGAGATCCACAATGCTCCGGTTTGGGTAAAAGTGTGGTACCTTAATCCAGAAACCTTCAAAACCTGCCCAATGTTTTTCTTGAGTACAGACGTTCCAGAAAACGATCACCTTTCAAAAACTATCACACACAAACTATACGACGCCAATGAGTCTACTAAAGTAGCACAGTACATACTTCTTGGAAAAGGTGGCGCTAAGTTACTAGACGAAATCAATCTTGAAAGAGATGTTTACCACTTGAACGAAGCACACGGTTTGCCAGCAGCGTTCTATCTATTGAGAAAATACGGTGGTGATCTTTCCAAAGTGAAAGAAAAATTAGTCTTCACAACCCACACACCAGAAGAAGCAGGAAACGAGAAGCACGATATCCACCTTTGCCACGATATGTCTTACTTCTGCGGCCTAACCATCGACGAAGTTAAGAGAATCGAAGGCGTGAATGATGACCGTTTCAACCACTCGCTTTGTGCTTTGAGAATGGCTAGAATTGCGAATGGCGTTTCTCAGTTGCACGGTGTCGTTTCCCGAGAGATGTGGAACAAATATCCAGGGATTTGTGAAATCAAATCAATTACTAATGCTCAGGAATTTGGATATTGGGGCGATAAGGCACTTTATCAGCATAAAGAAGATAATGACTCTACTGAATTTGATATCAGAAAAGCTTATCTTAAGAAAAGAGCTTTCAGAATTGTAGCAGACCAAACAGGGAAAATCTTCGACACCAAAGTATTAACCATTGTTTGGGCAAGACGTTTTGCAGGTTACAAGAGAGCAGATCTTCTATTGGCAGACAAAGAGCGTTTCAGAAGATTATTGGAAAACAAAGAGCATCCGGTGCAGATTATCTGGGCAGGAAAACCTTACCCAATGGATTACGGTGCAATTTCTACCTTCAATCACCTAGTGGAAGAAAGCAAGAATTATAAAAATATGGCTGTTCTTACAGGTTATGAATTAGCTTTAAGTAAATCCCTAAAACAAGGTTCTGACATCTGGTTAAACAACCCAAGAGTTCCAAGAGAAGCTTCTGGAACCAGTGGAATGACGGCCTCTATGAATGGGTCTGTCAATCTTTCTACAGATGACGGTTGGATTCCGGAGTTTGCAAAAAACGGAATAAACGCTTTCGTAGTTCCACAAGCAGATTACAACAACTGGCCAACGATAGAGCAGGATCAATTCGACCTGAACAATCTATATGATGTTTTGGAAAACCAAATCATCCCAACTTACTATGAAAAACCAGAAGAATGGAGAAAAATCGTTCATACAGCAATGGATGATGTGAAAACCCAATTCGGAAGTGATAGAATGGCGGACGAATATTACAAATTGCTTTACTAATTATTAATGATGAATTATTAATTATAAAATTCAAAACCCTGACTTCTTTGAAATCAGGGTTTTTTGTTGACCTATTTCGAAAATTCAACAATTATAATATGGATTAATGAGCCTTAATGAAACTGTGCTGTTTCTGTAGAATCTTTCATCGCTACAGTTGCAGATTTTCCGCTGGTAACAATCGTTTGAATCTCATCAAAATATCCTGTTCCAACAAAACTTTGATGCTTCACTGCACGGAAACCTTTCTTCTGTAATGCAAATTCTCTTTCCTGCAATTCGGAATAACCAGCCATTCCTCTTTCTTTGTAAGCTAATGCTAATTCGAACATCGCAGTATTCAACGCGTGGAAGCCAGCCAACGTTATGAATTGGAATTTATATCCCATTTTCGCCAACTCCTCACGGAAGTTTTCCATTTCTTCAACCGTCAATTTTGCAGCCCAGTTAAAAGACGGAGAACAGTTATAAGCCAGCATTTTGTTTGGAAACTTAGCATGAATTCCTTCTGCAAATCGTCTTGCATATTCCAAATCCGGATTTGAAGTTTCCATCCAAATCAAATCTGCGTAAGGCGCATAAGACAAACCCCTGTCAATCCCTTGTTCCACGCCATTATTCACCACATAAAAACCTTCTGAAGTTCTTTCTCCAGTCACAAATTTCTTATCTCTATCATCGATATCAGAAGTCAGTAAATCTGCCGCATCAGCATCAGTTCTTGCAACAATCACAGACGGAACGCCACAAACATCCGCCGCTAATCTAGCCGCAATCAGTTTATTAATCGCTTCCTGAGTCGGAACCAAAACTTTTCCGCCGAGATGCCCACATTTTTTAGCAGAAGACAATTGGTCTTCAAAATGAACGCCTGCAGCACCGGCTTCGATCATTTGTTTCATCAATTCAAAAGCATTCAGATTTCCGCCGAAACCGGCTTCTGCATCAGCAACAATCGGAACAAGATATTCTTTTTCCCCACCTCCATTGACAGATTGGATTTGGTCTGCTCTCAGCAACGCATTATTGATTTTCTTAACCACAGATGGAACCGAGTTTGCCGGATAAAGAGATTGATCAGGATACATTTCGCCAGAAAGATTTGCATCTGCTGCAACTTGCCAACCGGAAAGATAAATAGCTTCCAATCCTGCATCTACTTCCTGCACCGCTTGATTTCCTGTCAAAGCGCCTAGTCCCGCAACCCAATCTTGATTATTAAGTTTATCCCAAAGTTTTTGGGACATTTCTGTCGCAATAGTGTAATCTAATTTGTAAGAACCTCTCAGTTTCAGTACTTCTTCTGCTGAATAAGGTCTTGTAACGCCAATCCATCTCGGATTCGTCAACCAGTCTTTTTCCAAAGCCTGGATTTGTTCTTGTTTTGTTTGCATAATATTTAGTGATTTGGTGTGATTTTATTTTTAAATTGAGGTTACTAAGTTTTTAGAAATAAGAAATTTTGATTTTAAAATTCCAAAGTTTTTTACCGCAAAGTTTTTTTTAAGAATTAAGAATTTTTAAGAAGCCAAAGAATCAACTAGTTGATTTAAAAAGCTAATTATAAAAATTTAACTTCATCATAATATCAATTTATTTATACTTTGGAAACTTTAGACTTTAAAAATCTTCGCGATAAATATCATCTAAAACAAAATTTCTTAAATCCAAAAACTATATAAATGGATACGCTTTTAATGTTAAAAACTCCTCAAACTTATCGCAGAATATCAACTCATTGAAAAGCTCTTTTGCGAGATTGAATTTTCCTTTTGTAAATCGTTCTTCTCCAACATATTTTTTGATTTTGGAAAGCTCTTCTTTTTCCCATTGTAGAACCAATTCTCTTGTTAAAGTTCTTTCATCGTCCAGAACAACTTCGTGATGCAGCCACTGCCAAATCTGAGTTCTGGAAATTTCCGCCGTTGCCGCATCTTCCATCAGATTATAAAGTGCTGCTGCTCCAACGCCCATTAACCAAGATTCGATGTAGAGGATTCCGACGTTGATGTTTTTTCTAACGCCATTTTCAGTGATTGTACCAGCAGGAACTTCCAGCAATTCGGATTCTTTTATTTTATGGTCAAACTTTTTATCAATCTGATTTTTCTCCGGCATATATTGGTCAAATATTTCCTTAGCTACAGAAACCAAAGCCGGATGTGCTACCCAAGTTCCGTCGTGCCCATTTCGAACCTCTCTTTCTTTATCGCTTCTAACTTTTTCAAAAGCCAATTCATTAGCTTCATCATCATTTTTTACAGGAATTTGTGCTGCCATTCCACCCATTGCGTGGACATTTCTTTTGTGACAAACTTCAATCACTCTTTTGGAATAAGCACTCATAAAAGGCGAAGTCATCGTCACTTGATCCCTGTCAGGAACTAAAAACTGAGCTTGATTTCTGAATTTCTTGATATAAGAAAATATATAATCCCAACGTCCACAATTGAGTCCGGAACTATGATTTTTCAGTTCGAAAAGAATCTCGTCCAACTGAAAAGAAGCCGTAATGGTTTCAATCAAAACAGTCGCTTTGATTGTTCCTTGTGGAATTTCCAGATAATTCTGAGCAAAAATGAAAACATCGTTCCACCAACGGGCTTCTTTATAATGTTCTAATTTTGGAAGATAGAAATAAGGCGCGGTTCCTTTTTCAATCAAAGTTTTAGCATTTCTGAAAAAGTAAATTCCGAAATCCATCAAAGAACCCGATGTGTTTTCACCTTCTATTTCAATATTTTTTTCGGATAAATGTAAACCTCTGGGACGAACAATCAATGTTGCAATTTCATCATTCAGCTTGTAAGATTTGCCTTGTTCATTAGTAAAATCAATGTTTCTATTAATAGCGTCCGTTAAATTAATCTGCCCTTGAATACAGTTTTCCCAAGTCGGAGAATTACTGTCTTCAAAGTCTGCCATAAAAGTATTAGCTCCAGAATTAAGCGCATTGATAATCATTTTTCTATCAACCGGACCAGTGATTTCCACTCTTCTATCCAGCAAATCTTTTGGAGTTTCTGAACAAGTCCACTCTCCATTTCGGATATGAATTGTTTCTGATGGAAAAGAAGGCAATTCTCCTGAATCAAATCTCAATTGTGTCTTTTTTCTTTCTTCTAATAATTCAATTCTAGTATGATTAAAATTCCTGTGAAGTTTGATTAAAAAATCAATCAATTCATCCGTAAAAACCTCTTGAAACTTGGTATCTGGGGAAATTTTTAAGTGGCTCATTGTTTCCATAATTAAAATAATTTGTGATTTGGTTTGACAAATATATAAAAAAGATTTTCACAATTAGCGAACGTTCGCTATTTTTTTTCAAAAATTATTATGCGGATAATCGCTTTAATATTTATCTTTGATTCTATGATTGCAGAGAGCGACTATATACGCGTGGTTTTTGGACTAAAACTAAAACAACAGAGACAGAAAAAAAATTGGTCCCTGCAAGAACTTGCAACCAAAACCGGACTTTCCAAATCCTATCTTAACGAAATAGAAAATGGAAAAAAGTATCCGAAACACGACAAAATCATTCAGCTTTCAGAAGCTTTGCATTGTACTTTTGATGATTTGGTTTCAACTAAATTGGATAAAAGCCTGACACCAATCAATGATGTTTTGCAGTCAGATTTTTTCAAAGAAGTTCCGCTGGATTTGTTTGGGATTAACAAGAACAACCTCATCAGTATCATTAGCGATGCGCCGAAAAAAGTAACGGCTTTTATCAATGCGTTAATTGAAATTTCCCAGAATTACAACTTGGGAAAAGAGCGATTTTATTTTGCTGTGATGCGTTCCTTTCAGGAATTGTATGACAATTATTTTCCGGAAGTTGAGGAAAAAGCGATTCAGTTTGCGAATGAGAATCAACTGGAACTTAATAAAAATCTCAAAACAGAAATTCTTGAAGATTTATTGAAAGAGAAATTCGGTTATCATATTCAGTCAAAAGATTTTTCGGAGGATTATGCTTTGAACAAACTTCGTTCATTATATATTCCGGAGAAGAAATTATTGCTTTTGAATGAGCGATTGGATATTAATCAAAAAACTTTCATTCTGGCAAAAGAAATAGGTTTCAATGTTTTAAAACTGAATCCAAGACCTAATACTTATTCTTGGTTGGATTTCGGAAGTTTTGAGGAAATTCTCAATAATTTTTATGCTTCCTATTTTGCAGGTTGTTTCTTGATTTCTAAAAAAGAATTGATTGAAAAAACCTCAGATTTCTTTGACCAAAAACAATGGGAATCTCAGGATTTTGAATCATTAATCAATCATTTTACAGATTCGCCGGAAACATTTTATTATCGCTTAACCAACGTTTTAACATCGGAATTCGGAATCAGAGATTTGTTTTATTTGTGTTTTGTGAAAAAAGATGATTCGGATAAAATTCAAATTTTGAAAGAATTGCATCTTAATCATCAGCAAGCACCACATTCTAACGCAACCAATGAACATTACTGCAGGCGATGGATTGCTGTAAAAAACCTTCATCATCTCAAAGAAAATGAAACTTTGACAGATGCTCAAATCTCGCATTACAAAGACCAAGGCGTGAGCTATCTAGTAATTTCTACTTCACAAAAAAATCCTTTTTCCGACGGAAGTAACAGAAGTTATTGTTTGGGAATTTTACTGAATAATCAAACGATTAAAAAGTTGAATTTTGCCAAATCTTCTTCTTTAAAAACCATTGAAGTTGGTGTGACTTGTGAAAGCTGCAGTATTCAGAATTGTGATGTGCGGCAAGCTCCTCCGATAAGATTAGAAAAAGAGCAGTTTAATCTTGATATGAAAAAATCGGTTGAGAAAATCAGAAAATCATTAATTTAGGACAATGATTTTTGACTTTCTTTTCCCAAATCGTTGTCTGGATTGCAATCAGTTGATTGACAAAAGGGAAATCGTTTGCGAAATATGTCAAGATAAAGTCAATTTCTCCAACCATAATTACTTTGAAAATAATTCTTTGATGGACAAAGCTATGTTGCAGATTCCTATTGAAAACGCTTATTCGCTATTGTTTTATGAAAAAGAAAGTCTGGCGCAGAGAATTATTCATCAACTCAAATATAATCACAGAGAAAAAATCGGAAAAGTCTTAGCCAAATGGATTACTGAAAGGGTTGATTTCAGCAACAGCAAACCTGATTTATTAGTCACAGTTCCGCTCCACTATAAAAAATTAAAACAACGCGGTTATAATCAGCTTCATCTTTTCGGAAATGAATTATCGAAGCATTATAACATTCCGGTTAATCATACTTTATTAAAAAGAATCAAACACTCAAGAGCTCAGGCAAAGAAAGATCAAAACGAAAGACTGAAAACAAAAAATGCTTACCAATTGACGCAAAATATCAATGGTAAGCATATTCTTTTAATTGATGACGTTTACACAACCGGAAACACAATATCGAATATCGCGTGGGAAATTCTCAATAATTCCAAGAATGTAAAAATCAGTATTCTTGTAATGGCGATGGACGTCTGATTAATTGTTGATAATTAATGATTAATTATCATATTAACAATTGATAATTGACCATTAACCATTATCTCTGTAGTTTTTCCCCGTACGACAAATCTCCTGCATCGCCCAAACCTGGCGTGATGTAACCTTTTGAGGTAAGATTTTCATCCAAAGCACCAATCCAGATTTTCGCATCAGGATAAGCTTTTTCTATTGTTTCCACTCCTTGCCTGCTTGCAATTGACGCCACAATATGAATTGAAGTTGGTTTTCCATTGGTCAACAAATCTTTAATTGCTTCAATAAGTGATGCGCCAGTTGCCAACATTGGATCAGCAACTATTAGTGGACGACCATCTAATTTCGGACAAGTCAAATAATCTTGTTTAATTGAGAAATAGTCGTTTGCATCGTGCTTACGGTAAGCTGCAACAAATCCGCAATCTGCTTTATCAAAATAATTAAGAATCCCTTGGAATAATGGAACTCCAGCTCTTAGAATAGTAGTAATAACAGGCTGGGTTTCTATTTCTCTAACTTTGATTGTATCAAGAGGCGTAGTAATCTCGATTTCTTTTTGGTCTAAAGTTTTGCTGATTTCGAAAGCCGCAATTTCTCCGATTCTTTCCATATTTCTACGGAATTTCATTCGATCTTGCTGGACATCAACATTTCTTAAATCATTAATCCAAGAATTGACAAGCGAGAAGTTATCTGAAAGTATTGTAAGCATTTATGTTGTTTTAGTATTTTTAAATTTAAGAAATTAATGCAATAAAAACCCTCTCAGAAATCATTCTGAAAGGGTTGAGTTTTTATTTTTGTCTAAAGTAAATTTCGATTGGAACACCTGTAAAGCCAAAGTGTTTTCTCAGTTGATTTTCCGTAAAACGTTTGTAAGGCTCTTTCACATATTGTGGAAGATTACAGAAAAATACAAACTGTGGCGATGGCGTTGGCAACTGCACACAATATTTGATTTTTACATATTTTCCTTTAATAGCTGGTGGCGGCATCGCTTCAAAAACTGGAAGCATTACTTCATTCAGTTTAGAAGTTTTGATTTTTTTTGCTCTTGCTTCATAGACTTCCATCGCTACTTCTACTACTTTCAAGATTCTTTGTTTTGTCAATGCAGAAACGAAGACAATTGGAATATCTGTAAACTGTCCTATTTTATTTTTGATTGCAGCTTCGAAGTCTCTCATCGTATTGGTATCTTTTTCCACAAGATCCCATTTGTTCACAACGATAACGATTCCTTTTCTGTTTTTCTGTGCCAGTCCGAAGATGTTCATATCTTGAGATTCCCAACCTAGAGTTGCATCTACCATTAGAACTACAACATCAGAAAACTCAATGGAACGGATGGAACGCATTACGGAATAGAATTCCAAATCCTCGTTTACCTTAGATTTTCTTCTCATCCCAGCAGTATCTACCAACACAAACTCATGTCCGAATTTGTTATATAAAGTCTGGATGCTGTCTCTCGTAGTCCCAGCGATGTCTGTTACGATATTTCTTTCAACATCCAGCAAAGCATTCGTCATTGTAGATTTCCCTACGTTTGGACGACCTGCGATGGTAATTTTTGGCAAACCTTCGAAAGGGTCTTTGTATTCTGTATTTGGGAAATCGTTCACAACGTCATCCAACAATTCTCCGGTTCCAGAACCGGTTGCAGAAGATAATGTGTAATATTTTTCAACGCCCAATTGGTAGAACTCAGTTGCAGGTAATTCTTCTTTTGAAGAATCTACTTTGTTTACAACTAAATATAAAGGCTTATTGGCTTTTCTTAGTAATTGATAAATTTCCTCGTCTGTATCGGTAAGACCTTCTTCTACGTTTACCATAAAAACGATGGAAGTTGCTTCGTCTACAGCCAATTGAACTTGTTTACGAATTTCCATCTCGAAGACATCCTCAGTCCCTACATCATAACCACCTGTATCGATAACTGTAAAATCTACACCGTTCCAGTCGGATTTTCCGTAATGACGGTCACGTGTAACACCAGCCGTAGAATCTACAATAGCTTCTCTCCTCTCTAATAATCTGTTAAATAATGTGGATTTTCCAACATTGGGACGCCCAACAATAGCGACAATATTGCTCATAAAATTTGTTTCTTGGTCTCAGCTCAAATTTAGATTAATGAGCATAAGACTTGATTAAGAATGGGTTACTTCGACTTTCGAAGCCCAAAATTTTTGCAAATATACGTTTTTTGATTGATAGTTGATAGTTGATTGTGAATCGTAAATACCGAAGTGCTCACTAGCCCCGATAGTAGCGGCATCCTTTTTCTTTTTTTGCAAAAAAAGAAAAAGATATAGCGGATAGCGGGATTAAGCTCCAAAAATTGGAAAGCTTTTTGCAATTGTATCTGAAAATCTGAACTATGAAAAAAATATTAATTGGATTACTTGTGGTATTTATTATCATTCAATTTTTTCCGATAGACAAAACCAATCCAACGACAAATGAAGGAATGGATTTTCTGAAAATTAAAAACACGCCAGAACCGATTGCAAAACTGATCAAAAACTCTTGCTACGACTGCCATTCTAACGAAACCAAGTACCCTTTTTACAGTAATATCCAGCCTGTTGCTTGGCTGTTGAAAAATCATATTGACGAAGGTAGAAAAGAACTAAATTTCTCTACATTTGCAACGTACGAACCGAAACGACAAGCACACAAACTGGAAGAAGCGGCGGAATATGTTGAGCAGAAAAAGATGCCTTTGGAAAGTTATACTCTTGGTCATTCTGATGCCAAATTATCTGATGAACAACGGAAACAACTTGTTGATTATTTTAGAATGGTTCAGAAACAAATACAGCAAGCCAATACATTATGACGCCAGAAGTTTCCGTTAGTTTGAAAGATAAATTCATTGTTTTTTATGATGGAGAATGTGGTTTTTGCAACCATTGGGTACAATGGATTTTGGAAAGAGACAAAAAAGATAAGTTCCTGTTTTCATCATTGCAATCTGAATTCGGACAAAAGTTTTTGAATGAGAGAAATCTTCCTAATGAAGTTTTTGATACACTTTATCTTTGGAAACCCGAGAGTTTTTATTTGTCCAAATATCAGGCGATTTTAAGGATTGCGAGCGAGTTGGGTGGTGTTTATTCCTTATCAAATGTTGGAAAGATTCTGCCAGATTTTATAGGCAATCAGTTTTATAATTTGGTTTCGCGAAACAGAAAGAAATTAGCAGAAAACCAATGCTTCTTACCCAATGTGGAACAACGGAAAAAGTTTATAGAAAAATAATCAAGCCATCTCAAAAATGAGATGGCTTTTTGGTTAAAGTTAGTTCTTATGGTTAGTAATATTTAATTTGTATAGTTGTTTTTTGAAGAAGATTAACAGGGTAATAGCTGTGAAGAAGAGGATGATAATTTTATCATCTATTGGTACTGGTTCGCCGGGAGCACCGGGAACTGAGGCGTTACTCTGTTGCTCTTCTGTAATAATCTCATCATCGCCATCATTCTTGAAATGTTCATAGATTTTGTCTCTGACCTGAACAATGAAACCATGTCCTACTTTGATAAACTGTGTGGGCGTGAGTCCGCTATGAGGCTGAGTGGTGGTTGTTGGACTTCCGTTCCTACCCGTCTGTACAGGTCTGCTCTGAATTTACTATA
Source organism: Epilithonimonas sp. (assembly GCF_036780765.1). Taxonomy (GTDB): domain Bacteria; phylum Bacteroidota; class Bacteroidia; order Flavobacteriales; family Weeksellaceae; genus Epilithonimonas. The sequence continues at coordinate 13,011 of NZ_DAIQCG010000003.1, forward strand.
AAAATATCCACCCGCATAGACTCTCCTGCAACAATATGGACCAAGGAAACTCTGCCACCAGACCAACTTATTTTCGTGATAGGCATTTGTAAAATGAATTTTACTAAACCTGATAAAGAAAACAAAAGCCATACAGCAGCGTCCTCCTATCTTCCAAAATAATGGAATTAAACAATAAAAATAACGGATAAAATGTAAATATAACACATCAAAAGAATTGTTTCAATTATTAATTTTAATTTCTCAATAATAACTGACTATTATTATAGATTTATCAATTATTTTTCTCTTATTTGCAATAGAAAATTAAATCTATTGAAGCTTCTCTATTGTTTATGCTTTGTTATGTTGTCTTGGGTTTCGGTCTTTTCCCAAACTATCACTATCGACAATAGTCTGAAAAGCAACAAAAAGATAGAAAAAATCATTCTTCAGTATAGAGATTTTGGGAAAGATACACTGAGACTCAAGTCGTATCTAGCGCCACTACTGCATTCTTCTGACAAAAAACTGCAGTCTGTTTATTATAACCTGCTTGCCAACGGGCTGTCCAAAGCCATTGATAAAGTTAATCTTCAAAGTGACCATTACTATAAAAAATCCATAGAAACTGCCAAAGCTAGCCAACATCCTGGATTAGAAGTTTGGGCACTGGTTAACTACGCCTTCTATCTTTATGATTACTCCAAAATAACGGAAGCGCTCCAAATCTATATGGATGTGGATCAAAAAATAAATAAAACCGCGACCTCCCAACTGATTTTCCCTAGCTTATGTTATAAAAATCTGGGATACTTTTTCGGAACAATCGGCGATACCAAAGAAGCCATCAGCTATCTTAAAAATGCAGAGAAATATGCCCAGCCCAATTCCCGAGAATTGGCTTCTATAAAAGATAATATCGCTTATTACCTGATCACTATCAATCAGTTTTCTGCCGCAGAAAAGTACCTCCGTGAGACTTTGGATATTTCCCTTAAAATCAAAGATTACGAGCGCTATGCCAAAGCTTTGGGAAATTACGGACGACTAAACCACCAGCAAAAAAACTACGCTGCTGCTATACAATATTATAAGGATGATTTAAAATTTTCTAAACAAGCCAAAGCAGCTAAGAATACGATGTTTGCCCACATAGAGCTGAGCAAAGTCTTATTTGATAACAACCAAATTGCAGAAGCCAAAGCCTATCTTAATGAGGCGATTAATTATGCCCGATCGAAGTTTTATTATATGAAATTCGAAAAGGAAATTCAGGAACTGAATCTTAAAATTGCCATTCGAGAAAAGAACGTCCCTCAAGAATTATCTGCCAGGAGAAGATTGGATGTTTTGGAAGACTCCTTAGCCCATCTGGACAGCCAAAAAAATCTGGACCGAAATAATATCCTGGCTCAAAAAGAGCGGTATGCGAGCAAACTGAGTCTTGCTAATGCCCAATATGAAAAGGAACAACTGAAAACCAGAGCCTTCATCGTGATTGCCACTTTGCTTTTGTTATTATTAGTCCTGATTGTTTTCATCAATAAAAAACAGGAGAAAAACAGAAAAAATGAATACGAAAAAAAGGTTCTACAGTTGCAGTTGGATAAAGTAGAATCAGAACAAAAACTGGATAATGCTCATATTACTCTGGAGTCTCTGAACACCTACCTTACAGAAAAAAACATGCAGATAGAAAACCTCAACAAAGAAATATCAATCGCCAAAACGCAGTCTTCCTTCTCTATTCTGGAAAAGAGGGAACAAAAGCTTCAGACACTTTTGGACTCACACTTGATGACGAATGACAACTGGCAAAAATTCAAGAGCGCATTCCAAAATGAGCAAAAGGATTTCTACAATCAATTGATTTCGGATTTTCCGGATTTTACAGAATCCAACCTTAGAATAATTCTTCTTTCAAAATTGGGATTGTCCAATCAGGATGTTTCATCGCTGCTTGGTGTTACTGTAGATGCTGTTAAAAAAGCCAAACAACGACTCAAGAAAAAAATTGGCTCAGATTATGATTCTATTTTGGAAGAGTTATAATCTACGATTGCTAAGGTTTTGAGACCCACAATCCCCTGTAAATCTACTGCTGTAAAAATTCGGAGAAATATCTTCTCAAAACATTATAAGTTTATTTTTATATTTGCAATATTATGGAATATAATACCGACAGACCACAACTACTAATGCCCGAATATGGGCGCAACATACAACAGCTCGTAGAGCATTGCAAAACGCTTCAGACCAAGGAAGAAAGAAATGAAATGGCGCTTGCAATCATCGAGTTCATGGGACAAAGAAACCCACACCTTCGCGACGAAGAAAACTACAAACATAAACTCTGGGATCATCTTTTCATCTTAGCAGATCATAACCTGGATGTAGATTCTCCTTACCCAATATTAACCGCAGAAGAACTAATCACAAAACCAAGGAAAATGGATTATCCATCTTTGGAAAATGATTACAAATTCTACGGAAAAAGTATTCTTCAGTTAATCGAAACTGCGATTGCATTAGAAGAAGGCGATGAGAAAGATGCCCTGATCCAAGTGATTGCTAATAATATGAAGAAGTCCTACAACGTGTACAACAAAGAGCACGTGCAGGATGATGTGATCTTCCGTCACCTGAAGGAACTTTCCAAAAACAGACTAGACCTTACCGGTTTGGATTCTCTGGACAAAAGTAAAATCTATTATGCGACCAACAGGAACAACAATAATAGAAACAGCAACAGAAATCAAAACCACAATAACAATAATAGGAAAAACAATTTCCAAAACCATAAAAATAAAAGAAGATAATGGACGGTGCTTTCGAGATAAGAGGAGGAAAGAAATTGAGCGGAGAGATCACGCCTCAAGGAGCAAAAAATGAAGCTTTGCAAATTCTTTGTGCAGTGTTGCTGACTGAAGATGAGGTAAGAATTGATAATATCCCAGACATCAAAGATGTCAATAAGCTGATTGAGATTCTTCAGGACTTCAACGTCAAAGTGACTAAAAACGGCAAAGGCGATTACACCTTCAAAGCAGATGAAGTTAACTTCGATTATATTAAATCTAAGGAATTCAAAAAAGATGGTGCTAAGCTAAGAGGTTCTGTAATGATTTTGGGTCCAATGTTGGCGAGATTCGGTGAAGCTTATTTGCCTACACCAGGTGGAGACAAAATCGGAAGAAGACGTCTGGATACACACTTCCAAGGTTTCGTAGAATTGGGTGCTGAATTTTCTTATGACGAAGAAGAAGCGTTCTACTCTTTGAGAGCCAAAGAATTGATTGGGAAATTCATCCTGTTGGAAGAAGCTTCTGTAACTGGAACTGCGAACATCGTAATGGCTGCAGTTTTGGCAAAAGGGAAGACCAGAATCTACAATGCTGCTTGCGAACCGTATCTTCAGCAATTGTGTAAAATGCTGAACAGAATGGGTGCCAACATCACAGGAATTGGTTCTAACCTAATCACTATCGAAGGGGTTGACAAACTGCACGGAACAGAACACACAATGCTTCCGGATATGGTGGAAATCGGTTCTTGGATTGGTTTGGCAGCAATGACAAAATCTGAGATTACCATCAAAAATGTGAATTGGAATCAGTTAGGAGTTATTCCAAATACTTTCAGAAAATTAGGAATAGAATTGGAACAGAGAGGTGATGATATTTATATCCCTTCTCAGGAAAATTATAAAGTACAGAAATTCATCGATGGTTCTATTTTAACTGTTTCGGATGCGCCTTGGCCAGGATTTACCCCAGATTTGTTATCCATTATTTTGGTTGTGGCAACTCAGGCAAAAGGTTCAGTCTTGATTCATCAAAAAATGTTCGAAAGCAGATTATTCTTCGTTGATAAACTGATTGATATGGGCGCACAAATCATTCTTTGCGATCCGCACAGAGCAACAGTTATCGGAATGAACCAGGAAACACCTTTGCGTGGAACTACAATGGTTTCGCCAGATATCAGAGCTGGTAACGCATTATTGATTGCCGCGCTTTCTGCAGAAGGAAAATCAGTCATTCAAAATATTGAGCAAATCGACCGCGGGTACGAGAATATCGATGAGAGATTAAGAGCGATTGGCGCGGATATCAGAAGAATCTAATTAGAAGTTAGATTTTAGAGATTAGAATCTAGACTTATACTATAAAAATTAAAGGAAGCTTGTTAAGAAGCTTCCTTTTTTTGTAGAACATCTATTCTGCTGCTCAGCAATTTATATTCTCTCAGATAGTTTTCTATCTTCTCGATTTGGTCTTGGTTAATGTTCAAAAGCAGTTTCACGTTCCCGAAATTGCTTCCATTAAGATATTCGATATTAGCATTGACGATTTTGTAACTCACGTTATAATGGTTGTAAATCGTGTAAAGCAAAATATCGAATCTAATTTTCCCATTCAGCTCTATTTCAAGGATTATTTCTTTCGTCGATTTGGAAAAAAAAGTTTTGCCGGTAGTTTCTTGTTTGTAAATCATAGTAATATTTTGGTATTTGGTGAATTATTTAAGTTTATTTTGGATTGGAACAACCACGACTTGGAAGATGTAACAACCGACACAGATTTTGAAAAAGCTTTCCAAAGCAGCCAGAAGAATTATTATAAATCCAAATCCTAATGCAATATTGTAAAATCCAGACAGCAACAATACAGCAATTGTCAGTGTAAAAATTGAACCTAATATCGCCGCAAACCTTTTCGGAGCAGCAAAAATTGGTTTTGGTTTCGATCCTGATATTTTTAAAATCGATTTTGAAAAAAGAGCTAAAGGCGAAAATAATAAGCCAGAAGCCCTAATAATAAAATCAAAAACTAAGAGCAACAATAAATATGGTAAGTTAAAAAACAGAGATACAGAAACCACGACAATCACAAAAAATGCGGTGAGTCTTACGGTATTTTCGTCTGTATAATATTTTTTAGTCTGGTCCATAATTGAAATTTTTAAAATAAAAAAAGCTCCATCGGTAAGATGAAGCTTTATGTCATAGCCTTCTCACCGCACTCTTCAGTTCGTATTACACATCATCGCCATCTGTGAGAAAATCTGTTTCATTATTTCTTAATTACATTGCAAATATAGAAATTATTTAATTCCCACCAAATAAGTATGAATTAAATTTGAAAAAAAAATAGGATTAAAGTTCTCCTATTTTGTCAATTTTATTAGAATTTGCTAATCCATTGGGGTTACAACCAGGTAAGCCTTCAGGAACATTGAGGTTTTTGTCTTGGTAAAATTTTTCCCAAAACGCATTAGTTTTTCCAGTCTTTGGGTCGACAAAAGTCATTGGTTCTAAAGTGAAAATTTGATTATCACGAAATGCCCTTTCTACAAAATCTGAACAGTAATAAGAATTATCATCCAAAATATAATTGAAATTATAAGGTTTGCCAATCAAAGTTTCAGCTTTGGAAACCGAATTTGGAATCGATGAATGAAATTCTGATTTTAATCTGTAAACATCAATTTTTTGACCGGACTTGGTTTGCTCTTTTAGAAAAGAGTGAAGTTTTTGTTTTTGAGAACCACCTTTTGGCGCAGCGTGAAGAACATAAAGATGATTGTCTTCTTTTTTCACAATCCCTATATGGTCATACGAAGTTTTCTTCTCTGTCTGTGTCACATTATTAATCGCTCCAGACAATCCAGAATCCACAGATGGCACGAAAAGCAAATCACCGTTTTCCAAAATAGAAGTATTGTAAGTTTTGCAACTTGTTAAAAAAAGCAGCGCAAAAATAACGTAAACTAAATTACTTTTTATAATTCTTCTCATAAATCGCTATCCATTCATCTACAGATATTTTCTGACAAAGTTCACCTAACAAATCATAAGTAATATCCTCCACTTTTTTGAACCTGATACAAGATTTGCCCATATCCAATTTCTTTTTAGAATGATTTGGAAACTCAGCTACAAACCAATCTAAAATCTCTGGAACAGCATAAATACCCATATTATAAAAAGCAATAAAATTCTTTTGCGAAGCCACACTTATGAAAGGCAAAGGCGTATCTTTCGCACAATGATAACCAGCAGGATAAGTTGTCATAGGCACAACCCAAGTGACCATTCCGTACTGCATCGTCTGCTGAAAACCTTTCGGAAGATTACTATCTACGGTTTCCAAAAGCTTTCTGAAAGCATCTCGTCTTTCCTCAGGAATCTGGGAAATATATTCTTCTACGGTATCAACAAAAATCTGCATTAGAGGATTTATTTTAAATCAAAAATACTAATTTTTTTGTTGAAAAATTAAAGCTTATTTTTGTACTTCAAAGTTTAAAAATAATGCCGAAAATATCGCAAAGAGCGCAGCATATGCCTGCATCACCTGTAAGAAAATTAGTTCCATTTGCAACCGCTGCAAAACAAAAGGGAATCAAAGTATATCATCTGAACATTGGTCAACCAGACATCGAAACGCCACAAACGGCTTTGGATGCTGTGAAAAATATCGATTTAAAAGTTTTGGAATATGCACTTTCGGAAGGTAATTTGGATTACAGAATTGCGCTTAGAGATTATTACCATTCATTAGGATTTACAGATTTAACGACCGACAAGTTCATCGTTACAAACGGAGGTTCCGAAGCTTTGAATTTCGCAATCTCTACCCTTTGTGATGACGGCGACGAAATTATTATTCCAGAGCCTTATTATGCTAATTATAATGGATTTGCTGGTACTTTCAACATTAATATCGTAGCTGTTCCATCAACAATTGATACTGGATTTGCTTTACCTTCAATTGAAGAATTTGAGAAAAGAATTACAGACAAAACAAGAGCGATTGTTGTTTGTAACCCGGGAAATCCGACAGGTTATCTCTACTCAAGAGAAGAACTACAAAAACTCGCAGAAATTGCAAAAAAACACGACATTGTGATTATTTCTGATGAAGTTTACAGAGAGTATGTTTATGATGGTGAAAAGCAAATCTCAATGTTTGAGTTTCCAGAAGTAGCAGACAATGTTATTGTTATCGATTCAGAATCAAAAAGATATTCGATGTGTGGTGCGAGAATCGGCTGTATGATTACACGTTCAAAGAAAATCCACGATGCAGCGATTCTTTTTGCTCAGGCAAGATTGAGTCCAGTTCTTTTGGGACAGATTGCTGCAACAGCTGCACATAAAAACGATGCAGAATACATTGCTAAAGTTAGAGAAGAATATACAGAAAGAAGAGACCTTTTGGTAAGCTTATTGAATGAGATTCCTGGAGTAATCTGTCCAAAACCCAAAGGAGCATTCTATTGTGGTGTAGAATTGCCTGTAGACGATACAGAAAAATTTGCACAATGGCTTTTGGAAAGCTATTCCAATAATAACGAAACCATTATGGTAGCGCCAATGGGCGGTTTCTACAGCAATCCGGAATTAGGAAAAAAACAAGTAAGAATTGCGTATGTTTTGAAACAGGAAGATCTCCGAAGAAGTGCGGAACTTCTGAAAGATGCAATAGAAAAATACAGAACTGAATTTGGTCTGAATTAATCCTCTGGCCCGTTTACTCATAATAACCACATAGAATCGTTTTGAAAATCTATTTAAAATTTAAAATTCTATGTGGTTTTATTTTTAAATTTATACCAATCATAAATCTAATAAGATGAAATTACTAAAATCCGGTCTGATACTGTCTGTATTTGCCATTTTCCTTGTCAGCTGCAAAACGGTAGCTCAGAATTCCAACATCAAATCTATATCCTATACCAATACATACGGAAGAGGCGGAATGACATCTGTAAAAGTTACTAAAGACTCTATTGAAACTACGGGAAGAGGTGGCCGCGTAACAGACTTCCCAAATTATTCCAAAAAAATGGCTGTTGCAGACTGGAACAGCCTCACTGCAGGTCTTGACCTTAAAATGCTTAGCCAGACAAAAAGTGGAGAAAGAAAAGGTGTGTATGACGGACACGATGAGATCTTTCGTATTGTAACTGCAGAAAAAGAATATGAAATTTTCAACGCTTCCGGAGATGCTAATAATTACAAACAATTGGAAAAGCTTAAAACAAAACTGACCGCACTAACTGCAAAGTACAAATAAAAATGCAGGAAAACATTTCCCTAAAACCCTACAACACTTTTGGTGTTGATGTACAATCTAAATATTTCGCTGAAGTTCGTTCCCTTGAGGAATTAATTGAAACGCTCAAATTCTCAAACTCTAAAAAACTTCCACTCCTTTTTTTGGGTGGAGGAAGTAATATTTTGTTGACTAAAGATTTTGAAGGATTAGCAATTCGATTAAATTTAAAAGGAATTACAGAAGAAATAATTGACGACAATCAAATTCTTGTTACCGCAAAAGCTGGTGAAAATTGGCATCAGTTTGTGATGTTTTGTTTGGATAAAAATTATGGTGGATTAGAGAATTTGTCATTAATTCCAGGGAACGTTGGAACTTCTCCGATGCAAAATATAGGCGCTTACGGAACAGAAATAAAAGACATTTTCGAAAGCTGCAAAGTTCTGAATCTTGAAACATTAGAAATTGAAACTTTCAATTTGGAACAATGTAAATTTGGTTACAGAGATTCAATTTTCAAACAAGAAAGCAAAGGGAAATATGTGATTTTGGAAGTGACTTTTAGATTGACAAGGAAAAATCATAAAATTGATGTTGAATATGGCGCAATCCAATCAGAATTGGAGAAAATGGGAATTACTAATCCAACCATTCAGGATGTTTCGAAAGCGGTGATTAACATCAGAAAAAGCAAATTACCTGACCCAAAAGTGATTGGAAATGCAGGAAGTTTCTTTAAAAACCCAACCATTGCAATGTCACAATTTGAAGCTTTAAAACAAAAATTCGAAAACATTCCCGGATATCCGAATGGCGATTTTGTAAAGGTTCCCGCAGGTTGGCTTATTGAACAAGCCGGCTGGAAAGGCAAACAAATAGGCAATGTAGCATCAAATCAATTGCAAGCTTTAGTTATCATCAACGCTACTGGTAATGCTACCGGAAAAGAGATTTTTGATTTCTCTACAATGATTATTGATTCTGTAAAAGAAAAATTCGGAATCGAGTTGGAACGGGAAGTGAATATTATTTAGTTGTTGGTTTTTGGTTGATTGTTGAAGGTTTTCAAATGGTTAAAAAATTAAATAAAAAAAAATGAAAGTAGATATTTGGAGCGACACACGTTGTCCTTTTTGTTTTATTGGAAAAAAGAATTTTGAAAAAGCACTTCAGAATTTTGCTCAAAATGAAAAAATTGAGGTTAATTGGCATTCTTTCCAATTAGACCCAAAAATGAAAACTGACCTTAGCAGAAATCATTATGAATATTTGTCTGATATCAAAGGTCATTCTTTACAAGAGACAATCAAAATGCACGAAAATCTGATCCAAATAGGAAAAAATGCAGGGATTGATTTCAACTTTGATGAAGTGAAAGTTTCTAATTCTTTCAAAAGTCAAATATTGGTTCAGCTAGCTAAAGAAAAGGGAAAAGCTAACGAAATGGAAGAGCTTTTGTTCGAAGCGTATTTTCTTCAAGGAAAAAACATTGATGATACTGAAGTTCTTTCAGAAATTGGAGAAAAATTAGGTTTTACAAAAGATGAAATACAAAACGCAGTTCAATCTCCTGAATTAACAGAATTGGTAAACAATGATATCGAAGAAGCTTCTGCACTTGGAATCAACAGCGTTCCATTTTTTGTTTTTGACAGAAAATATGCGATTTCTGGGGCTCAACCGACACATTTGTTTTCTGAAGTTCTGGAAAAAAGTTTGTCAGAGTTTTTAGAAAACAATTCAAAAATCAATGTTGTCAGTGATGGTAATTCTTGTGATGTTGATGGAAATAATTGCTAAATAATTAATTTAAAAAAACACAAAGACACAAAAATTAGATTAAAAATATTATGTTTTAAGGCACAAAGTTTTATACTATAAAATTAACAATTTTTTAATTTTCCTCGTGCCTTAATCTATAATCAAAGAAAATTATTCTTCTGCTTTTGTGTTTAACATAAATTCGATAAATAAAAATATAAATACACAAATGAAAATTGCAGTTTTAGGAGCCGGAAATATGGGTTTGTCATTTTCAAAATCTTTTTTGAAATATGAATTGATAACACCGCAAAATCTACACCTCATCACCAGAAGTCGAAATAAAAAAGAAAAGATAAAATCTGCCTTTCCAGAATCTGAAGTTTCGTCTTTTGATGTAGTTAAAAACCTGGAAGCTGACTTGATTATCATTGCGGTGAAACCTCAGGATTTTGCTTTCGTTGCAGAAAATCTGACGTTTAAAATTCCGGAAAAATCTTTGGTTTTATCGATAATGGCCGGAATTTCTATTGAGAAAATTCAGAACTATTTGAATCACAAATTTGTGGTTCGAGCAATGCCCAACTCCCCTACTCTTCTCGGGATGGGAATCACAGGTTACACAGCCGCAGACGGAATTTCTTTCTCAGAATTGATGAATGTTGAGCGGTTGTTGAACTCAACAGGACGCTCTGTTTACTTGGAAGACGAAAGTCTTTTGAACGGCGTAACCGCCCTTTCCGGAAGTGGCCCAGCTTATTTCTACTACATCGTAGATGCAATGATAAAAGCCGGAACAGAAATGGGAATTGATGAAAATCTTTCGAAATTATTCGTAAAACAGACGATGTTGGGCGCTTATCATCTCATTAATAATTCGGATAAATCTTTAGAAGAACTGATAAAAGATGTCGCTTCCAAAGGTGGGACAACGGAAGCTGCATTGAAAACTTTTGATGAGAATCAATTGAAGTCGATATTGAAGAAAGGAATTTTAGCCGCAGAAAATCGTGCCAAAGAATTAAACTCATAACAATGTACAATCAACAAGATTTTTATATTTCTACTGATAAATCCAAAATGGACATAGAAACCATTCATCAATATCTATACGAAGAATCCTATTGGGCAAAAGGAGTTCCAAGAGAAATTGTTGAAAAATCTGTTGCAAATTCCTTTTGTTTCGGTGTATTTTACAAAGACAAACAAGTTGGCTTTGCAAAAGTAATTACAGATTTTACGACGATTGCTTATTTGGGCGATGTATTCATTTTGGATGAATTTCGTGGATTAGGTTTGTCAAAATTATTAATGGAAAACATTATGACTCATCCGGAATTACAAGGTTTGAGAAGATGGATTCTTTTAACTGCTGATGCGCATGAACTTTATAAAAAATTTGGTTGGAATAACATTAAAGAACCAGCAAGATGGATGGAAGTTCATACTAAAAATCCTTACCAATAAACTTTCTATTCAACCATCGATATATCCAAAATCCAATCGCAAGACCAAAAGTATTCAGAAGCACATCATCGATATCGAAAACACCTAATTTTGTAAAATATTGAAGACTTTCTACAAGAATAATTGCAAAGAGAAAATCCAAAATTAATACTCGAAAATTATTAAGTTTTGGAAAAACAATTCCTAGAAAACCGAAAGGCATAAACATCAACATATTTCCAAAAACATTGCTCATAACCGTCTTCAAAACAATAGTTTCTTTAACGAAATTAAAGGTAGAAATCATAGGCAACAATCTTACAATATTAATATCGTATTGTCTTCTACCGAATCCGAAAAACATCAGATACAGCAAAAAAACAGTATAAAACGGGATCGAATATCTGTAAAATGTTATAAATATCTGTTGATATTTTTCCTTCATAAAATCAAGCTTTTGTAAAAAACCATAGCAAAGATAGCTTGATAATTTGTATTAATTTTCTTATATTCGTTATAGTTAACATTCTATGATGAACTACGATTTAGAGAAGGAAAACAAGGAAATCCTTGCACGATATAAAGACCTCATTACCAATACCTACAGAACTTTGGATGAGGAGCAGAACAAACTTATCAGAAAAGCTTTTGATATTGCTTTGGATGCACACAAAGATCAGAGAAGAAAAACAGGTGAACCATACATCTATCATCCGATAGAAGTGGCAAAAATTGTAGCCAATGAAGTAGGTTTGGGAGCAACCAGTATTGCCTGCGCATTGCTTCACGATGTGATTGAGGATTCTGAATATACTTATGAGGATTTGAAAAAAATCTTCGGAGAAACCATTGCGGATATCGTTAATGGTTTGACTAAAATTTCTGTGATGAACCAGCAGAATATCTCGGTTCAATCAGAAAATTACAGAAAATTATTATTGACGCTTTCAGAAGATTTCCGAGTAATTCTCATCAAAATTGCAGATAGATTGCACAATATGAGAACGCTGGAAAGTATGCATCCTATCAAACAAAAAAAGATTGCTGCAGAAACTGTTTATATTTATGCACCTTTGGCTCATAGATTTGGGCTTTATTCTATCAAATCTGAGCTGGAAGATCTTTCTCTGAAATACAATAATCCTGAGGTTTATAATGATATTCTTAGCAAATTGGAAACGGCAAAAGAAGGCCGTGAAAAATATGTAGAAGAGTTTACCAAAGAGGTTTCTGAGCAACTGAAAGAAGAAAATCTGAATTTCACGATAAAAGGACGCGCAAAAGCCATCAGCTCAATTTATCGAAAAATGCAAAAGCAGAATGTGTCTTTTGAAGAAGTTTATGATAATTACGCAATCCGAATTATTTACAAATCCGATCCTAGAAATGAGAAATTTTTGGCTTGGAAAATCTATTCGATCGTAACAGACCTTTATCAAAGTAATCCTTCCAGAATGCGTGACTGGATTTCTCAACCAAGATCAACAGGTTACGAAAGTTTGCACCTTACCGTGATGGGGCCGGATAAAAAATGGATAGAAGTCCAAATCCGTTCTGAAAGAATGAACGAGATTGCAGAAAAAGGGGTTGCTGCACATTACAAATACAAAGAAGGTTACCGAAAAAATACAGATGACCAACGATTCGAAAATTGGGTTTCCGAGATTCGTGATGTTTTGGAACAACAGCAAAACCTTTCTACATCGGAACTTCTTGATAATATTAAATTAAATCTTTATTCCAAAGAAGTTTTCGTTTTCACACCAAAAGGTGAAATTAAAATTCTTCCGACTGGCGCAACAGCTTTGGATTTTGCATTTTCTGTTCACTCAGATTTGGGAACAAAATGTCTTGGGGCGAAGATTAACGGGAAATTGGTTCCCATAAGTTATGTCCTACAAAATGGAGATCAGATTGACATTCTTTCTTCTCAGAATCAAAAACCGAAAGCGGACTGGCTGGAGTTTGTTGTAACGTCTAAGGCTAAATCGAAGATTAAGAATATTCTTAATTCAGAAAAAAATCAAAATACGGCGGAAGGGAAAGAGATTCTGCAAAGAAAAATGCGCCATGCAAAACTGAATTTCAATGAGGATGAAATCAATGGTTTGCAAAAACATCTGAATCTTAAAACATCCCAAGACTTATTTCTAGGTTTCCAAAACGGGACTTTTGACATTGGTGATATCAAAAAATATGTTGATGGAAAAAGCATCCTTAGCAATCTATTCCAACGTTTCAGAAAAACTTCTAACAAAGAACAGTTTGTAGAAAAGGTTGATTCTAATCTTGATATGATTGTCTTTGGGAAAGATGAGGAAAAACTGAATTATTCTTTCGCCAAATGTTGTACGGTGATTCCTGGTGACAAAATTTTCGGTTTTATTACCATTTCAGAAGGTATAAAAGTTCATAACGAGATTTGCCCCAACGCAATCAACCTGAGAGCTAATTATGATTATAGAGTACTGCAAGCCAAATGGGTGAATGCTGAAAGCTTTAAAAACAGAATCAAAATCGAGATCGAAGGTTTGGACAGAATGGGAATGATAAATGATATTACAGCGGTTATCAGTGGATCTATGAATATGGATATGAAAAGCATGAGTATTGCTTCTAATGATGGTATTTTTACAGGTAATATCAACCTAGAAGTGAAAAATAAAAGCCAATTGGAAGAGACTTTCAAACAACTGAAAAGTATCAAAGGAGTTTCTAAAGTAAAACGTGTTTAATGATTTTAACCAAATATTTTCAGCAGTTTTTTCATAGTAGCAAAAGTTCAGGAATTGTTCTGATTGTATGTGTTTTGATTTCTTTGTTGATTGCAAACAGCTCACTTTCAGCAGGTTTTCAAAACCTTTTGGATACAAAAATCGGAACAGAATTATTTCATCTGGATTATTCTGTTTCTATTTGGATTAATGATGGCTTGATGGCGATTTTCTTTATTTTGGTTGGTTTAGAAATCAAAAGAGAACTGTTGGAAGGCGAATTATCTGACATCAAAAAAGCAAGTCTTCCCATTTTCGCAGCGGTTGGCGGAATGTTGATTCCTGCAATTATTTATTTCGGATTCAATCATAACACAGAATATAAAAATGGCTGGGCAATTCCGATGGCAACAGACATTGCGTTCTCTTTAGCTATCATTTCTTTGCTCGGAAAAAGCGTTCCCAATTCTTTAAAAATTTTTCTAAGTGCGTTGGCGATTGTAGATGATTTGGGGGCAATTATCGTGATCGCTCTGTTCTACACAGATTCTATAGATTGGATTTCTTTAGGAATTTGTGGTGCAATTAGCATTTTGTTGATTATTCTAAATAAAATCGGGACCAAAAATCTTTTATTTTATATAGTTCCAGGATTATTTCTTTGGTATTTTATGCATCATTCTGGTATCCACGCAACGATTGCAGGGGTTATTCTAGCTTTTACAATTCCGACGAATATTTCAGAAACTGAGATTTCTCCATTAGAAAAATTGGAACAAAAACTTCACATTCCTGTAAGTTTTGTAATAATGCCTTTATTCGCTTTGGCTAATACTAATATAACTTTTCACAAAGAAATCTTTGAAGGTTTTATCAATCCTTTAAGTTTAGGAATTATCGGTGGTTTGTTTGTTGGAAAGGTTTTAGGAATCAACTTGTTTTCATTCTTAGCTATCCGATTAAAATGGGCAGAACTACCTGCTTTTTCTGCTTGGAAAGAAATGATTGGTGTTGGATTCTTGGCCGGAATAGGATTTACAATGTCAATTTTTGTGTCTCTTTTAGCCTTTCCTAATGAAATCGAAATTCAGGATGTTTCTAAAATCAGTATTTTGATTGCTTCGGTTTTGTCGGGAATTACGGGCTATTTCATATTAAAATTCAATAAAAAACCTTTCAATAATTAATTGAAAGGTTGTTAACTTTAATCTTTTTTAGAAGCATTTTTCTTTTCTCTTTTAGCTTCTTTCTTTTCCTTGGCCGTTTTCTGCGGTTCTTTTTTCACGGCTTTTTTAGCGTCTTGACCTTTTGCCATTGCGATGTCTTTTTGGTGTTAGTAAAATTACTTTTTGTAAATATAATTAAATATCCAATTCAATAAACTGATTTACAAATACATTTCTTCCCTAACCAATTTTTCTAATTTCACTTTCTTGATTGCAAGATTCAGCTCATTACCCATCAAAACAAGGAACACATTGATATTAACCCAAACCATTACCAAAATAATGGAACCAATAGAGCCGTAAAGAACATTATATCTTGCAATATTCGCCACATAAATCGCGAAGAAATAAGTCAATATCACAAACAAAACTGTCGTCAAAACAGCACCTGGAACCGCCTCTCTAAGCCTTGTAATTTTAAGGCAACCTACCCAATAAAATAAAGTCAGTAAAATAAAATAGAAAAGCGGAAACGAAATAAAACCAATAATTTTCGTCAGGTTTTTGGTAAACCAGCCGATATCATAAGTTGGGGTGAAAAGCTTCAGCACAACTTCGCTGTAATAAATTCCGAAAATCGAGAGAAAAACCAATGTTAGAAAAGAAATTGTAACCAACATTGCCAATGCATATTCTTTCACAAATCCTCGTTGTAATTCTGTATTTCTATTAAATCCATTTATAAATGTAAAACAGCCGTTGGTTGCAAACACAAAAGACAACAATATCGTCAAGTTACTAATAGATTTCATATTAGGAATAAGGCTGTTCTGGATATATCCGGCAACATCGTTTTGCATATGAGAAGGAAAAACGCGGGGCATCAACACTTCAAAAATGTAAAACTGCAACTTATCGTAATGCGGCATCAAAGGCAAAACAGAAAGTAAAAACAGAATCATCGGAAACAGACTAAGAAAAAAACTCCAGGAGATACTGGCAGCTTGTCTTCCCAAAGGGTTTTTGAAAATAGCATCAGTATAAATCGTCAACATTTTCCAGAGAGAAATCCCCAAAACAGGAATATGAATCCCATCGAAAAAGTTCTTGATTTTGAGAAAAAAACGCTGTAATTTTTTTACCATTCATTTATCTTTGCACCACAAATATACTAAATGCGTATTAATTTACTCTGCATCGGGAAAACGGATGATAAAGAAATTATCTCTCTTATCAAATATTATCTGCCCAGAATCCCGAAACATTGGAACTTCGAATTACTGGAAATTCCGGATGTGAAGAATGCTAAAAACCTAAGTCCCGACCAACTGAAAAAAGAAGAAGCAAAATTATTCCAAAATCAAATCGATTCTTCTGACTTGGTGATTCTTCTAGACGAAAAAGGAAAACAATTCACAAGTCGGGAATTTTCTGAAAAGATTGATAATTGGATGGGAAGTTCTGTGAAAAAAGTGAATATCCTGATTGGTGGTGCTTATGGTTTTTCTGAGGAAATCTACCAACGTTCTAATGAAAAAATCTCTCTATCTAAAATGACTTTCACGCATCAAATGATTCGATTATTTTTTGTGGAACAGATTTATCGTGCGGCTACAATCCTTCAAGGAAAGCCTTATCATAATGATTAGATGTTAGATGTTAGATGTTAGCAAAATTAATTTCTTATTTCTTATTTCTTATTTCTTATTAACAACCTTCTTAGTAAGATTAGCTAAAACACCTCCTAGAAGAAATCCGACGGCGGCACCAAAGGCAATATCCAACGGAAAATGAACTCCTAAATAGATCCGGCTATAGGAAACCAAAACTGCCCAAAATAATAAAATGTAAGGCAGGATTTTATATTTTTTGCCCATCAGAATCGATAGAAAACTAACCAGAAAAAAAGAATTGGAGGCGTGAGAAGAGTAAAATCCAAATTGTCCGCCACAAGTCACCAAACGCATTTTTTCCATCAATAACTCGTTGTGACACGGCCGTAATCTGGCAATGCCATATTTAAAAACACCAGCCAACTGATCGGAAATTGTAATTCCAATAGCAATGAAAATCAATACAAATAATAATTTTTTACGAGGAACAGCTTTGACAACCAAATACAATAAAATCACGTAAAACGGAATCCAGAACCATTTTCCAGTAACTAACAACCAAAACGGGTCGAATGTAGAATTCCCTAATCCATTGAGAAACAAAAGTAATTGTTGATCGAGAGATATCAGTTCGTTCATAGATTATCGGCTTACAGGACCTTCGTGGGATTCGTCTTCAGAAAGATCTATTTTTTCAGCCACTGTATTTTGGAAATCAACACTTTTTTTATCTTCCAAAGGATTGAATTCCTGTGCAGATTTCTTCACATTTTCAATCTCTTTTTTGATTTCAGAAAGCGGATTGTCTGCCTCTTTCATAATCTCGGTTTTGATATCATCTACCGCGCCACGCATTTTACGGACGCCTTCGCCAAGACCTCTTGCGATCTCGGGTAATTTATCTGGTCCGAACAAAACAACGATTGCCAAGGCAATCATCAGCATTTCTCCAATACTCAATTCCATTTGGCAAAATTATGAAACATTTAGAGAATTGATACAGAGAATTTTATTAATTTTTACTTAAAAATTGCTTAGAAATAATTTCTGATGATGGAGATTAGCATTTTCTTCTAACCATTTTTTTTGACGTAAATTTGTGATCTTTAAGAGATTGGGAAAATGAAAAGACAGAAAGTACAGGCGCACAATTATTTCAAATTAATTATTTCATCATTATTCATCGGCGTTATCGCATCCATTTTAGGATTGACACTCAAGAAAATCACCGAGTTTTGTCAGGACCATTTATTTGAATTTGCGGATAAAAACCATTCATTATTATTCATCATCCTACCAACGACTGGGATTACCATTATTTACTTTTTGAGAAAATATCTTTTCAAAAACAGAAAGAACAAAGGGATCACAGAGATTTATAAAACGATAGATCAGAGAAAAGACCATTTGCCATTTTTTAAAATTCCTTCCCATTATTTCAATGGATTTTTGACTGTTATTTTTGGTGGCTCTACGGGTATCGAAGTTTCTACAGTGGTTGCAACAGCTACGGTTGGTAATTCTCTTTACGAGAAACAGTTTGCTGCTAATGTTTATAAATTGGAATTAATTTGTGCCGGAGTGGTTGCCGGAGTCGCTGTACTTTTCGGAAATCCTTTGGTCGGTTGTCTTTTCGCTTTGGAAGTGATTGCTAGAAAAATTAACAAAACTGTCCTCATTAGTTGCGCTTCTGCGGCTTTGATTTCTTGGATTTTTCTTTACTTCTTCCCTTCAAAACCATTGATTAATTTCCCTGTGACGCAATGGAATTGGATGGCAGTTCCGTTTATGATGATTCTAAGTTTATTAGGTGGAACACTCTCTGTTTATTTTACTTTACTCGTCATTAAAATGAAGGATTTTTTCTCCGGAATCAATAATAATTTTATAAGAGTCAATCTTGGCGCACTATCAGTTGGGATTTTGATTTGCCTTTTTCCTTTTCTGTATGGAGATAGTTACCATTCTTTGAATGAATTGATTTCTCATCCTCAAAGTTATTCTATTCTTTTCATCTTAGGCTTAGTATTATTGAAACCATTAGCTTCGTCATTGACGCTGGGAGCTGGTGGAGACGGTGGTGTTTTTGCACCGAGTATCGTGGCGGGCGCCTATTTGGGATTGGCATTCGCAATTGTTTGCAACACCTTTTTTGGAACCTCTTTGATTTACATCAACTTTGTATTGATTGGTATTGCCGCTACTCTATCAGCAGCTATTTATGCACCATTTACCGCATTGATTTTGACTTGCAGTCTAGTTCCGAATGGCTACGAATTATTCTTCCCAATTCTTCTAGGAAGTTTGATTGCTAAAAAAACCGCAGAGAAAATTATCCCTTACAACGTTTACACTTACGTTCCGAAAGCCTAACCTTTCTTCTTCGTAAAACTGATATAGACAAAATACATTCCTGCTAAAAACAGCAAGAAAGCTAAGAAAAATGGCGCTCCCGGAAACAGGAACGGCGCATCTTTGTGCGTGAAGTAATAGAATAGATTCGTCATCAAAGGCGGGCCAATGATAGAAGTCGCACTCATCAGACTCGTCAACGCACCTTGCAGTTCACCTTGCTCGTTGGACGGAATATTCTTTGTAATGATAGACTGCAACGCAGGACCACAAATCCCACCCAAGCAATACGGAATCGTGAAAACCAACATCATCCAGCCTTCCATCGCAAAGGCATAAAGCAACATTCCCGCCGCATACAGCATCAGTCCATAAAAGATACTTTTCTGATCACCTATTTTAGGATTGATCCATCGGATCAAAACACCTTGTACCAATCCAACCAAAAGACCTACAACTCCCAGCGAAATCCCCACCATTCTTTCGTCCCAGCTAAATCTGTACATCGTATAGAAACTCCAGTTACTTTGCACGGCGTGACCGCCAATATAAATCAAAATCAAAGCAGTGGTAAGGGCAGAGATCTCAGGATGTTTTCTTAGGAATTTGAAAGACCCGATCGGATTCGCTCTTTTCCAGCTGAACTCTCTTCGGTTATCTTTGCTAAGACTCTCCGGTAAAACGAAATAACCATAAATAAAATTGATCATACACAAAAGCGCTGCGGCGTAGAACGGAACTCTCGATCCATAATGTCCCAAAATACCACCTAAAACAGGACCGATGATGAAGCCTAAACCAAAAGCCGCCCCTATCAATCCAAAATTCTTTGCACGGTCTGCATCCGTAGAGATATCGGCAATGTACGCACTCGCAGTCGTCACACTTGCTCCGGTGATTCCGGCAATGATTCTGCCGACGAAAAGCCACCAGATACTTGGCGCCAACGCCAGAAAAATATAGTCTATAGAAAACCCAAACAATGAAAGCAAAATCACGGGTCTTCTACCGTATTTGTCACTCAGATTCCCGACCAAGGGTGAGAAAACAAACTGTATGAAAGCATAAGCAAAACTCAGCCAACCACCATACTTGGCAGCTTCGCTGATATCAGCGTGGATCAGTTCTTCTATTAGTTTTGGCACCACGGGGATGATGATGCCCCAACCTGTAATATCTATCAACAAAGTGATAAATATAAATCCTATAGCTGCTGATTTTTGGTTTGTTTTCATAGATTGCGAAGATAGGAATTTTTTGATTTCAGTATTTTTATAAAAATCTTTTCACATAGATTCACTGAACAAAAAAAATATTTCTACAAGAAAATACATAATTTTACATTTAGATTATTGGAATAGAACTATTAACTAAAAAACATCAATTTAATGATCAGTAAAATTTGGAAAGATCCAGTTTGGAGCAAAGTTATATCAGCTATAATTATTTCTTTAGGAGGTTTAATTTTAGCAATCATAAAAAGTGTATGTGAGTCACAAACCTTTAGTGATTCATTTAATGACATTCTGAATTATCAAATTAAAATAATATATGTTCCATTTATGATAATCTCATTCTGGATCTTAAAATGGATATACACTATTATTTTTTCTAAAAAAATAAGTGTTGAAAATAAACTTCTTGAATATAATAAAAATACTCTACGAAAAATTAATATGACAATTGACAAGCGAGAAGGTGTTATGATGAAATGGAATGTTCATTTTTCATCAATGGATAAACCTTTTGTTTCGGATGTAAATTGTTTCTGCACTTTGCATGGAGAATTACCTATTAAATTTTTGTGGAATCGTTGTCCAGTTGACAATTGTAAAAATGCTTTAAAAACTGTCGACAGTAGTGCTATTGAAAATTTTGCAGAATCAATAGTATTAGATGAATGGGATAAATTAAATGGAAACAAAATTATATAGCGCGAGCGTCCCGCTCATGCTTGAATTAATAAGACAAGAGCAAGATGCTCGCGCTAACAAAATTTAGTAAAAAAAACAACCACCCAATGAAAACAAAAATCCCCCTAATCCTAGCCCTACTCCTCGCCATCACATCCTGCGACCAAATCACAGACAATTACTGGGAAAAGAAAGAGCAGGAAAACTACACCTCGCCCTATATGGGAAAATGGGTAGGCTCTTATCAAGGTAACGAAAGTGGTAACTTAATCCTCAGCGTAGCAAAAAGTGGAAACATCACAGGAACCTACGGACCAAACAACGAAATGATCATGAGTTCCGTGAGAGATGATGGCGCATTAAATCCTGTGCTTTCCGATACGCCAATATTTTTAATGTACGGAAGCCTCATCGAAAAAAAAGGTACTTGGAAAAATAAGGATAAGCAAGGTTCTTGGACACTTACAAAACAATAAGCTCGCTCTGCGGTTTGCAAATAGAACTTCTATTGATGATATGTTATTGGAGAAGAATCTCGGCATTTAATTGCATCATTTATAACGACCAACTTTGCTTAGATTCCTCCGGAATGACAAAATACTTTTAATACAATTATTATTTTAATCTGAGCAAAAGAAATGGACTAAAGCCTTTTTTAATTACAATTTTACACAACTGGCTGAAGCCCGACTCTATTGATAATAATCTTATAATGATATTCAATAAATTAAAGTAAATTATTAACCCAAGCTCATGTTATTTTAATTAATGAAAAGAACAAAAAAAAGCTCTCAATTTCTTGAGAGCTTTCATTATATATTTTAAGAAAATTAATTCACTATTTCAGCATTGCTGATAGAAGATTTCCCTGTTACCTTGTCTTCTTTTTTCTTTCCTTTTAGGAAGTCATAAGCCGTAGCCGATGCAATGAAGATCGATGAATATGTACCGAATCCGATACCAATCAATAGACAGAACATAAATCCTCTCAAGTTATCTCCACCGAAGATGAAAATCGCAAGGATTACTAAGATCGTCGTGAAAGATGTGTTGAACGTTCTACCAATTGTGCTTGAGATAGAATCATCAAACAAACCAGCCAAAGTCAACGCTTTCTTCTCACGTAGGTATTCTCTAATTCTATCGAAGATAATTACGGTATCGTTAATTGAGTAACCAATTACCGTCAGAATCGCCGCAATGAAATCCTGATTGATCTCCATATTGAACGGCATCACTTTATAGAATAATGAATAAACCCCAAGGATAACAACTGTATCGTGGAATAGACCAGCAACCGCTCCAAGAGAGAACTGCCACTTATCAAATCTCACCAAGATATAGATGAAGATACCAAGCAATGATGCAGCTACTGCCAACATACCGTGTGTCTGAATATCATCCGCAACTGTAGGTCCTACTTTCGTAGAAGAAACAATTCCTGCGTGTCCTTTATCTGCTGATTTGAAATCTGCCAAAGTCATACCTGCTGGTAACTCAGACTTCAATCCTTCGTATATTTTTTGTTCTACAGTCTGGTCAGCTTGTAGAGACTCATCATCAATTAAATAATCGGTTGTAATCTTCAACTGAGAAGAGTTACCGAATGTCTTAGCTTCTACGATGTTGTTTTGACCATCTGCAGTTACCATCAATTTACCGATATTAGCTTCAATTTTTTCAGCATCTACAGGCTTTTCGAATCTAACAACATAGTTACGTCCCCCTGTAAAATCGATCCCGAATTTGAATCCGTTGATTGCAATAGATGCAACAGCGATTACCATCAAGATACCTGATACGATGTAAGAATATTTTCTTTTCCCGATGAAATCTATCCAAGTATTTCTGAACAAGTTTTTAGTTGGTGCAGTCCAAACAGAAAGAGATTTTCCTTTTTCCAGCCTGCTGAAGATCATTACTCTTGATAATAATACCGAAGTGAATAATGTCATTACCAAACCAATCATTAACGTTACAGCGAAACCTTTGATAGGCCCTGTTCCGAAGACATAAAGAATCAATGCCGTGATGAAAGTTGTAGCGTGACCATCTATAATCGCAGAAATCGCGTGTTTGAAACCATCTTTGTAAGCCTCCATAATTCCTTTTCCAAGGAACAATTCTTCTTTGGTTCTTTCGTAGATAATAACGTTCGCATCTACTGCCATCGCCATAGATAGTACGATACCCGCAATACCAGGAAGCGTTAACGTAGCATCTACAGAATCCATAATTCCGAAGATGTAGAACAAGTTGATTGTCATCGCAATTACTGCGTAAACACCAGCTCCACCGTAGTAGAAAATAATGTAAACGATGATTACCGCAAATGCAATAAGGAATGACATAATACCATCGTTAATAGACTCTGCTCCAAGAGATGGACCTACAACATCTGCCTGTACAATTTTTGCACCTGCAGGTAATTTACCAGCTCCTAAAACATCAACCAAATCTTTAGCTTCTTCCTGAGTAAAGTTCCCGGAAATCTGCGTTCTTCCGTCTGGAATTACATTACTTACAGAAGGTGCTGTGTAAACTCTGTTATCAAGCGTTACTGCTACTACTTTACCTTTGTTTTTCTCAGTCATTACTTTCCAGTCACGAGCTCCTTGAGAATCCATCTGCATATCTACCACGATACGACCGAATTGGTCATAGCTGATATTAGCAGATTCTACAGCACCGTCAACTGGCGCTTTTTGAGTGATATTACCTCTGATTGCATAAAGTACAAGGCTATTAGAATTGTTATTCTCAGGCTTGTAACCCCACATAAACTGAGTATATTTCAAGTTAACAGGTCTCGCTTTGATGGCGATATCGCTGTTAAGTAATTTGTTTACAACTGCAGTATCAGACAATTTTACATTAGCAACAGCGTTTCCAGGTGTAGAATTCAATTGAATCAAATTCATCAAATTCGTAGTTTTTGCAACTCCGATAGAATCTCCTTTTGCTTTTACCAATTGATCCAATTGAGAAAAATAAGGAACAACTTCCTGCATCATTTGCACTTCCCAAAACTGAAGCTTTGCAGACGTTGCCAGCATTTTTTTAACTCTGTCGATATCTTTGATACCAGGCATCTCTACCAAGATTCTTCCAGTTCCAGGAACTCTCTGAACGTTTGGTTGCGTAACACCCATTTTGTCGATACGCGTTCTAAGAACTTCATAAGCAGTCCCTACAGACGCTTCGATTTTTTTTCTTACGATATTTTTTACCTGCTCATCCGGCGTGTTGAACTTAATCTCAGAAAGATTAGTATTACCAAAGATCTCAGGATCTGCAAGTTTTAGGTTGGTTCCTTTTTCTTGATTAACAGCTTCGAACTGTGTGAAGAAATCCTCGATGTATTGTTTACTTGAGTTTTTCTGAGCTTTGTCCGTTCTGTTAAGTGCTTCTATTAAAGTAGCATTAGTAGAATAATTACTAAGATCGTTTACCAAATCTCTTTGGTTAATCTCTAGCAATACGTTGATACCACCTTTAAGATCCAATCCGAGTTTCATTTCTTTCTGTTTAGCAGAAGCATAATCCAGTTTTGTAAAGCCTAAATTAAGCGTGTCTTTAGAAAGTCGGTCGAGTTCGGCTTGGTATTTCACCTGATTCTCACCTGCAACGGCTCTTGCTTCTTTTTCTATTTTATTGGCATAGAAAGAAGGCAGAAGCTCATTGAGACAAATCAATCCAAGAACGATGGCAACTAGTGTAACGAGTCCTTTTCCTTGCATTTTCTTACGATATATATAATTTTAGTCGGCAAATATAATGATTTATAGTGGAAATAAGAATTTGAAAATGAGAAATATGAATATGTATTTTTTTTTGTATCTAAATTTATTTTTTTCGAATAAAATTTAATTAATCCTGACTTTATAAAACAAATTGACAGTGTAGAAGATTAAAATATTAATAGTCATAATTTCAATATTTTCTGATATAATAGACGGCACATCGTTTTGTCTAATAATCTTAACTTTGGTTCAAATTTTGAATTTAAAAAAATTATGAGAACTAAATATTTTATAGTTGCAGGCTTTGCAGCAGTTTCAGGTGCAGTAGTTACCAATTCTTGTATGGCAGTAGCAACATCTAGTATTGGATTAACCATTATAAAAAATATTCTATTGGGAGGTATTTCCAAAGGTATGGCTACTTTAAAAGACAAAGAAGCTTTTATGAATAGTACATTGATAGATCAGGCTATACCATCTCAACTGAAAAGTATTAATAATACGTTACAATCTTTGGGTCTGAGTAGTATTGTGCAAAAAGAAAAACAATACATCGCAGATGCTGCGTATTTTACGGCTAATATATCAGAACCAATACTAAACAACGCCGTAAATAGTTTGACGGCAGATGATGTTACAAGAATTGCACAAGGTGGTTCTGGTATGGCTACTCAAATTTTGAAAGAAAAGACACAATCCCAACTTATTGCAGCTATTACACCGAAGGTAGATGCAAAACTAAATGAATTTGGTCTTGTAAATACGCTTAACAATGCTTTGAAAGGCTCATCTATACTAGGTAGCCTATTTGGAAACCAAAGTCAGAATCTTGCAAGCAATGGCATTAGTCAACTGGCTTCTGAGCAGATTGTAAATGGTTTATTCAATATCATTGGGAATTACGAACAGCAAAATGCCAACAAGATAAATCAGGCTTTTGGAACTCAAATTATAAAATAATAACAATCAATCATTTGAATTGGTAACAAAAATTAAGTTTGATTTTCATTCAAATTAGTTACATACATTTTCATAAAAAAAGCCTTCCAGAACTTGTATCTGAAAGGCTTTTGTAATATTAATTTGAATTAAATTTTATTTTGTCCAAGTGATTCTAGTCGTTTTCACATCGTGAGAATTGGTTCCGATCATCACATCAAAATCTCCTGCTTCCCAATCAAATTTCAACTGACTGTTATAGAACTTCAAATCTTCCGGAGAAATTTTGAAAGTTACTTTTTTACTTTCGCCAGCCTTCAAATATACTTTTTGGAAACCTTTCAGTTCTTTAACTGGTCTTGTAATGCTTCCAACTAAGTCTCTGATATAAAGCTGAACCACTTCTGCTCCATCATATTTTCCACCATTCGTCAAAGTAACTGTAGCCTCGATTGAAGTATCGCCTGTTGGTTTTGTATTACTTACGGCAAAATCAGAATAATTGAACTGAGTATAACTTAAACCATATCCAAATGGATAAAGTGGCGTGTTACACTCATCCAGATAATTGGAACGGAATTTATCAAACGTACATTTCTCTGTATGATCTGCACTCAGTGGACGACCTGTATTTTTTGCGTTATAATAAATTGGAATCTGACCAACACTTCTTGGGAAAGTCATCGGTAGTTTTGCGGAAGGATTCACTTTTCCATAAAGTACATCAGAAACTGCATATCCAGCCATACTTCCTGGGAACCAGACATTCAGCATAGCATCTGCCAATTCAGACTCCTCTGTTAAAACTAATGGACGACCAGTAAATAGAACTAAAACAATTGGTTTTCCTGTTTTTTTAAGTTCTCTCAACAATTCTTTTTGAGTTTCCGGAATTCCGATATCTGTTCTGGAGCTAGATTCTCCGCTCATTTCTGCACTTTCTCCAATTGCCAAAACAATAACATCTGCTTTGCTTGCAACTTCTACAGCTTCTTTTCTGATTTGATGTGCAGAACGACTGTCTCTGCCTGCAGTTTTACCAAACATCGTCGCTCTTTCTTCCATTGTTGCAGATTCGTAAATGTTACTTCCTTTTGCAAAAATGAAGTTCACATCTTTACCAACAGTTTCTTTAAGCCCTCTCAACAAAGAAATAGAATTAGAATGTTTTGCAGCAACACTCCAAGTTCCCGGCATATTCACTGAGTTGTCTGCCAATGGACCAATCACAGCAACCGTTCCAGATTTTTTAAGCGGAAGAACTTGCTTGTCATTTTTCATCAAAACCATAGAATTTGCAGAAATAGTTCTTGCTGCTTCCAAATGTTTTGGACTGAAAACTTCTTTCTGAGCTCTTTTGGAATCTATATATTTATAAGGATCGTCGAAAAGACCCAGGTCATATTTTGCCTCCAGAATTCTTCTTGCTGCATCCGTCACCGTTTGTTCAGAAACCTTTCCTTCAGAGATTGATTTTTTCAAAGTTTTAAGGAAACCTTCTCCAACCATATCCATATCAACACCTGCATTCATTGCCAATGCAGAAACCTGTTGCAAATCTCCCATCCCGTGATCTACCATTTCATTGATTCCGGTGTAATCTGTTACCACAAAACCTTTGAACTTCCATTGATCTCTTAAAACATCTGTCATCAACCACTTGTTTGCTGTTGCAGGAACGCCATCCACTTCATTGAAAGAAGCCATTACAGAACCAACTCCAGCGTCAATGGCAGCTTTGTAAGGCGGAAAATAATTGTTAAACATTGATACGTGACTCATATCAACCGTATTGTAATCTCGTCCACCTTCTGGCGCACCATAAAGTGCAAAGTGTTTAAGACAAGCTAGCATTGTATTATTTTTTGAAAGATCTGTCCCTTGATACCCAAAAACCATTGCTTTTGCAATCTCACTTCCTAAGTATGGATCTTCACCAGAACCTTCAGAAACTCTACCCCATCTTGGATCTCTGGAAATATCGGTCATTGGAGAAAAAGTCCAGTTGATTCCGTCTGCTGTAGATTCCTGAGCAGCAATCTGAGCTGATCTTTGGATCAAATTCATATCCCAAGATGACGCTAAACCTAATGGAATAGGGAAAGAAGTTTCGTATCCGTGGATAACGTCCATCCCGAAAATCATTGGAATCTTCAGACGGCTTTTCTCCACTGCTACTTTCTGTACATCGCGGATTTTATCAACACCTTTAATGTTGAATAAACCTCCAACCAAGCCTTGTTCTATTTTTTTACCAATATCAGAACTTTGGGCTGTACCAGTCGTAAAATCACCTGATGAAGGTAGATTTAGCTGACCGATTTTTTCATCCAAAGTCATTTTGGAAATCAATTGATCTACGAAAACTTTTTTCTTAGACTGGTATTTTTCGGTTTGATAAGACTGAACCGGTTTAGTCACCAATTCCTGCGCCAAAAAGAATGGCGATAACGCCAAGGCAGCTAGAATTACAAACTTTTTCATATGCTATATTTATTATTTTTAAAGGTCATATGGAATCGCTTACTAACAATCAATATTTGATATCAATGATGGCAATAGCGACTTCATTTATATTTTTAATTTTTCTTAATTTTTAATTTTCTTGAAAGATAACATCCATTCCCATAATTTTGGGTCAGAATAGGTGGAATCCCAAGAATTGTGATTGTCATTTGGGAAAATCGTTAATTCTGCTTTTGGATTAATTGGATGTAATTTTTGATAGAAGTTGAAAGCATTTTCCGGAAGAACAACATCGTCCATACCGCCGTGGAAAATTTTCAGGTTCATATCTTTGTAGTTCTGAATATTAGCCCACATTACTCGGTCTGTCGGTGCGCAAACTGATGCAACCGCTGCAAACATTTCGGGATGTTCACCAGCCAATTTCAAAGTTCCCCAACCGCCCATTGACAATCCGGTGAGGTAGATTCTGTCTTTGTCAATCTTATATTTTTCTGAAATCTCTTTGATGAGGAAATAAACTGCGTCTGTATCCCACCAAGTATTTGCTGGACACTGAGGCGCTAAAATCGCAACAGGTTCTTTGATCAAATTTCTGTATGTAAACGGACTGTGCGCTTTTACCATTTCCAAATCATTACCTCTTTCACCGGAACCGTGGAGGAAAACAATTAAAGGAATTTTGGTTTTGACATCTTTTGGAATATCCAGAATGTAGGATAACTTTTTCTGAATTTTGACTTCTTTATTGAATTCGGCTTTGATTTCCTGTGCTGTTACAAAAGATGAAAACCCAAGTAAGAGAAGAATGATGTTTTTTAATTTCATTTTTTTAATTTTCAAAATAAGTTATTTGAGGTTTTGAATTCTCTATAAATTGTTGAATTTTTATTGTATATCTAAGGCCATAGCCCCGATTGCAACGGCATCCTTTTTTTGTTTTTGTTGATAATTTATTCTCTATGACTGAATTTTCTAAACAAAAAAAGATATAGTGGAAAGCGGGAAATAGCTCCTGAAAATTTATATTATTTCAAATTGAGACAATGATTTTTAGTGTTTAAAGATACTACTTTTTGGCTATTGGATTTTATGTTCTGTGGACTTAAATCCAATTTTTTTGAGTCCTTCTCTAATATCAGGCGCGTTCATAAACAAATACCACAATAATCCTGTGCGGTAATTCTCTATCATTGGTGCAATAGTTCCCTGATCGATAGCGAGATAGCGAGGTGTGGTCCAATCATTAAAATTGATGGAAGTTGCATCATATGGTCCGGCTTGTCCAATGAAATTTGGTTTTTCATCATACAAAAACCTTAAAACAGCCATAGATTCTTTTGGTGTGTAGGGCATAGAACTCAACGCAGCCGTGGGAGTAATTACTCCGAAATCTTCTTTCATAGGTTGATGTGCCGCATAACCAACGGAACCATCTTTGTTCCTTGAATAGCTAGCCGTCAGTCCCCAATATTTCTCGGAATAACCTTTGTAATTCAATGGATTTTCTACGCAATATTTGTAATCTATAAGGACGTGATTTCTATTTAAATCCCAGTAACTTTTTACATATCTGTCGGAAAGTCCTCTTGGATCCAAACCTAAATAGGAATATTGTGACCAAAATAATGGCCCCCCGAATTCTTCTGCATAGTTGTGTTTTACATAAAGTGGTAATCCGTATTTGGTTTTGTCTGTTGTGTAAGTTCCGTTTCTTGACCAGCCTTTGTTATAAGTCTCGGAGTCGATGGAATAATTGGGTGAAGACGCTGCTAAAACATAGGTTATGAGACATTCGTTATAGCCTTGTAGTGGGAAATTCATTTCCCAACCGTACGATGGAGACCAATGCCAGTACAGTACTTTTTCTCCGCCTTTTGTGTACCAGTTCCACTCTATCCCTTTCCAGAGTTTGTCCATTTTTTCAGCAAGTGCTTTTTCTTCTGTATTTCCGTTTTTGAAATATTCGCGAACACAGATAATTCCTTGAGTAAGAAAAGCTGTTTCTACCAAATCCCCGCCATTATCTTTTTTTCCAAACGGAACAACTTTTCCTGTTTCACCATTAATCCAATGCGACCAAGCGCCGTGGAAACGATCTGCTTTTTCTAAGAAATCCGCAATATGAGTCAGTCTTTTTACAGCTTCCTGGCGAGGAATGAATTTTCTGTCTACACCAACTAAAATTGTCATCAACCCAAATCCTGACCCTCCGGTTGTAATCACATGTTTGTCATTATCCGGATAGATATCGTCTTCGTGATAACGCTCTCTCCCTAATAATGAATTAGGCTCTGCGAAGTCCCAAAAATATTTTAGTGCATCACTTTGAACTTTGTTCATTAGTTGATTGTCGGTGAGTTTTTTTGAAATCGGTTTTGTTTCTGTAAATGTTTTTGAGACCTGAGTATTTTTGCAGGAAAGTAAAACTGATAAGGATATGATTGATATTGATAGTAGGTTTTTCATAAGGTCCTATTTCATATTAAAATTAAAAAAAAGAGGAGACCAAAACTCTCCTCTTTGAAAATATTAAAAACTTCTAACTTAGTAATTAAGATTTTGTTTAGAACGCCCTTTGGCTTCAGTAATAAATGTCTGAGGTAAAGGGAACACTTCATGTTTACCTACAATAAATGTTTTACCGTTAGCGGCCATGGCAGATTCTGCCTGACCAGTTCTTACCAAATCAAACCATCTGTCATGTTCAAATGCTAACTCCAATCTTCTTTCTTTCCAAATTGCAAGTCTAACATCTGCTTGAGAAGAAGCTGTAGTATCATTAATTTTAGCTCTTTGTCTTACTTGGTTTAACAAAGGAATTGCTGCAGACGTTTGTCCTAACTCATTCAAGGCTTCAGCTTTAATTAATAAAACTTCTGCATATCTTAGATAACGAATATTTGTATCAGTAGAAGATTGTGTTGTATATGCGGAAGAATAAGCTTTATAGTTGTAATAAGGATTATCTGCATCTGCACCAACCACTCTACCATCATACAAAGTCATTCCTCTTTTCATAATTGTAGCGTCCCTTCTCTCTGTATCCCCTTCCGCTGTAAAGGCATCATATAGGTTTTGAGTTGGTGTATTAAAGCCCCAGCCCCAACCGCCAGTTCCTCTAGCGCCTTGAACTTGTGTATATTGCTGAATTCCCTTACCGGTTTCAATACCAGATCCTTGAATTTCAAAGATAGATTCTGCATTATTTTCACCTGTTACTTTATAAATCTCAATAAAACTAGGTGTAAGAGAATACCCAGTTACTAAATTACATTGATCAACAGCTAATTGCCATTTTTTCTGATACAAATAGACTTTTGCTAAAAGTGCATGTGCAGCTCCTTTAGTAGCTCGCCCAATATCAGCAGTTCCATACTCTGACTTATTTGGCAAAGCGGCAGCCGCGTCAAGTAGATCTTTTTCAATAAAAGCATAAACCTCTTCTTTGCTCTTTCTTGTTAACTGCATGTCCACATCCTCTTCATTTCCTAATACAGGAACGTGGTCAATTAGAGGTACATCACCAAATGATCTTACTAAGGTAAAATACATGAAAGCTCGTAGAAATTTGGCTTCACCTGTTAATCTGTTTCTTAAATTTTGATCAGCATTAGTAAGTTGAGGAAGATATTTTAGTGCTTGATTAGCCCTATTAATCCCTTGATAATTAGACGAGAATAAACTTTCAAATGACGGAGTAGATGGTGTAAATGTCAAAGCATCTAAAATATCTTTATCCGATCCAGTATCACCCGGCGTACTACCTTTATCTGCATCATCAGAAGTGATAGAGGTAACACCAATCCATGAGAAAGTACTCATATCCCAATCCAAAAATTTAGCATAGATAGAGTTAACGAAATTTGTAGCTCCTTCATTATTATTATAAAGCGACAAATCTTCTGCACTTACTTGCTCTGTTGGTGCAACATCTATAAAATCTTCACTACAGCTCTGGTTAAACAATCCTGTAAGAACAAGTGCTGATATTATTATATATTTCTTTTTCATTTTCTTAAAAATTAACGTTTAAACCAAATACAAAACTTCTAAGTGCTGGATAAGAATCCAATTCTACTCCTGCAGAACCATATGGATTTCCATCACCACTTAATTCAGGCGTATATCCTGAATATTTTGTGAAAATTATCGGATTAATTGCACTTACATAAAATCTAACTGATTTTACATAATCTACCACATCTTTGAAAGTATAACCAACAGAAATATTATTTATTCTAAAATAATCTCCTTTTTCTAAGAAGAATGTTGAAGCAATTGGAATGGTAGTGTATGGTCTTGGATTACCTGCATTAGTATTTGAAGTGGTCCAGAAGTCATTTGCTACAGAAGCTTCAATGTTTTCGCCAGAAATTCTCTGTGCTTTTTTACCATTGTAAACACTGAAACCAAATGCACCATAACCACTAAGATTAAAATCAAAGTTTTTATAATTCATGGAAATATTCAACCCCAAAGTAGATTTAGGAATATACGAGTCAAAATACTTTCTGTCATCAGCATCAGCGGAACCAGTTACACCATCACCATCAATGTCTTTATATTTAAGATTTCCATTAGCATCGTAACCATCTGCTTCCCAAAGATAATAACTTCCTAAAGCATGACCTACTGTCGAGTTATTAAACAATTTAGTCCATTGTCCGTTACCTAAACTACCTCCTGATATTTGGGATATATTAGAATCATTTACTCTTGTCAGTTCATTTTGATTATACGAGTAATTTGCTCCAACAGAATAACTAAAATCTTCTCCTACTTTATCTGCCCAATTCAAAGATGCTTCAAAACCTTTATTTGTTACAGATCCTACGTGAGAAAAAAACTCAATATTTTGTCCAGATGTGATAAAATTTTTAACACCCAGAATCAGATTTGTTGTTTTTCTATCATAAACATCAAAAGTACCTGTTAGACGATTATTAAGAACACCAAAATCCAATCCTAATGACGATTCCTCCGTAATCTCCCAGCCTAAATTTGGATCTAACCCTTTATTGATTGTCACACCATTACTTACGGCATTGCCACCAAAAGCGTAATTATAAGAAGTACCAGAAGAAATTGGCAAATAATTTAACGGAACATTTTGGTTTCCTAATCTACCCCAGCCTCCTCTTAACTTCAATAAGTTGAAAAAACTATCTTTCAAGAAAGACTCCTCCGAGATAATCCATCCAGCTCCGAATGACGGAAATGTACCCCATTTATTACCTTCGGCAAACTGAGATGATCCATCTCGTCTCACCGTAGCACTTAAAAGGTAACGGTTCATAAATTTATATTGAGCTCTTGCAAAATAAGAAATTGTTGTATTTCTATTTCCTTGTTTTGAATTAAGAGTTACAATATCATTAATATAATTTTGACCATCAAGATTCCAATAATTAGAAACTGTTCCTAGATTTTTTCTTGAAATAAAAGTCTCATCTTCACCATTTTTTACAGAAGCCTCTGTACCAATCATCGCATCAATGTTGTGATTACCAAAGGTTCTATTATAATTTAAAACATTAGATAACAACCAATTATAATAATCCCGCTTTGTGTTACTTAACGTGTTTCTCGCACTATCTGTATATTGCGAAGCCAAACGATTAGGATCTCCTGCAAGGAAAATACCTAATGCGTCAGTAAAGTTGTAAGATTTAAAATTGGAATACTCTCCGTTAAAATTAGAGGTAAATTTCAGTCCTTTCATAATTTCCACGTCCAACTTTAACATCCCTTGCATAAGCATAGTTTTATTCTTCTCATTATTGAAGTCTAATTGGCTTATTGGGTTTCCAACATTATTAAATCTAGAACCTGACATTGCGTAGTTTCCATTAGCATCAATAAATGGAATACCATACTGACCCGATGGATAACGAACTGGAACCAATGGAGATTGTTTGTAAGCATTGGTAAAAGCACTCAAAGGCTTAGGTGTTACATTGGTAAAAGAAACATTTAGATTCTGAGATAAAGTAATTCTTTTAGATAGTTTGAATTCGTTATTCGTTCTAAAAGTAGTTCTATTGTAATCAGTACCTTTTAGAATTGATTGTTCATCATAATTATTTAAACTAAAGAAATATTTTGCACTTTCAGATGATCCAGATACTGATAAGTTATGCTGATTGTAAATTCCTGTTCTAGTAATCTCTTTGAACCAATCTGTATTATATGGCTGATCAGTAGAAAAATATCTACCTGGTGTAGCTAAGTAGCTATTTGCAATATTATTATAATTAACAAATTCTTGAGCGTTAGCCATTTTTACCTTTTTCAAAGGATTTCTAACACCCACCATTCCATCATATTCTACACTCAGCTTTCCTTTACCAGACTTAGTAGTAATGATGATTACTCCGTTTGCAGCTCGGTTACCATAGATTGCGAGAGCAGCAGCATCTTTCAAAATATCATAAGAAAGGATATCGTTTGAGTTGATATTGTTAATGTTATTTGTAAACATTCCGTCTACAACAAAAAGAGGCTCCCTTCCTCCCGTCACAGTTCCTAAACCTCTTACCATAACTGTAGGCGTAGAACCAGGATTATCAGATGCTGTTATTTGAACACCAGCAGCTTTTCCTTGGATCGCTTGTGAAGCGTTTAGAACTTTTGTTTTGGTAACTTCATCCGCTCCAATAGAACTAATCGCAGTAGTGTTATCTACTTTTTTTCTTGTACCATAACCAATCACAACAACCTCTTCGATTTTATTTTCTTTCGAAACAGTGTCCTGTGTAGATTGTGCATGCAAATCACCGCCAAAGTACAAAGCAGCAATCAACAATGGTAATTTTACATAATTTTTTCTCATAATATTCTTAAGTATTATTTTCTTACACCGAATATATATCTTTTTGTAACCACAATGTTAATTTTAACATAAAATTTTAAAATATTGAAAATCAAATATTTACACCATTGATTTATAACGAATCAATGATTTAATAAAAAATTATTTCCCCAATTTGTGGCTCAATATTTGTCTATTTAACATAATCAAGACTTTAATTACTCAAAATGAGGTATTATATTAAACACATCTCGTCTTGGTTTTTTAACATCAACAAAAATCACTAAACATATAAATTATGAACACTAACAGATTGTCTAACAATATGCAAAATGCATTGATCAAACAAATGACAAAAGAGGCGCACGCTTCACAAATATTTCTTTCGTACGGATGTTGGGCAGATGTAAAAGGTTATGGCGGAATTGCTAATTTCTTGTATCGACATTCTCAGGAAGAACGAAATCATATGATTAAGTTCATGCGCTACATTCTAGACAGAGGTGGCGAAGCTAAAGTAGAAGCAATTCCTGCTCCACCAGAAAATCCTCAAAATCTTACAGACTGTTTTAATAAGGTCTTCCAACACGAGGTAGATAATACCACAGCCATTTACAGTATAGTAGATCTGGCATTTAAAGAGAAAGACTGGGCCACTTGGAATTTTATGCAGTGGTTTGTAAAAGAACAGATTGAAGAAGAAAAGTTAGCCCTTGAATTGATTGACAAATTGAAAATCGCTGGTGGAGACAGAGCTACGGACGAATCCTTATTTACTTTGGACAAAGCCTTGGAAGCCGCCGCAGATGAAGTTTCATTACCTCAGGAAGCAACCGCAGAAAATCCTTCTTAAAAGAAGAATAAATATCACTAACTTTGGTCTCCGTTTTTTACGGAGATTTTTTTATTAACCCAAGACTTAAAATTAGATGGCAGATATCATAGATAGCAATCACGCAAATCCAGAAGAGTTTTACAAATCATTGAAAGAAAAACTGGAAGAACAACATAACTTTCCGGAAGAATACCTCTTCAAATTCATTGTGACAAGTGATCCTGAGAAAATTACGGAAATCTTAAGGGCTTTCGATAATTTGAAATATACTTTATCCAACAAAGAAAGCTCCACAGGAAAATACACTTCCGTTTCTATTGATTGTTTTGTACTGGATGCAGACCAAGTTATCAGCATTTATAAAAAAGTAGCAACCATCGAAGGTGTTATGATGTTGTAATTTTTGGTTTGAATGTTGTATTTTAAAATCAAATTTAAGCTTATGAAAAAGTCATTTTTTAAATTTCTGAATAAAATAAATCTTGCTATTTTACCCAAATACAGCAAAAGAGATTTCACAAAACTGAATAAATTTCAAAAAGCTATTTTTGGTTATAGATATTTGGTTTTAATCAATTCATTAGACTAACAACTCATCAGTTTAAAATAAAAAAGCGTTCAAAATAATTTGAACGCTTTTTTTATTATATGATTAATTCAATTAAGAATTCTCCAAAATGTAGCTGAACATCAATGGTGCACAGATTGTTGCATCACTTTCCACAATATATTTTGGCGTCGTAATATCCAGTTTGCCCCAAGTGATTTTCTCATTCGGAACCGCTCCGGAATAGGAGCCGTAAGATGTTGTAGAATCAGAAATCTGACAGAAATAACTCCAGAAAGGAATATCGTGCATTTCCATATCTTGATAAAGCATTGGAACCACACAGATTGGGAAATCACCAGCAATTCCACCTCCCACTTGGAAGAATCCAACGCCTTTTCCACCTGAGTTTTTCGTGTACCAATTAGCTAAATATGCCATATATTCGATTCCCGATTTCATTGTAGAGAATTTCAAATCTCCTTTGATACAATAAGATGCGAAAATATTACCCATTGTAGAATCTTCCCATCCCGGAACCACGATTGGCAAATTCTTCTCTGCCGCAGCAATCATCCAGGAATTTTCTCTTGGGATCTCATAATACTGCTCAAGAACACCAGACAAAATCATTTTGTACATATATTCGTGTGGGAAATAGCGCTCTCCTTTATCATCTGCATCTTTCCAAATCTCATAGATATGTTTTTGCAATCTTCTGAACGCTTCTTCCTCAGGGATACAAGTATCAGTTACTCTGTTCAGACCTCGTTCCAAAAGTGCCCACTCTTCTTGCGGCGTAAGATCTCTGTAATGGGGAACTCTTTCGTAGTGAGAATGCGCTACAAGATTCATCAAATCTTCTTCAAGGTTTGCGCCTGTACAAGAAATGAAATCGACTTTATCCTGACGAATCATCTCTGCCAAGATTTTTCCTAATTCTGCGGTGGACATCGCACCTGCAAGCGTAATCATCATTTTCCCGCCATCTTTAAGATGCGCAACATATCCCTTGGAAGCATCTACCAATGCTGCTGCATTGAAGTGCAAATAATATTTTTCTATGAACTCAGTAATCGGTTTGCTCATTTTGTTTAAGATTTTTGCAAAGATAAGGATTTGTTTGGATGTCGAAACTCTAGCAATTGATACATTTAGCTAAATTATTTGAGCAGCTTCATCCGCCTTCCGCTCCCAATCTTTTTTGCAGAAACTTTCAGATAAATAGAACTTGAAGACAAGCAAAAAAGGATTTCCGCTCAAGTCTGGCTGCAGATTTGTTGTCCAATCAACTTTTGTCATTAAAAATAGTTGACAATATTTGATTAATGCTTGTCAGGCTGAGGCTCTCGAAGCCATCTATTTCCTTCAATAACACCTTAGTTATTAACCAAATAAAAACTTCCAACATCCATCTTCCAACTTCCATCATATTTCACTACTTTTGCAAATTCAAACAAAATATAGAATACAATGCTTTCGGTTCAGGGATTAGGCTTACATCACGCAGGAAATTATCTTTTCAGAGACACCAATTTCACCATCAAAAAAGGCGATAAAATTGGATTGGTCGGGAAAAACGGAGCCGGAAAATCTACGCTTCTCAAAATTCTTTCCGGAGAAATCAACTTCTTCGAAGGGAATGTAGTGCCAGAAGGTAATATCACCATCGGATTTCTAAAACAGGATTTAGATTTTGTAAAAGGAAGAACCGTTTGGGATGAGACAATGCAGGCTTTTGAGCAAATTAATGCTTTGAAAGATGAGTTGGAAGAAGTCAATAATCAATTGGCGACAAGAACCGATTACGAAAGTGATGCTTACACAGACCTTATCAACAGAATGACGGATTTGAATGATTTGTTAATGAATCACGATGCGTATAATCTGGAAGGCGATGTAGAGAAAATATTATTTGGATTAGGTTTCAAAGCGAGTGATTTTCACAAAATAACCGACGAGTTTTCCGGAGGTTGGAGAATGAGAATCGAATTGGCAAAACTGCTTCTTCAGAAAAACGATTTGATGCTTCTGGATGAGCCGACCAACCACTTGGATATGGAATCTATCATTTGGTTGGAGGACTTTTTGAAAGATTATCCCGGATCAATGTTATTGGTAAGCCACGACAAGCAGTTTATGACTTCTACTTGTAACAGAACTTTCGATGTGAACAACAAGAAAATTGATGATTATAAGGCTAATTATTCCAAATATCTTGAACTAAGAAAAGACAGAAAAGAAAAACTCATCCAGGCTAAGAAAAATCAGGATGCAGAGATAAAACATACCGAGGAATTAATCAATAAATTCCGTGCGAGTGCCTCCAAAGCATCTTTTGCGCAGTCATTGATTAAGAAATTGGAAAAAGTAGAACGCATCGAAGTGGAGAATGAAGATGTATCTAAATTCAATATTCGTTTTCAGCCTTCTGTAACACCAGGAAAAGTAATTTTCGAAGCTAAAAATTTAGGAAAAGCTTACGGCGACAAACAGATTTTTGACAATGTAGATTTCTTTGTAGAACGTGGCGACAGAATCTCTCTTTTGGGACAAAACGGACAAGGAAAAACGACTTTGGCGAAAATTCTTGCTGGCGATATCACAGATTATTCCGGAGAATGGAATCTTGGTCACAACGTAAGTATCGGTTATTTTGCACAGAATCAAGAAGAAGTTTTGACACCGGACAAAACGGTGCTTCAGGAAGCGGAAGATTCCGCAACGGAAGAAACGAGACCGAGAGTTCGTGACCTTTTGGGTTCTTTCTTATTCCAAGGCGAGGATGTAACGAAGAAAACGAAAGTACTTTCCGGAGGCGAAAGAAACCGTTTAGCACTTTGTAAATTGTTGCTTCGTCCGTTCAATACGTTGATTATGGATGAGCCTACGAACCACTTGGACATTCAGTCTAAGGAGATTATCAAGTTGGCGCTTCAGAAATATGAAGGAACTTTGATTGTGATTTCTCACGACCGTGAATTCCTGCAAGGTTTATCAGACAAAATCTTCGAATTCCGTGATGGAAAAATGAAAGAATTCCTTGGAAACATTGATGAATACTTGGAATACAGACAAAAAGAAAGCATCCGAGAAGTCTCTGCAGAAAGAGCGAAGTTACATCAGGAAGAAGTTGAAGAGCCAAGACAAAAAATACAGGAATCAAAACCGGCAACCAACAACACTCAACCTACAACCATAGTTAGTAAGGAACATAAAAACATCCAAAATAAACTTAAAAAAGTAGAAGAAAAAATCTCAGAATTAGAACTTAAGATTGAAGAATTCGAAAGTTCTTTTACCAAAGACAATCCTTCTGAGGAAGTTTTGGAAACTTATAACAAAACCAAAGAAGAATTGGATTTGACGCTTCAAGAATGGGAATATCTTGGAAGTCAATTAGAGAATTAATTTTAAAATATTTAAATCCATTCAAAATGAATGGATTTTTTGTTTGGAAAGAATAATTTAAGATATTTGAATTATTAATTAAAATCAATGAAATTCAATCGATTATTAATTCTCTTTCTATGTTTAAGTTGTAAAAAACTTGAAAAAATATCTGAAAGAATAACACAAAAAGACACATTATTGATTGCCAAACAAGAGTTTTCTAACTTTAATAAAATCAATAGGACTTTCATAATCTTTTCTGACAGCTCCTATATCTTCAATGATTATTTAAAAGAAACTAATCACCGTAAAGAAGAAAGCTTCGAAGGAATATTGAAAATTAAAAACGA
Organism: Epilithonimonas sp.; assembly: GCF_036780765.1. Lineage (GTDB taxonomy): Bacteria > Bacteroidota > Bacteroidia > Flavobacteriales > Weeksellaceae > Epilithonimonas. The sequence continues at coordinate 53,111 of NZ_DAIQCG010000003.1, forward strand.
TACAATTAATTTCTTCCCTTTTGAACTTGATTATAATGAAGCCGAAACTGCTGTTCTTAAAAATGGTTTTATAGAATTTACAGATGGGGAAGCTCCTGATAGGATGAAAATCGAGAAAACAACTTTGAAAGTTAATAATTTAATTGATTTTAAAAGCTTCAAAGATTACGCGGTTTTTACAGATTACAAAAAATTTGAAAACGACAATAGCTATAAAAGCTTTGATTTAACAGCTAAGGATTTAATGAAAATTGAAACTATTTTAAAAAATGAGTTTCAAAAAAATAAACATTTGAGAAAATACTCTGACTATTTGAAACAAGTTACTTCATTAAAAAATGAAAAAAATGAAGAGATTGTTGGTATTCATTGTTATTGCAAAGATGATGATTTACAAGAAAGTTTTCAGTTTTATAAAATTGGAATGGAGGATGGAGGAAATTGTAATGTTTACATTCGGTTAAACCTTACAACAGGAAAAATAGAAATACTAAACATTGCTGGACTTGCTTAAAATATTATAAATACAAAATCAATGAGCGACAAACTAAGAAAACATATCGAAGAAATCACTCCGATTACGGATAGAGAATTCGATTATCTGTTATCTCATTTTTCTGTCAAAATACTTAAGAAACATCAGTTTTTGGTTCAGCAAGGTGAGCTTGTTAGAAACGACCATTTTGTAGTTTCCGGTTTGCTGAAAGCATATCACATCAATCCTGATGATGGCAAAGAGCACATTCTTCAGTTCGCTTGGGAAAACTGGTGGGTTACCGATTTTCAGGCCTATTTTAACCAGACCAATTCTACTCTTAATATAGATTGTATAGAAGATGTAGAAGTTCTTTCCATTTCATTGGAAAATCGCGAAAAGATATGTGCAGACCTTCATAAGATTGAACATTTTTTCAGAAAAAAATCAAACTTCGGTTACATTGCACTTCAGCAACGGATTCTTTCACTTTTGACCCACAATGCAAAAGAACGTTATGAGCTAATGCTCAGCAACTATCCTTCTCTTTTTCAACGCGTTCCAAAATCCCTCATCGCATCTTATCTCGGTGTTTCCAGAGAAACTCTCAGCAGGTTATCAAAATAATGTGATGTACATCACAAAAAAACATTGATCTACATCCTTTCTTTCTGTCTCTCTTTTTTAGAATTTTGCAGTATTAAATTTTAAAATTGTGATAATGAAAACCAACGTTTTAATTTTCTCTGTTTTATTTGCAGTTGTTTCTGTCTTCAATTTTGCAAATGCACAGAATAAGAAATCCAAAAAAGCTATGAACAAAAAAATCTTATTCGTGGTCACAAGTCACGACAAAAAAGGAAACACAAATGAACCAACAGGTTATTACCTTGGTGAAGTTTCTCATCCTTGGCAAGTTCTTCATTCTGCCGGTTATGACATCGATTTTGTAAGTCCAAAAGGTGGAAAAGCACCAGTTGACGGACTTAATTTGGAAGACGCTGTGAACAAAGAATTCTGGGAAAATAAAGAATATCGTGCAAAAATTGAAAACACAATGAAACCTTCCGAGGTTGACCCTTCAAAATATGCTGCAATTTTTTACGCTGGCGGACACGGAACAATGTGGGATTTCCCGGACAATACAGAACTCCAAGATATTGCAAGAAAAATCTATGAAAATAATGGCATTGTAAGTGCGGTTTGTCACGGTCCTTCTGCTCTTGTGAACCTTAAATTATCAAACGGAAAATATCTGGTTGATGGCAAAAAAATAAATGCTTTCACTAATGAAGAAGAAACCGCAGTAAAACTGGAAAATGTAGTTCCTTTCTTATTGGAAAATCAATTGAAAGAAAGAGGTGCTATTTTTGAAAAATCTGGACTTTGGCAGAATCACGTAGTAGCTGACGGAAGACTAATCACAGGACAAAATCCACAATCTGCAAAAAGTGTTGGAGAAGAAATCTTAAAACAATTGAAACAGAAATAAACTTCACAACATTCAATATATAAAAGCAAAGCCGAAATTGGTTTTGCTTTTTTGTTTTCATCAATTAGCAGGTTAGATTTATTCATTTTGTTTTTGTACATTCACTTCGTTGAAAAAGAACCGATTACGATTATTAATTTTAATTCAAAAAAATATAATGATGAAAGACAATTCCAACTCCAGACGCGATGCGATTCAAAAATTAGGACTTGTAACTGCAGGATTATTTCTTGCGCCTCTTATTTCTTGTAATGAAAAAGAAGATAAAAAGGAAGCCAACACTCAAAAACCGCCATTACCATTTCTGATTCCTCCAAAAGAACCTTTGGAAGCCGGACCAATGGGAAGTAATATGAGAACCTTGGTACACAGTTCCCAAACCAATATGCAATTTTCCTGTGTAGAAGCAGTTTTAGCATCTAAAAAAATTGCAGGAATGCCTCACAAACACGACAATCTGGATGAGCTGATGTCTGTGATAGAAGGGACAGCTTCTATTTTGATGGGCGAAGAAGTTGTTACTGTTCCTGCAGGAAGTTGGCATCTGAGACCGCGAGGAATTATTCACGTTGTTTGGAATAACGGGACCGAAGACCTGAAGCTTGTCGATATGTATTTTAATCAAAACTTTGAAGATTACCTTGAGGAAATCTATCACAAAATCATCCCCGAAGTTATCAAACGCAATGTCACTTTTGAAGAACCAGATATTGCTAAAAAAGTTGCTGACCTTGATAAAAAATTCGGATTGACTTATTATCCGGAAAAGCTTCAGCCGTTGGTTGAGAAATATGGTTTGAGTTAATTTTTTTGAATGGACAAGAGTCGTTCGGTTTGGTTTTTAAAATTTCACATTAGATAAGAACTTAAACAAAACTCAATTACAAAAATCCACATAATGATTAATAATCTCAAGAAATACCTCAACGAAGAACAATACCCGAAAGCTGTAGAAAAAATCATAGAAAAAGTAAATGACCTGCTAACGAACGGAGAAACTGTAGAGTATATCGCAGTACAAAATAAACCTGCAATCAATATCTCCCCAGATTCTATTGTTCTTACGAATAAAAGAATCTTGTTTTTCCGCTCGAAATCCTTTGGATTGGTGACAGATTTCAACGATTATCTTTGGAAAGATGTTGCAGAGAGCCATATTAGCGAGGCTATTTTAGGCTCCACTTTTACAATGACTGCAATCACGGGATTCATTGAAACAATAGATTATATTCCAAAATCTCAAGCCAGAAAACTTTATCAATATGCTCAAGGCAAGGAAGAGGAAATGATAGAATACCGCAGAGAAAAGAACTGGAAGAAAGAAGAGCCGCAGCGGGAGGAATTGTTCTCAATACGCCAAACGAAAATCAAGAAAAGCCTGCAGAACCGCAAGAGCCAAAAGCAGAGACACCAACAGAAGATCCTATGGAAACACTTCTGAAATTGAAAGCTTTTCTAGACAATGATTTGATTTCTCTCGAAGATTACGAAACTAAAAAGAAAGAGATTTTGAACAGAATGTAATAAGGTAGAATGAAATTCAGCATTGGAAATGACGGAAGAAATCGCCCAGATTACACAACAAGTCTTAAGAAACGAGACTTAGTCTTTTTTATCAATGTTTTTAGTTTCGATTTCATTAGTTTGATTTTGTTCTTTGGGATTACAACTAACGATAAAAATTAATATTAAAAAATAGAAAGGAAATAATAGTTTTCTCAAAAAATGTTGAATTTAAAACGAAGTTAATTAAAAAAATCTTCAATTGGTTGGGGATTGTTAATTTCGAAGACGTCCTTGCGGCCGTGATGGTAAGGGCGCGAGCGCAGCGAGCGGTCTAGCAATATTTTGCAAAAATCTTGCTAGACGAAACCCCTGAACAGCGCGAATTGTCCGCCCAAATTATTACAAAAAAAACGCTTCCGAATTGGAAACGTTTCTTTTAATTTTATTTAGTCGTTCCTTAACAAAACCCACTATTTAATTTATTTTTAAAAACAGGATTAGAAAACAGCATAATTTGTATCTTATAAAATAAGAAAATAATTTTGTGTTTCAGTAGTTCCATCATTTTCTTCAGGTTCCAAGCGGTTGCAGCTAGTAATGCATTGATTTGTGGTCCCGTTTCTCCCAGGAAGTAATTTTTTGCCAGCCTAAAATCGGTTTTTAAATGTCCGATGATAGGTTCTATTGCCGCTCTGGTTCTAAATTTTTTGCGCTTTGTTTGCTTTTGATAAGCAGTGTCTTTTTTTCTTGGAGTGCTTGGGATGGAGATTTTCACGCCCTTTATTTCTGATTTTCCTCTGCCACCTCTATCGTAAAGGAGTTCTTTTGGGAGCTTTTGACCACCGGTTTCCATCTGTTCCAAAAGTGGTTCTATGGTGTGACCATCGTAAGGAGTTTGCAAAAATGCTTTAATCCCGAGAATGATTTTCTTGCCTTTGTTGGCGGTGGTTATCAAACCTACCTTATTCCCAAATTCATACTGGCTATGCGCTTTTCCTTTGGCAATACATCGGGTAAAAGGCTTGTGAATGCTGTAAATTTTATCGGCATCGTTTCTTTTTTGTGTGACAACCTTGGTGTACAATGTAATTAAATCTTTATAAAATTCTTGCTGTTCTGCATTAAAATTCCGTTGCAATTCACGAATCAGCCTCATGGCGATGGTTTTGAGCTGTCTTTGAGATTTCCTTGCCGCTTTTGCCCGCTTGGGATGTTTTCCGTTGTAGGTGTTGCGCACCATTTGTTTGCTGACTTTTGTGTAGCGTTGTCTTTGTTTTATGCCTTCATTTCCGGCTATTTTGTTGCAATAATCAATCACTTTTTTGCACAATTTTGCATCGGTAGGAAAAGAGGTATTATTCTCCTGAACGGTAGTATCGGACAAAACAAAATTTGAGGTGTTCGTCTTGGCATCGTGCATTCTTACGCTGTAGGCAAAGATTTTTTCGATACCTTTTTCGCCAATTCTTTTTCGGAAATGAACAAAATTACTCGGGTCACAAGGAAATTCGTGTTCAAAGAAAACCCTGCCACAAAAATACTGCATATAAGGATTCATGATCCAGGCTTTTTCCAACGTCTCATCGCCCAAATTATACAAATGTTTCAGTAGCAAACAACCCACCATAAACCGAATCGGATGGCTCGGATTGCCCACTTTGGAATACAAGGGCGAAAATTCTTTCTCAAAATAATTCCAATCTATTTTTTCTGAAAGTAGAACAAGTTCATGCTCGTGGTCAATAAAATCCACCAACATTGGGCGGAATAATTCTGGCTTCTTTTCTGGATTTTTCCCCAACATATTTGCAAGGTTTTAAAGCTCTAAGATACAAATTCTTGCAATAAAAAACAAGCTATTTTAAACCCAAAATACTAATAATCAGTAAATTATAGGTGGTTTAAGGAGAGACTATTTAAATTTATTTGATAAAACCTCTACTTCTCAACAAAGGTTTGATGTCTGCTTTATGACCTGTAAACTCTTCAAAAGCTTTGTTCAAATCTACACTGTTGCCGACAGAAAGGATATATTTTCTGAATCTGTCACCATTTTCTCTCTTGATTCCGCCATTGGCTTTTATCCATTCCCAAGCGTCAGAATCCAAAGTTTCTGACCAAAGGTAAGCGTAATAACCTGCCGAATATCCACCACCCCAAATGTGTGCAAAGTAAGGCGTGTGATATCTTGGCGGAACTTGTGGAACTAACAATCCATATTTGGACAAGGCTTGATTTTCAAAATCTAAAACCGGAATCAACTGGCTGTCAGAAGTTACCGTGTGCCAATTCATATCCAAAGTCGCAGCAGCTACCAATTCTGTTGTTGCATAACCTTGATTGAAGTTCGATGCTTTCTTGATTTTATCAATCAAAGTCTGAGGCATCGGCTGTTTGGTTTGATAATGCAAAGCATAATTTTTCAAAATCTCTGGTTCCAAAGCAAAATGCTCGTTGATTTGTGAAGGGAATTCTACAAAGTCTCTCGGTGTATTAGCTCCAGAAATGGATGCATATTTTTGGTCTGCAAATAAGCCGTGCAAGGTATGACCAAACTCGTGGAACATAGTTTCTACATCGTCATAAGAAATCAAAGAAGGCTTTCCTGCTGCAGGTTTTTGGAAATTGTAAACATTAACAATCACTGGTTTCTGTCCTAATAAATGAGACTGAGGAACAAAATTGTTCATCCAAGCGCCTCCACTTTTGTTGCTTCTGGTATAGAAATCCAAATAATAAAGCGCCAAAGATTTTCCGTCTCTGTCAAAAACCTCGTAAGCTACAACATCCGGATGATAAACCGGAAGATCTTTTCTTTCTTTGAACGTGATGCCGTAGAATTGTTCAGCAGCGTAGAACACGCCTTTTTCCAAAACCGTTGTCACTTCGAAATAAGGTTTTATTTCGTTTTCATCAAGATCATATTTGGCTTTTCTCACTTGCTCAGAATAGAAATTCCAGTCCCAAGGTTCAACTTTGAAACCTCCTTTCTGTGCATCAATCACTTCCTGAATTTCTTTAGCTTCACGATTAGCTGTTTCCACTGCAGGTTTTGCCAGTTGAGCCAAAAGTCCCATTGCTGCTTCTGGTGTTTTTGCCATTTGATCTTGCAAACTCCATTCAGCGAAGTTTTTCTTCCCGAACAGTTGAGCTTTTTGCAATCTTAATTTTGCTAATTTCTCAACCGTTTCCCTTGTATCGTTTTCGTCACCTTTTTCAGCTCTTGTCCAAGATGCTTTGAAGAGTTTTTCTCTTGTGGCTCTGTTTTTCAGATTCTGCAAAAGTGGTTGTTGTGTTGTATTTTGTAAAGCCAGAAGATATTTTCCTTTTTGGCCGGCTTGTTCTGCATCGTTTGCTGCTGCAGCAATTTCGTCTGCAGAAAGTCCGTCTAATTCTTTGACATCAGAAATCAAAACAGCTCCTTTTTTTCTAGCTTCCAATAATTTGTTACTGAATTGAGTCGCTAAAGTGGCTAATTGCTGATTGATTTCTTTTAATTTTTCTTTGTTTTCAGCAGAAAGATTAGCTCCAGCAATTTCAAAATTAGTCAAATAAAATTCAGTTAATCTTTTGCTTTCCGCATCCAATTTATCAGTTTGGACTGCTTTTAATCTTTTGTAAAGCTTTTCATTCAGATTAATTTTATCCGAATGTGAGGCAAAAATCGGAGCATATTCTTCTTCTAATTTTTGAAGTTGGTCGTTGGTATTAGAACTCGTCAAATTATAAAAAAGAATCGTCGCTCTTCCAAGGGTTTCGCCGCTGTTTTCTAAAGTCAAAACGGTATTCTCAAAAGTTGGAACAGCTTTGTTATTGACGATTTTATCAATGTTTGCCAATTGCTCTTTCAAACCAACTTCGAAAGCGGGTTTGAAGTGTTCATCTTTTATTTTATCGAATTCCGGAGCTTGGTATTGCAACGGACTTTTTTTAAGAAATGGATTACTGTTCATAGATTTTTGTGTGGTTGCAGAAGCTGTTTTCTTCTGAGCATTTATGGTCATATTTCCTGCGTTGAAGGCTAGGAAAGTGACCAGTAAAGTCGTTCTTATTTTCTTCATAAAATAGAAATTATTTCGGGGAATAAAAGTAATGAAAAGTGAGGAATTAATCTAATTAGAATCAAAGAGAAACTTTGAAATTAGAAAACTTTCTGGTCTAATGATTGACTAAAGTGGATTGTAAAACCAATCTCCAGCGCGACTGGAACTGGTTCTTCGAAAGTCTCATACGGACAGACTTGGAGTAGAAAGCGGATTAATCTACCCCCAATGAATTTATTTATCATCCTCCTCTCCTTCTCCGCTCCAATGATTTTCTTCGAAGGAAATACTGTCCAGAGCCAGTAATTCGGCTTCACGTTCCAGAGATTCCCGCAGGGTGAAGGTGATCTTATCCTTGTCTTTTTCTTTTGCCAAACGTTTGGTCATTGCTTTATCAATCAGCATAAAACGTTTGCCCATTCTTCGGGCCGTATATTTTCTCATTCCGTTTTCTTTCAGAATATCAACTGCCATATCCACAGCTGTACCCAAGGTCTCGCGATAGATATTATTAACATTCTTATTTAGAAAATCATAGGCATCTAAGCGGTTTTTGGCCCTGACAAATATTTTCAGATCGGGATAATTTTCTTTACAATAATCTACCAAAAATTTATTTTTTTCAGGATCATCCAGACAAAGCACAAGAAGCTCAGCTTCTTCGATTCCTGCTGCTCGTAGTAAAGCAGGTTTGGTGGCATCACCATAATAAACATTAAAACCGTTCGACCTTAACAAAGCAACTCTGTCTGGGTCGTTATCTAGGACGGTTGAATGGATTCCGTTGGCCTTCAAAAGACGACCGACTGTACTGCCAAAAAATCCAAAACCCACTATAATTATTTTTCTTTGCTTGATGATGCCAAGCTCTGTATTCTCTTCATTTTTTTGTTTAATAAAACGATTATCCAAAACTTTTTCTTTGAATATCAAAAGCAGTGGCGAAATACACATTGTAATTGCGACAATAGCCATCAGCTCCGAATTAGCTTGATAATCAATAAGGTACAGACTCGCTGCAAAATTAACGAGAACAAATGCAAATTCTCCCACCTGAGATAATGCAAAAGCCAGAAAAAAACTTTGCTCATTGTTCATCTTATAATATTTTCCAATTGCAAAAAGAACCACTGCTTTGATTGCCAAAACAATAAATGCTGCCGAGAAAACAAAGAAAGGTTTTTCTGCAATGATATTGAAGTTGATTGTAGCGCCTACACTTACAAAGAAAACCGCCAGTAATAATCCTTTAAAGGGGTCGATATCGCTTTCTAACTCGTGGCGAAACTCGCTGTTAGCTAACATTACACCAGCAATAAAAGCACCTAAAGCCGGACTCAGACCCACAGAGATCATCAGTTCCGAAACTCCTATTATTAAAAATAACGAAGCAGCAGTCAGCAATTCATTTAAGCCAGACTTCGACACAAATCTCAGAAAAGGAATAAAAATATAGCGCCCTAACAGTATCAAAGCCAAAACTCCCAAAATAACTGTAAAAGGCTGTAGCCAATCTGGTACATATTGCAGCAGAATTTCCTCATGTTCTGACTGTTTTACCGCACTCTCGGATTTAGATAAAAATGGAAGCAATGCCAGAATCGGGATAACAGCAATATCCTGAAATAATAAGATTGAAAACGATGATTCTCCGCTTACCGTTCTGAAAAGATTTTTTTCTTTTAAAGTTTGTAAAACAATTGCTGTAGATGACATTGCGAAACAGAGCGATATGATCAGTGATTTTTTTAATCCAAATCCTGCAACATAGAACACAAAGAAAATCCCAACTATACTCAGAATCATCTGACTGAGTCCTAACCCCAGAATTCTTTTTCTGATTTGCCAAAGTTTATGAGGCTCCAGTTCCAGTCCAACCAAAAACAAAAGCATCACAACACCTAATTCCGAAGCGTGCATAATATCTGCTGCATCTCGTCCTGTCAGTTGAAGGCAAAACGGACCAATCAAAATTCCACCAAGAATGTAACCAATGACAGAACTCAATCCCAGTTTCTTTCCTAACGGAACCATAATAATGGCCGCTCCAAGAAAAATCAGAATTGTCATCGCAATGGATCCTTGCATCTATTCTATTTTTAAAGTTTCAGCCAACTCTTCGGAAAGCAGATTAAGCTCTGTCTCGTGCAGATTGTCGGCATTATAAATGATGTGTATTTTTTTAAGGTCGATATTGTTAACGTGCAAAGAAACTCTGAGTCCAGAAAGTAATTCTTCTACCTCGGTTTTATATTTTCCTTCTGAATTATAATTACTTTCTCTTCCGCCAACACTTGTAATAATAAGCGCGTCTTTTCCAGAAAGAATATTAATACCGTTCTCAGAAATCCAGCGCATATCAAAAACCTCATCTATCCAAAGTTTCAGTAATGGTGGCAAACCAAACCAAATGATGGGAAAATGAAAAATAATGCGTTCATATTCTACAATTCTTTTTCTTTCCCGAAAAGGCTGAATATGAAAATCTGGATAATCCTCGTACAAATCTCGAAACGTGACATTGTCCATATCATCATAACATTCTAACAATCTAATATTTGTGGTAGAATGTTCGAAGTATGGATGAGCAAATAGAACCAATGTTTTTTTCAAAGAAATCTCGATTTTCGTAAATATAGTGATTTTTTACGTGATGTCCTGATTTGGATTGTTACGAAATTGATAATAATTCTAATCAAAAAGAAAACCCGGACAAAAATCTGGGTTTTATTATATATTCATTTCTTAATTTACCATCCGCCAGAAGCACCACCTCCGCCAAAACTTCCGCCTCCGCCGAAACCGCCAAAGCCTCCGCCTCCAGAACTTCCGCCACCAAATCCACCTCCGCCGAAACTTCCCGGAAATGGAAAGAATCCGCCTCTGTATCTTCGTCTTCCTTTTCTTGATAGCGTATAATCATCCTCGTCATAATTTCCACCACCGTTATTTCCATTAATTATACTTATCAAAATGATAATGATTACAATGATTAAAATAATAGCTCCAACGCTTATTCCGCTTTCATTCTGTTGTTTTTTGACAATCGGTTTAAATTTCCCCTGAACTGCTTCCATAATTGCAGAAGTTCCACGGTCAATTCCGTTATAAAACTCTCCGTTTTTAAAAGCTGGCGTTACAAGATAATCCAAAATCTGTCCCGCCACCGAAGCCGTTAAATATTGCTCCACCGCACGACCTTGCTGAATAGACATAGTTCTGTCTTCTGTCGCAATCAGGAAAACCACACCGTTATCAACACCTTTTTGTCCGATTCCCCACTTTTCTCCGTACATTGTTGCGAGATAATTCACGTCTTCACCACTTGTAGTTGGAAGAATAATGACCTCGATTTCTGTAGAAGTAGAATCGGAAAACTTGATTAGTTTTTGATTCAGCGCGTCTTTTTCAGATTTCGACAACAACCCTGCTTTATCATAAACCGGATAAAGAACTGCAGGTTTTTCCGGCACCAACTGAGCTTTGGAAAATAATCCAAAAATCAGGAATAATGCGAAAATATATCGTTTAAGAGAAGCTGATATCATTGGGTAATTCATTGATATTTTCCCCAGATATTGGGAAATATTTTTTCAGTTCGAGTCCGGTTTTCAGAATGGCATCTTTCAGACCTTTGTAGTAATTTTCTTTTGCAAATTCGGCAGTAATCTCATCGTGAAGATTATCCCAAAATGTTTGCTTTACTTTTTTATGAATGCCTTCGTCTCCGATAATCGTGAGATAATGTTGTTCGAAATTCACATAGAACAAAACGCCATTTCTTTCTTTGGTCAGATGCATTTCTAACGAACGAAATATCTCGAAAGCTTTTTTTGCAAAATTATCCTCACTCGTAGAATCGATATGCACACGAATCTCTCCCGAAGAATGGTCTTCAGCTATTTTGATGGCCTCCACAAGGGAAGCCATCTCTGTATTGGTAAGAAAATCTGTCATTATTCTGAGAAAACACTTGGTGCTTTTTCTGCGCCAGCTTCAGCTTTGAAATATGGTTTTTCTTTGAAGTTTGAGAAGTTTGCGATAACGTTGTTCGGGAACTTTTTGATATTTGTGTTATATTCTTTCGCAGCATCATTATAGTAAACCGTTTCTGAACGAATACTATTCTCAATCGCTGTATATTCTCTTTGGAAGTTAATATATTGCTGGTCAGCTTTCAAGTTTGGATAACTTTCTACAACTGCTAATAATCTGCTCAATGAACCGCTCAATTCGCCTTGTGCCGCTTGGAATTTTGCCATATCCGCCTCGGTCATATTTGTCGGATCGATGTTAACTGAAGTGGCTTTTGACCTTGCTTCTACTACTTTTGTTAAAGTTTCAGACTCGAATTTAGCATAAGATTTTACTGTTCTTTCCAAATTCGGAATTAGGTTCGCTCTTTTCTGATAAACAGTTTCCACGTTTGACCATTTGGCATTCACAGTTTGTTCCTGAGCTACAAATCCATTTCTAATTCCAACTGCCCAAAATCCCACAATTGCGATTAACGCTACAATAACGATTAATACAATACAACCTTTACCTTTCATAGTTTGATGTGTTTTAAAATTTTAATTAAACCAAATATACAAATTAAATAAAACGAAGAAATTTTATTTTTCAGAAACCTTCGCCTCTTCCCAAAGTTCATCCATTTCAACAAGATTCAAATCAGCCAAAACCAAGTTTTTATTGATGGCAATTTCCTCCATTTTCTGAAACCTGGAAATGAATTTTGAATTGGTTTTTTCAAGAGCCGTATCTGCATTCATTCCGGAGATTCTGGCATAATTAATCAAAGAAAAAAAAACGTCTCCCAACTCTATTTCTTTTTTATGTTTATCAGTCTCTTGATGAAATTCCTGCAATTCTTCTCGCACTTTCTCCCAAGCTTCGTCAGCAGAATCAAATTCGAAGCCAATTCCTTTCACTTTATCTTGGATTCTGTAAGCTTTTATCAAACTCGGAGTTCCTTTTGTCACGCCAGAAAGCACAGATTTGTTCCCTTCTTTCAATTTCAGCTTTTCCCAGTTTTGTTTTACCATTTCTTCATCTTCTGCAACTGTATCACCGTAAATATGTGGATGACGGAAAATCAATTTTTCGTTCAGAGAATTAATGACATCAGCAATATCAAAACTCTTCTTTTCAGAACCGATTTTTGCATAGAAAACCAAATGCAACAACACATCGCCCAACTCCTTTTTGATTTCCTGCAAATCTTCATTTAAAAGTGCGTCAGACAATTCGTAAGTTTCCTCCAAAGTCAGATGGCGCAAGGTTTCAAAAGTCTGCTTCTGATCCCACGGACATTTTTCCCGCAAGTCATCCATTATATCGAGAAGCCTTCCAAAAGCTTCCATTTTTTCCTGTCTTGTATTCATTTTCTTATAATTTTTTTGGGCAGCTATTTCCGCCTTCCACTCCCAATCTTTTTTGCAGAACTTTTCAAAGTAAATAGAACTTGAGAACAAGCAAAAAAGGATTTCCGTTCAAGTCGGGCTACAGCTTCGCAAAGGTTCGACATTCGTTATTAAAAAATCAATTTCCTACCAACTTTCAACCGACAACAATCAACCAATCAATGTGATTTATTTTGCAACATCGGTACAAATTTATAAACTCCAAATTCCTCTTTTTCAAATTGCGTATCAGAAATTTTAGTAAATCTGTAAAGAATCTGTTCATCAGTTTTCCCCAACGGAATCACCATTTTTCCACCAACTTTTAGCTGCTTTAATAATTCGGTTGGTAGAATTTCTGCGCCACACGTTACCAATACTTTATCAAAAGGTGCAAACGTTGGCAAACCTGCAAATCCATCGCCGAAACTCTGAAATTTAGGTCTCATATCCAATTCTCTGAGAATCTTAGTAGAAAAGTTGTACAAATCTTTTTGGCGTTCAACCGTGTAAACCAAAGCTTTCATTTGAATCAGAACAGCGGTCTGATAACCGCAGCCTGTCCCGATTTCTAATACTTTTTCACCTTCATTCACTTCCAGCAATTCAGTTTGTTCAGCAACAGTTGACGGATGAGAAATCGTTTGTTTTGCAGCAATCGGAAATGCACGGTCTTCATAAGCGTAATCTTCAAAAACACTCTCAATAAAAAGATGTCTCGGAACTTCGTTCATCGCATTCAAAACAAAAGAATCAGTAATCCCGATTTTCTGATGAAGATAATCGATTAATTGTTTCCTTTTGCCTTTGTGAACGTAAGTATCTCTCATTATTAGTTTTAGTTCTTTAATAATTCTTCTGCAATTTCCGAAGTAAAATTTGAATTTCCAAACAGGAATCATAAAATTAAAAAATTATCAAAAATTTAACCTATATCTAAAATAAACTTTATAGCTTTGATTGTTTTTTTATTAAAAAATTAAATATATTTCCCATTAATTGAATGATAGAATGAATGTTATGCAGAAATTAAGAGCTTACATCAAAGGAACTGGTTCGTATGTTCCGCCAAAAATTTTAAAGAATGATTTTTTCGAAAAAGTAGGTTCGTCTGACGAATGGATTTTTAAGAATCTAGGAATCAGAGAACGCCGAATTGCTGAAGGTGAAGTAACAAGTGATTTAGCTTACAAAGCCGGACTGCGCGCTTTGGAAAACACAGACGTTTCACCAAAAGACATCGACCTGATTATTGTTGCCACTTCCACTCCAGACAGACAAGCCCCATCTACAGCGTGTTTCGTACAGGAAAAAATGGAAGCACCTCAAGCGGTTGCTTTCGATATTTCTGCGGTTTGTTCAGGTGGACTTTACGGCATTGCGATTGGCTGTCAATTCATCGAAACCGGAATGTATAAAAATGTTTTGGTCATCGGAGCAGATACTTTTTCAACAATTACCGACTGGGAAAGAAAAGATTCGGTTTTCTTTGGCGATGGAGCTGGCGCGATTTTGTTATCCGCTACGACTGAAGATAAAGGCTTTTTCGATTTCAAATTGCACGCTGACGGAACGGGTAAATATCACTTCAATATTCCGGCAGGTGGTTCAGAAATTCCGGCTTCGGAGGAAACTTTAAAACAGAGACTTCATTATTTCCAAATGAATGGAAAAGAAGTTTTCGAAACGGCAACAAGAGTTTTACCTGAAACCATCACCGAAATATTAGAAGCTAATCAACTGACTTCCGACAATGTAGATTGGGTCATTCCTCATCAGCCAAGTATCAGAATTTTGCAAGAAACGGCGAGAAAAACTAATATACCTTTCGAAAAAGTAATGACGAATATGGACAAGTACGCCAACACTTCCGGCGGCACAATCCCTATTGTTTTAGACGAAACATTCAAAAGCGGTCGTATACAAGATGGAAATCTTTTATTGTTTGCCGCAGTTGGTTCTGGCTGGACCTGGGGAACTGCACTTTATAAAGCGTAAGCTAATTCATTAATTTTTAATTATTAATTGTTAATTAACAAGATGTTAGACAATCAAACTTTTCTAATTACCGGAATTGCAGATGAAAATTCTCTCGCAATGAAAACCGCTGAAAAAATTCTTGCGAACAACGGCAAAGTGGTTTGTACAGGTTTAGGCGTAACGCCATTTCACAAAAATCTTTCCGAAAAAGCAGAATCTTTTCTCAATAAAAATTACGAAGACTTCGAAAATGCTTGTAAAAAAGTGTTGGGAAAAGATGTTTACACAGCGCCTTTGGATGTGACTTTGCCAGAAAGTTTAAGTCATTTTGCGGATGATTTAAAAACAAAAAATATTGAACTGAACGGTTTTCTTCACGCTATTGCAATGGACAAAACCATTAGAAATAAATCAGTAAAACCAATGTTGGAAGTTACGGCAGAGGAATTCAATGATACGATGAATGTGTCTGCGTTTTCGTTGGTTACACTTTGTCACGCTTTACTTGCGAACGGTGTTTTGCAAAATGGCGCTTCGATTGTTTCGTTAAGTTATATTGCTGCGGAGAAAGTTTCGTTTTTTCCTTACATCAATATGAGTATTGCAAAAGCGGCTCTTGAAAGATTAACGATTGAAATGGCTTATGAACTCGGAAAAAAATACGGAATCCGTGCCAATGCTATTAGATTCTCGCCTTATATGGGAAGCAAAGCTGGAAACGCAACTTTGAAGGTTGAAGATGTGGGAAGAGCGAACAGAATCAGTCCGTTGGGGAATGCTTTGCCAGAAGATTTAGCGCACGAGATTGTTCATCTTTTCCGAAAAGAAACCAGAATTACTGGAGAAATTCGTCACGTTGATGGCGGATTTCATATTATGGGATAGATTGGGTTGGAGATTTTGAGAGTCGAGAGTTTGAATGTATTTTACTAATTTGAGACTTACAAATCTAGAATTGACAGTCTATTTTCAGCGATGTCAGGCTGAGGCTCTCGAAGCCATTTCATATTAAATATCAATAATAAATGACAAATTAAAACATCAGAAATATTTCGATAAAGTTTCAAGTCGCAAGCTTTGTGGCTTGAATTTTTATTTAGTTAAATTGCATCATCAAAATTATTTTAAAATTTATGAGACAAATAAAGACTGCTTTGTTGGCTTATGGCGGTTCGGGGAAATTATTCCACGCTCCTTTTCTTGAGGTCAATGATGGATTTGAACTGATAGGCGCATACGAACGAAGCAAAAAAAATATACAAACCGATTATCCAAACGTTAAAAGCTTTAACTCTCTGGAAGAAGTTCTGGAAAGCGATGCGGAATTGGTTGTTGTGAATACGCCAATTGACACGCATTTCGAATTCACAAAGAAAGTTTTGGAAGCCGGAAAACACGCTTTGGTAGAAAAAGCTTTTACGACTACTTCTGATGAAGCTGAAGAATTGCACAAATTGGCTAAAGAAAAGAATCGGAAACTTTGCGTGTATCAAAACCGAAGATATGACAGCGATTTCCGCACCGTGAAAAAAGTTTTGGAAGAAAATTATCTTGGCGATATTGTGGAAGCAGAAATTAGATTTGAAAGATATAATCCGGAACTAAGTCCAAAAGCGTGGAAAGAAAATGGAAATCCTGGCGCAAGTATTTTGATGGATTTGGGCTCGCACGTGATTGATCAAGCTTTGACATTATTTGGAAATCCGGAAAAAGTTTTTGCTGACATTAGAAAAACTCGAGAAAACACTCAGATTGATGATTATTTTGATATTCTTCTTTACTATCCTGACAAACGTGTGAGGTTGAAAGCCAGTTTTTTTGTAAAAGAAATGACACCTTCATATGTTCTTCACGGTAAGAAAGGAAGTTTTTTAAAACACAGAGCGGACATCCAAGAAGATGAATTGAAATTGGGCAAAGTTCCGAATCGTGACAATTGGGGAACCGAACCTGAGGAAAAAACCGGACTTTTGGTTTACAACGATAGAGTTGTGAATTTCCCAAGTTTTCAAGGAAATTATCTGGATTTCTACGATGACCTTTATAACGCAATTGTTAATGACAAAAAAGTTCCAGTGACTGCTAAACAAGCTTTCCATACTATGAAAGTGATTGAAGCGGCGAAGGAAAGTTCTGAGAAAGGAGAAGTTATATTTTTAGAATGAAAACATTTAAGTTTTTAATTTTTTCTGTAAATTTGATATAAATAATTTCGAAAATGAGTTCCGCTGAATTACAATTAAAATTAGATGTTATTAATAGAATAACCGAATTAAAGGAAATTCGAGTGATAAAAGAAATCAAAAAACTTTTGGATTTTGAACTCGATGAAGAGATTTACTTATTATCTAAACAGCAAGAAAGTAGAATCGCTGAAGCAAGAAAAGAATATACAAATGGAGAAGTTTCCAGTGATGAAGAAGTGAAAAAAGAAATAGAAAAATGGCTAAACGAAAAATAGTCTGGACTAATTCTGCAAAATTTGAACTCCAAAACTTACAGCAAAAAACTCAACACATTATTTACTGAAGCCATCGATTTGTTATCACAACATCCAAAAATTGGAAGGACAACAAATGATAAAAACTAGAATAAGTATTGTTCGCAATTATTTAATCTTCTATGAAATAAATGTTAAAGAGATAATTATATTATCAATTTGGGATGCAAGACGAGATGAAAATCAAACAGATTTCGACTATTCATAAATTAAAATAAAAGTGACAAGACTCAGAAAGCTAAAAAATTCTGAGTCTTTTTTTATTTGGATTTGTGATAATTCTTAAATTTACCTCCTGAAGAAAAATAAGCTATGATAAAAGCAGGACTTGTAGGCGCAGGACATTTGGGGAAAATCCATTTGAGATTACTGAATCAATCTGAAAAATACGAATTGGTTGGTTTCCACGATAAAGATGCGGAAAGTGGAAGAAAACTGGAAGCCGAATTGGGTTATAAATATTTTGAAAGTTTCGAAGATTTGCTGGATGAAATCGAAATGCTGGATATTGTAACGCCCACTGTTTATCACTATGATTATGCTGTAAAAGCGATTGAAAAAGGAATTCACTTCTTCATCGAAAAACCTGTTACACAAACCTTGCAACAAGCAGAAGAAATTCTTTACAAATGCAGAGAATTCGGAATCAAAGCGCAAGTTGGTCACGTTGAAAGATATAATCCGGCTTTCATTGGGGCTAAAGATTATATCAAAAATCCAATGTTTATCGAGATTCACAGATTGGCAGAATTCAATCCGAGAGGAACGGATGTTTCTGTGGTTTTGGACTTGATGATTCACGATTTGGATATTTTGTTGAGTTTGGTAAAATCTAAAGTGAAGCAAATCCACGCGAGTGGCGTTTCCGTTGTGAGCAAAACGCCGGACATTTGCAACGCAAGAATTGAGTTCGAAAATGGTTGTGTAGCGAACTTGACAACCTCCAGAATATCAATGAAAGCAATGCGAAAATCTAGGTTTTTCCAGCAAGACGCTTATGTTTCTGTAGATTTCTTGGAGAAAAAAGCGGAAGTTATCCGTATGAAACCAGCGCCGGAAAATCCGTCTGACTTTGATATGATTATCGAAAATGCGGAAGGCGAAAAAAACCAAATTCTTTTCGAATATCCAAACATTCAACCCAACAATGCAATCCTAGACGAACTAGAAAGTTTTGCAAATGCCATTAACAATGATTTGCCTGTTCAGGTTTCTTTGGAAGATGGGACGGAAGCGTTAAAAGTGGCTTTAGAGATTATGAGGTTGATTCAGAAATAATCGGATGAAAATTTAAATACAAATGAATCTCCAATCCTTAGAATCCGAGCTCAAAACGCGGCTTGATTTTCCTTACAAGTGGGGAAGAAAGCAATCGGATGAATGGGATAGAAAAACGAAATTCATTTACCAAACTCAGGATTTTGAAAGTCTGGAAAATCAATGTAAAGATTTTGATTCAGAGTTGAGAAATTACGCTTTCAATCGTTGGCTGAATTTCTGGTCTGCAAAGGCGATTGAACAAATATTTACAAATCATCCAAACGTCAGAAAAGAAGAAAATCAGTTTTCGAAAACTGTAGATTTTTATATCTCGGAAATTCCTTTTGATCATAAAAGTAGTGTGTTTCCAAAACAATTTGGGAAGAGTCTGGATTATTCGATTAATCATAAAAAAGAATTGATCGAATGGCTTTATCAAAATCAAAGTCAGCAAGGTAGAAAACATCTTGAAAACCGTTTGTTTATTATTTTCTTCAATGAGAAAAGTAGCGAACATTGGAAACTGAAAACCGAATTGACTCTAATCCAAGAAAAGATTGAAGATTATCTGCGTAATTTTTCCAAGGACAATTTAGTTTCCTTAAATTTGGATTCTCACGCGATCCTGTCTGATATTATTTGGATCAAAGCTTAATTAATGAATTACATCGGTTCCAAAAACAAACTTTCAGATTTTATCAAAAAAAGTGTTTATCAAGTTGTTGGTAAAAATCTATCCGAAAAAACATTTTGCGATCTCTTTGCCGGAACCGGAATTGTAGGACGTAATTTCAAAGCGGAAACTAAGAAAATCATCAGCAACGATTTCGAATTTTACAGTTATGTTCTTAACCGAAATTATATCGGAAATCATCAAACAATTGAATTCGATTATTTGATTGAAGAGCTAAATCTTCTTGAAGGAAAATCTGGTTTTATTTCACAAGAATATTCGGAAAACGGAAAATCTGAACGTCTTTATTTTTCAGAAGAAAACGGAAAAAAAATAGATTCGATTAGGCAAAAAATTGAGAAGTGGAAATTGTCTGAGAAAATCAATGAAGATCAATATTATTTTCTGCTTTGTTCACTTTTGGAAGCGGCTGATAAAATTGCCAACACGGCTTCGGTTTATGGTGCGTTTTTAAAACAAATTAAAAAATCGGCGCAGAAAAAATTGGAACTTCAGCCTGCTAATTTTGAACTGACTAAAAACAAGCACGAGGTTTATAATGAAGATGCCAACGAATTAATCAAAACAATCGAAGGCGATATTCTGTATCTCGATCCGCCTTACAACGCGCGACAATACGGTGCCAACTATCATCTTCTGAACACGATTGCGAAATACGATAACTTCTCACCAAAAGGAAAAACGGGACTTCGACATTATCAAAAATCAAAATATTGTAGTAAAATTGAAGTTTCAAAAAGCTTTGAAGAACTCATCAACAATGCGAAATTTCAACACATTTTCCTAAGCTACAACAACGAAGGATTGATGCCTGAAAGTGAAATCAGAAATATACTTTCCAAATTCGGGAAATATGATATATTTACAACCGAGTATCAGCGTTTCCGTGCAGACAAGGAAGAAAACAGAAATCATAAAGCTTCGGGAACGACGGAGTATCTTTATTACTTGGAGAAATTACATTAATGAAATTTATCTTTTCTTTTTTGCTGACCTTAATCTCATTGATAGTTTTCTGTCAAAAGAATGATTATGAAGTTGCTAAAAAAGAATTTGAGAACTTGATTTTCAGCTCAGATTCAATCAAAATTCAGAATATTAAGAATGAGAAATTTGAAAAAATAATTGATATTCAGGAATATTATCATCCTATTACAAGATCACTTGATTTTGATTTGAAAGAAAGTATTTATGAATTAAGATTCATGTATTCTGTTGATCATATTCTAAGAGGAAGAGGAGTCAGAATACATTTATTTTACTTAGGAGGAAAAGACATTGGAAAAATTATTGATTATAATCAGTATGAAAATGAAGTAAAACAAATTTCCAGCAAAATTTCTAATGAATTCATCACCTATATTTTAAAGCATAATTCTTTTTATAATACAAAAACTAATAAAGACGATTTTATCAAAGATATTTTGAATAGGAAAGTTTACAGTGACGGCTGTGGTTACGAAATGACTAGGATTAAAAAAATTGATGACGTGGATAGAGATAATATTGAAAATTCAGAGAAATATATCGAATGGATGAAATCCTATAATCCCGAATTACAAATGTGGGGATATTCAGAAATTGAAAAATTATTGAAGAAGAATTTGATTGAATTAGAATCTGATGAGTTAAAGATTTATAGTCATATCAAAAAAAGAAATTTAGTTATCGAAACTTGTTCAGGATGTTCTTTCGGCATTTTTGAAAAAGTATTTTAAATAAATATACAACCGAAAGGTTCACGTAATCAGAAATAAAAAAATTAAATATGAAAAACATTGTTGTAATAGGCGCCGGAACTATGGGAAATGGCATTGCCCATACCTTTGCTCAAAGCGGTTTCCAAGTGAGTTTGGTAGATGTGAAACAAGACAATCTGGACAGAGCTTTGAAAACCATCACCACCAATCTTGACAGAATTATCGCTAAAGGAAATTTGACCGAGGAAGAAAAAGCTAATACACTTGGCAACATTACCACATTCACTGATTTAAAAGATGCCACTCCAAATGCTGATTTGATAGTAGAAGCGGCAACAGAAAATCTGGATTTGAAGCTGAAAATATTTAATCAGATAGATGAGTTGGCACCGGAAAACTGTATTCTTGCGACTAACACTTCTTCTATTTCTATTACTCAGATTGCTGCAGCAACAAAACGTCCGGAAAAAGTGATTGGAATGCACTTTATGAATCCAGTTCCGATTATGAAACTGGTAGAAATCATCAAAGGTTACTCCACGTCGAAAGAGACTTTTGATATCATTTTCGAGATGTCCAAACAGTTAGGAAAAGTTCCAACAGAAGTGAATGATTATCCAGGATTTGTTGCCAACAGAATCCTAATGCCAATGATTAATGAAGCTATCGAAACACTTTACAACGGCGTTGCTGGCGTAGAAGAAATTGACACCGTGATGAAACTGGGAATGGCTCATCCAATGGGACCTTTGCAATTGGCAGATTTCATCGGATTGGATGTTTGTTTGGCAATCCTGAATGTCATGTATGACGGTTTCAAAAATCCTAAATATGCACCCAATCCATTATTAGTCAATATGGTAATGGCTGGCAAAAAAGGTGTAAAATCTGGTGAAGGTTTCTACGATTATTCTGAAAGTAAAAAGGCTGAGAAAGTATCTAAAATGTTTTTAAAATAAATTATTACTGATCAGAAATTAATAATTCCGAATACGATTTATAACTTTGTTAATATTGATTTGACAAAGTTTTTTATTTTTAAACTATGATATCTGTAAAACTAAATCCAAAATACGAGAAAACGCTTCAGACTTTACTGATTATCCTGACTTACATAATGATAATCTTTCGGTTTTTATCGAATGAAAAAGGTCGTGTGAGTCCAGATTCTATAAGATATTTGAGACAATCTGAGATGTTTCCGATCATCGATAATACAACAGCGCCTTTGGGATATCCTTTATTTATAAAATTCTTCACCCTCTTTGGTTTAGATGATTTTTGGAGCAGCAAACTAGTGGGGCTATTAGCTTATACTTTCATTTTAATTTTTGCTTATAAGAGGAAATTTTTCTTCAAAGAATTGATAATTTCTTCAGCGTTATTCAGCTTTGTGAGTATTTTTTCTTATACGATGTCTGAAGCTTTAACTCTACCTTTTGTCATACTATTTTTCTTCACAGCGCATCAAATAATCAAAAACAAAATCAGCCAAACGCAAGGCATTTTTTATCTTACTCTGGTTTTGATTCTGTTGCTTAATATCCGTTACAGTGCTTTGTTTTTTTGCGTCGGAAGTCTTGTATTTGGATTGATGAAAATCGGAAAACATTACTGGAAATCATTTGCAATTTCAGGTTTTTTTGGTGTTGGTTTTTATGGACTTTACAAAATAACTTTTATTGATTATTTTAACAAAGATTATATCAATTCGTTTTTAGAAATCGGTCTCAAATCTACGCCTAAATTACTATTAGAATTATTCCAAGGGCTGACAACCACCTTCAATCCCTTCATCCATATTGCAGATCCTAATGGCGGAATTATCAACTACGGAATATACGGAATCGGTCTGTTAACGATTGTTGTAATGGTTTTTCTTTTTGTAAAAACCAAGCTTTCCGAGACAGAAAAATTCATTCTGATTATATCTTTAGTCACCATTGTTTTATCCTATTTCATCCAATATGTTTATTCCGTGAACGCTATAGATTATCGTTTATTGGCGCCTTTTTCTATCGGGATTTGGATGGTTTTCTTCAGAAAAATATTTCAAATATTTGATGATGCGACTTACGCAATTGCTTTTCTGAGTTTGGCGACGGGATTTGTATTCAGTTGGTTATCAAAAGGCAATTATCTTGAAAATAGAAAAGCGATTACCGAGTTTTTAAAGAGCGAAACAATGATGGACAAAGAGTTGAAGTTCTTCATGAAAGATCAAATGGATAATGACGGACAAACTGCCGAGTTGATAAGTACCGTAAATCCTCGAATCTACATCACCTTCAAACCGTCTGACACTCTGAAAAATAATACATTAACCAGATATAAGGTAGAAAAGAAAATCAATATCAAAAAAAATAATTATCAATAGTAGTTTTCGGGAATTTTTCTATCTTTGAGCCATAGAGTGATAGTCACAAATACTCTGATTTAGTTTAAAATTTTATATTATGAAATCGCCAAAGCGATCACATATGACTTTAGAAAAACAATAAATTTTTGCATATGAAATTACCTAAGTTTTTATTAGCCGACAATTCTGATTTTCCAGAAGATCTTTTTGTAGTACACACAGAGTACCCGCGTTTCATCCTTAACGTAGAAGAAGAGGATGTAGAATGGTTAGACGATTTGGAAGGAGATGATGAAGAAACTGTAGCTACGGAAGCTACGAAAGTTGTAGAAGAAGCCTTCAAATGGTGTGATGAAGAACTTGCTAAATACGACGACGAGGAAGACGAAGAATAATAAAAAAGGAACTCAAATTTGAGTTCCTTTTTTGTGTTTAATATTTTAGATTATTGTTGCTTATTGAATTTCAATAATAACAGATTGTCTTTATACAATTCTAATGTAGTTTCTGTTACTACGTACTTGTTCACCTCTTTCAAAACACCAAGATAACTGTTTTCTGTAGTCATATTGTTACAAATTTTTCTCGTAGAGCCAATGTTTTTCGCAGAGAAATTTCCCGCAGAAGTATCAACTGTTACATCGGAAAAATAATTGTTACAGCCTGCATTACCAGATATTCTGTTTTGCTCAATTTGCAAAGTTGGTTTATTGGTAACATCATCTGCCAAAACCCATTGCGTCCCAGTAACTGCTGCCTGAATCTTTCCCACTTTGGATGCGTTTCCTACCCTACTGGTACAAGAAACAACAGTTAAAGCTAATATGGATGTAAAAAAAAGTTTTTTCATTTTTATAAAAATTACATTTCAAAGATAAGATTTTCTTTCTTAACACAATTACCATCTACTAATGAAAAAAAGAGACAACCCGTAGGCTGCCTCATTTCAAAATTTGTGTTTTTATGGTTATGTTTTATTTTTTGATGACTTTGAAGGATTTTGTAGTTCCATCTATCATTTTTAAATTGATAATATAAAAGCCTTTTGATAAAGAAGATAGTATTAATAATTTTTCAGGCTTTAAAGTTTTGACCAGTTTTCCTGAGCTATCACCGATAGAAATTGATGCAACAGAATCTAAGTTCGATATATTAACAAAATCTGTAAATGGATTTGGATAAATGCTAATCTGTTTTTTATTCAAATCATTTATTGACAAGAATGAACCTGTTGTAAAAGAATATTCTGCACAATCAGTAGCTGTTTCGGTAGCACTATCCGGAACAATTTTTACAAAATAGGTGGTATTTTCCTCTAAACCTTGTAATTGATAAGTTGTAGATGTGACGTACTCAGATATTAAATCATATTTTTTAGAGGATTTTCCTACGAAAACTTTGTAACTGGTCGCTCCGTTTACTGCTAACCAACTCACAGTAGGATTTCCATTTGGAGCTATTCCATTAGAAGGCACTGTTACTGTTGCACAAGAAAGTGGCGAAACATATTGCGGACAAGAATTGCCTGTTACAATTGGAGAAGCCAACAACCAATTGGACTTGGTTCCTGTCAAAGCAAAATTATTTAGAACAGCAGAAGTACTGTTTCCTGTTTCATCCAAGGCAGTTACTACTGATGTATTGTCAGCTTCATTGTTTCCTTGGTTGAGTTTGAAATAACTCACCAATCCATCCTGAGAAACTGTATTGGCAACTTCACAGCTTTTATTATTTTTCAATTCGTTTTGGCTGAGAGCTTTGTTCCAAACACGAACCTCATCTATGTCACCTTCGAAAAGTTCATCAATAACATTCCTTTGGCTTGCCCCAATAAGAAATGAAGTTCCTGTTGTATTAAGATTATTCAAAATTGAAGTCTTTACCAATTCGCCATCTAGATATAATTTTAAGGTATTATTTTTAAAAGTTACGGCCACATGATGCCATTGGTCATCTCGCAAATAATATGAACTTGTTACGTCATTATTTTCTCCAATAAAAGCTAAATAACCGTAAGAAAGCATTAAACAAAATCTTTTGGAATTAGAGTATGCTCCATAATTGAAAATTGAAGAAGAGGCGTATGGACTTGTTGTTACGGATGGTACTTTTATCATAGCTTCTATTGTTCTTTCTTTTGAACCTTGTGGCAAAGAAAGATTTGTTCCTGAGATTTGATCGTTTATGCCATCAAAATTAAGAGAAGTTGCTGCAGGCGCACTGATATACCGGATTTTTGAGCCCCAAGTATCAGCAACTAAAATTCTTCCGTTCTTCGTTACAAATGTAGATGTTGGAGCATTCAAGGTTGTGTTTGGAAATGTCATCACTGTTTTTCTATCTGAAGATATTTTTCTAATCCAGTTATTACTTGTATCAGCAATATAGATATTTCCAGATGAGTCTAATCTCAAATTATGTGGATTATTAAACCCTGATGCGATTATATTTTTATTACTCCCGTCTCTGTCAATTGAATAAACAAAACCACCATCTGAAAAGTACAATACATCTAAATTTGGATCGTAAGTAATTCCCATTGGATTGTATTGGTCTGTTACAATGGTAGAAAGATCTGTTCCGTCCTCTTTTACTTTTGTGACATTTTTATTACTTGTAGTTGGAAAATAGATATAACCATCATTGCCTGACGCAATGTAATAAGCTTTAGCTGCTGGTGCTACAGTTTCAAGGTTACTACCATCAAGATCCATTTTTACAAGGTTTCCTCCAGTTAGCGCAAACAATTTATCATTACTGATTAAAATTCCAAAAACATTACTTTCAAATGTTTTAATAACCTCTTGATTGGTTCCTTCGGAATTTGTTTTTATAATCCTGTTACTTGCTGTATCACTTATATACAAATCTCCTTGTTGATTTGCGATTATATCATATGGCCCATTTACATTTTGGACCAATATAGTTTGTGCCGATAACATAGACACTAATGACAATGCCACAGACAAACAAAACAAATTGATAAAGTTTTTCATAGTCGTTTATTTTCCTAATTAATGGTGCAAAAATAACGACCGCGATTTAACATAATATTAAACTGGGACGAAATGCAGAACTTTGTATATGAATGTAAAAATTGACTATAAATTTTGTCTGAAATTCCTAGAAAGTGGCAATTTAAAGCTGTTTACAACCACTTCATCGGATGATATTTTTTCCAAAAAAGCAGAGTTTATAAAAATCGAACGGTGGATTTGTTTAAAAGATGAAGGTAACAACTTAGAAAACTCCAGCAACGTATTTCTAATGGTGAATTTAGAATTTGTAGTGATAATATCCAGATAATTTCGATCCGATTGGATGTACACAATGTCGGCTAATTTTAATTTAATATCACTATAACCATCTTTCACAAAAACATATTGCTTTTGTTTTTTCTGGATGATAATTTTTATCGCAGTGAGTAAATCCACTTCTCTAATTGGTTTGGTAAGATAAGATTCTGGCGTGGTAGCAAGTGCATTTTCCACCATTTTAGAATCGGTTTGTCCAGTGATGAAAATAACAGATGTTTCTTCATTTTTTTCTTTACATAGTTTTATACCTTCAAAATGACCTTCCAGATTGATATCCATTAGAACAACATCTGGTTGCAAAGTTTTCATTTTCTCCTGAGTTTCTGAAACGGAATGTGCCATAAAAACATTTTTACAGCCATTATTCTCCAATATTTCTTTGATATAATCGGCGATTAAAACCTCGTCTTCTGCGATTAAAATTTTGATAAAATTCACAACCTACAATTTCATATTAAAACTAAACTTAAACCCATTTTCCAAATCGATTCTGTACTCTATTTTCAATTGGCGACAGAGTTTTTCTATGAGATTAAGTTTCGTGATTTCATTTTTCGCTTCGCCATTATCATCATAATGGAAATAGACTTTAGTTTCGTCTGTATCGATTTTCAGATCTATATTTTTATGATGCTGATTTGGAAAAGCGTGCTTCATAGAATTCATACAAAGCTCCGTGACCAGCAATCCGATGTACATCGCATTACTAACAGGAATCACCAAATCCTTAACATCAAACTTAACTTCGATCTGATTTTCAACAAACAGAAAATCAAGATTTTGTTTAATTTCTAATAAGAAATTTTTCAGATTCAAGTTTTTCTTGTCGTGGTTATTATACAATTGACGGTGCAAAATTCCCAAAGAATCGATTTTCGCAGTGATTCTTCTGTTGCTAAGATCATCAGTAGAATTCTTTTTCAACTCATTATCAATCAATATTCTCACAAGCTGAAGATTATTATTAATTCTATGATGCGTTTCAGCAACCAAAAACTCATTCTGTTCCGAAACAAATTTAAGTTTTCTGTTCTGTTTTCTAATAATCTTAACATAATTGAGGAGAATAATCGCAAAAATCAATATCGTGATTAGTCCGGAAAGTATGAAATATCCAATCAGATTTTGCCTTTTGATTTGTTCGCCCTGCAGTTCCAAAAGTTTTCTACTGTCGTTTATAACTTTTTCTCTTTCAGCACTTTTAAATCTTTTTTCGTAGTCCAGAACTTTATCATCATAGAGTTTGTGATAATAATCCTCTGTTAGTTGCAGCCTAATTCTGAGGTATTTGTAGGCTTGTTTATAATCGCCCACTTTTTTATAGGCCGCCTGAAGATTGTCTGCAAACAAGAGCTGGTTATAGCTTAATTTGTTCTCCGTCGCAATTTCAAAACCTTCTAAAGAAACTTTTATAGATTCTTGATAATTTTTTATAAAATCCAAATTCCGAGAAAGATTCACCATTGCATCACATTGAACTTGGATATCTCCTTTGTCTTTGGCTAGTACAACGATATTTTGCAAATGTTTTATTGCTTTACTATAATTCTTCCTGTACTCATAGACTCTTGCGATTTCGAGCAAAGAAATCAATGTATTTTCTGAATCATTAAGTTTTTGAGATAATATCAATGCTTTTTTTGAATAAAACATTACACTATCTTCATTGCTTGGGTCTTCTGAAAAAATTGCTGCTTTTCTGTTGTAGAATTTTAACCGATAAAAATCATTGATTTTTTCACGTTTCAGAATTTTATCACAAAAGTCAATATACTCTTTGGCTCTCGTGTTTTGCCTGCGGTATCTATAAAATTCTGCTAGATGAGTATAAACATAAAACTCTTCCTGCAAAAGTTTCTTCATAGAAAAAATCTTCAGTGCATTTTGATAAGCCTCTGGAGCTTTTTCATACTGATGGTTTAGTTTGTAAGCATTTCCCAATTCAACATATAATAAAGCTTTGGTTACTAATGATTTTGATTGCGAAATATTTTGATTGATGTAAACAATTGCCGAATCTATTTTATTTTTACGAATGAGCTCTTGCGAGATATGGATTGCATTTTTGTCATTAGCTGTAATAAAAATAAAATGGAATATAAAACATAATCCCAATACTTTTGGAAATATACCATTATTCGGAATTATTTTTTTCATTTTTAAGATTTGAAGACCATATTACAAAGTAAGTTATTTTTAGCTAAAACCCTTCAAAAATAATATCCAGAAATCCTTCTAAAAAGGCGAATTAAATTAATAATGAATAAGTTATGATTTATAAATTTTAAAAGCTTAATTTTGCACTCCGAAATAAGGAATCATATTATGAAACGAATTGCTGAACACAGAAAACTTCTTGGCATTGACAAAACTGCAACTTTGAAGGATCTTAAAAACATCTACAGAAATGTGATGAAGGAAACACATCCGGACAAATTCATCAATGATGAAGCTGGAAAACAGGAAGCGGAAGAGAGAAGCAAATCTGTGATAGAAGCCTATCATTTTCTAGTGAGCATTAATGAAGAAACTCAGGAAAAATATAAAGAAGAATACACGGAAACTATCACCAACTCTATCATCACCGATTTCTATCTTGAAAAATCAATTTTAAAAGTGCAGCATTTGAACGGAAAAATGTTCGAATACATTGGCGTTCCAAGAAATACTTACATCAAAATGGTTAACTCAGATTCACCAAGTCGTTTTGCAAGAAGACACATCTATGGTAATTTCATTTATAGGAAGTCTGGCGAGGCAATGGCAGATTAATCTTTTTATTTTAAAATATATTGAAAGCTTTCAGATTTTTCTGGGAGTCTTTTTTTGTTTAAAAACAAAAAACCGCATCAATAAAATTGATACGGTTTCAAGGTTAATTAAATTGAGATTAATCTACGTGCTTCGGTGTATAACCATCTTCACTTAGTTCTCTGTGTTCATACTCAGCTTTCATTTCAGCGTCATAATCTACTTTTTCATCCTTACCTAATCTTCTCAGCAAAGAATCGAATAACGAATAAACAACTGGTACAATAATCAAAGTCAGGAATAATGACGATGTCAAACCACCGATAATTACCCAAGCTAGTCCGTTGTTCATCTCTGCTCCGGCTCCTTTTGCAATCGCAATCGGGATCATACCGAAGATCATCGCAATGGTTGTCATCAAGATCGGACGAAGACGAGCGTGGTTTGCCTGAATCAAAGCGTCGTGCGTGGTAGCTCCAGCGGCTTTTCTCATATTAGCAAAATCGACAATCATAATCGCATTCTTCGCTACCAAACCAATCAACATAATCATACCGAGCATCGTAAAGATGTTTAATGAGTTTCCTGTAATTGCCAGGATCACCATTACCCCGATCAATGCCAACGGAATTGAGAATAATACCACAAACGGATAAACAAACGAGTCATATAATGATACCATTACCAAATAAACCAATACGATAGCCGCCAATAATGCGATTCCTAAAGTACCGAAACCTTCGGTCTGGTTTTCCATATCACCACTCCAAATGTAGCTTACACCAGCTGGTTTTGTTTTTTCGTTATCCATAAACTGCGCTGCCCATTCGTTGGCTACATCACCCACAGGACGACCTACAACTTTAGATTTTACTTTTACAGAAGGTGCTTTGTCTCTACGTTCCAACAAACTTGGTCCAGATCCCATTTTCACTTCAGCGAATTGACTTAATCTGATTTGTTCACCTCTAGGATTTGTAAACATCAAGTTTCTAACATCATCAATAGACTGTCTGTTGGCATCACCAAAACGGATGTTGATGTCATATTCATATTCTCCGGCTCTGAATTTCCCATCTGTATTTCCACTGAATGCTGTCTGCATTGTTTGTCCTACACTGGAAAGATTTAAACCTAAAGAAGCCATTTTATCTCTGTCGATATTCACCTGAACTTCTGGGCTTCCAGAGTCAGTTGACAATTCTGCATCTACAGAACCAGGAACTTTTTTCAATAATTCCAGAATTCTGTTTGCTTCTTTATTTGCTGTTTCGTTATCCTGAGCCGTTACCACCATTTCGATTGGTGCGTTATCTGCTCCCATCAATCCAATTGGTGCTGTTTTGAACTCCACTCCGGTGAATTTCTCCTCTAAAGCTCTCTTGATTTTAGCTGATTTGATATCCGTACTTTCGTTACGCTCAGATTTATCAACTAAGATTACCTGAATTTCTGATTGGTACAAAGTAGCCTGAGCACCACCAAAACCTGATGATTGCTGACCAACTGTTGTAATCATATCCACTACATCTTTATCATCTCTCAGATATTTTTCAACAGCCAATGTTACTTGATTTGTTTTCTCTACCGAAGCATCTTTTGGTAATTCCATCTGAACAAGGAACTGTCCTCTGTCCATTTTTGGGAAGAACTCTCCTCCAATAAACCCGAATGCAACTAACATAAATGATGCAATCAAAATAACAAATGTTACTACAACTACCATTATTCTTCTCATTCCTGTTTTAAGGGACCATTCTAGGATATCAGAAATCCAATGCGTGAATTTATCTAATTGTTTTTCAAACCAAAGGATGAATTTCTCAAAAGGATTTTTCCCAGTCAAATGAACCAGTTTACCAAATCTTGATGACAACCAAGGAATAATGGTAAATGATGCTAATAAAGAAAACATTGTTGCGATAACTACAGTCACACAGAACTGTGCCAGAATATCGGAAACTAAACCTGAACTCATCGCAATTGGTAAGAATACCACCACAATTACCATTGTAATTGCTGTTACTGTAAATCCAATTTCTGATGCTCCATCATACGCCGCACGGATTCTGCTTTTCCCCATCTCCATGTGACGGTAAACGTTCTCCAAAACTACAATCGCATCATCCACAAGAATACCTACCACGAGCGAAAGTCCTAATAAACTCATCAAGTTCAGGGTATATCCCATCAGATACATTCCGATTACTGTTGCAATCAACGATACCGGAATAGAAACCATTACGATGAAGGCATTTCTAATGTTGTGAAGGAACAATAACATTACCACAGCTACGAGAATAATCGCCAAGAATAAATCGAAGATTACGTGATCTGCTGCTTCAAGGGTAAAGTTTGTTGTATCATCTACGATATTGACCTTGATGTCCTGAGCTTTATAATTACCTTCAACCTGAGCAATTGTCTTTTGTACTAATTCTGAAACGGATACTGCATTAGCATCTGACTGTTTTTTGATCTGCATCAAAATGGTAGAATTCTGATTGTATCGTGCTACTTTCTCGACATCTTTCTGAGTATCGAAAACCGTTGCAATATCCGACAAACGAACTTGTGCTCCATCTTTGTTGGAAACCACCAAATTGTTCATTTCTGCCACATCTCTATATTTCCCAGAAAGTCTGATGGTAGAACGCGAAGTTCTCGTTTTCAAAGCTCCTGTCGGGAAATCTAAGTTTGAAGAAAGAATCGCTTGCTGTACATCTGCAATCGCAAGACCGTAACCCTGCATTTTCTTTTCATCCAAACTAACCTGAATCTCTCTCTCCTGCCCACCAACAAGATCAACCTGAGCCACACCGTTTACACGGGAAAAGATGGGTTCTATTTTTTTATCCAAAAGATCATAAAGATCTTTGTTATTCAATTTGTTACTGGAGATACTCAACGTCATAATCGGGAGATCGTCCAGTGAGAATTTCTGTAACGACGGCGGATCTGCATCATCCGGAAGATCTGCCAAGATGGCATTCACTTTTCTTTGTGCATCATTCAAAGCGTAGTTTACATCGGCACCAGTATTCAGCTGAACCATAATAACCGATAAACTCTCGTAAGAAGAAGATTCTACTTTTTTAACGTTTTCCAAAGATCCAACTGCATCTTCAATCTTTCTGGTAACCGACGTTTCCACCTCTGCAGGCGAAGCTCCCGGATAAACCGTAGAAATTGTTACCATATTGGTTTCAAACTTCGGAATCAACTCGTACCCCATCATAGAGTAACTCAACAAACCTCCTAGCGTCAGAATCGTAAATAATACGATAACGAGCGAAGGTCTTTTAATGGCTATTTCTGCTAACTTCATCTTCTACTACTTTACGATGTTGATTTTTGAACCGTTATCTAGATTGATTTGTCCACTTGTTATAACTTGTTCACCGCCATTCAGTCCGCTTAGAATTTGAACTTTATCTCCGTAAACTTTTCCGGTTTGAACTTTAATTAATTTTGCTGTTCCGTTATTCACCACAAATAATTGTCCTGAACTAACACCATTCACGAATGCTTCTGCTGGAACAGTCAACATATTTTGAGTTTCCGCACCGTGATTGGTTTTGAATACTGCAGTCGCGTACATACCAGCTTTCAATTTACCATTATTGGACACTTCTACTTCTACAGGGAAGTTGAGAGAAGCATCACTTTTTGGAGCAATAAAAGTAATTCTACCGCTGAAAGAATCCTCAGGCAAAACATTAACATTGATTTTTACTTCTTGTCCTAACTGGATTCTACCAACTTGACTTTCGTCTACCAAAACAGACAATTTCAAAGAATTGATATTAACGATTTCAAACAGGGCTGTTCCAGGAGAAACCACCATTCCCGGTTCCACCATTTTCTTATTAATCGTTCCACTGATTCCTGCTCTCACACTGGTATCGTTTACTCTTACACCTTGTGCTCTTAATGCTGATTGTGCATTTTTAAGTTGTAATCTTGAGTTATCAAGTTGTTGTTTGGTCACACCTCCAGTTTTGTAAGCATTCTCATAACGCTGGTTATCAATAATGGCATTCTGCAGATTATTCTGAGCTTGAGTTACATCCACTTCTATTGCATCTCTTTTGATGGTTGCCAAAACTTGTCCTGCTCCAACTCTAGAACCTTCTTTTACCAAAACGTTCACAATACGACCAGAAATTTCTGAAGATTGCTTGGACTCCTGCTTTGGGATGAATGTTCCGTTTGCCGAATAATCCGTATCAATATCTTGTCTGGAAACCGTTACCACATTCACATTGATTTTGTCAACCTGCTTTGCCACTTCTTTAACTTCAGTTTCCTGCTTCTTCTTATTGTCGGCAATTTTCCAAGCTGCTAAACCAATTAGGACAGCCGCTACGATGATATATATTAAAGTTTTTTTCATTTTATAACTGTTATTTTTGATAGTTTATTTTAAATAAGTTTTAAGTTCTCCTTTTGATTTATAGTACTGTACTTCAGCGATTTTGTAATCAAGAACTGCAGTAGTATAATTATTTTTAGCTTGAACTAAAGAGTTTTCTGCATCAAGCAAATCCGTCAATGTTGCTAAACCGTATTGGTAATTACTTTTTGTATCTGCTAAAACACTTTCTGCTAATTCAACATTTGCTTTTTGGTTTTCGATAGATGCTAAACTATTTTCGATTTGAGATTTAGCGTTTTGATATGCTTGATCCAATCCTAGTTTTGTATCTTTCAAGTCAGCTTCTAGCTTATCAATCTCAATTTGGTTTTGCTGAACTTTCGCTTTCGTTGCAAATCCATTAAAAATTGGGACATTAATAGCTAAACCTATTGCTGAATAATCTGACCACATTACACCTTGAGAACTTCCATTTGTTAATGGGAATTTTTCTCCCATACCTTGCCAGTTATAATTTGCAGTTAAATTAACAGTTGGATAATAAGCAGCCTCTGTAGCTTTCTTCTGATATTCAAGAAGTTCTTTATTCTTTAAAAGAACTTTCACCTCTGTTCTGTTATCCGTACTTATCATATCTTCCAAAAGATGTGGCGTTACTTCCATATCTTGTTGAACCAATTGAATCTCAGTCTGGATTGGCATTCCCATATAGAACTTAAGCGCATTTTCCGCCTGAGCAATGCCGTTGTTGCTCTGCTTAATGTTCGTTTCAATATTTGTAAGATTTACATTCGTTCTATCCAAATCAATTTTTTTAGATAAACCGTTATCAAACAAACTCTTGATTACATTTCTTACTTTTTCTGTACTTGCGAAACTGCTCTCCAGAGTGGTTTTCTTTTCCCGAGCTGTAAAAACCTGGAAATAAGCATTAGAAACTCTCTCGATAATTTGCTCGTCAGTAAGATCTGCGTTCAACTGATAAAATTCCTTAGTTGATTTTGCAGCTTTTAAACCTACAAATACCTGTTGATTGAAAATTGCTTGAGTAACCTGTACTCCCGCAACCGCAACCCAAGGTTGTCCCATTTTAAAAGTCTGACCAGCAAGAGAAACCTCTTGGATAATCGGGTTATATGTAAGATTAGCTGTTCCATTAACTTTTGGAAGTGCTCCCGCTCTGGCTTCTAAAATTTTTGCATCTGCATCACTAATATCTAACTTTGCCTTCAGTGCGTCTGACTTATTTTGCAAAGCATATTCTATGGCTTGTTTCAGAGTAATGGACTGCTGAGAATACAGTAAGGATCCTGTAACAGTCAAAACACCTAAAGCCAATTTTCTCCACTTTATCATTTTGTTATTTATCATAATTTATTGAATCGTTAATTTTCATAGTTCTTTTATTTTCTTAAAATCTTTTACTTATTTGGGACGATTGAAATTGAAAAATACTTTAACAGTTTTTAATTAATTCTTAAAAAGTAGATTAAGGATTATATCTTTTCTTTGAGAAATCAACCGATCAAATTCTTCATCAGTTATCATCATATTCTCCATAAACAATGGTCTTACAGCACTTGGAAAAACCAAAAGCGAAATCATATTAAAAATGAATTGCATCGGTTCCATTTTTGCCAAATTTCCCAATTCCATTTCTTTTTCGATATTTTTATAAAAATTTTTAAGGTCTTCTTCCTCCACATCTGTTTTATGACAACTTCCTTTATTAATCTGTGAAACGATGTATGTTTCCAAATAAGGATACTGTAAACTCGTCTGTAAACTACCATCAATGAAATGAGCAATTTTTTCTTTGAAAGGCATATCAGATCTCATAATGATTTCCGATTTCTCTTTTTCTACTTTGTGGGCTTCATCAAAAACAATCTGTACTAGATTATCTCGTGACCGGAAGTAATAGTTAATCAGTGTTCTGTTAACGCCTGCTTCGTCCGCAATCTCTTGAGTTGTCGCATCAAATTTCCCTTTAACAAAGAACAGATTCTTCGTTGTTTCTTTGATTAACTCTTGTGTTTGATCTTTTTTTTCTTGTTTTGACATTTTTGTTAAACAATTTTGTGCAAAAATATGTCAATTTTAATTTTTGACAAAATTGTTAAACAAAATAATTAAACTAAATTGATAAAATTAATATAAAATTAATACTAGCTCATTTATTAACACTTCGCTTAAGACAAGAATTACACTTCTCTCATAAACTTAAAAAGAGTAACTTTGCAAAATCGATAAAATAGGTTTCCAAATAATGTTAAATCCTAAAATGGGAATCTAAAAATCATTCATAACGCTTATTAAAATTTAATGGAACTAATACATCGTAACCTGTTAATCGGGATTCATGATTCGCTACAGGAAACATTTTTCGAAGACAGAAAATATGCTGACAAAGTCATAGAAAGACTTCTAAAATCTCACAGAAAATGGGGCAGCGAAGACAGAAAAGTTGTTTCTGAAATCTTCTATAATATCATCCGTTGGAAAAAACGTTTGGAATATTATATGGGTGAGGGCGTGAAACCAACGAACGTTTATAAAATGATTATTGCTTACCTTCTTTGGAGCAAAACGCATTATAAAAAATTCGAAGAATTTGACGGAATCAAAGTTGCGGACATTTTAACAAAACTAAAAAAAGGAACAGTTCCTACAAAAGCCATCGAATATTCAATCCCTGATTGGTTGGCCGAAACTCTTGAAAAAGAATTGGGCAAAAACTGGGAAAGAGAAATGCTGGCTCTTAATGAACAAGCGCCAACTGTTTTGCGAACTAACTCTCTTAAAACAACACCAAGAGAACTGATTGCTGATTTGAATGACGAAAACGTTGAAGCTTTCACAATCAAGAATTATCCGGATGCTGTACAATTAGCAGAAAAGAAAAATGTATTCTTAACTTCTGCTTTCAAAGATGGATTGTTTGAAGTTCAGGATGCAAGTTCACAAAAAATTGGAGAATTATTGGATGTTAAAGAAGGAATGCGTGTTGTAGATGCTTGTGCTGGTGCTGGTGGAAAAACTTTACATCTTGCGGCGTTGATGAAAAACAAAGGTCAAATCATTGCCCTTGACATCTACGAATGGAAATTAGCCGAGTTGAAAAGACGTGCAAAAAGAGCCGGAGCTCACAACATAGAAGCTAGAGTAATTTCTGATAATAAAGTTATCAAAAGACTTCACGAAAAAGCGGACAGATTATTGATTGATGCGCCTTGTTCTGGTCTTGGTGTTTTGAAAAGAAACCCGGATTCTAAATGGAAAATCGATCAAGATTTTATTGATAGAATCAAAGGGGAACAGCAACAGATCTTGCAAGATTATTCTAAAATTCTAAAAAAAGGCGGGCAAATGATTTATGCGACTTGTTCTATTCTGCCTTCAGAAAACAATGAGCAGGTAAAGACATTCTTAAGCAATAATCCAGATTTTTCTTTGATTAAAGATGAGAAAATTATGCCTAGCGAAGGTTATGACGGATTTTATATGGCGCTTATCAAGCGTAATGGATAAAAAAAATTCCTGGAATAATTGACTATTCACAGGAATTAAAAACACAAATGATGAAAGGGCAAAATTACAAATTAATTTTTTTTTAATCTTATCATTTGGTAATAAAAAGAATTTTTAAAATTTTGAGCATAAAAAAAGCGATTCAATTGAATCGTTTTTTTTGTTTTATTAATTAATTTAATTTTTGATAAACTTAGAGTTTATAATACTTTGATCAGTATAAATCTTAATCAAATACATTCCTTTAATCAGTTCAGAAACATTAATATTTGTTTCTTTAGAATTTGATTTTAATAACTTTCCAGTTGTATCATAGATTTCTATTTTAGAAATTTTCTGTTCTGTTTGGATATTGAGAATATCAGAAGTTGGGTTTGGATAAATAACAGTGACAAATGTTTTTGATTCCTGAGTACCAAGCACTCTTGATTGGGTTACGACTACTGTTTTGGAAGCAACTCCTCCATCACTATTTAATAAAACATTAGCAGATCTGTCTACTCCAGAATTATTGGTTTCTGCAGTTAAAATAATTTTAGCATCACCATATCCAGAAATAGTATTGACGCTATTTTTTCCCTCTGCCACTTTTGAAAAAGATAATCCTAACCAAGTTTGATCGCTCGTTGCAATCCAATTAACATTATTAACTAAATCAAATTCAAAAGAATTGGCGTTTGCAGGATTATTGGAAATTGATGTATTGGATAATAATGAATAATTGCTTTGCGGTGTTAAATATTTTTGATCCAAAGTTCCGAAGGTAGCTACATATAAATTTGTTGCATTATTATTATTTATTTTATAATTGAGAAAATTGTTCTCATGACTGAAACCTGACAAATTGATTTTATCATTATCAATAACATCAACCAAGGAATATGCAAACATTCCTTTATCTACAGTTCTATAGTAAACTAATTCTCCGCTTGTATTTAATTTTATGAAAATTTTGTTTCCGTTTACAGAATCGAAAGAATATTCCGTACCACTAATATCAACTTTATCCTTTACAGAGTAATACATATAGATATTTTTATTGTCATCCAATGCTATATTGGTGTAGTTTCCAGCGTTACTATTGTTGGACTCCAAAACTTTCTGCCAGATTGCTGTACCATCTGTTTTTATTTTCGCAAGAAAAGGTGAATATGTTGACGATGGATATTTTTTTGGAATATTTACGAGGTTTAGACCTGTATAAGTAGGGTCATTTACATCGCCTAAGATATTTCCCATCATAATGAAATCCTGTCCGTCAAAAGCGACATCATTGGACCAAGCGTATTTATAATCCGAAGAATTAGCAAAGAAGTTTTTTCCAAAAACCGCGTTACCGATGTTATCAAATTTCAACATTAGCAAATCCGTGTGGGATTCATTGGTTGGCACAGTTATATTTCCGAAGGTATAGTCTAATCCAGAACTGTTTGATGGCTCGGTAAAAATATACAGATTACTTTGAGCATCTAAAATAGGTGTGATAGAATAATATGTGATATTATTTGGAAGAAATTTGCCATAAACAAGATTGCCTGTTGTGTCAAATTTTAAAATATGCATGGCGTTCGTCGTGCCGTTATAACTTTGACCATCTAAATATAGATTTCCTGTACTGCCAGTAACATAAATGTTGTTTGACGAATCTGTTATCAATGCTGTGTAATTGGTATTACCTATTTCTTTACCCCAAATATATTGTCCGTCTTTATTAAGTTTGATAAGTACTTTTCCATCCATAAAATTCTTTGTGAAACTAATTATAGCTCCAGTACCATCAATGAAATTTGAATTTTGGGAAGGCTTATCACAAAGAACATAGAAATTATCATCTTTATCTGTTGTTGCAAAATTTTGAGAAACATTCTCCAGATTACTTGTTCCAGAAGATTCAAATTTTGCAGTCCATTTCACAGTTCCATCCGCACCTAGCCTAGAGATGTATCTGGAAAAAACATTTTGTCCATTATCGAATTGACTATTGAAAAACTGACCTTTTCCCTCTGCCAAAGCTGTAAAGAAAATATCAGATTTTACCGAATTCAGATGCTTTTGAAATTGCTTGGAGAAGTTGCCTCCTATAGAATTGGTTTTTTCTTTAGTCCAAAAGATTGCATCATTTTCCGCATTATGCTGAGAAGTTTTAAAAACTCTAATATTACTATTTTCTGTTGTGGTATATCCGTTACCAGAAGCACTTATTTTAAAACCGTATTTTGTGAACTGTGCTCCGGATGAATATGCTCCCAAATTATTATATGATAATAGTGCGGAATAAGTTTGTGTACCCGATAAAGGTGTTAATGAGGTAGACGTTCCATTAGGGTTTGTATATTCTGTAATAGTTGAAGTCCTAGTCGTGATATAATTTATTTGTCTAAAACTGCCAGTATTTCCGTAAGGAATCAATTTTGAAGAACTTAGATCCGTTCTTATGTTATAAATCCCTTCTTGATTAATAGCACTTGAGGATCTGTAAAAAGAAACAGCACCAAGATTAAGATCAACTTTCGCTACGTAATTATAAAGTCGGTTAATATTATTATAACTGTCATTCGGATTATAAGTGAATGTGTATGAGCTGGTTTCGGTTATCAGATTTACAGCATTTCTAGTGTAAAATCCAGTTACCAACAAAGATCCATCACCTGATAAAGCAATATCACTAATGTCAGAATAACTTTGAAAAGAAATATTTTGCGATGTTCT
Organism: Epilithonimonas sp.; assembly: GCF_036780765.1. Lineage (GTDB taxonomy): Bacteria > Bacteroidota > Bacteroidia > Flavobacteriales > Weeksellaceae > Epilithonimonas. Next base: position 93,211 of record NZ_DAIQCG010000003.1, read on the forward strand.
AAGCGATGCGTTGAAATTTCCTTCTTTATCACCTTTCACAATGAAACCAACAAATCTTTCATCGATAAATTCATTTTGAAAATTGACGCCTTCTGTCATTGTAGCACCGGCAATATACAAATCCTGACCATTGACCGCTAAAGACTTTAATTCAACATTATCATAAATATTATTGTAGATCACTTCTCCATTGGCATTATTAAGCCTCAGCAAATGATTTCCGCCATAAATTAGAAAAGTATCAGTTCCACTAGTAATGCATTTTGATTTGGGTATAGTGTTATTATATGTACTATTTCCTTCTGGCAAATATGATATCCATTGCGCAGTACCTAACGCATCGATTTTCATCAAAAAAGAATCTGTTGCGGCAGAAGAAGTAATGGTTTTGTTACCTACTTTCACACTGCCTTGAAATTGAGCGAAAACATACACATTTTCATTCGCATCTACAAAAATGGTTTTAGGGCTAATCTTCCCCGCAACTCCTGCATTAAATGTTTTAAACCAAGAATTAGTTCCAATAGAAGCTGTGGACTTCAGAATAAAAAGATCATCTAAACCTACATTGGTAGCAGAAAGATTATCTAAACCAACTTCTGATGAGTTTATTGTGCCGACGTGATAAACAAAATTATCTGTACTTTCTATCAGGGAAAGCCTGCTTCCTTTTAGCGTATTAAGTTGAACAAATCTGGTATTTTCGGGCACAACTTGAGCAATTGCTGGAATTGAACAGATTGTTGAAATGGCAAAAAATACAGATTTAAAAATTTTAAGAGAATAAATTTTTTCTGGCATAAATTAATTTTTTACAAATATAATTCAAATCTCTAACCAATATCATACTTTAGAATCATTCTAAAGTCAGATTTAATGTTTAAATTTGCAATTCCAAAATTTATTTAAATGTTTGAAACAGATATCATTATAATAGGTGCGGGACCAACCGGACTTTTTACCGTTTTCGAAGCTGGATTATTAAAATTAAGATGTCATTTGATAGATGCTCTTCCACAACCGGGAGGACAATTGACAGAACTATATCCTAAAAAACCGATTTTTGACATTCCTGGATTTCCAAGTGTGGATGCAGGTGTTTTAGTGGATAATTTGATGGAGCAAATCAAACAATTCGAACCTCAATTTTCATTATCTCAAAAGGCTGTAAGTTATGAGAAAACTGAAGAAGGTGATTTCATAGTCACAACAAGTCGTGGTATAAAAGTAAAAGGTAAGGCTATTGCTATTGCCGGTGGTTTGGGAAGTTTCGACCCGAGAAAACCAGAGTTGGTAAACATCGATAAGTTTGAAGAAAAAGGTGTTGAATATTTCGTAAGAGAACCAGAAATGTTCCGTGACAAAAAAATTGTGATTGCCGGCGGTGGAGATTCTGCCTTGGATTGGTCAGTTTTCTTGGCAGATGTGGCTGCTGATGTCACTTTGATACATAGACGAAATGAGTTCCGTGGCGCTTTGGATTCTGTAGAAAAAGTAACGGAATTGAAACATCAAGGAAAAATCAACCTTATCACACCAGCAGAAGTTACAGGATTGATTGGTGAAGAAACTTTAACAGGAATCGAAATCGAGAAAGATGGAGAAAAATCAACAATCGAAACGGATTATTTGATTCCATTATTCGGACTAACTCCGAAATTGGGGCCTCTGGCAGAATGGGGATTGGAAATTGAAAAAAATGCAATAAAAGTCAATAATGCTTTGGATTATCAGACCAATATTGATGGCATCTACGCAATAGGCGACATCAATACCTATCCAGGAAAATTGAAATTAATTCTTTGCGGTTTCCACGAAGCAACAATGATGGTTCAAAGTGTTTATAATAGAATGAATCCAGGTAAAAAATTCGTTTTGAAATATACAACTGTAAGCGGTGTTGACGGTTTTGATGGAACTAGAAAAGAAGCTGAAAAAGCAGTCGTAAAATCTATTGACTAATTATAAGAGGTTAGATTTTAGAAATTAGAGATTAGACTTTTTTCTTTAATTCAACATAATATTAGGAGAGGATTTTCGAATCCTCCCTTTTTTGTGACAGATTTTTAGGCTATTAATCAAAATCTAACTTCTAAAATCTAATTTCTAAATTCTACTCACTATCTTTGCAAAATGTCAGACGTTAATATTACAATCATAGACAGAAACGGCGTTTCTCACACAATTCCCGCACCAACAGATATGGCGATGAGCTTGATGGAAATCGTTCGTGCTTACGAGTTAGCAGAAGAAGGAACCATCGGAATCTGCGGCGGAATGGCGATGTGCGCTTCTTGCCAATGTTATGTTTTGAGCGAGGATGTTCCACTTCCGGAAATGCTACCAGACGAAGAAGCAATGTTGGATGAAGCTTATAATGTGAAACCTAACAGCAGATTAGGATGCCAAATCCCTGTAACAATGGAACTGGAAGGTTTAGTTGTAGAACTTGCGCCAGAATCTTAAAATAAAAAGAGTAATCAAATTAATTACTCTTTATTGATTTAAGTATTGTTTCAACCTTTGCCAGTTCATTTTTAATTTCTTTTCTCCCTTTGATATTACCAATAGTAAATGAACAAATATAAAGTTTGTTATTTACCTTTAAATACCAATAATGTATTTCTTCATTCTTGATATTTTCAATATAATAAATACCTCGAATATTACCCCAATCAATATTTTCAACTTTTCTTTGAATCATAACATCTCTCAGGTTATTAATTTTAATATTAATTGGAGAAATCCTTAAGTTTCCACTCCATTTTGTCCTATCAAAAAAAGCATTTGTATTTTTTTCATCAGTTTCATATTCTGCCCAACTCTTAGGAAGATTTATAGAGTAATCATATTCTGAATTAAAAACTTTGTAATCTTTATAAAAATTACAACTAATAAAGATTAATAAAATAAAAAGACTAAAAAGATTCTTCATTAATCTAAAATGAATTTCTTAGTAACAATTTTTCCCGATTTAGTTTTGAAAACCGCTAAATAAAATCCATTATTAATTTTACTCAAATCGATTTTTCCAAAAGAAAGAAGATTTTTAGATTCCAACAATTGTCTTCCACTTGTATCAACAATCACAACAGATTCTATAGTTTCTTTTCCTAACTGATAATTCAGAAATTTGTCTTTTACAAAAATATTAACCGAATTATCAGCAACATCGGAAACAGCTAAAACAGAACCTTTTGCGGTTTCTATAATAAACTCCAAACCAAGTTTTGCAAATTTCGCAGCGTGTGTCGCACTGTTCCCCATATTGGAAAGCTTATCATTAGCAGAATGAATATTGGGATTGTACTGTGTAAAAGAAGCTTCGAAAGGAAAAGCTGCATCATAGCCATTATCAGCCCAGCTAAAATGGTCTGAACAGCCATAGTTACAAATCGTATTCCCGTAAGTGAAAGCGTGAGCTCCGGTTTTGTTGTAATGCTCCATCAATTCAATTAGAAACAGATTAAGGTCATTACTATTATAAGAATCTGTCGTTAAATAAATATCTCTTGTAGAACCTTTATAATTCGTCATATCAAATTGAACAAAAGAAACAACATTCTTATTGTTACTAGCATAATCCTGCGCAATTTCAGACGAACCAACCAAGCCAATTTCTTCTGCTGCAAACGCCATAAATTCAACCGTTTTGGAAGGTTTATAATTGACATCCAAAAGAATACGAATCATTTCGGTAATGGTTGCAATTCCGGAAGCGTCATCATCTGCTCCTGGCGCATTGGCTGAACCAGTCAAAGTAATCGTATCCATATGTGCTCCAACTATGATAAAATCATTAGGTGCGGTTACTCCAGTGATTGTAAAAACCAAAGAAGGCATAGGCGTTCCAACGTGATTTACAACTCTTACGGAAACATCTGTTCTTCCGGAAGATGCAATCAAACCTTCCCATTTCGTTTTCAAATCTTGAACCGCAGTTTGAGCTTTGGCAGTCGTATGATGACGCGTTCCATAATTTTCCAAAACCTGAATATGAGCTTTGATATTATCCGCGCTAACTTTTGCAATCGCAGAATTCACAGCTGCATCTTGGTCAATCGTAAATGCTAAAATTTTATTGGATTTTTTGGCTTTGTTGATTGCAGATAACGCTTCTTCTTTGGAAGATTTGTAAACATAACCTGGACCGTGTGTGATGACATTATGATGAAGAAATTCTGCAGCTTTTTTAGTCAGAAAGACAGCAGAGTGATTGCCAGTTGCACCAACTATTTCAATATCCTGCGGGAATTTTTCTTTTAATTCTTTTGCATTTTCTGAGTCTGTTGTAACATAGAATTTATCCGATTGAGCAAACGCCTGATTGAACAAAACCAGAGAAAATATAGAAAGTAATTTTAGTTTCATTGATTATTAATTATTTAACTTTTATTTCTGTAAAAATAATCAAATTCCTTAAAGAATTATTGAATTGATTATCATTTTGAATTAACTTAAATTTTAAACTGATTTTTGATGGAATCATTTTTGAATAATGAGTGAAAAATAAAGAAATGAAAAATTCATTCATAAAAATTGCAGTTCCAATTTCGGTTGGGATTTTAGGATTAATTTTATTCAAATCCTGCTCTTCAGTGGGAATTCCGGAGAAAGCTAACGCAATACAGAATTTTGATTCTGAGAAATATCTTGGAAAATGGTATGAGATTGCAAGATTCGATTATCGTTTTGAGAAAAATATAAATCAGGTTACCGCAACTTATTCCAAAAATGCAGATGGAACCATCAAAGTTGAAAACAAAGGTTACGATTACGTTAAGAACGAATGGAAGCAAAGTACAGGTGAAGCCAAATTCGTCAATTCTGAAAATGAAGCAAGATTAAAAGTTTCTTTTTTCAAACCTTTTTGGGCAGGTTACAATGTGGTTGATTTGGATGATGATTACAAATACGCTTTGGTTGCAGGAAAAAACCTGGATTATCTTTGGATTCTGTCTCGCGAAAAAACGATTCCAGATAATATCAAAAATAGATTTTTGGAAAAAGCAAAAGCTATCGGTTATGACACATCACAATTGATTTGGGTGGAACAGAAGTAGGTTTGGGTTGCTGTTGTAATGCAGACCAAAGCCTACCGAGCGTCAACAAAAAGGTACAGCAGAAAACAGTGTAAAGATGATCGCAACCTGAAATCTAATTCACCTAAAAAATCTTCGAATCACTTTTATTTTGTTCTAATAATTGTTAACTTAGGAAAGTAAATTTTGATAAAAACCAACTGATAAAATGGCATTTATAGACTATTATAAAATTCTTGGACTTGAAAAAAATGCGACTGCCGAAGATATCAAAAAAGCGTACAGAAAGCTGGCGCGGAAATATCATCCTGACATGAATCCGAACGATAAAGAGGCAGAAAAGAAATTCAAGGAAATTAATGAAGCTAACGAAGTCCTAAGCAATGCTGAAAACCGCACTAAGTATGACAAATATGGTGAACATTGGAAACATGGTGAAGAATATGAACGTGCACAGCAACAGCAGAGAAAGCATCAGCAGTACTCCGGAAATTCTGGCAGTGGATTTTCGGGAGCAGATTACGATGGAAGTGAAGATTTTTCGGATTTTTTCCAATCCATGTTTGGCGGAAACGGAAATTTCGGAAGAAATGCCAGAGGCAGTGCCAGCGGAAAATTCAAAGGTCAGGATATTTCGGCAGAGCTGAATCTAGATCTGAGAGATGCCTATAAAACGCATCAGCAGACTTTCGAAATTAATGGTAAAAAGATTAGAATTACGATTCCAGCTGGCGTTTACGACGGGCAACAGATCAAGCTCAAAGGTCACGGAAATCCGGGAATGAATGGCGGTCCAAACGGTGATCTTTACATTACATTCAACATTAACGAAGACAAAGATTTTAAGCGCGAAGGTGACGATCTCAGGGCTTCTGTTGATATTGATCTTTACACCGCCGTTTTAGGTGGGGATGTAAATATCCAGACACTTGACGGCGCCGTGAAACTTAAAGTAAAACCGGGAACGCAGAACGGAACTACAGTGCGGTTAAAAGGCAAAGGATTTCCAATTTATAAAAAAGAAAATGAATTTGGTGATCTTTATGTGACTTATAACGTAAAAATCCCGACTCACCTCACAGAAAAACAAAAAGAACTGTTTCAGCAACTCAAAAATTCTTAGCTATGAACGAAAGAATCTCCGTAGAAGAAATCATCCGGTTATATAAAATACATTATACGTTTCTGGATCAACTGATCGATTCGGAATTGCTGCATCCGCAAACTGAAAACAGCATCCGCTACATTGTTTACGAAGAACTGCCGCATCTCGAACGCTTCGCAAACTGGCATTATGATCTAGACGTCAATCTACCTGGCATAGAAATTATCCATAAACTTCTGAATCAGATGGAAGAGTTAAGAAATGAAAACAGACGCCTGCTTCAGAATGTTTCAAAATACGAAGATTGGGAAGATGCCGATCTGTAGATAATTTTTTTTGTAAATTTGTCATATGGAATTATTTGATGTTCTTATTGTTGGTGGTGGTCCAATTGGTTTAGCGAGTGCTTTGGAAGCGAAGAAAAATAACCTGAAATATATCGTTATAGAAAAAGGAACTGTTACAAACAGCATATACAACTATCCCTTATATATGACTTTTTTTTCAACGGCCGACCGATTGGAAATTGACGAAATCCCCTTTATAACAACCAAACCGAAACCTGGCAGACAAGATGCGCTTGAATATTATCAAGGAATCGCACGAGCTAAAGAAATCAACATCCGACCTTATGAAAAGGTAATCAACATTCAAAAATCTACTTTTTTTCAAGTAGAAACCAGTAAACAGATTTACTTTGCAAAAAATGTGATTATTGCGACAGGTTTTTATGACATCCCGAATTTGATGGACATTCCGGGAGAAGATTTACCAAAAGTTAAGCATTATTACACAGAACCTTATCCTTATGCTTTTCAGAATGTTGTGATAATAGGTTCCAGCAATTCTTCTGTAGATGCAGCTTTGGAAATTTATAGAAAAGGAGGGAATGTAACGATGATTATCCGCAACCAAGAGATTTCTAAAAGTGTAAAATATTGGGTAAAACCAGACATCGAAAACAGAATTAAAGAAGGAAGCATCAAAGCTTTTTTTGAGGCTGAACTTTTGGAAGTAAAACCACATTCTGTAATTTTCAAAACCAGCAAAGGAGAAATCAAAGAAATTGAAAATGATTTTGTTCTTGCAATGACTGGTTATCTACCCGACTTTGAATTTCTGAAAAATATCGGAATCAATTTGAAAGGTGATTGTCTTAATCCTCACTATGACAAAGAAACTATGGAAAGTAATGTGGAAGGAATTTATCTCGCTGGCGTAGTTTGTGGTGGTAAAGACACACATCTTTGGTTCATAGAGAATTCCAGAATTCACGCAAAACAAATCATTCAGGATATTGTTTCGAAGAATAAATAATTATAGTTCATTAAACCTTTTCCCAGAATTATTTTGAAAACGGTGGTGCTTTGCCTCGCCAATCATTTGTCGGTTGTAAATGGTTGTCATCCCAGAAAACAAGTAAGAAACTACGCAAGCAATTGCCACATACACGCCACATTCGGCACCGAATAATTCTATCGCCATCACACTGCAAGCCAAAGGCGTATTAGTTGCGCCAGCGAAAACTGCTACAAATCCCATCCCTGCCAAAAGTGCGGTTGGAAGCGGAATGAAATAACTTAAAGCATTTCCTAAAGTTGCTCCAATAAAGAATAACGGCGTAACCTCACCACCTTTGAATCCAGATGCTAAAGTCACGATTGTGAAAATCATTTTCAATGCAAAATCATAAGGCATCAATTGCTCTTGAAAAGAATCCTGAATCGTCGGAATTCCTAAGCCAATGAATTTGGTTGTTCCTAAAAGCCAAACGCTTGCAACGACAATAATTCCTCCGACAAAAGGTCTCAGTGGCGGATATTTGATTTTTGAGTTGAAAAAAGCGCCAACTTTATGAATAGTTTTACTGAATAAAGCGGCGCAAATCCCGAAAATGATTCCGGCAATCAAAGCATAAAAAATATTTTGAAAAGATAATTCTGGAACTAAGTTGATTTGATAATGAGTATGATTTGTATTCCATAGTTTTGTCACCAAATCCGCAATAATCGCCGCCATAAAAGCCGGAAAAATAGCATTGTATTTTAAACGACCAATTAAAAAAACTTCCAATCCGAAAATTGCTCCAGCCAAAGGCGTCCCAAAAACAGAACCAAATCCAGCTGCTATTGCAGAAATAATTAAAATTTTCCTTTCTTCAGAAGTCAATCGCAACAAATTGGTAAATTGATCCGCAATAGAACCCGCCATTTGGATGGCCGTACCTTCTCGTCCCGCAGAACCTCCAAACAAATGTGTAATCATCGTTCCCAGATAAACCAAAGGTGCCATTTTGAAAGGAATAATTTCTTTCGGATTGTGAATGGTATCAATCAAAAGATTATTCCCACCTTCAACACCTTTACCCATTTTTTGATACATCAATCCAACAAAAAGTCCGGCTAAAGGCAGCAAAGCAATTATCCAAATATGGGTTTCACGAAAATTGGTTACCCAATCTAATGTTTGCAGAAAAAATGCAGAAGCACTTCCTACCAACGCTCCGATTAGCAAACTTATCAGTAGCCATTTGCTGATATAAGGGAGAGATGGATATTGTCTAAAGAAAACTTTTAGAGTAATTAAAATTTTTCTACTGATTGATTTTTGTTGATTTTTTGACATACTTTTCCTGATATTAAAGATGAATCTTATTTTAATCAGGCGTCATCAGACTCGATGGTAACGAGACGGTTGGGCAAGGAAGAACACCATTTCCTTTTGTGTCACAAATTTATAAATTATTTTCCAAATCACAATTTGTTTAATTTAATTGGTATTCTTTTTGTAATTTATTACTAGACAATTAGAACTATGAACAGAACAACAATTTCCAAATTATTTCCTTTATTTATCGTTATTTCTTTAAGCTTGATTCAATGTAAAAAGGATGAAGCTATTTCTTCTCCTGACTTAAAAAGCACAACTGCTTCAGATATTCTGACTTCTGATGAAAAGAAAGAGGATAGTATTAAAAAAGAAGAAGAAAAACCAAAAGTTCCCGATGTTGTCATTCCAAGAAAAGATTTTGGCTTTTTCCCTTGGGTTTACAAAAACACAGATTCTGTGTCTCAGAAGAACAAAAAAGAATTTACAGGAAAAGCACTTTACACAATTTTGGCGCTCAATCGACTAGACAGAGCCAATATTGGCGCAGCCGACACTTTGGTTGTTCCTGCAAAGATAGAAGAAGATTTTCTTAGATACTCTCCATTTCCTGGTCACGTTACGACTTTGGAAAATGTTAAAAAATTCGTTTTCTTCTCCTATCCTATTCAAGCATTCGGTGTTTACGAATATGGGAACCTCATCAAATGGGGACCAACAAGCATGGGCAAAAAGGCCACTAAAACCAAAACAGGTTTGATGTTCGCCAACTGGAAAAAAGAAGTTGCCATCTCAACAGTTAGTGACGAGTGGAAACTTCGTTGGAATGTGAACGTTGCCAATTTTGACGGTATCGGCTGGCACCAATATGCAATGCCTGGCTATCCTGCATCACACTCTTGCCTACGTATGCTGGAAGAGGATGCTAAATGGATGTACACTTGGGTAGATACTTGGATTCTGAATAAAGGCGGAGCTACCACAAGAGCAAAAGGAACACCACTGATTGTCTATGGCGATTATCCTTGGGGACAACGCAGACCTTGGAAAAAACTTTTGGATTCTCCGGAAGCTAATAATATTTCTGAAGATGAAATGAACCAAATCATACAGCCACAATTGGCAGAAATCATCAAGGAACAAGACAATCGTGATGCGGTTATTCAGCAAGTGCAGCAAGAGAAAAAAGCAAAAGCAGATTCATTAGCTTCAGCTAAAACATTAGTTTCGAACAATGTGAATTAGGAGCTTAATCCCGCTATCCGCTATATCTTTTTCTTTTTTGGCAAAAAAGAAAAAGGATGCCGCTACTATCGGGGCTATGGGATTCAACAAAAAAAAAAGATTTGTCAATAAATAGAAAACCGTTCAAAATTAATTTGAACGGTTTTTATTTTTATCAGTCAAGTCCACATTTTAAATATTCCCAACCACAGTTTTTACTTGAGTAAACTCTTTGACGGCGTGCAAAGACAACTCTACGCCATAACCGGAAGATTTTGCGCCACCAAAAGGCAATCTTGTATCAGAACTGGTCGCTTTATTAATCGAAACTGTTCCAGATTCCAGATTTTCAATGAAAAACTGAGCACGTTTTTTATCCTTTGTCCAAAGCGAATTCCCCAATCCAAACGGAATATCATTCGCCAATTTTAAGATTTCCTCATCATTCTTTCCAATCATCAGAATTGCTAAAGGTCCAAATAATTCTTCCTGCAAAATTGGGTTTCCTTCTTTGACAGAGATAATTCCCGGGCGAAATTCACTTTCCGAAATTCGTTCCAAAGCCAAAATCACTTCTGCTCCATTTTTCAAAGCTTTTTTATATTGATTTTCCAATTCATCCGCCAAATCTGGTCTTGCCATTTTGCTCAACTTAGTTTCCATTTTAAAAGGGTCGGCTGGCTGAAACGAGTTATATTCTTCTATAAACAAAGGGAGAAAATCCTTTTCTATTTTTTCGTGAATGATGAATCTTTTTGCTGCATTACAGATTTGACCTGTGTTAGACAATTTTGCTAACGGTCCATCTTTGGCTGCTTTTTCAAAATCAGAATCTTCCAAAACGATAAAAGCATCGCTTCCACCTAATTCCAAAATTGATTTCTTGATATTTTTTCCAGCCATAGAAGCCACTTCACTTCCTGCTTTTTCACTTCCTGTGAGACTCACACCTCTCACCAAAGGATTTTCCAAAATCTCTTTGATTTCGTTATGACCTATTCTCAGATTCTGAAAAATATATTTAGGAAAACCAGCTTCCGCAAAAGCTGATTCGATTTCATCACCACTTCCGAAGCAGATAGATGCGTGTTTCAAAACGATTACATTTCCTGCAAGAATCGCTGGAACTGCGAATCTCAAAACTTGCCAGAAAGGAAAATTCCAAGGCATTACGCCAAGTATAACACCTAACGCTTCATAATGAACTTCACTGACATTGAATTCGGTTTTGATTTCTTCAGGTTTTAGGACATTTTCTGCTTGAGCATAAAATTTTATCATTCCTGCACTTTTTTCGATTTCTGCTGTGGATTGTGAAATCGGTTTATGCATTTCTGTCGTGATGATTTTAGCGTACTTTTCTTTATTCTTTTCCAAAACCTCTGCGAGCTTTAGAAGTAATTTTTGGCGGTCTTGGAACGGAACTTTTTTCCAATCCGAGAATGTTTGGTGTGCAGAATCTATATGTTTTGATAAATCCATTTCTACTTTCATTTAATTAATTAGGGTTGCAGTAATTGTACCAATTTTTGCGTTGCTAAATGTACAAAGTTGATTAGAATCTCAAACTCTATTTTCATATTTTATTTAAATTTTGTTATTAATTTTTATGAATAATGTAATTTGATTTTAGGAGTGTTTCTAAAACATAGAATTGCACGCGTCCCGACTTGAGCGGAAATCCTTTTTACGCAACGCAGTGGAGTGAAAAGATTGGGAGCGGAGGGCGGATAAAGGCGCCCAAACCTAACAAAGAGGTTCGACGTAGTCAAATTATTATTTTAATGTTTCTTGCTACTTCTGAAAAGCAGAACGGAGTTGAGAAAAATCAACAACAAATCCAACGTCACCCAAATGCTGAGCTTGATATTGTCGTACTTCAACTCTTCTATTTTCTCTGTGGCAATGGCGGAAAGTTTGAGACTGTGATTGATGTAATTTCTGACTTCTATGATTTGGTCTTCATTTTTATTCGGAACTGCGACTTGTGAAAAGTAAACCAATTTGTTTTTCCCGATGTATCCAACCACCCAAAACTCATTGGATTTCTGCATATTAAGATATTCTATCCTGAAATATTCTGGACGAATCTGACCAACGTGTTTGGAATTAAATTTTTGAACACCCTCTCCATCGTTAATCCTAATCACATAAAAGTCAACAGGTTGCGGCAAATAATTAATTACTTGAATAGCCAAAGAATTTTCTAAAAACTGGGAAACACTTTTCTCTACAAACCAAAATGTGAAATAAGCCGCAGCAGAAATTGTAATAATAGTTCTGACAGCCGTGTTCCATAAAGTCCATTTTCCTCCTTTGGCAGAAGAAAGAAACAGCGCAATGATCAGAAAAATGAGGATTAAAATGATTATCATTAAAACAAAGATAGCGGTTTATCCTTAATTAGAAAGTGACATTCCATTCTTTATAAAACTCATCAAGAAACTGAAGCATAAATTGATGTCTATGCTTAGCGATTTCTTTGGCAGTTTTTGTATTGAGCAAATCTTTCAAAAGCAACAATTTTTCATAGAAATGATTGATTGTAGTTCCATTGGATTTCTTATATTCTTCTTTGGTTTGATTAAGTTTTGGTTCTATATCAGGATGATACATCAGATTATTTTTGTAACCACCGAAATTGAAAGTTCGTGCAATTCCAATCGCTCCAATCGCATCTAATCTATCTGCATCTTGTACGATTTTGAGTTCTAAAGGCAAATTTTCGGGAGCATCATTTCGGTTTTTGAACGACATATTCTCGATAATGAAAAGAACTTTTTCAATCGTTTCCGAATCTACTTTTTGCTCGGTTAAAAATTCATTGACAATCTTTGACGCAATCGTCTCATCTCCGTTGTGGAATTTTGGGTCAGCGATGTCGTGTAAAAGTGCTGCTAATTCTATGATTAATTTATCTCCACCTTCTTTTTCTTGTATTTTCAAGCTTAGTCTCCAAACACGTTCTATATGAAACCAATCGTGACCAGATTCTGTTCCTTCTAATTTTTCTTTTACAAGTTCTATTGTTTTGTTAATCAATTCCATATTTTTTGACGCAAAGAGCACAAAGTTTTATTTATAATTATTGCGATTATTTTATGATCGCAAAGATCTTCCTACAAAAGTTATCAATCAACTTCTGACTCTTGACATCCATCTTCAAGCCTATCAAAAATAATATTCCAGAGTTTTTTGTTATAGCTTCTGAAAAAATTAATATGTCCAATTTCTCCTTTTTCCGATTCCGAAGTTTTGATGATTCTGTAAGTTGGCTTCAGATTGTGGTAAGTATTTTCTAATAAAGATTTTACGCCCTTTTCCGTGAGCCAAACATCATCTTCAGCGCGAATAACAAATACTTTCTGTGTCAAATTTCGGGAAAAATCATCGATTTTTTCTAATAATTTGTTGGTAGATTTTTTATTTAAAATCAAAGTTCGCCAATCAAAAGCACTTCCTAGTGGTAAACTTTCTCCCAAGCCAAACCAATTAGCTGGAAAATAACCTAATAATCGTGTTGATAAAGGTTGCGCAATTCCGAAGCCCAGATAAGCTTCTAATTTTGTTTTGAATTTCAAATTTCCAACAAAAGCATTCTGAGTTCCTACAAATACAAACTCTTCAAATATCTTCGAATCTTCATTCATTCCTAAAATCAACGCTCCAACCGAATGTCCGAGACAGAATTTTTGATAATCTGGAAAATTGGTTTTAATATAATTAGTAACGGCATTGTAATCTTTACTTCCCCAAATTCTCATCGAAGCTTCAAAACCTTTCATTTTATCAGGTTTCGACTGTCCAATTCCTCTGTAATCATAAGTAATTACTGTAAATCCTTGCTCCGAAAAAAATTGAGCAAAAGAAAAATAAATTTGTTGCTTAACTCCTGTTGCAGAATTAATCAACAATAATTTTCCATTGGAATTATTGGGTTCAAAAAGATGTGCAGATAAACTGTAATCATCCTCAGTTAAAATATTAATACTTTGCATCAAAAATGATTTAAGAGAATCACTTTATAAATGTAGAAAATTCAATCCGTTGAAAATTATTTTTCGATATGCTGAAAATATTAATTTTGAAAGTCGTCCAAATATGGCAAACCTTTCTGAGAACCTCTGTAATCAGCAGCTTTTAAGGCTACTTGATTTCCAAAAACCACACAATCTTCTACTGTATTTCCGTGAAGTAAAGCAATTGAAAAACCTGATGTAAAAGCATCGCCCAATCCCATACTGTGAGCTTCTGTCTGAGGATTATTTCGGAAATATTTCATCTCAGAACCATCGAAGAAACTTGTGCTGTTGGCACCATCTCTCACAAATAATTTGTTTGGCAAATGTTTGATGATGTCTTCGTGATTGCCTTTTCCAAAAATGGTCTCCAAATCTGTACTTTTAGCCACAATAAAAGAAGCGTAATCTATAATATCATCAGAAAGTCTGCTCGCCGGAGCTGCATAAATCCCGATTTTTTTGCCAAGACTTTTCGCTTTTTTAAATAGATATTCTACCGTTTTTGATGGGATTTCCAGTTGAGTTAGAATCAAATCAGCTGTCAGTAAAAATTTTTCTGCTTCATCTATATCCGATGGGGAAAGGTTGTAATTGGCTGCCGGAACAACTGTGATAGCATTTCCTTCGTCTGAAGCATTCACATAAGCTGTACCAGTTTCTTCATCCTCATCTTCAAAAACATACGCTACGTTCACATCTTCATCATTCAGATTTCTCAAAACTTGTTGTCCGTAAGGATCCATCCCAATCCTGCTAACCAAAGAAGTATGGGCACCCAAACGTGACGTTGCAATTGCTTGATTGGCACCTTTTCCGCCAAGAAAACTTCTCAGATTCTGAGCCAGAACCGTATTATTTGCCGTAGGAATTTTAGAAGTTTTCAGAACAATATCTATGGAAGAGCTTCCAACAACTACTATTTGAGGTTTTGTATTTCTAAGTTTCATTTGCTAACATTGATTGTTTTCAAAAATCTGATGAGAGTGTATAGTCACCATTTCATCGGAAGCTAATGTAATCAATTAATCGTTTCCGATTTCTATAAATTCAGAAATTAATTTAACTGGTTGATTATCTTTAGAATAACCAATATACGTTGCATAAAATCCTTCACCATAACCCGTTTCAAATGCGACAATATTTTCCGGTTTATTATCATAAGGTTTCAAAACCGCAAACTGATCTATAGCACCTTTTTCATCAAAAAAATGAGAGTGGAAAAATTCTTCATAAATTCCCATAAAATCAGCTCCTTTTTTGTGGAAAAGATCTTGCTCCAAAGCATTCAGAGAAACTTGAGCTTCCTTATCCATAAAAGTTCCCATTCCAGACTCTACAAGATAACCGTAGATTTCTTCGTCTTTCAGATCATTAATATTTTGATTATCACAAAGGGCCAAAGACCAATTTTCAGCCAATTGCTTTTTATCAAATACAATTTCTGCGTAAGCAATACAATTGGATTCTCTTTCTTTATGAACCAAAACCTGAAAATCTCCTTTAGGAAATTCTTGATTAAAAGCCGAATGATCGGGCGAAATCAAAGCATCACTTGCGACAATTTTTCCTGATGATATATGAATCTTCCCGACTTCGTAGGTTTCCAACAATGGATTTTCTACGAAGTCGCGGGAGAATAATTTTTTAATGTTTTCTATGTGAGTCATTACAAACTTTTCAGTTTTTCTTCTAGAAGCGCAATTTTATCCTGCGCATCTTTTTGCTTTTTACGCTCGATTTCTACAACTTCTGGTTTTGCGTTCGCAACAAATTTTTCATTCGACAGTTTCTTATCAACAGAGATCAAGAAACCTTTCAGATATTTGATTTCTTCTTCGGTTTTTTCTTTTTCTTCGCCCAGGTCAAGATTTTCGCTTAATGGAATTGAAAATTCATTCGCTCCAACTAAAAATGTAAAACTTGGTTTATCCGTTTTTTGATTGAAATTAATTTCTGAAATATTAGCCAATTTCTGAATAACCTCAGCATTTGCTAATTCCGAAACGTTCGTGAAAACTTCAACAGTTTCTCTTGGCGAAATTCCTTTGGATTGACGATAATTTCTAACGCCAGAAATTACTTCCTTAGCAAAATCAAAATCCTTAATTTTATCTTCATTATAAGGTTCTGATTTTTTCTGTTGAGCAATTACCAAAGCTTCGGAAATACTTCTTTCAGATATATTTTGCCAAAGTTCTTCTGACAAGAAAGGCATAAATGGATGCAACAATTTCATCAATTCTTCAAAATAAGCAATCGTTTTTTGATAAACCTCTTCACTGATTGCTTCCCCGAAATTTGGTTTGATTGCTTCCAAATACCAAGCACAGAAATCGTCCCAAATCAGTTTATAAACCAAATGCAATGCATCGGAAATCCTGAATTTTGAGAACTGATCTTCAATTTCGCCAATTGTTTTGTTCAATTGTTCTCCAAACCAATTAATCGTCTGTGTATCAAACTCTTTAGCTTTGATATTTTCGTCACGTTTCAAACCTTGAATCAATTTGTAGGCATTCCAGATTTTAGTGGCGAAATTTCTTCCCTGCAACATCAAATCTTCATCAAACAAAAGATCATTTCCTGCTGCAGAACTCAACAAACTTCCTACACGAACGCCATCTGCTCCATATTTTTCAATCAAATCGATTGGATCTGGTGAATTTCCTAGTTGCTTAGACATTTTTCTTCTTTGCTTATCTCTCACGATTCCAGTGAAATAAACATTTTTGAACGGAACGTCTTTTCTATATTCCAATCCAGCCATAATCATTCTGGCAACCCAAAAGAAAATAATATCCGGACCTGTTACCAAATCTGAAGTTGGATAATAATAATTGATGTCTTTATTTTCTGGATCTAAAATACCTTCAAAAACCGAAAGCGGCCACAACCAAGATGAGAACCAAGTGTCTAATGCATCCTCGTCTTGCTTCAAGTCAGAAGCCTGAAGTTGGAAGTTGGAAGTTTTTTCTTGGGCTAATTTTACAGCGTCGTCAATATTTTCAGCTACAACAAAATCGTTTTCGCCAGTTCCATAATAGAACGCTGGAATCTGTTGTCCCCACCAAAGCTGACGAGAAATGTTCCAATCGTGAACATTTTCCATCCAATGGCGATAAGTATTTTTGAATTTCTCAGGATGGAATTTGATTGTATCATCCATCACAACATCCAAAGCAGGTTTGGACATTTCGGACATTTTCAAAAACCATTGAACAGAGATTTTCGGTTCAATAACAGCACCTGTTCTCTCAGAAGTTCCAACTTTATTCACATAATCTTCGGCTTTTAGCAGAAGATCATTTTTTTCTAGTTCTTTGGCTATTTCTTTTCTTACCGTGAATCTCCCCATTCCTTGGTAATGCATTCCGTGTTCGTTCAGAACAGCATCATTATCCATAGAATCTATGATTGGCAGATTATGTCTTTGTCCGATTTCGTAATCATTGATATCGTGAGCTGGAGTAATTTTCAGCGCTCCAGTTCCGAATTCGATATCAACATAATCATCCTCGATAATTGGAATTACACGATTTACAATCGGAACAATTACGTTTTTACCTTTCAAATGCTGGTATCTTTCGTCATTTGGATTAACACAAACTGCAACATCGCCAAAAATAGTTTCGGGACGAGTGGTTGCAACAGTTAAGAAATCTTCTGTGCCTTCGATTTTATATTTGAGATAAAATAATTTTCCATTTTGCTCTTTGAAAATTACCTCTTCGTCAGAAATATTCGTTTGAGCTTCTGGATCCCAGTTGACAACTTTGTAACCACGATAAATTAATCCTTTGTTATAAAGATCAACAAAAACCTTGATTACAGATTTGGACAAATTATCTTCCAAAGTAAATCTGGTTCTGTCCCAATCGCAAGAACAACCTAATTTTTTCAGTTGCTCAAGAATAGTTCCTCCGTATTTATCAGTCCATTCCCAAGCGTGCTTTAGAAATTCTTCTCTCGTAATATCTTTCTTATTGATTCCTTCAGCTTTCAGCTTCGCTACAACTTTTGCTTCTGTTGCAATAGATGCGTGATCTGTTCCCGGAACCCAACAAGCATTGAAACCCTGCATTCTTGCTCTTCTGACCAATACATCCTGAATTGTGTTGTTCAACATATGCCCCATATGAAGAATCCCAGTCACGTTTGGTGGTGGAATTACAATCGTATAAGGAGGTCTGTCATCTGGCTCCGAGTGGAAAAATTTATTTTCTAACCAGAAGTCATACCATTTTTGTTCAGTTTCCTGTGGATTGTATTTGTCAGCAATCTGCATTTTAAAAATTTTTTAAGCTTGTAATTTGCAAAAATAAGACAATGTGAAAAAATTAACAGCACATATTCAAATTATTTATAACTTTGTTATTCAAAAATTTAATTATTTAAAACAAAAAAATATGAAAAAGATTCTTGCAGGATTATTTATGACAGGAGCTATCGCTTTTGTATCTGCTCAAACAATCTCATTTGATAAAACAACTTTTGACTACGGAAATGTAAAAGCTGGATCAGATGGTCACAGATTCTTTACCGTAAAAAACACAGGAGATAAACCATTAATTATTAGTGAAGTTAAGCCTTCTTGCGGATGTACAACGCCAGAATGGAGCAAAGATCCGATCTTGCCTGGTAAATCTTCTCAAATCAAAGTTGGATACAACACAGGAATCAAAGGTTCTTTCAACAAATTGATTGAAGTTTATTCTAATGACCCTGCAAACAACAGATCTGTTCTTTACATCAAAGGAAATGTAGAAGATTTGCAAGGTGTAAACCAAGAAGCTAAATTAGTTGCTGCTCCTAGTACTGTAACAGCTACGGCAAAAGCTCAGCCTGCACCAGCAAGAAATAATGCGAAAAAAGTAGCAAAAAAAGCAGCAACTGCTGCGCAATAATAAAAATTTTCAAATTTTATAAAACCGTCTCGTTTTTTAACGAGGCGTTTTTTTTTATCTTTACAATAAATCAATTTTTATGGATTACAATTTTTCAGACGACTTTTTGATTAAAGAAAATTCAAAATTCGAGATCAAAAAACATAATACCAGTTATAAAGGAAAAATCAATAAAGATGAAGCGAAACAACTTCTCGAAATTGAAAAAAATAAACTCAGATTATTACAGGAAAAACTATACGCAGACGGAAGTCAATCTTTATTAATTGTTCTACAAGCAATGGATGCAGCAGGAAAAGACAGTTTGATAGAACACGTTTTCGGGGGCGTGAATCCACAAGGTTGTGAGGTAACAAGCTTCAAAGGTCCGAGCACAAAAGAATATTCTCATGATTTTATATGGCGACATTATTTAGCGCTTCCAGCTAAGGGAAAAATCGGAATTTTCAACCGTTCGCATTACGAAAGTGTTTTGGTCTGTAAAGTTCATCCAGAGTATAATCTCAGCGAAAAAGTATGGACAGATGTAAAACAATTTGACAAAAAATTCTGGGAAAACCGATATGAAAGTATCCGGAATTTTGAAAAGCATCTGGCTAACAACGGAACCAAAATTGTCAAAATTTTCCTGAATGTTTCTAAAGAAGAACAAAAGCAACGTTTTCTAGACAGAATCAATGAGGATGATAAAAACTGGAAATTCTCTTCTGCTGACATTACGGAACGTGGCTTTTGGGAAGACTACCAAAAAGCTTATGAGCAAGCTATCCATGAAACCTCAACAGATTCTGCGCCTTGGTTCGTAATTCCCGCTGACCAAAAGTGGTTTTCCAGAGTTGCTGCCATTCAAATTATCATTGATGCAATGGAAGAAATGAATTTGAAATTCCCGGAACTTTCTGAAAAAGATAAAAACGAATTAGTTGAATCAAAAGCCAAATTAGCAAACGAAAAGTAAATTACGGAAAAGCTCAATTTTATGAACGAAAGTTATTTTAAAATTGTGAGAAATAACGAAGATTAAAATGGAGATTATTTATGTATTTGTTGGAGGAATCATCGGGGGAATTATTGTTTTTCTTTTGATGAAATCTTTGTTTGTCAGTAAAAAAACGGTTGAAACTCTGAATGAAAAATTAATCCGTTCACAAGAAAATGAGAATCATTACCAACAAAAAATTGAGGAAGTAAAACTTTCAAATTCTAATTTAACAAATGAAATTTCCATTATTCAAAGAAGTAAAGAGGAATTACTTTTCACGAATGCTGAACTGAATGCTCATTATAAAAATCTGCAAGACCAACTTGAAAATCAAAAAGATGAATTTTTAAAACTTCAGGAAACGACTCGTTTGCAATTTGAGAAAACGGCGAATCAAATTTTGGAAGAGAAGTCTAAGAAATTCACGCAGCTTAATCAAAATCAACTCAAAACTATTCTGGAACCTTTTCAGGAAAAAATCAATGAGTTGAAAAATACGGTGAATGAAACTTACGATAAAGAAGCGAAAGAACGTTTCTCTCTTGGTGAAAAAGTAAGAGAACTGAAAGACCTCAATCAACAAATTTCTGAAGATGCCAAACAATTGACAAGAGCTTTGAAAGGCGAAAGCAAAACACAGGGAAACTGGGGCGAAATGATCTTGGAAAGTATTTTGGAAAAATCTGGTTTGAGAAAAAATCAGGAATATTTTCTGGAACACGAACTGCGAGATGAAAACAACAAAGCCATTTTCTCTGAATTTTCTGGTAAAAAAATGCGTCCAGATGCTGTTGTAAAATATCCAGACAACAGAAATGTGATTATTGACAGTAAAGTTTCTTTGACGGCTTTTGTTGAAATGACGGATGAAACTAATTCAGAATTATTCACTCAAAAACAGAATCTTCATCTTCAATCGGTGAAAAATCACATTAATCAACTGAGTCAGAAAGCTTATGATGATTTTGATAAAAGTTTGGATTTTGTGATGATGTTTATCCCAAGTGAAGCTGCTTATATTGCTGCTTTACAAGCAGACCCGAATCTTTGGAATTTTGCGTATGATAAACGAATCTTATTATTAAGTCCAACTAATTTGATTACTTCTCTCAAGTTAGTTCAAGACCTTTGGAAACGGGAACATCAGAATCGGAATGCAATGGAAATTGCGGATAGAGGCGCCAAATTGTATGATAAATTTGTTGGATTTGTGGAGAATCTGGAAAGAGTTGGAAAAAATATTGACCAAGCAAAAAATTCTTACAATGATGCTTTTAAACAATTGAGTTCTGGTAATGACAATCTGATTATCCAGACTCAAAAGTTGAAAAATCTTGGCATTAAGAACAAAAAAAATCTTCCTCAGAGTTTGGGCGAGGAAGATTTGTAATTATTTTTTAACGCAAAGTCCGCAAAGATTTTTTTACAATTATTGAAAACATTTTAAAGTTCGCAAAGGCGTAAAAGACATCAAAGAAATAGAGAAAATTTTCGTTAGAATAATTGCACAATATTGTCATTCCGTAGGAATCCAAACTATTGGATTCCTACGGAATGACAAATACTATGTTGATTTTCTGATTCTAAAATCCATTCTTAATTTTTTGACAAAAGTTGTTTGACTGACAAAATCCATAGCCCCGATTGCAACGGCATCCTTTTTTTGTTTTACTGAAAATTTGTTGTTTATGACTAAAACTTTCTAAACAAAAAAAGATATAGTGAAAAGCGGGAAATAGCTCCTAAAAATTTTATTTGTTCAAAAGTTTGGCAACTTCTGGTGCAGCATAAGTGAAAATCATATCTGCACCGGCGCGTTTGATGCTGGTTAAACTTTCTAGCAATACTTTATCATTATCTAACCAACCGTTTTGGGCAGCCGCTTTCAGCATTGCATATTCTCCACTGACTTGATAAACAGCGATGGGTTGCGTGATGAGTTCACGGATTTTTGAAACGATATCCAGATAAGGCATTCCAGGTTTTATCATAATGATATCTGCGCCTTCTTCTACATCTCTCAATGCTTCATCAATCGCTTCGCGTGAGTTGTGAAAATCCATCTGGTAAGTTTTTTTGTCAGCAGGAATTTCTTGGGCATCAACAGGCGCACTGTCCAAAGCACTTCTGAAAGGTCCATAAAAAGCACTTGCATATTTGGCTGCATAAGATAAAATTCCAACATCTGTAAATCCGTTCTCTTCCAAACCTTCTCGCATTGCCAAAACGCGGCCGTCCATCATATCGCTTGGTGCTAAAATGTCTGCTCCAGCTTCTGCTAGTGAAATTCCCATTTTTGTGAGTGCTTCTACCGTAGAATCGTTGTCGATTTTTCCATTTTTGATAATCCCGTCGTGACCATACATTGAATATGGATCCAGCGCTACATCGGGCATTATTACAACTCCAGGAACTGCATCTTTGATAGCTTTGATAGTGGTTTGCATCAATCCGTTTGGATTCCAAGCTTCTTTTCCTGTATTATCTTTCAAGTTATCTGCAACCTTCATATAAAGATTGACCGCCTTGATTCCCAAATCATAATTTTCTTTAACAGTTTGTACGGTTAAATCTAAACTTTGCCTAAAAACACCAGGCATCGAGGAAATGGCTTCTTTTTTGTTATTACCTTCCATAACAAACATTGGCAACACCAAATCGTTTGTTGTAAGGTTAGTTTCACGAACTAGACTTCTGATAGAATCGTTGGCTCTTAGTCTTCTGTTTCTTGAAATCATCTTGATAAAAATTATTTATGCAAATTTACTTATACTTTCGCGGATAGGCTATTGCATATAAAAATTATTTAAAATATATTTGTAGGTAATTGTTTAAGTACAGACTAAAGCGAATGAAAAAATTTCTATTCTTTATTATATTTACGGTAGTTTCAATTGGATTTTCGGGAGAAATGAAGGCTCAGTCTACTCGTATCATCGGAGGACAAAGATCGGATGACGGTATTCTTGTAGCTTATCCAAATCCTACAAAAGATGTCCTAATCCTAAAATCAAAAGATGATTCTGCTAAAATCAAAACCGTCACTTTCTTTTCGATTTTGGGTGCACAGGTTGCAGAATATACAATAAACAGTAACAATGCCGAGTTGAGGCTGGACAAATTACGTCCGGGAAAATATCTAATGAGATATCTTTTGGATGATAACACACAGAAAATCACACAGATCATCAAACAGTAAGTTTAGTTTTTAAAATATATTGCCGGTTTTTTAGCCGGCATTTTTTAATTTATCTTTCAGTTGCATAAATTTGCCGTAACCAAGAAAATTAAATTATGGGAAAATTAATTACTTTAGTTTTTATCATTTTATTCCAAGCTATCAACGGTCAATTCAGGAATTCTTTGTACGATAACCAACAGCTAAATATTTCTCTGAGAGGCGGCTTGGATTTTCCTTCATATGACAATCAAACCAAATTCATAGATTACAAGTACAATCTAAATCTAGGAACCTCTTTTGACTATTATTTCAACTGGATTGGACTTGGATTTGATTTCGATTATCTTAAAAACACACCGAAGAATATTTATCCAACAGAAAATTTATACAACGGAACTACTCCACTTTCTAATATCCATTTAAATGAGAATAATGTTGAAAGGTTATTTCTTGGAATTGGTCCCAACTTCCGATATGTGATTAATGATAATCTGAGTCTAGCTTTTAAATTAAAAGGCGGAATTTCTAATATCCAAGGTGGTGAAACATCAGTAATGGCAAATAATTACACTCTTAATTTTCATAATGGATACAACGAAAAAAACATTCTAACGGGAAAAGGTCAGATTGAATTGAATTGGTTTTTTTCAGAATATGTTGGGCTGAATATTGGTGGTTATTATATTCAGCATTTTAAAGCTAATGATCAAATTAAAAATAATTCTGTTGCGGGATATATTCCTTTTACGGAAAACAACAATCGTTATAATATCAATCCTTCAGCTCTTGAAATCAGAAATAAAAGTCTTGAACATGAGATCCATTCAGCTGGAGTTTTTGCTGGTTTGACTTTTAGAATTCCGACTGATAGTTCTGGACCTAATTATGGTTTATCAGTTATTGCTCGAGATAAAGAAACGGGTTTAATTTTGCCTGATACCTTTGTAGAACTTTTTAAAAACGGGAAACGTATTTATTTTGCAAGAACCAATTCGCAGGGTGTCGCTTTTTTCAAAAATATCAAACCAGATAATTACGAAATCAAAGGAAGTCTTTATAATATAGACCTCATCTCCAATAAAGCAGACAAAGATGAATTTGTAAGAAATTCTACCATCAAAAAAGAGATATCAACCGATGCTGAAATGTTCTTTGTGAAAGGTCAGGTGAATATTTGTAATTCTAAAAATCCTTTACGAGACGTAACTGTTATTATAAAAAATAATGAAACTGAAATCTATCACGAAATAAAGACAGATGCTGACGGAAAATTTTATTTCAAAGCAAACAAGAATTCGACTTATACTATTTATGGTAAAAAAGGAAATTACTTTTCCCAAACAGAAATGGTGACTTCTAAAAAAGTAGATAGAACGAATACACTTTTTCTAAATCTCCAAGTTTGTATGGAAGAAACAACGTGTGGAAAGCAAATTAACCTGAAGAATATTCATTACGACCTTGATAAATATTTTATCCGCGAAGATGCAAAGGCAGAACTAAATAAGCTGGTTCAGTTTATGAAAGATAATCCCAAAATTAGCGTAGAATTATTTTCTCATACAGACTCGCGAGCTTCTGATGATTATAATAAAACACTTTCGCAGAATCGTGCCAATGCAGCAGTGGATTATTTAGTTTCCAAAGGAATAAGTAACACAAGACTAAAGCCAATCGGATATGGTGAAACTCGGCTTCTGAATCAATGCACTAATGGCATAGATTGTTCAGAAGAACAACATCAAACCAATAGAAGAACAGAAATGAAAGTTATCTGCCCTTGATGAAAAACCATTTTTTGTAAATGAGAAAGCCTATTAAAGCACCAAAAGTGTTAAGGATTACATCGTCTACATCTGCATAACCTCTTTTGAAATAGAATTGAGAAAACTCGACAATGTTGATTATCAGGAAAAATGATAGTAATAACCATTTAAATTGATTTAGTTTTGGATAAATAATCCCAAGAAAACCATAAGGAACAAATAAAATAATGTTTCCTAAAATATTTTTGACAGCCGCTATTTTATCAAACCTGATCACATTTGTAGAATACTCATTAATCGTTTCAAATGGAACAGTTTTTATTTCAAAAAGAATGGTTGGAGAATAGCGAAAAGATGCGAAAAACAACAAGTATAAAATCCAAATCGTATAAACATTAATAAAAACAGGATAATACCTATTAACAAACAACTTCATTAAAAATAAATTTGACCCTATAAAAATATTCAAAAAAAATGAACACAACAAAAATAAAAGCGTTCGGAACGCAAGCTGCCGAAAACGATCTGAAACTATTAACGATTGAAAGAAGAGAAGTTCAGCCAAAAGACATCGAAATCGATATCTATTACTGTGGCGTTTGCCATTCTGACCTTCATACAGCAAGAAACGACTGGGGCGGAACGGTTTACCCAGCAGTTCCAGGACACGAGATTGTAGGAAAAGTATTGCAAGTAGGAAGCGATGTTACCAAATTCAAAGTTGGAGATCTAGTCGCCGTAGGTTGTATGGTAGATTCTTGCAGAACTTGTCATAGCTGTGAGCAGGATTTGGAGCAATTCTGTGAAAATGGCTTTACAGGAACTTACAACGGAAAAGACAAATACTTTAAAGAAACCAGAACATTCGGAGGTTACTCTGAGTCTGTGGTTGTAGATGAGCATTTTGTGTTAAGCCTTCCGGAGAATCTTGATATGGCTGCTGCTGCACCGCTTCTTTGTGCCGGAATCACGACTTGGTCACCGCTTAAACATTGGAATGTGACAGAAAACTCTAAAGTTGCTGTTGTAGGTTTGGGAGGCTTAGGTCATATGGCAATCAAATTGGCAAAAGGTTTGGGTGCAGAAGTTACTTTGTTCTCCAGAACTCCTGGGAAAACAGACGATGCCAAACAACTGGGTGCAGACCACGTTGTTATCTCTACAGACGAGGATCAAATGAAATCTGTTTTCAATAAGTTTGATTTGATTATCGATACTGTTCCTTATGAGCATGACATCAATCCTTATATGAATACTTTGACCCTAGACGGAACATTAGTCCTGGTAGGTCTTATTGGAGAATTTGAAAATAATGCGGTTAGTACAAGGCCGATGATCTCCAAAAGACGTTCTGTTGCTGGTTCATTGATTGGCGGCATCAAAGAAACTCAAGAGATGTTGGATTTCTGTGGCGAAAAGAATATTGTTTCTGACATAGAAATCATCAACATCCAAGACATCAATGATGCTTATGAGAGAATGCTGAAAAGTGATGTGAAGTACAGATTCGTGATCGATATGAAGAGTTTGAAGAATTAATTTTAATTCAAATCATAAAAAAGAGAGAACATCGGCTGGTGTTCTCTCTTTTTGTTTTAGAAATTTCTCAGGTCAAAATTTAGACAAAATTAGGTTTCCAAAATCCGCCGATTTTCTCCATAACAATCGTTACAAGACAAGAATCTAATGCATATTTTTTATTCTGCTGAATGGCAGAACTGTCTTTATCTTTAATAACTATAATATTTAAAAAGAATTCATTGACAATGGTTCTGTTGTGGAGGGCGAAGTTAAATTGGAGAATTTTGCGGAAGAATTTGCTAATCGATATAATGCTTAATATTCCTTTTCCGAATTGACACAAAATAAAATCAGCGAGTTTTTCACCCGCTGATTTTATTATTTTAAATCTTAATTACTTTTTATTTTTTAAAATTGGCTTCAAAACCTTCAATTTTCCATCAATCTTATCATTGATTTTCAAGTCTAGAATCTCAGCAACCAAAGGATAAACATTGATATTCTCAAACTCATCAATTACCAAATTATTTTTGAACTCTGGTCCCCAAGCGAAGAAAGTCGCTTTCATTTCAGGGACAATTCTTGGGTTATAACCGTGTTTTCCAACTGATGTTTTTCTTCCTTTTTCTAAGAATATCTTCGGCGCTTTTGGGATTAATATAATTTGTCCGATTCTATTGTACTTATCATCTCTTGTCGCGAAATGAAGGTATTTTGGTAATCTTTTATCCAAATAAACTTCATAATCGTCGGTTTTAGTGGCTTTCAATTCCTTGTAAACTGACTTAACCTCATTAGGATTTTTAACATAAACTCTTAGCAAAGTCTGAGAATTATAATAATCAAATCTATTCTTATCCAACAAAACAGAAGGAATCTCGAGCGGATTTCCACCATCAACCTGTATCATCCCGTGGTCTGAAACAAAAACAAAGTTGACATTCTCCAATCCCAAATCATTAACTTTTTGGACTAACTCTCCAATGGCATTATCAATCAAATGAACAGCCATTTCAGTTTCTTTTGCTTCTGGGCCGTAATGATGTCCGGCACCGTCTACTTCAGGAAAATATAAGGAGATAAAATGCGGACGTTTCTCTTCCGGAAGCTTTAACCAATTAATCACTTTACTGACTTTTTCTGAAGGCGAAAATTTCTCGTGATAAGGATAATAGTAAGTCGGTCTAATGCCGCCTGCATCACTAGCAGAACCTACCCATTGCAAAGAAGCACTAACCATATTTTGTTTTTCTGCCAGACTCCACAAAGGAATTCCGCCGTACCAAGAGCCGTCCTCTGCATTCTTGCGATTGCTCATTGCGTAAGGTTCTTTTCTTTTATAATCGTAGAAAAAGTTATCTATCAAACCGTGATGAGATGGATATAAACCCGTAATCAAAGTCCAATGATTGGGAAAAGTAATGCTCGGATAACTTGGCAACATTGCTTTTGCCTGAACACCTCCTTTAGAATATTTCAGAAGATTCTCTGCATTGTATTTTTTAGTATAATCACTTCTGAAACCATCTGTAGAAATCATAATAACATAAGGTTTCTGCATTGCTTCTGTATTATTAAATCGATCCGGAATTACAACCTGAGCTGTATCTACAATTCCTTTCTGAGAGAATATCATTAATGATAAAAATAGCTGCAGAAATACTAATATCTTCTTCATTATAAAAATTTTGGCAAAGGTAGTTTGTGAGAGTCCAACTGGAAAAAATGTTGAGTTAATAAAATATTAAACCTAAAAAAAATCCCGATTCAATTAAATGAAACGGGATTTTATATGTTTAAGAATATCTTAAGCTTGAACGTTGTTACCTCCTAATACGAAAGGCTCAACTTCTTTGATCTCACCAAACTGCTGCTCATAGTTAGCAACATTTTGCTGAAGTGCAGCCAAAACTCTTTTTGCGTGAAGAGGTGCTACGATAACTCTAGATCTTACTTTCGCTTGTTGTACACCTGGCATCAATTGGATGAAATCCAATACGAATTCTGAAGGTGAATGGTTTACTAAA
This sequence comes from Epilithonimonas sp., assembly GCF_036780765.1. Taxonomy (GTDB): domain Bacteria; phylum Bacteroidota; class Bacteroidia; order Flavobacteriales; family Weeksellaceae; genus Epilithonimonas. The sequence continues at coordinate 121,592 of NZ_DAIQCG010000003.1, forward strand.
GCTAAGTTCACATAAACTCCTGCTGCTACAACTTCATTAAGTTCGATGTTGATGTTGTTTGGATCTTGGTTTTGATTATTGTCCATTTTTTGTTTTAATATTTTAAATTATAGATTGCAAGATAATAGATGATAGACTAATAGACAAGAGAAATTATTATTAAATTAAAATCTATTATCTATCAGTCTATTATCTAAAGTCTTAGTTAATATCTTCGAATTCTTTTCTAGAACCTACGATTACGTTTTGGTAATCTTTAAGACCTGTACCTGCAGGGATTCTGTGTCCTACAATTACATTTTCTTTAAGACCTGTCAAGAAGTCGATTTTTCCAGATACCGCCGCTTCGTTAAGAACCTTAGTTGTTTCCTGGAATGACGCTGCAGACATAAATGACTTGGTCTGTAACGCTGCTCTTGTAATACCTTGCAATACTGGTGTTGCAGTTGCAGGAAGCGCTTCTCTAACTTGTACCAAAACTTGATCTTCTCTCTTCAATTTAGAATTCTCGTCTCTCAATTCTCTTGCAGTGATCATCTGTCCTGCTTGGAATACTTTAGAATCTCCCGGCTCGGTAACAACTTTCAGTCCGAAAACTCTGTTGTTCTCTTCCAAGAAATCGAATTTGTGCTCCAATGCTCCTTCCAGGAACTGAGTATCTCCTCCATCCACAATCGATACTTTTGTCATCATCTGACGAACAATAATCTCGAAGTGTTTGTCATCGATCTTCACCCCTTGAAGACGGTAAACTTCCTGAATCTCATTAACCAAATATTCCTGAACCGCAGTTGGACCTTTGATTCTTAAGATATCGTCTGGCGTGATAGAACCATCAGAAAGTGGACCACCAGCATACACGAAGTCATTTTCCTGAACCAAGATCTGGTTAGATAATTTAACCAAATATTTCTTGATCTCTCCAGTTTTAGCCTCAACGATAAGCTCACGGTTACCTCTCTTGATCTTACCGTAAGAAACTACACCATCAATCTCTGTAACTACAGCTGGATTAGAAGGGTTTCTAGCTTCGAATAATTCGGTAACTCTTGGAAGACCTCCGGTGATATCCCCTGCTTTTGCAGATTTTCTTGGAATCTTGATTAGGACTTTACCAGCCTTGATCTTTTCACCATCGTTAACCATAAGGTGGGCACCTACCGGTAAGTTGTAAGCTTTTTGCTCTACGCCTTTCGCATCTACAACTTTCAATGTTGGAACCGCTTTTTTATTTCTAGATTCAGAGATTACTTTCTCTTCGAATCCTGTTTGCTCATCAATCTCCAATACGAAAGAGATACCTTGGATAATATCCTCATACTCTACCTTACCAGAAGTTTCTGCAATGATAACCGCGTTATATGGATCCCATTTCGCAATAAGATCTCCTTTTTTCACTTTATCACCTGGCTTAACAGACAATACAGATCCATAAGGAACGTTAGCAATCATAATTGGTGTTCTAGCTTCGTTATCTGCTACCAATCTAAATTCAGTTGAACGAGATACAACGATATCCGCTGAATTTCCATCCTCATCCTCAGATTTAATAGTTCTAACCTCATCCATCTCAACAATACCATCACGTTTTGCAACGATACTTGGATTTTCTGAAATGTTACTTGCAGTACCCCCTTGGTGGAAAGTTCTCAATGTTAACTGAGTTCCCGGCTCACCAATAGACTGTGCAGCGATAACACCTACAGCTTCTCCCATATGGATTCCTTTACCTGTTGCAAGGTTACGACCGTAACATTTTGCACAGATACCTTTTTTAGTTTCACAAGTTAATGGAGAACGAACTTCTACAGCTTCGATTCCAGCTTCCTCGATTTGTTTTGCAACAGCTTCAACAATTAACTCGTCTGCATTAGCCAACAACTCATCGGTTTCTGGGTGATAAACGTTGTGAAGAGAAACTCTACCAAGAATTCTGTCAGAGATTCTTTCAACGATATCATCATTTTTCTTAAGTGCAGTAATTTCTGTACCTCTCAAAGTTCCACAATCGTCCTCAGTAATGATAACATCTTGTGCAACGTCTACCAATCTTCTGGTCAAGTAACCAGCATCGGCTGTTTTAAGAGCGGTATCCGCAAGACCCTTACGAGCACCGTGGGTAGAGATAAAGTACTCCAAAATCGACAAACCTTCTTTAAAGTTCGCAACAATCGGGTTTTCAATAATCTCAGCTCCAACAGAACCAGCTTTTTGTGGTTTTGCCATCAAACCTCTCATACCAGATAGCTGACGGATCTGCTCCTTAGAACCCCTCGCACCAGAATCCAGCATCATAAATACAGAGTTGAATCCACCTTGATCAGACTTCATTCTGCTCATAATCATTTCGGTAAGACCTGCGTTGGTATTAGTCCAAACGTCGATTACCTGATTATAACGCTCTGTATCTGTAATAAGACCCATGTTATAGTTAGCCTTAATTTCGTCTACGTTCTCAACCGCTGTAGCAATCATTCCTTTTTTCTCAGCAGGAATTACGATATCTCCTAGAGAGAATGAAAGACCTCCTTTGAATGCGTTTGCATAACCAAGGTTTTTCATATCATCCAAGAACTTAACAGTAGTTGGGAAATCCGTATCTGCCAAAATCTGACCAATTACATTTCTAAGAGATTTCTTAGTCAATAACTCGTCAATATATCCAACTTGTACTGGTACAATCTGGTTGAACAAAATTCTACCAACAGTTGTATTCAACAATCTTGTTACGATTTCTCCATTTTCTTTTACTGGAAGACGACATCTTACTTTTGCGTTAAGAGAAACTTTCCCTTCTGCATAAGCGATTTCTACTTCTTCCGGAGAATAGAAAGCAAGACCTTCACCTTGGATTTTGTTCTCGTCAGTAGAATGAGCTTCTTTGGTCATAAAATATAGACCCAAAACCATGTCCTGAGATGGTACCGTAATTGGAGAACCATTCGCAGGGTTCAAGATATTCTGAGAACCTAACATCAGTAGTTGAGCTTCCAAAATAGCTTCTGGACCTAATGGTAAGTGAACCGCCATCTGATCCCCATCGAAATCGGCGTTGAAAGCCGTTGTTACCAATGGGTGAAGTTGGATTGCCTTACCTTCGATCATCTTAGGCTGGAACGCTTGGATACCAAGTCTGTGAAGCGTAGGCGCTCTGTTCAAAAGAACTGGGTGACCTTTCATCACGTTTTCTAGGATATCATAAACTACAGGCTCTTTTCTATCGATGATTCTTTTAGCTGATTTTACAGTTTTTACAATCCCTCTCTCGATTAGTTTTCTAATGATAAACGGTTTGTAAAGTTCTGCAGCCATATCTTTTGGAAGACCACACTCGTGCAATTGTAAGCTAGGACCTACAACAATAACCGAACGAGCCGAGTAATCTACCCTTTTTCCTAATAAGTTCTGACGGAAACGACCTTGCTTACCTTTCAATGAATCTGAAAGAGATTTCAATGGTCTGTTTGATTCAGATTTTACAGCAGAAGATTTTCTTGTATTATCGAATAATGAATCTACAGATTCCTGAAGCATACGCTTCTCGTTTCTCAAGATTACTTCTGGAGCTTTGATCTCCAATAGTCTCTTCAAACGGTTGTTTCTGATAATTACTCTTCTGTAAAGATCATTAAGATCGGAAGTTGCGAAACGTCCTCCATCCAATGGAACCAATGGTCTTAGTTCTGGGGGTATGATAGGAAGAACACGCATAATCATCCATTCTGGTCTGTTGATCATTCTTGTATTAGCACCTCTCAATGCTTCTACCACGTTCAATCTCTTAAGCGCTTCTGTTCTTCTTTGCTTTGAAGACTCATTGTGAGCTTTGTGTCTTAGATCAAATGATAAAGAATCTAGGTCGATTCTCTTCAACAATTCTTCAACAGCTTCTGCTCCCATTTTCGCAACAAATTTGTTCGGATCAGAGTCATCAAGATATTGGTTCTCGATAGGAAGAGTTTCCAAAACATCAAGATATTCTTCTTCTGTAAGGAATTCTTTATCATCGAAATCTGAACCATCTGCTTTCTTAGCGATACCTTGCTGAATAACAACATATCTCTCATAATAGATGATCATATCCAATTTCTTGGAAGGAATACCCAATAGATAACCAATTTTGTTCGGTAAAGAACGGAAGTACCAGATGTGCGCTACAGGAACAACCAAACCAATGTGTCCGATTCTTTCTCTACGTACTTTTTTCTCTGTAACTTCTACACCACATCTATCACAAACAATCCCTTTGTAACGGATTCTTTTGTATTTTCCACAAGCACACTCGTAGTCTTTTACAGGACCGAAGATCTTCTCGCAGAACAAACCGTCTCTTTCTGGTTTGTGCGTACGATAGTTGATCGTTTCTGGTTTTAGAACTTCTCCTCTCGATTCCTGAAGAATAGATTCTGGTGAAGCTAAACCAATAGTGATTTTATTAAATCGACTTGTTTTATTTTTATTTGACATTTTTGAATCAGATTTTAGATTTTAGATTTTAGATTTTAGATTAAACGCAGAGGCATAGAAACTAAAATCATCTAAAATTTATCATTTAAAATTTAAAATTACTCTTCAAGTCTTACATCAAGTCCAAGACCTTGTAACTCGTGAAGTAATACGTTGAAAGATTCCGGAATACCAGGTTCTGGCATTGCTTCTCCTTTCGCAATCGCTTCGTAAGTTTTTGCTCTACCAATCACGTCATCCGACTTTACAGTCAAGATTTCTCTCAAGATATTGGAAGCACCAAATGCTTCTAGAGCCCAAACCTCCATCTCTCCAAATCTCTGACCTCCAAATTGCGCTTTACCTCCTAATGGCTGTTGCGTAATCAATGAGTATGGTCCGATAGAACGTGCGTGCATTTTGTCATCTACCATGTGACCTAGTTTCAACATATAGATAATACCAACTGTTGCAGCCTGAGTAAATCTCTCTCCAGTTCCACCATCATAAAGGTGAGTGTGACCGAATTTAGGAAGACCTGCTTGGTCTGTATATTCTGTAATCTGCTCTAAACTAGCTCCATCAAAGATTGGCGTAGCGAATTTTAATCCTAATTTTCTACCAGCCCATCCAAGAACAGTTTCGTAGATCTGACCGATGTTCATACGAGAAGGTACCCCAAGTGGATTCAGAACGATATCTACTGGTGTTCCGTCTTCTAGGAATGGCATATCTTCTTCACGAACAATTCTTGAAACGATACCTTTATTACCGTGACGACCCGCCATTTTATCACCAACATTCAATTTACGTTTCTTAGCGATGTAAACTTTAGCTAATTTGATAATACCTGCTGGTAACTCGTCTCCGATTGACAATGCAAATTTCTCACGGTTTTTAACTCCCGAAAGATCATTGTATTTAATCTTATAATTATGAATCAATTGTTTGATCCATTCGTTTTTGTCAGCATCAACAGTCCAATCTGCACCACTGATGTTTACATAATCCTCAACAGATTGAAGCAATTTCAAAGTGAACTTAGTTCCTTTACCGATAACTTCTTCTTCTAGGTCATTTTTCACACCTTGAGAAGTTTTACCAGAAACTAGAGTATTCAATTTTTCAATCAAAGTATTTCTAAGATCGTCAAACTTATTTTTGTAAGTATTTTCGATTTCTTCCAACTTGATTTTCTCTTCGCTTCTTTTCTTTTTGTCTTTGATGTTTCTAGAGAACAATTTTTTGTTGATAACAACTCCTCTAAGAGAAGAATCAGCTTTCAATGAAGCATCTTTTACATCACCAGCTTTGTCTCCGAAGATTGCTCTAAGAAGTTTTTCTTCCGGCGTTGGATCAGATTCACCTTTTGGTGTGATTTTTCCGATAAGGATATCACCAGGCTTAACCTCTGCTCCGATACGGATCATACCGTTCTCATCAAGATCTTTTGTAGCTTCTTCAGAAACGTTTGGAATATCAGCTGTCAATTCTTCCATACCTAATTTGGTATCACGAACTTCTAGTGAATATTCATCCACGTGGATTGAAGTAAACCAGTCCTCACGAACTACTTTTTCGTTGATTACGATTGCATCCTCGAAGTTATATCCTTTCCAAGGCATAAACGCAACTACCAGGTTTCTACCAAGAGCCAATTCTCCGTTTTCAGTAGCATAACCATCGCAAAGAACCTGACCTTTTTCCACTGTATCACCTACTCTTACATTTGGTCTCAATGTAATAGTCGTACTTTGGTTGGTTTTTCTGAACTTAGTCAGTTTATAAGTTTTAGTAGCAGAATCGAAGTTAACTAAATCGTCTTCCTCACTTCTTTCATACTTAATAACAATTCTTTCAGCATCTACATATTCTACAACACCAGTACCTTCAGCATTAATCAAGATTCTAGAATCTCTAGCTACTTGTTTTTCCAAACCAGTACCTACGATTGGTGCCTGAGGTTTCAATAATGGAACAGCCTGACGCATCATATTCGATCCCATCAATGCTCTGTTCGCATCATCGTGCTCTAGGAAAGGAATCAATGATGCAGAAATACCAGAAATCTGGTTAGGAGCAACATCAATCAAATCTACTTGCTGAGGCTCAACAACTGGGTAATCTCCATCAAGACGAGCAATAACTCTGTCTGTATTGATACTACCATCGTCATTCATTCCAACGTTCGCTTGAGCAATTACTTTGTATTCCTCATCTTCAGCATTAAGATAAGTTGGTGCAGATTGTAAATCTACCTTACCGTTTTCAACTTTTCTATATGGCGTTTCGATGAAACCTAAAGTATTGATTTTCGCATACATACCCAAAGAAGAAATCAAACCAATGTTTGGTCCTTCCGGAGTTTCAATTGGACAAATACGACCATAGTGCGTATGGTGAACGTCACGAACCTCGAAACCTGCTCTTTCTCTAGATAAACCACCAGGTCCTAGTGCAGAAAGTCTACGCTTATGCGTGATTTCTGATAGTGGGTTGGTTTGATCCATAAACTGAGAAAGCTGGTTGGTACCGAAGAATGAGTTGATAACAGACGTCAAAGTCTTAGCATTAACCAAATCAACTGGTGTAAAGATTTCGTTATCTCTAACGTTCATTCTTTCTTTGATCGTTCTAGCAATTCTAGAAAGACCTACACCAAACTGTCCTGATAATTGCTCCCCAACAGTCTTGATTCTTCTGTTTGACAAGTGGTCGATATCATCAACTTCAGCCTTAGAATTAACCAATTCGATCAAATGTTTTACGATAGAGATGATATCTTCTTTCGTCAAAACTTGATTATCCTCAGAAATATTAAGACCTAATTTTTTGTTCAATCTGTAACGACCAACTTCCCCTAATGAATATCTCTGCTCTGAGAAGAATAATTTTTCAATAATTCCTCTTGCAGTTTCCTCATCCGGTGCATCAGCATTTCTTAACTGACGGTAGATATATTCAACCGCTTCTTTTTCTGAGTTGGTTGGATCTTTTTGTAAAGTATTTTGGATGATAGAGAACTCGTTAGAATTTTCTTTGTGAATCAAGATTGACTTAACTCCAGAATCTAAGATAACATCAAGGTGTTCTTTTTCAAGAATAGTTTCTCTATCCAAGATGATTTCGTTTCTTTCGATAGAAACAACCTCACCTGTATCCTCGTCTACGAAATCCTCGAACCAAGTGTTCAATACTCTCGCAGCCAAAGTTCTACCTTCTACTTTTTTAAGAGCAGCTTTAGAAACTTTCACTTCTTCTGCCAAGTCAAAAATCTGAAGAATTTCTTTATCAGACTCATAACCAATCGCTCTTAGTAATGTTGTTAAAGGTAATTTTTTCTTACGGTCGATATACGCGTACATTACGCTGTTGATGTCAGTTGTAAATTCCATCCAAGATCCTTTGAAAGGGATAATTCTTGAATAGTAAAGTTTAGTTCCGTTGGCGTGGTAAGTCTGTCCGAAGAATACACCTGGAGACCTGTGTAACTGAGTTACGATCACACGCTCTGCTCCATTGATAATGAATGAACCAGACGGCGTCATATAAGGAACCGGACCTAAATAAACATCTTGAACAACAGTCTGGAAATCTTCGTGTTCCGGATCTGTACAATACAATTTAAGTCTAGCTTTTAGAGGAACGTTATACGTTAAACCTCTCTCTACGCACTCATCGATAGAATAACGTGGAGAATCTACCAGATAATCTAGAAATTCTAAAACGAATTGGTTTCTAGAGTCTGTAATTGGGAAATTTTCCTGGAACGTTTTGTAAAGTGATTCATTCAAACGTTGCTCAGGAAGCGTGTCTAACTGGAAAAACTCCTTGAAAGACTGGATTTGGATGTCCAAAAAGTCAGGTGTATCAATTCTACCTTTCGCTGACGAAAAGTTGATTCTCTCAGTACCTTGAACTTTAGGAGCGGCCTGTGTTTTACTCATAAAATTATAAGAAAAAGGGTTAAAAAATATTTTGTTTTAAAAAATATCAGACTAGATTTAAAATAAAGATTCAGGTTTTTTGATTTTTGGCGCTATCAGAATAAACCTTAAATCCCTAATTATCAATCTTCTCTAACTGCAACACCGGTATATCTTTTCACGGCGTAATGCAAAATATTTTTATATCTAATGACGGAATAATATATATAAACAAGAAATTCCCTTCCATAAAATGAAAGAGTTATAAATTGATTACAATATATGAAATTATTAGCGCCAAAAGATTTGCAAATTTATATAAAATAATTGACATATACAAAAAAACCACTTCACAAAGAAGTGGTTTAGAAATATTTAGATTTAAAAATCTTAAGGCTTGGTCCAGAAAGTCCATTCTCTACCGTTGTACAAAGCCAATTGCTGGGTTCCGGTTACATAGACCATCATTCCAGCTGCTGGATTGACGATATCTGTGTGAGAACTAACTCTCGGTAAAACCATCGCTTTATTCGCGTCTCCTAAGACCAAAATCCCAGAAGTTGTATCTGTAGCAGGCGTTCCACCAATCAAAGTTTTTGCTGTTGCATTCTCAGTATTAGTATCTGGAACGTTGGCTGTTGTTGGCGCATAGGCCCCAGCTGACAAATCTCCCCAGCTAGTCACAGCCGTTGCATTAGCTGTAACTGCAGTTCCAAATTTAACTTTTTGATCCGCACTATCAAAAATTATAGTTCCAGGAACAGCAGATGTAACTCCTGTGGCAGCCGTTACCCAAGGTAGTACAACTCCTCTCACGCCTCCAGTTGCATTTCCAAATTCTAAGGACACTGTGGCATTAGCAGCTGTATATGGGCTTGATTTTCCAATGGTAACTTGAGCAAAACTAAGGCTCGAAACTAAAATTATTAGAGATGTTATATATGTTTTCATCTTAATTATGGATTTGAATCATTACAAGTTTGTTTAGTATAACAGTTCCAAGATGTCCCGTCATAAATCTTAAGACAATTGACAGTTGTGTCATACACCATCATTCCTGCTACTCCAATAATAGAGGTCAATGCAGAAGTAGGAACTCTGTTGATAACGAAACCTTTTGTTTTCGCATCTAGCACTGTATATGCTCCGTTCACTCTAACTGGCCAATTACCAGTATTACCTCCAGCTCTAGCAAGAGCAGTAATACCGTGATTAGTAGGCAATGTTGTTCCTGTAGTAGTAGCAGGGCGGAAACACCGATCACAATCTGGATCTCTTACAAGACTATCTTGAGAACTTCCAAAATTTTGACCAATGTCAGCCGTTCCATCTGTATTATCAGAAATACCTGCTAAGTTGGATGGGTTTGTATTTGTATTCAAGTTACTTCCTGCAATATTCACCAATTGAGGAACTCCGTTAGCCCCCGTAGATGTACTAATGATTTGAGCCGGAGTACCCGTTGTTGTGCCATTATAAGTCACTTTAATTTGACCACGGTAAGGATAATTCGCATCTGTTGTAGGTAGAGATAATGAATGGATGTGAGTTCTTCTCACAAATTCTGACCCCTCCAACGCATCTGCACAACCATCATTATCTGAATCTACTTCTAAATGATTAGGCGTTCCGTCATTATCTGAATCCAGTTCAAGTGGTAAATCTGAACAGAAATTATTAAATCTTACTCTTTGATCATTAGTAGAATCTCCGGTAGATGCTGTATATCCAAAATAAACCTTGCTTACACCTCCAAAATAACTTGTAATCGGAGTGTTTTGAGGAAAAGTGTATGTACCTGCGTTGATACCATCTAAAGTAAATGATAAAGTTTTAGTAGCAAAGTTCCAATTCACAACAATATTATGATAGGCACCATCTTCAACATTTCCTAGATCCTTAGCAGTGGTTAACAAACCAGCACCACTCTGATTGTTAGCTACCCAAATCTGACCGTGGTCATTACCGATATCTCCAACCCCTGTACCGTTATCAAAAGTGTCAATCTCTAATACAATACCATTGGCAATTCCTTGTGCACCCATACCCAAACCAATAGCTCCAGTAGCATTGATGCCTTGAGGTGAGTTATGGAATACAGTTGCAATACCATCTGCGCCAGTTGCATCTTTTGTGCCAAAATACGCACTATATGAGACCGTAAAGCTTCTAGCAAAATCTACTTTACCATAACTCCAAGCATTACCGCTTTGACTACCTGCATCTGGAGTTAATCTTAATTCATTTGAACTGATTTGAGAAGTACTTCCGTTAAATTTAAAAATAGTAGTAACCGAAGAATTTGGCGCAAATCCTTTTTCAACACAATCCAAAATACCATCATTATCATCATCAAGATCAATATTATCTGGCAAACCATCACCATCTGTATCTATACATTGAATATTTAATAAAAGATTTTGAGAGTCTCCTATACCTTGTCCAACATTGCTTCCCGTATCTGCTGCTCCGCCAGGGTTCACAAGATTAGGAACTCCATAATTAACTCCAGGAGTAGAGCCTAGTCCACCAGTTGTTGTGGTATTGATACTTCCATTGGCATTCAATTGACCTGGAAGTACATTTTCACTACCTTCAATAGCATCAAAGCAAAGATCGTTATCAGAATCCAAATCCTGAGAGTTAGGAATCCCATCTCCATCTGTATCACAAATAGTTATAGGAACCACAACAATATTATCTATGCCAATATCATTACCATTGTTACCATTTGGCTGAAGGTTAACAATTTCTAAAACAACATTACTTGTTGAAGCAACAAAATTTAGGATTAATCTTCTCCAAACATCATCATTCGCCATTCCAATTTGACCCGAATTGGCTGATGCAAGAATGTTACCATTGGTGTCTTTTATAGCAAGCTGAAGATTTGGGATATCTGCAGTACCATTAGTAAGGCCAGCCATATCAATTCTGAAACGATATCTTGTTCCATTAGTAACTGGAAGTGTACGTCTGTAAATAGCTTGATTTAATAGGTTTGGACCTACATTAATCATAAGATAACGTCCGGTTGTAGAACCAGCGCCAATATTTGGATTACCAGCATCTAAATTACCCGTAAGATCTGTTTTGTTCCAAGTATCTGTTGCATCAGGAGAATTAGTAACCGCATAAAACCCATCATTAATAGTTCCAGTAGCTGTATATCCATGGCGTAATACATAAGGATCATTTGTCCTTGCACCAGTTCCAAAAGTTTCAGTCAAAATTGGTATTCCTTCTGTTGCACAAGCATCTTCTACAGTATCCAGAATCCCATCATTGTCATCATCTAAATCTTCTGAGTTACCAATACCGTCGCCATCTGTATCCTCGTCAACTAATACGTTGACACTACACGCAGTCGTACTACCATTTAAATTAACCTGAAGAGTTCTTACACCTGCAGCTCCACCACCATTATAAACTAAAGGAACTTGGATAGAAGTTGTTGAAGATGTAATATTGACAGTTGATGAACTATTAAAGTTTGTACCTATAATATTGATCGTATAAGTACCATCTGCGTATACGCTGTTAATTGGAATGTTTAAAAATTTTTGTCCATTACTAGCAACGTTTCTAACAAATGGCACACTAGAAGTTTGTGTAATTCCTCCGCAGGTAAATTGGAAAGGAACATAATATGGAACTGTTGCTAGATCTAAGTTTGACTGACCAGCAATTGAATACGTTGCAAATAAAGCTGAAGTTCCGTTAAAAATATTTATTCTGCGAACTTCAATCGTTGGTGTAGCTGTTGCAGTGGCAACATATACATAGCCTTGTAGGTATGCCATACCTTGGATAGATGTCAAAGCTGTTCCAGCAACACCAGTAATAGCTGGAGATGCTTTACTAGCTACACCTTCTGGCGTAATTTTATATAAATATCTAGCTGTAGGATTAGTTGCTGGGAAATTAATAAACATGTAGATATTATTTTGATAATCAAAAAAGGTATCCGTACCTACCGTCGCTCCATTTGTCCATTCTGCATCTCCTGTAACATTGATAGCAGCCCCAGAAGGATATATAGGATAAAGAGTTTTTGTCCCAGAGGAAAAACCGTAAGTTCTTCCTAAGTATGTACCCGGAACGTTGTTTGTTGCAATACCACCAATTGTAATACCAGTAGGCATCGTAGTCCCACTGATAGCCACTCCGTTTTTATAAATTGTAGCATTCGTAGCCGGATCCGTATTAGACTGCAAAAAAACAATACTATTGGAATTGCCACCTTGAACGTCATACCCCACCGCTAGGTTACTTGCATTTGCATTAGCTGCAGGGTTTCCTGGCACACCAGGAGTAATTATTGGAGATGGTAAAGCAATTGCAGTCGCAGCATTTGCCGGCGCTGTTGTTATATCATAAATACGTCCTGTTTGAGCAGAAGACAAATAAAGCTTATCAGCTGCTGCTTGAGAGAATAACAAACTATTAGCCAATAGAAATACTACTACTGTAAAAAGTAGATTTAATTTTTTCATAAAAAATTGATTATTGAAAATAAAATTCCTTTGAGAAAAAGAATTTCCCAAGAAATAAGAATGTAAAAATTTAATGATTAATTAAATCAGAGGGAGGAGGCCTCACAGAAAAACTAGAAACGTTTACCTGTAATTTCGAATTGTCATTTTTATAAAAACAATTGGTATAATGTAAGAATTCTAATGATACATTTTCTGAGCTAACAGAAGATATCAAAAAATATTTGGAATACTGATAATCATTACTAGGAGGAAGATATGAACCTCTTACAGAGCCGACACCTGCAAGAAATTGACTATCTGTATAACCAACAGAAATATGAAGATCAATTTTCTTTTTAGGAAGATCTACTTTCTTATTCTCTTTTAATTTTTTAGCAGCCAACAAATCAACCTTTTCATTAATTCTAGGTTGTGGTTTCTTAGTTGGTTTATCAGAGTACTTAGCAACAATCTTTAATTCGTTATCGTTGATTTTAACAATTTCAGAATATTGCTGTATAGATTTACTTTTGGAAATCTGCTCATTAAAAGAAGCATCTTTGGAATATATTACCGCATCTCCAACAGTAATAATTAGTCCAGAAGAAACAGGTTCTTGTATCTGAGTTTCCTGAGCAGCAAGAGAATTTAGAAAAAGAAATAAAAGTATAACAGAAAATTGCCAGAATTTAGGTAATAAATTGGCATAATCTTTTACATTCGCAAAGGAAGGTAATAAATTTTTTTTCACTTTGCAAAATTAGTAAAATTAATTACTTATTAACGAAATATATTTAAACTTAACATAAGCATAAAAAAAGCGGTAAGTCTAGGACTTACCGCTTTATAATATTATTGAGTAAATGATTACTTCAATTCTACTTCAGCACCAGCTTCTTCTAATTGCTTTTTCAAAGCTTCAGCTTCGTCTTTAGAAACACCTTGCTTCAATGGAGCAGGAGCACCATCTACGATGTCTTTAGCTTCTTTAAGACCAGCACCAGTTAAATCTTTTACCAATTTAACAACAGCTAATTTAGAAGCACCAGCTGATTTAAGAATTACATCGAATTCTGTTTTTTCTTCAGCAGCTTCACCTGCACCACCTGCAGCAACTACTACTGCAGCAGCAGCTGGCTCAATTCCGTACTCATCCTTAAGGATAGCAGCTAATTCGTTTACGTCTTTTACTGTTAAGTTTACTAGCGTTTCAGCTAAATTTTTTAAATCTGACATTGTTGTAATGTTTTTTGTTGATTATTTATCTATTTTTTTGAGTGTAATTATTCAGCAGCTGGCGTTTCGTCAGTGCTTTCTGCAGCAGGAGCTTCTGGAGCAGCCTCAGCAGGAGTTTCTTCTACTGCAGGAGCAGCAACTTCTTCAGTTGTAGCTTCTCCAGCTTCAGATTTGTTTTGAAGAGCAGAAACAACTCTTTGGATTGGAGATTGAAGTAATCCGATTATTTCACCGATCATTTCTTCTCTAGACTTGATGCTTACTAATGCGTCAAGGTTCTCATCACCAACATAGAAAGTTTCTTGAACGAAAGCTGATTTAAGAGCTGGCTTCTCTTCTTTCTTTCTGAAATCTTTGATCAATTTTGCTGGAGCGTTAGCCGTTTCAGCAATCATAATCGCAGAGTTTCCTTTGAAAGTTTCGAACATCTCAGAGTAATCTACACCTTCGATTTGTTCCATTGCTTTTTGAAGCAATGTGTTCTTCACAACTTTTACTTTGATATTTTGTTTGAAAGCTTGTCTTCTGAAATCAGAAGATTTAGAAGCATTCAATCCTTCAAGATCTGCTACATAAACTACTTTTGCATCCTGAAGCAAGTCTTTGATCTCTTGTATCGCTACAACTTTTTGGTCTTTTGTCATTGTCTTAAGGATTATAATTAGTTAACAGATTTAGTATCAATTGCAATTCCAGGACTCATTGTAGAAGAGATGAAAATACTCTTAACATAAGTACCTTTAGCAGCAGTTGGCTTCAACTTAATCAAAGTAGAGATCAATTCTTGAGCATTTTCTTTGATTTTAGCAGCATCGAAAGATACTTTACCAATGCCTGCGTGGATAATACCGTATTTATCTACTTTGAAATCGATTTTACCAGCTTTTACTTCAGCTACAGCTTTACCAATTTCCATAGTTACAGTACCAGATTTAGGGTTTGGCATAAGACCTCTTGGTCCTAAAACTCTACCTAATGGTCCTAATTTACCCATTACAGCTGGCATAGTAACGATAACGTCAACATCTGTCCAACCTTCTTTAATTTTTTGCAAATACTCATCAAGACCTACATAGTCAGCACCTGCTTCTTTAGCTTCTGCTTCTTTATCTGGAGTTACCAAAGCTAAAACTTTGATATCTTTACCAGTACCGTGAGGAAGAGATACAACACCTCTTACCATTTGGTTTGCTTTTCTTGGATCTACACCTAATCTAACAGCGATATCTACAGACGCGTCAAACTTTGCGAAATTTACTTCTTTTACCAAAGCAGATGCTTCGTCAAGATTGTAAATTTTGTTTTTTTCTACTTTACTTAAAGCTTCTTTTTGCTTTTTTGTCAATTTTGCCATTTCTTTAAGTTTTAAGCGTTAGTTGGTTTAGCTCCTGTTACTCTCAATCCCATAGATCTAGCAGTACCAGCTACCATAGAAATTGCAGGTTCAACAGAGAAACAGTTAAGATCTCCCATTTTGTCCTCAGCAATTTTCTGAACTTGAGCCCAAGATACAGCACCTACTTTGTTTCTGTTAGGTTCTCCAGATCCACTCTTCAGTTTTGCAGCTTCCAATAATTGGATTGCAACTGGAGGTGTTTTGATGATGAATTCAAAAGATTTGTCTTCATACACCGTAATAACAACTGGCAAAACTTGACCAGGCTTATCCTGAGTTCTACCGTTGAATTGTTTACAAAACTCCATGATGTTCACACCCGCAGAACCCAAAGCTGGACCTACTGGTGGAGAAGGGTTAGCAGCGCCACCTTTCACCTGAAGTTTTACCATTTTAAAGACTTTTTTAGCCATTTTAATGTTTGATTAAATTAATAAATAATGAATGTGGAAGCATTTATTATTCAACATAAGCAACCTGCATAGAAAGTATACCTATATTTCGGTTTGCAAAAGTATTAATTATATTTGAATTTACAAACCAAAATTAAATATTTTTTTTCAAATTAATAAAAAATAAGTGGTTGTATCATAGTGCGATACAACCACTCAAAAAATTTGATTTAGTTAATTTCATTTTTGCCAAAGCAGAAAATTATACAAACTTCTACGCCAGGTTAACCATTCGTGATATGTTTCTGGAGATATGTAAGATTTGAATGGAATCTTTCTCTCCCTGAATTCTTTTTCTAAAATAGTTTTAAAATTAATAAAACGCTCATTATCAAGACTTCCAATACTTAAGAAAAATTTTTGTTTACTTAAATTCTCTGTTTTTATTTTAGCAAACTTATCTTCTACTACATTACTGTATAGTACAGGACTAAACACCCCAACTTTTGAAAACACTTCTGGATGATCTGTCCCAATTTTGAAAGCTTGATAGCTTCCTTTTGATAAACCCGCGATGCTTTTTTTTGAAAGAAAAAATTCTTTTTCTAATTCTGGTAAAACTTGATTTATCAATTCTTTTTCTATTAATGTAATCTCAGACAAAGTCTCATCTTCTAAATTTTTGTAAGAAATCTCGCTCTTAACATCACCATTTAACATCAAAACAATCAAAGGTTTTATTTTTTTCTCGGAGATAAGATTGTCCAAGACATTTTGAATTTTCCCTTGTTTTACCCAACCAGAAGCATCTTCTCCTGCGCCATGATACAAAACCAATAACGGGTATCTTTTCTTAATCGAAAAACCAAAAGGCTTGTAAAGAAAATATTTTTCTTCAGAGGTTTTATGAATTGTCCGTTTTTCTATTAATCCTTTTTGATTGGTTTTTGGCTCAAAAAAAGTTTCATTAGAATTAATTTCGAAGGCATTAACATCTTGATTGTAACCAAAATAAGTCTCCTCTTTGGGTAACAAATACTTTTTACCATTTATCAAAATCCAAAAGTAATGGAAGCCAATTGGCATTGGAGGCGTTTCTACAGTCCAATACCCAAGGTTGTTTTTTGATATTTTGTAATCTGAATTAGCAAAAAAATCAGGACCTTGCAACTTTATATTTACCGAGTCTTTCAATAAGGTATTAATATGCAGTTTATTTTCAGAATCAACTTCAATTAATCTTTGAGCATTGCTATTCTGAAAAGCAATCATTAATAAAACAACTAATAATATTCTCTTTTTCACAATCCAAAAATACTATAGTTTATAAACAACCGTCAAAAAATATGATCTCGGTGGGTTGGCAACTGTAAAATATGGCGAATTATTTGCGACAGCAGCTTGGTATAATTCTGGAGTAAAAGAATCCAAAGTACCTCTTTGTTCTGCATAGGAACCAGGACGAAGCCAACTCATCACTGCATATTTGTCAAATAAATTATTCACATTAAATGAAGCAGAAATACTCTCTGAGAAATTGTATCCTAAAGCAAAATCAAACAAAGAAAAAGATGGTAGTTTGAAAGCATTTCTGTTGTTGGCTTGTCTTTCTCCCATATAATTCCAAGTTAAAAATGTATAGAACTTATTTTTAGAATACATTGGTGTGATGTTAAAAAATGCTCTAGGTGTTGCGGATGTTTCATTTCCACTAAAATCTCCTTTGATATCATCTTGCGGACCTGCTGCATTGGTAATCCAGAATGTTCCGTTTGTAATTTTGGATTTTTGAAGTGTTGCTACTGCTCTGATGCTAAAATTATCAATTGGACGAACGGTGGTTTCTATTTCTACTCCCAAAGTTTTAAAATCATTGTATAGAGTTGGCAGCGCGTAGAAACTTCCGTCTGGCATATTAGCAAAACCACTTGCAGGAACGTTTTTCAAAACACTATAGAATGGTGTTACAAATAGATCAAATGCGTTATATTTGGCTTTTATACCAGCTTCTATTTGATCTGTAGTTCTTTTTTGAGGATCCAAAAACTGGATAGTTGTGACACGGTTTGTAGCAAAATAAACATCCAAATCTGGTGCTTTGTTTCCGTGAGAATACCTTCCGTAAACAGCCAAATTGGTATTAATCCTATAATTAAGTGCTGCAGAATAAGCAAAAGTTTCTAGAGTACGGTTATAATCTACGGTTTGTGCATAATCCAAAATAGTATTATCATATAAAGTATAAGGATTGTTGTCTAAACCAGAAGCAACTTTCAGATAAGTTCTTGTATTATGCCCCTTTACATTTCCGTTTTCATAACGCACACCCCAATCTAGAGTTAATGCTGGTGTAATATCCCAAGTATGACCAAAGAAACCTGCCAGTTGACGTTGCTTAGCATAAAAACCTAGCAAAACACCATTGTTCCCGGGAAACTGAGCCACTCCATTTGGATTGGTAATCTGATAATTCCCTCCTAAACCATTGATACTCCCATTGAAATCTACTGTTAAAATACGAGGCTGGGGCTCCAATGTTGTAAATGATACACCTCCACCACCGGAAACTCTCGCAGCATCAGAATATCCAAAATAACCACCTAAAGAAAAACTCATATTTCTCCATTTTTTGTTAATTGTGAATTGTTCTAGTAATTCCTCTACCCTATTTTCATAAAGATTCAAAGGAGTTACAAAAACAGAGTTGGCGCCCAACGACTGATTGGTTAAATTATTTTGATTAACAGAATAGATAGGCATTGTGCCAGTATTTGGAGCTGCTGCATTTACACTCAACATTGTTTGCCCTGTTATCAAATCTCTAAAATTATATGTCCCAAATCCAGTTGCTCCAACCAAATTATAAAGTGCGGTAGATGTTGCAGAAATAATAGATGTAGAACTGGATGTATTATAAATAACATCATTATTAGAATAACGTATTTTATTATCCAGAGTCCAACCTTCTCCCAATTTGTGATCCCAATTCATACCTATCGAGCGGTATTTGCTATTAACCAAGTTACTAGAATTATAATTGAGCGTTCCACCTTCTACAAAATTTTGCTGAGTGTATTGCACCTCCGGAAGCAAAACCGAAGAACTATTATTGAAGCCTTCTGCTACTTTTGGATCCGTAAAACCTCTAGTTGGCAAAGACATAGAGTATCCGTTTTTATCATTCAAATATTTTAAATAGACTTTTACAGAACCTCTATTATACTTCTTTACAATATTCATCTTAATTTGGCCTCCATTATTTAGCGCATAATCTCCAGGATTTCTTGCACCCTCATCATACCGATAGAAACCACCAATATTATAGAACCAATTATTGCCCAAAGGACCACCAAAATTAATATCCGTTCTATACAATCCACTGGTATTAGCACCTTGGAAACCTGTTCTAAATCTTACTTCTCCAGCAAATTTATTACCTCCTGTTTTTGAAATATAATTGAATATCCCACCAGGCGCATTAGCTGTAGTGATAGATGATGAACCTCCACGTACAGCGTCTAATTGATCTATTGTGGCATCTGCACGGAGAAAAAAATCTGGCCCATAATTAAAATAAGTTGTATTAGTAATAGGCAAACCATCTTCTTGCATTGAAACATACTCATAACCAAAACTTCCGTCTTGTGTTCCTATTGTAATTCCGCGAGAAGCAATAGAGTTACGGATTTCACCATTCGAAGAATTTACATAAACTCCTGGTACGTTTTTCAACAAATCTGCTGCGCTGTTGGGTGTTTGTTTTTCTATGAAATCTTTTTTAAGAACGCTGATCGCAATTGGAGAATTCATTTTCAATCTTTTATCAAAAACTCCAGTTACAACTACTTCGTCTATATTATTAGATTTTAGAGAATCGTTCTCGGTCTGTTGCCCATAAACATTTTGAAAGTATACCGAAGCAATGCCTACCATCAAAAAATACGCTTTTCTTTTCATATCTTATAGTTATTTAAAGTTAATTGTTTATTTTCAAATAAACTCCATTAGTCCATCCAAACCCATCTTGATTTGGATATTCTCCTCCACCTGCAATAGTTTTCACATCCACTGCATTATACTTTTCCATCAGTTTTCCTACATTATTATATACTCTCTCAACATTTTTACTCCAATTAGTTTTTATTTCATCTGCCACATCATCAAAGCCATATTTTTTCATCGCGGTATAACCTATCCATTGGTTAGGCGCCCAAGCATTAGGAAAATCCCATTGTTCTCCTGTTTGTTTTGTAGTTGTCACCAGACCACCTGGATGCAAGAACTTTTTGGAAACCCAATATTTCATATCTAAAGCTTGTTGCATATTGGAAAAACCCAGAAATAATGGATAGAGGGAAGCAATATGCTCTGATGATGTCTGTTCATTTTTTAAGAAGTTGAAGTCTCTGTAAATTTTTGATTCTTTATCCCAAAAATATTTTTCAATATTTGATAGACGTTGATCTGCTAATGATTGGTATTTTTTTTCTAAAGTCAAATTTTCTTTAATACGAGAAGCCTTTGCAAGTGTATTTTCAAGATTCCAAAGAAGAGAGTTGAGATCTATTTGTGCCAATTCTAGGGTATTGATGGTTTTAATACTCTCACCATCTGCGAACCATCTACTAGAAAAATCCCATCCAGACTCACAAGCTGCTCTTATATTTCTATAAAATTCTCGATTCTCGGAATTTTTAAAATCTTTAACATCTATCAAATAACTTTCTGGGCGAGGGAGATTTTCATCATCGTAATATCGATTAAGAATATCGCCATCATTAGTTTTTAAAACCCTTTTATAAGATTGCCCAAATTCTAAATTTTCTTCCCCACTCATCCAAAACTGATATTCTTTCTCCAATGTTTCGAAATACTGTAAGTAGATTTTTTCATCATTTGTACTTTCATAAATCAAATCCAACATCAAAGAAAAATAGGGTGGCTGTGAACGAGTTAAGAAATAACTCCTGCTTGCATTTGGAACAAATCCATAATTCATTATCAGGTAAGAGCAATTCTCCACGATATTTTTCATCATTTCGATATTTCCGGAAACCTGCAATCCAAGCATCACAAAATAACTGTCCCAATAAAAAAACTCAATGAATCTTCCCCCAGGAACAATATATGGCTTCGGAAGCCCCAAGAGTGTCCCTTTTTCTTCATAAGCTGTTTTTGTAAGCTGGTTCCAAAGCTTCTTAATATGTTCTTTGATAGGTAATTTGTTTGCAGAAATCTCATTCCCTTTTTCTGATAATTTCTCTAAAAAGAAATTTCGTAAGACAAAATCTTTCAAATCAAAATCAATATGATTTTTTTCTTCTTCATACTTCGTCTCGATTTCAGCAATTGGAAATAAGGGAATCGCATCGACCATTGTTTTTTGGTCTTCGAAAATCTCAGCTTGTTGAACAGCTTCAAACAGATTGTAAAAATCTTTTATATCGATATAATTTTTCATTTGTATATATTTAATTTTCAAAGGTCAAATGGAACACTCATATCATTTTTTCTTCGAAAGAATTTTTGAATGCCTGTGTTTCATTTCTTGCCAAGTTGTTTGTTCATCATTATCACAAAAATCAGTAATAGTGACAATGGAATGAATGAGAGATAAAATGCTTGTTGTCCACTAGTTTCTTGAAATACAAATCCTGTTATCATCGAGCCAAGCGTTCCTCCAATTGCAGAGAAAACGACTATAAGACCAGACATAGAACTTTGCAGATATTTTGGGATTGATGCAAGAATTACAGAATTGATACTTGGATAAATGGGAGCGAGAAAAATACCCATCATCGGAAAAATATAAACCGCTAAAGGCGCATTGAACCAAGTTACATTTTCATCCAAGTGAATATTATGAGTTAATGGTAAAACCAAAAATATACTTAGTGCAAAACAGATAACGCAAAAAGAAACAACGTATATCCATTTATACTTTCTTGAGAAAAATCCCGAAAGAAATCTTCCCAAAGCAAATGCTCCAGCTAAAACAGCTCCAGCTTGAACCGCCATACTTGTCGGAAGATGAAGAATCTCTTTATAGAAAGTGGGTGTCCAAGTTTGGAAACTCTGTTCTACCAAAACAAATAAAAAGGCACAAATGACAAAGAATAAAACACTTCTTAATTTGAACAAACTAATGCTATTTTTAATATCACCTTTCAAACTTGTATTTTCAATTTTGGCCTCACTTTCATCCAGCTTGGAAAAAGTCAGAATCACAAATGAGACAACGGATATCGTTCCCAAAACCCAATAGGTATTGAGCCAGCTTCTTGATTGTGGATTTTTATCATCTATGAAAATACTAAAGAGAACATTCCCCACCAACACGCCTATCATAAAGAATCCTTCCAAAAATCCCATAATGCTAGAATGCTCTTTATCATTTTCAGAAATAAGCCCAATGGAAGTGAAAACCGATATTTTGATAAGCGCAAAGGAAACTCCTACAACACAAAACAAACATTTAAAATACCAAAAAGCATTCGTAAAAGGCATAAGAAAACACATTATACTTACAAGAGCCAATGCGATCAACATAGATTTTTTCAATCCAATCTTGGGAAGAAATGATGCAATCAGAAAAGAACAGATTGCAATTGGTAAATCTTTGAAGCCTTCCAGAATACTAGCTTCGGATTTCGAAATTCCAAAATTTTGTTGAACTTGAAGAATAACTGTTCCCACCGAATTCAAAAGAATGGCAAAAAGGAAATAGTTCAGGAAAAGGATTACTTTGATATTTAAGTTTCTCATCGATTACAAAATTATCTAGAAACTGTTTACATTAATTTAACACTATAAATCATTAGTGACACTGCATTAATATAAAATAGTATATTTATCAAAATTATTAATTAATCAAATGAGAGTAAGTTATGAAAATGTTAAGCCAGATGAAAATTCGTCTTTTCGTACGTTACATATGAATTTTCCTGTGAAGGAATTTCGTTGGGAATATCATTATCATCCCGAACTAGAATTGGTTTGCGTGCTTTCTGGAAGTGGAACACGGCACGTTGGTTATCACAAAAGTAGTTTTCGTGATGGAGACTTGGTTTTGATTGGTTCTAATATTCCACACTCAGGATTTGGTCTTAATTCATCCGATCCACATGAAGAGATCGTTATACAGTTTCGAGAAGAAATCATCCAATTTTCAAAAGATATAGTTGAATTAACAAATCTAAGAAAGATGTTGTCTGTGGCAAAATTCGGAGTCTTGTTTAGTAGCTCAACAAAAAAAAGAATACTTCCGAAATTACAAGAGATACTCAAAACAAAAAACAATAAAAGATATCTATTATTGCTTAAGCTTTTGGTAGAACTTTCAGATGAAAAAGATTATGTATTATTGAATAAAGAAGTGATGCCACACACGATTATTTCCAAAAATAGAGAAAGGTTACAATCAATATTTACGTTTGTAGAAAAGAACTATCAGAAAGAGATTGACATCAATGAAATTGCTGCAATTGTAAATCTTACTTTGCCATCATTTTGCAACTTTTTCAAAAAAACAATGAAAATCACTTTTACAGATTTTCTCAATCAATACAGAATTGAAAAAGCATGTCATCATATTCTACAAGGTAAAAGTGTATCAGAAAGCTGTTATAGTACGGGATATAATAATATTTCTTATTTCAATAGAGCTTTCAAAAAATATGTTGGCAAAACACCTACTGAATTTAATAACGAGATGATAAAATAGAAAAACACCTAAGAAAATTCTTAGGTGTTTTATATATTTTGTAAAAGTAATTATACTTTTTCTACTTGCATAAAGCTCAATTCCATTGGTGTCTTTCTTCCGAAAATCAGAACCGAAACTTCGATTTTCTTTTTGTCTTCAAGAATCCTTTCAATAGTTCCATTGAAACCGTTGAAAGGACCATCGATTACCTTAACATTTTCTCCAACAATGAAAGGAATCTCGACATCTGTAGCAAATTCTGAAAGCTCATCCATTCTTCCAAGCATTCTGTTAACCTCAGATTTTCTCATAGGAACAGGCTCACCTCCTTTTGTAAGGCTCAAGAAAGAAATAACCCCTGGGATGTTTTTTATCACGTGAGGAACCTCTCCTACCAAATCAGCTTCTACCATAAGGTAACCAGGATAATAAGGTTTCTCTTTTGGAACTTTTTTTCCATTTCTAATCTGGATAACTTTTTCCATAGGAATTACAACTTGAGTAACATAAGCATCCATCCCTAAACGTTGGATTTCGTTCTCAATATAATTCTTAACTTTATTTTCCTGTCCGCTAATAGCTTTCAGCACATACCATTTCGATTCGCTCATGAGGAAAGTAATTTTGAATTAGTTAAATAGATTAATAAACGTCGCAATAAAATTCTTAATAGTCACACTAAACAAAGAATCTACTCCAAATGTAAATAAAGCAAGGATAACAGTAGTCACTGCTACAACAATTGTAGAAGACTGCAGGTCTGGCCATTTTGGCCACTCTACTTTATCTTTAAATTCTGTATAAGAACCTTTTAAAAAATTAACTAATGAGCTCATTATTTTATTTTTGCACGGGCACTAGGATTCGAACCCAGATCAACGGTGTTGGAGACCGGTATCCTACCATTGGACGATGCCCGTAGATTAAAAAGTTCCGCAAGATTTCCTTGCGGAAGCTTTATATTATTCTAAGACGATTAGTCTAGGATTTCAGTAACCTGACCTGAACCAACTGTTCTACCACCTTCTCTGATCGCAAATCTAAGACCTACGTTAAGAGCGATTGGTTGTAACAATTCTACAGTGATCTCTAAGTTATCACCAGGCATTACCATTTCCACTCCTTCTGGCAAGAAGATCTCACCTGTAACGTCTGTAGTTCTAACGTAGAACTGAGGACGGTATTTGTTGTGGAATGGAGTGTGACGTCCACCTTCTTCTTTAGAAAGGATATAAACAGAAGCTTTGAATTTTTTGTGTGGCTTCACAGAATCTTTCTTAGCGATAACCATACCTCTCTTGATGTCAGTTTTTTCAATACCTCTCAACAATAGACCTACGTTATCTCCAGCTTCACCTCTATCAAGGATTTTTCTGAACATCTCAACTCCTGTAATAGTAGAAGTCAATTTCTCATCACCCATACCAACGATATCAACTGGATCTCCAGTGTTGATAACACCAGCCTCGATTCTACCAGTTGCTACAGTACCTCTACCTGTAATAGAGAATACGTCTTCGATTGGCATCAAGAAAGGCTTATCAGTATCTCTTGGTGGTTGCTCGATCCACTCATCAACAGCGTTCATTAATTCTTCAACAGATTTGAACCATTTATCTTCTGTATCAACTGTAGCAGCAGTAGCAGCAGTAAGAGCTCCTAATGCAGAACCTTGGATTACTGGAGAGTTATCACCATCGAAATCATAAGTAGACAATAAGTCTCTCAATTCCATTTCAACAAGCTCTAACAATTCTGGATCATCCACCATATCTACTTTGTTCATGAAAACAACAATTCTAGGTACGTTTACCTGACGGCAAAGTAGGATGTGTTCTCTAGTTTGAGGCATAGGTCCGTCTGTAGCAGCACATACAACGATAGCACCGTCCATCTGAGCAGCACCCGTTACCATGTTCTTTACATAATCCGCGTGACCTGGGCAGTCAACGTGAGCGTAGTGTCTTTTTTCAGTTTCGTACTCGATGTGAGCAGTATTGATAGTAATACCTCTTTCTTTTTCTTCAGGAGCAGAGTCAATTGCAGAGAAGTCTTTTTTCTCAGCAAGACCTTTGCTAGCTAATACAGCAGAAATAGCAGCTGTAAGAGTAGTTTTACCATGGTCAACGTGACCAATAGTACCAATGTTCAAGTGTGGTTTTGAACGATTAAACGTTTCCTTTGCCATGATTTTAATATTTAATTTATTTAATATTGTTTTTTTCGGTCTGCAAATATAATGAATTTTTGAATATCAAAAATTATTTTGAATAAAAAATAATAATATGATTTTCAATTTAAAATAACTTAAAACAATCCATCAGCTACACTCCTCAGTCGGAACGCAAATTTACATTAAAAAACATAAAAAACCATTCCAAAAAAATCCTAAAAAAAGAATCTTCTGAGCCAACTACGGGATTTGAACCCGTGACCTCTTCCTTACCAAGGAAGCACTCTACCCCTGAGCTAAGTCGGCTTAAAAAAAAATCACATTCCCGAGGGTTTGTGATTTTTTGAGCGAAAGACGGGGGTCGAACCCGCGACATTCAGCTTGGAAGGCTGACGCTCTACCAACTGAGCTACTTTCGCAATTTTTGTTTTCTAAATTGTTGGTAAAGGTGTGCAAATCTAAAAATAAATTTTGAATTATGCAACTAAAATAAATTATAAAAAGTGGGGAGAGCAGGATTCGAACCTACGTAGCCGAAGCAGCTGAGTTACAGTCAGCCCCATTTGACCGCTCTGGTATCTCCCCAGTAATTTTTATAAATTGAGCCTCCAGAGGGATTCGAACCCACGACCCCGAGATTACAAATCACGTGCTCTGGCCAACTGAGCTATGGAGGCATTTATATTTTAAAATAAAGATCGTTAATCTTGCATTTTGGTTACTTCCTTTTTGCGAGAGCAAATATGATGATTTTTTTTTGAATCTTGCAAATATTTTTTTAAAAATATTTTTCTGACATCTTTTAAACTTTATAGTTTATAAAAAGTAGGCTTCAAATTAAAGATCATATTTCTGCGCTGCGGATGTTTCCGTTTTGCGAGTGCAAATATGAGACTCTTTTTTGAAACCTACAAGTCTTTTTTTACAAAAAAACGCATTTTTTTTCTAAGCTAATTCTTTTTTCTTGATTAGCAGTTTCTTAGCAGTTTCTACAGAATCGTCTAAACTCTCCTCAAAACTAGCGCACGTCTTCTTTACGACTATATCATTACCCGGAATTTTCACAACAAGCTCCGTGGTTTTATTTTCTTTTTCTGATGTATTTTCTACTTTAAGGTAAACCGCAGCTTCTACAATTTTGTCATAAAAAGTTTCAAGCTTGGCTAATTTTTTCTCAATTCTTTCTTTTAATGGTTCGTGAGGTGTTACACCTACAGTCTGAATTGTAATCTTCATAACGTCTGATTTTAATGGTTAAACAATTAAATAGTAAATTTTACTCCATATCGTTTATTTATTCTTAGTTTCTCTTGGATGTGCATTTTTATAAACTTCTTTCAGCTTTTCTATATTCGCACTGGTATAAACTTGTGTACTAGCTAAACTGGCGTGTCCTAATATTTTTTGAACCTTAGATATTTCTGCACCTTGGTTTAAAACGTGGGTAGCAAAAGTATGTCTGAGAATATGCGGACTCCTTTTCTGCTTAGAAGTAACTACACTAAAGTACTTATTAACGACCAAATACACAAACTTTTCACCCAGTTTTTTTCCATTTTTATTAACAAAAAAATAATGCTCATTTTCAGAATTGGCTTTACGAATATTGAGATATAATTGAAAATCTGCAAGCAAATCATCCGCGATAGGGATTACCCTAGCTTTGTTTCCTTTACCAATAACCAATATTTCTTTTTTTGAGAAATCTACATTTTCCATCAATAGACCACACAACTCAGCTTTTCTAATTCCTGTTTGATATAATGTTTCTATAATCAATTTATCAAGAAGGGTCATATTGCCCTTCTCCTCTACTTCTGTTTTTATTTGATCCATTTCTACTACAGAGAAAGGAATTCTTTTTTCTGCGTAGAATTTGAGAGAATCGATAGTCTCCATCGGAGAAACCTTTATCTCTTCCAAACGAAGCATAAAGACATAGAAACTACGCAAAGATGAAAGCTTTCTATTGATACTTCTTTTACTCAATCCAGAGTTACTCAACTCTACAATAAAGTTTTTAATCACTTTCTTATGAACGTGAACAATATCTTCTAAAGCCTCTGTCTTCAAAACAAAGGCTGAAAAATCTGACAAATCTTTTTTGTAGTTGGTCAACGTATGTGGAGAATATCTTTTTTCTACTGTTATGTAATCTAGAAATCTTTCTATCATAGGTCTATAAATGCAAAATCACTTCCAAATATAGAAATTCGGAAGTGATTTTTATTATGTTTTGCTAAAAAAGAACTTAAGCTTGTTCTTCTTTGCTCAAGTTTCTTTGTTTGTGAGCTGCTTTAAGTTTAGCTTGTCTCAAAGTTACAGAAGGCTTAATAAATTGTTGTCTAGATCTAAGTTCTCTTACAACTCTAGTTTTATCAAATTTTCTTTTGTACTTTTTTAAAGCTCTATCGATAGACTCTCCGTCTTTTACTGGTATTATTAACATAATTTACATCTCATTTTGAGGTGCAAAAATAGGAATAATTTATTAACCTACAAATTTTTATGGTTTTATTTTGAGAAATAATTTGAGATTTACTTTCAATATAAATTTAAAACGCAAAGTACGTAAAGATTTTTTTTGATATTATTGAAAATATTTTTAAGGTTCGCAAAGACGCTTGCGCTCAGCAAAGACATAAATTAAAAGGAAGTTTGTCATTCCGTAGGAATCTAAACCGATGAGATTCCTGTGGAATGACAAAATTGTATTTTTTTGTAGAATGTTGAATTTGGATGACAAATCCCATAGCCCCGATTGTAGTGGAAATCCTTTTGCTTTTTTTCACCTATGAAAAAGCAAAAGATTGCAACGGAAAGCGGGAAATAGCTCCTAAAAATATTTACCAATAAAAAACTCCCGAATAAATCCGGGAGTTAGTTTGTTTTATGCTTTGATGTACAATGCGTTTTTGATTTCTTCTTTCACCTTGTCCACTTTAGGGAACCATTCTGCAAATAATGGTGCTGAATATGGTGCCGAAGCATCTGGTGTAGTGATTCTCTTGATTGGCGCATCCAAATAGTCAAATGCTTTTTGTTGAACCATGTAAGTAATCTCCGTAGAAATAGAAGCGAATGGCCAAGATTCTTCCAAAATTACCAATCTGTTGGTTTTCTTCACAGACTCAAGAATTGTATCGTAATCCAAAGGACGGATTGTTCTAAGGTCGATAACTTCTACAGAAATCCCTTCTTTTTCCAAATCTTCTGCAGCTTGTAAAGCTACTTTCATAATTTTACCGAAAGAAACCAAAGTCACATCTTTTCCTTCTTTCTTGATATCTGCTTTTCCGATTGGGATGTAATATTCTTCTTCCGGAATTTCCATTTTGTCTCCATACATCTGCTCAGACTCCATAAAAATAACTGGGTCGTTATCCTGGATTGCAGATTTCAAAAGTCCCTTCGCATCGTAA
The DNA here is from genome assembly GCF_036780765.1 of Epilithonimonas sp. Lineage (GTDB taxonomy): Bacteria > Bacteroidota > Bacteroidia > Flavobacteriales > Weeksellaceae > Epilithonimonas. Next base: position 150,766 of record NZ_DAIQCG010000003.1, read on the forward strand.
GGATTGGAAGGAACGATTACTTTAAGACCTGGGCAGTTTGCATACCAGCTTTCGAAAGCCTGAGAGTGCGTTGCTCCCAATTGTCCTGCAGATCCTGTTGGACCACGGAAAACAATTGGACAGTTCCATTGTCCACCGCTCATCTGATAAATTTTTGCAGCGTTGTTGATAATCTGGTCAATCGCTACCAACGAGAAGTTGAAAGTCATATATTCTACGATTGGACGATTCCCATTCATTGCGGCTCCTACAGAAATACCCGTAAAACCAAGCTCTGCAATTGGTGCATCGATGATTCTTTTTGCACCAAACTCATCTAACATTCCTTTGGATGCTTTGTAAGCTCCATTATATTCTGCAACTTCTTCTCCTACAAGAAAAATGGATTCGTCTTTACGCATTTCTTCGCTCATAGCTTGAGCAATTACTTCACGAAATGTATGTTCTTTCATTTGATATAAAGATTATGAAAATGTTCTTTGTTTAAAATTTCGAACTACAAAAGTATTAATTTTTTTATTATCTGCATAACAAAAAAGGCTCCCAAATGGGAGCCTGCGATTTATCATAATTTTCAGTTAGTCTGCTTTGTGCCAAGTTTGAGTTTTAACCGCAATTCCTAGAATGATTGCTTTTACTTTTAGCAAGTCGCCTTCTCTAACAATTTCTGTTTTGTAAGATTTTCCGTCTTTAGGATTGGTGATTGTTCCTCCAGAGAATTCGTTGCCGTCTTTTGAAAGTCCGCGGATGATTTCCAGACCAATCAAAGGTTTGTTCTTGCGGTCGTCTTTACATTTTACGCAGCTGTTGTTCTCTGGTTTTATAAGTAACTGAACAATTTTACCGTAATATTTGCCATCTGATTTTTTCCAAATTTCTACAATGGATTTTGGCTTTCCTGTTTCGTCATCGATGGTTTTCCATTTTCCTTCGATTTGAGCAAATGATAGAACTCCGATAAATGATAAGGTAAATGCTAAAATTAACTTTTTCATTGTCTTTATTTTTAAGTTGTTTGTTGTTTGATTATTTTAAATTATTAACGTTAAATTAATATTGATAAAAATATAAATTAATTTTAAACAAACAAGAATTATTTGCTATCCGAAGCATAAATAAAGCCTTTTGGAAGAATTTTCAAAACTTAAACAATGATGCTATCTCAGTTTTCTGTTAATTACTCTATCCATATAATCCTGATACCAAGCTTTAGTTTTTTCAATCCCGAGTTTTTGTTCAGCATTCAAATTATTTTTAATAAGATTTTTTGATAATGCTAAATCTGTTTTATCGTAAATCCCAGTTACCTCTTTTCCATTGAAAGTATAAATGTAATTTCCAATAATCAATTGCTCTTGAATCGAATCTGAATTTACAATCATATAATCTTCATTTTTATCAGAAACCAAACTTCTTCCCCAACTTCTGATTTTTTTATTGTAACCTAATAAATCTGCCAATGTTGGATAAATATCCATTTGTTGTGCAAATCTATCATCCACTCCTTTCAAATTATATTTTGAATTGGGAGAGAAAAATAACAACGGAATTGCAAATCGGTTCATTGCTTTTTGATATTCCGGATAGTAAGTTTGATTAGTATGATCTGCTGTTATCACAAAAATCGTATTCTGATACCAAGGTTGTTTACTCGCTGTTTCAAAGAATTTTTTCAAAGCATAATCTGTGTACTGAATCGGAATATGAATTTGCAATGGTCCAGATTTGAATTTATTCTGATATTTCTCCGGAACTTTAAACGGATCGTGAGAAGACGCAGAAAATAATGTTGACATAAATGGTTGCTTCTTTCCGATATTCTTTGCAAAATATTGAAAAAACGGTTCATCCCAAATCGCCCAGATTCCATCAAAATCATTATCATTATTATATTCGGTTTTTCCGAAATAATGTTTGAAGCCTAAAATATTTCCAAATCCCTGAAATCCCATTGATCCATTTGGCGCACCGTGATAAAAGCTTGTATCATAACCCATATCATTACAAACCGAAACAATAGATTGGATTTTTTGATTAGAATATGGTGAACTCGTAAAAGCATCCGTCAAACTCGGAATTCCTGCTAAAACTGAACTCATCCCGTGGATAGATTGTCTTCCGTTGGCAAAAGCATTAGTAAAAATCAAGCTCTTAGTAGCCAGACTATCAAAAAATGGCGTGTAAGAAACAAAATCTTTAATATTTGTATTTCTATTAAAAGCACCGGAATATTCTTTTCCAAAACTTTCTATAATGAAAATGACTACGTTTGGTTTTGGTTCCGCCTCACGATTATATAATTTGTAAGGTTGTATTTCTTTATCAATAAACTTCTCATCAACAAAATGAACCAATTTAAAATTATTGGTATTCAATGTTCTGAAAAAAGAGAAAACGCTGTTCAGAACAAGATTGCCCTGTAACGGATTGCTGACTTGTTTATTGGCATCCACCAAATTAATTGGTCTTGTAGAATGTTTAAAATCACCACGGATTCCTCCAACAACCAATGTTGCTGTAATGCATAAAATAACAATTGACGAAATAAAATAAGAAACCAACTGTTTCGGCTTTTCTTCATTGACTTTCACTTTTTTGTAAAGGAAAATCCAGATGAAAATGATGACGATAAACCAAATAAAAACAAATGGATGTTGTAACAATGCATTCCAAAAAATCCGGCCAAGATTATTTTCATTCTTACCAACTTCTATTGCTGCAGAAGTCAATCTTGCCTGACTGAATCTATAATAAATAATATCTCCGAAATTAAAAGAATAGGTAATCCCATTTGTGATAAAATACCAATAGAACAAAAATTTCTGATAGCTTTTCTTTGTATTGATGGTAATTGGAATAATACTTAATAAGATAAAAACCGCATTCACATAAAGAATTGCAGTTGTATCAAACGCAGTTCCATAATATGACAGTTTAAAATATTCTGATATCCCTTCAACTTTTATCAAATCTTTGTTGAAAACCCAAAACAAAAGTCTCGCAATCTGATAAAAGAAAAAAACCAAAAAAAGTCTGTAAATCAAGGCAAAAAATTCTTGCCATCTCAAATTCTTCATTTTGCAAAATTACGAAAAGATGGAAGCCAAAAGTTTGAAGATGGAAGTTTTTCTATGGGCATTAAAAACTTCCATCTTCCGTCATCCATCCTCCAACTATTTTCCTATTTTTGTGATATGAATTTCATAAAAAATAACCTCGCCAACGCATTTACTTTAGGGAATCTTTTTTCTGGTTGCGTTGGGATTGTTCATTTATTTTCCGGCGATTATCAGACGACGGCAATTTGCATTATTATTTCCTTAGTCCTTGATTTTTTCGATGGTTTTATTGCGAGAGCAATGAATTCCAGCAGTAATCTTGGAGGACAACTTGATTCTTTGGCAGATATGGTGAGTTTTGGTTTTTTGCCAGGATTTACATTGTTTATAGCTTTTGTTGGAAATCAATACATCGATTTTCCTTGGTATTATTATTTAGGTTTTCTCGTTACACTTTTCTCTTGTCTTAGATTAGCAATTTTCAATTTGGATGATGACCAAAAATATTATTTCAAAGGACTGAATACGCCAAGCAATACGATTTTGATTTTTGGATTATTTTATGCTTACAAAGAATCCGGAAATTTTAGTTTTCTTTTTGAGAACGAAATTTATTTATTGATTTTCACCGTTATTTCTTCTTGGTTACTGGTTTCACCAATCAAAATGATTGCAATGAAATTCAAATCAAAACAACTGAAAGACAACTATCCAAAACTAGCTTTATTGATTGGTGGAATTTTGATTTTACTAATTTTTAAAACCGTCGGAATTCCGTTAATCATTATCTATTATATTTTGATTTCACTGATATTCCAAAAACAACTTAAATAATTATAAATGATGAATTATCAATTCTAAAAATCATTCATAATTCATAACTAATAACTCATAATTACAAACAAATGAACTTAAAATTATATAAACCGCTTTGTGTTTTCGATTTGGAAACAACGGGAACCAATGTTGGAAAAGACAGAATTGTAGAAATCTGTATTCTGAAAGTCAATCCAGATGCTTCCCGAGAAAGTAAAACTTGGAAAGTGAATCCAGAAATGCCAATCCCAAAAGAATCTTCGGCAATCCACGGAATTTATGATGCTGATGTTGCAGAAGCGCCAACTTTTAAAGACATTGCGCCTAAAATTATGGAAATGATTTCCGGAACAGATTTAGGAGGTTTCAATTCCAATCGTTTTGATGTGCCTCTTTTAGCAGAAGAATTGTTGCGTGCAGGTTTGGATTTCGATTTGAGTAAATTTAAATTGATTGATGCTCAAACGATTTATCACAAAATGGAACCTAGAAATCTTTCTGCTGCTTACAATTTTTACTGTCAAAAAACTTTGGAAAATGCCCATTCTGCAGAAGCAGATGTCTTGGCAACTTTTGAAGTTTTGGATGCGCAAGTTGGTCATTATGAAGATTTGCCAAATGAAGTTGCCGGTTTAAGCGATTTTTCTTTCCATAACAGATTTGCAGATTTAGCAGGAATGATTCATTTCAATGAAAAAGAACAAGAGATTTTTGCCTTTGGAAAATATAAAGGTCAAGTGGTGAAAGAAGTTTTCCAAAAAGATTTGGGCTATTACGGTTGGCTTCAGAGTGCCGATTTTCCACTTTACACTAAAAAGATTTTCACGAAAATTCAATTGAAGTCTAAGTTTTAAAATTAAATTTAAACCAATGAAAATAATCTGCATAGGAAGAAATTACGGCGAACACGCCAAAGAATTAGGAAACGAAATTCCTGAAGACCCAGTAATTTTTATGAAGCCTGATACTGCAATCCTGAAAAAAGGTTCTGATTTTTATATCCCAGAATTTTCTGATGATGTTCATTATGAGTTGGAAGTGGTTTTGAAAATCTCAAAAGGCGGAAAATACATCCAAAAAGAAAATGCCGGAAAACATTTTGAAGAAATAGGTCTTGGTATTGATTTTACAGCACGAGATTTACAGTCAAAACTGAAAGGAAAAGGCTTGCCTTGGGAACTGGCGAAAGGTTTTGATGGTTCTGCTGTTGTCTCGGATTTTATATCAAAAGAAAATTATGATTTGCAGAGTCTAAATTTCTCATTAACCAAAAACAATGAAAAAGTTCAGGACGGAAATACCCGCGAAATGATTTTCAGTTTTGATGATATTATTGCTTTTGCATCGCAATATTTCACTTTAAGAGTTGGTGATTTGATTTTTACAGGAACTCCAAAAGGTGTTGGGAAAGTTTCTGAGAATGATATTCTGGAAGCTTATTTGGAAAAAGAAAAATTATTTTCACTTAAGATTCAGTAGATAAATATCAGTTGTTCTATTATATTAATGGCTAAATATTTGCTTTAAACAAACTATAAACTTAGGATTATGAAAAAAATTATTTTACCTGTAGATTTTTCTGATAGCTCAAATAAATTGGTAGATTATGCTGTGAATTTTGCGAAAGATGTGAACGCAGAAATCGCTTTGATTCACGTTGCTGCAACGGACATCGGTTTTGTAATTGGCGATATGGGTTTCCAATATTTTCCGGAAGTGGAAGAAAACGAAATCAAATATGAACTAAAAGAATTGAACAAACTAGAACAACAAGTGATTTCTCAAGGCGTAAATTGCACTCATATTTTGAAACAGGGCATTGCCGGAGATACCATTTTAGAATTTGCTGATGAAAAAAATGCAGATTATATCGTAGTTGGTTCGCACGGCAGAAGCGGTGTTTACGATGTTTTTATTGGAAGTCTGACAAAAGAAATTACAAAAAAATCTAAAATCCCAGTTTTAGTAGTTCCTTGTCACGACGAAGAATAATTGCACCAAAAATGTAGGTTAAAAAATAAAAGAACCCGTCTCGTTAGAATAACAAGACGGGTTTTTTATAAATATAATCAATTTATTTAACCTTCGTTTTTGTAGATTTTTGGATCATAATAAGGGTGTTTCCCTTCTGTAGGAGAGAAATAATCTTTATCCTTTTGAGCACCTAAAGTGACTACCAAAATATAACACCAATAGCAAAAATATCCTGTAGCAACCAGGAATAAAACCCAATTCAACACATTGCCAAAAAGAGTATAAAAACCGAACGACCATTTGAAAGCTGCGCTTAATGCTAACCAGAAAGATGTCATCTTTTTCTTTTTTTAAATTAACTTTGCACAAATTTATAAAAAATGTTTCGATTACTTTCTAAAGAAAGCAATATTTTTTCGGTTCCGGTTTACATTGGTTTCCTGTTTTTGATTTTTTTATCGCTTAATCTATTAGATTTCAAATATATAGATGTATTTCCAGCGATAATTACATTTATGGGAATCAGTTTAGGATATTTTTTATTCAATGCGATAGCGCTTAACCAGTTTTCTCATCTTCCACTTTTTCTTTACACGATTTTTGTGGCTTCGTTTTATGATGGGGCAATTGACGTTGGATTGGCATTTACATTTTTGACGAGCGCTATTATTTTATTAATTCTTACGAGCCAAAACGACCAACTTAGAAAGAGTTCTTTTATGCTTGTTGGTTCTATTTTGGCTTTTAATTATCTGGTTTCTCCTGCTAGCTGGCCTTTGGGAGTGTTCGTGATTTTCCATATTATTGGAACTTCTAGTAGAATTGGACTTAATATTTTCCGTTTGTTATTCGGGATTATTTTGATTGTCTTAAGTTATTTTGGATTAATGTATTTGATTCATTACACAACTTGGGACAAAACTTATTTGCCATTTTACGGAAAGTTCGAAATGATGGATTCTCATTATCCATTATACTTTTTGATTCCGATTGCTTTGATGTTATTATACTCATTGTCAGATCATTTCAAACATTACAATGAGAAAAGTCCTATCAGCAGATACAAATATACTTTCGTACTCGTTTTTTCCCTTGCACAATTGATTACCATCATTTTTTATATGGGTAAAGATTATGAATATCTGTTGCTTTTGGCTTTGCCTTCCAGCATTATTATCAGCAGAATGTTGCGTTTCTTACCCAAATATTGGATGCAGGAATTGGGACTTTGGATAATTGTTTTTTGCTTGGCAGCATTTAAAATTGCTAATTTTGCACAATATTAAAATTTGATGAAGAATGATTCAGATAGATGATAAATTAATTTCAGAAGATGTTTTCGCAGAAAGTTTTGTCTGCAATCTTACCAAATGTAAAGGTGTTTGTTGTGTAGATGGCGACACTGGTGCGCCTTTGGATAAAGATGAATTGCCAATTCTTGACGAAATTTTTCCGAAAATCAAATCTTATCTAAGACCAGAAGGCGTGAAAGCTATCGAGGAACAAGGAACTTGGGTGATTGACCCTTATGATGGTGGTTACGTAACAACTTTGGTGAACGGAAGCGAATGTGCTTATGTTATTTTTGACGAAAAAGGAACCACGAAATGTGGCATTGAAAAAGCTTATGAAGACGGCGTTGTGGATTGGAAAAAACCAATTTCTTGTCACCTTTATCCAATTCGTGTGAATGATTATAAAACTTTTGTTGCACTTAATTACCACGAATGGGAAATCTGTAATGATGCTTGTACTTTGGGAAAAGAATTACAGGTTAGAATTTATCAATTCCTAAAAGAGCCGTTGATCAGAAAATACGGAGAAGCGTTCTACAATACACTTTGTGAAGCTGCTGAAGAATGGGAAAAAGAATATAATTCTTAATAAGATTTGAGAGTCAGGATACAAGATTCGAGACTTCAAATTTCAAAATATTTCACAAAAAAAAGGATTCAAAATTAATTTTGAATCCTTTTTTATTTTATTCTTAAATTCAATTATTTGAATTCTTCATCAGAAACCGGCTGATTGATTTTAATGTCAGAGTTCTTTACAGAAACCTGTTGACCTGCTGCATCGATAGACATTTCTTCTACAAATTTGATTCCGTCAATATCTGCGTATTTTGAAATAATCATTGTTCCTTTATCACCTTCTGTTTTCCAAAGCAAATTGGTTTTTGCATCAAAATAATACTTGCTATCGTCAGAAGACAAAACGATATAATCTTTTCCATCGATTTGCTTTTTCTCAACAGTTTTCATTTTCTCAGGATTCAACCCGAGTGCATCCATTATTTTTGCATCTTTCAATTTTGCAACTTGGTCAGCAGGGAAATCTATTTTTTGTCCCATTTGGTTAGCAAAACCTTTTTCTCCATCAAAAACCTGTGACATCTCCTGCCCCATCATACTTTGCGTAGACTTGAATTTATTGTCTTTTTTAACTGTTTTTCCTTCCATTTCCATTCCCATCACACTGATAGTATTTTTCATAGAAAGCGTTTTTACAGATTCTAATTTCTGTTTCCCGCCCAATGCAGTTACATAATTATCAATCACTTGCTTTGCCGTCTGAGCAGAAATATTTGCTACTGTCGCAACAGAAAGAGCAAATGTCAAAATCAATTTTTTCATTTTAATTTTTAATTTATATCAACTAAGATAGTTAAATATTATGGTTATCTTTTATCATTAGTTCACAATAGAACATTTTTGTTACAAAAAAACAACTTCAAATACTGAAGTTGTTTTAATTTTTTTAGGAAAGATTAATCTTTTTTCTTGATATCATCTTTCACATCTTTATAAGTATCGCTCACTGCTTTTGCTCCCTTTTTGGCAGTCTTGCCTGTCCATTTAGCACCATCTTTTACGCCTTCTGCAGTTGCATTAGCACCTTTTTTTACAGTTTTTCCAGTCCAATTAGCACCTTGCTTTACGCCTTTTGCAGTGGCTTTTGCTCCTTTCTTGGCTGTTTTTCCTGTCCATTTTGCAGCATCTTCTACACCTTCTCCTGTAGCTTTTGCGCCCTTCTCAACTGCGTTTCCAACAGCTTTAGCATCTTTTTTAACTTCTTGTTTTACAGTTTGAGCGTTCATTGCCACAGCTACTAAAACTACTGCTGCCAATGACAAAATTCTTTTTTCCATTTTCTAAATGTTTTTAAAATTAACATTATAATATTAGCATAAAATAAGCCAAAAAAATTAATTAATGTTTTAATTTTTAAAAATAAATTTTTCCGTTCTTTTCGATGAGGAAAAATAATATTTTTGCAAAACTTATGACAAAGGCAAATCTCAGTACAAAGAAGAAAATCCATCAGAAAAGAAAGGGTGTTTTTATGAAAAAACGTTGGATTCTTTTGATTATACTTTGTATTTCTTTGTTGGGAACAGGATTTTATCTAAGACAGAAAATTAATTATTACTTCGCTTATTATCTCGGAAAACACTTCGAACACAAAAAACTTTCTAATACAGAAGCCGAAGCTGCAAGAATTGAAAAAATCACTGGACTTTATGCCAATCAGACTTTTGGTTTTGATATTTCGCATTATCAAAGAAAAGAAGATATCCAGTGGGACAGCTTAAGTATTGGAAACCAAACAATTCCTTTGAAATTTGTGGTTCTGCGAGCAAGTATGGGAAACCGAAAGTTAGATAAAAACTTTGACCATTTTTGGGAAACGGCTAAACAGCATAACTTGATTCGTGGCGCTTATCATTTTTATCGTCCAGATGAAGACCCTGTGATGCAGGCCAATTCTTTCCTTTCGGTAGCAAAATTAGAATCAGGTGACCTTCCTCCAATTCTTGACATTGAGAAAAATCCAAGAAAAAAATCAAAAGAACAATTGATTTCTGAACTCAAAGTATGGATTAAAATAATGGAAGACACATACGGCGAAAAACCGATTATCTACACTTATTATCACTATTACAAAGATTATCTGAAAGGCGAGTTTGATGATTATCCGCTTTGGTTAGCCAATTACAATGATGTTCCAACCCCTTCTCCTGATGATGAATGGCAATTTTGGCAATTCTCAGAAAACGGAATTGTTTACGGGATTAATTCAAAAGTAGATTTGGATATTTATAACGGAAACCTTTGGTCGTTGAAAATGCTGACGATTGATTAGTTTTTAATAAACCCCATCACATCTTTACTCAACTCTTCAGCTCTTTCAACAGGAACGCCGTGAGAAGCGCCTTCGAAGATTTTCAGTTGAGAGTTTGGGATTTCTTTTGAAAAGCACCGATGCTTCCGCCATTGCCGTGAATTAAAAAGAGCGGTTTGCCTTTTCCATAAACTTCATAATAGATATCTGCGTCTTTCAAATGAAGGATTTTTCCAACTTCTGAATTTTTTCCAAAATCATAGACTTGAGCAAAAGAAATTGTAAAAAGACAGAGAGCTATTAACGAAATTATTATTCTCATTTTGATTAAAGCTTGTTCAACTCTCGCTGATGATGCGGATATTGCAGATTTAAAACTTTGAAAAATTTGCCTAATTAGGAATATCTGCGTGATAAATTTTAATCAAATTTAAAAATAAATCCAACTACTTTTGAACTTTCACATCAATATTAATTGCCGGTGCAGCCATTCCGATTTTTTCCCAATTACCATAAAAAGAACGGTAATATCCTGACCTGAATAAAGCGCCACTCAAAGCTACTTTACCACTCGATTGTCCTATAAATTGAATTCCCACAAAAAATTTACCTTGAAGCCAGATTCTCTCATTGCTTACATCTACAGAAAAACTATAAGCATCCAAATTATCTTTATCAATTGTGGCGATGATATCTTTGTCCAAAACCAGATTATTGGGCTTGCCATCTTTTTCATCATAAACCGTATAACGAACTTTAATAGGCGTAGTAGATTCGAATCTGGAAAAATTAATATTGATTTTATTGATTTTCAGTTTTTTATTAGAATTGAACTCAACAGCAGTTTCTTCCACTACCGAATTTCCTTTCTCCATATTTGGTGTGAACATCACAGATTTTGATTTGCTGTTAACTCCCAAATTTTTGTCTTTGTAATTTTTAGGCGCAATAACAACTTCCTGAATATTGGTTACTTTCTCATACAAATAAATGTTATGTAGATTTTGCTTTACAAAGTCTTCTACAGAACTACGGAATTGTTTGTAACCTGCAACAGCTACTATCAATTCTTTATCTGTAGAAAAACTCTCTAACTGAATTTGAAATTTTCCATTTTCGTTTGCCTGGGTTCCAAAATTGCTGTTCAGAATTCCGATTTTAGCATAAGGAATTGGTTGATTGTCATCTTTTGATAAAACAGTTCCGGAAATCAATTGAGCTTGAGAAATGACGCAAACAAAGAGTGCAACAAGAAAGTTGAGTTTTTTCATAGGTTTAATTTGACAGCAAACTTCTGAATTTTTATTTTTCAAGCATCTCAAAGAAAAGTTAAATATGATTATGCGTTTGTTAAAATTTTCCGAATATGTTTTAAATATCAGCTTTCTAAGATTTCAGTACTATTATATTTTCCAGATTCAACAAAATCAATCTCAAAACATATTAAGATGCATCATTGATTCAATTAGTTAAGCTACCGATTCACTTAAATATAACGCTGATTCACTTAGTTGAGCCAAATTCATACAATTCACTATAAATCATATCATTATTAAGTTCTCAAATTTTTTATTTTTTGCCGAATATTTATAAAAAAATAAAGATGAACAGTCTTTAATGGAGTTTTCGACTTTCAAATCCTTATTTTTGCAAATCTTAATTTTATCAACCATCATTTATCCATAATGAATTACGTTTCTGCAGAAAATCTGAGCAAATCTTACGGCGTCAAAGTCTTATTCAAAAACATCAATTTCCACGTGAACGAGGGCGACAAAATTGCTATCGTTGCCAAAAACGGAAGCGGGAAATCCACTCTTCTGAAAATCCTGATGGGAAAAGAAATTGCTGATAGCGGAACTACGGTTATCAACAAAGATATTCAGGTCGTTTTGTTTGACCAAGAAATTGATTTTGACCCGAAATTGTCTGTAGAAGAGTTTATGATGACGCTTGATTCTGCACCGATTTTAGCTTTGAAAAAGTATCATCACGCTTTGACTTCTGAAAATCCTGATGATATGGAAGCTGCTTTGGCAGAAATGGAAATCCATAAAGCTTGGGATTTGGAAAACGAAATGGAACAAATCCTTTCCCAGTTGAAAATCACAGATTTGAAAGCAAAAATGGGAACGCTTTCCGGAGGACAAATCAAGAGAATTGCGCTAGCGAAACTTTTGACAGAAACTAGAGCAGAACATCGTCACACGCTGTTGATTATGGATGAACCGACCAACCACTTGGATGTGGAAATGGTAGAATGGCTGGAAAATTATCTGAGTAAGGCTAAAATCACATTGCTTCTCGTAACCCACGATCGTTACTTTTTGGATGCTGTTTGTGACAAAATCTGGGAAATGGAAGATGGAAATCTTTATCTCCACAACGGAAGTTACGCAACTTATCTTGAGAATAAAATGATTCGCGAGGATAATCTGAACTCAACGATTGATAAAGCACAAAACCTTTACAGAAAGGAGTTGGAATGGATGCGAAGACAACCAAAAGCGAGAACTACGAAATCAAAATCCAGACAAGATGATTTCTACGAAACCGAAAAAATTGCTAAAACTGATACCAGAAAGCAGGCTTTGGAATTGGATTTCGAAATGAAAAGATTGGGAAATAAAGTTCTTGAATTGAAAAACATCAACAAAAGCTTTGGTGAAAAAGTTCTGTTTAAAGATTTTTCTTATCAATTTCAAAGAGGAGAAAAAGTCGGAATTGTTGGAAAAAATGGTGCCGGAAAATCCACATTATTGAATATCATTCAAGGTTTTGAGCCAAAAGACTCTGGGGAAATTGAAACCGGAGAAACAATTAAATTCGGGTATTTTGCACAGAAAGGATTGCAATATAAAGAAGACGAAAGAGTTATTGATTTCATCAAAGAAATTGGCGAAAATTTCCCTTTGGCTAATGGAAAAACAATCTCTGCTTCTCAGTTTTTGAGATTATTTTTGTTTGATGATCAGACGCAATATTCTCCGATTTCCAAGCTTTCCGGAGGAGAAAAACGTCGTTTGCATTTGATGTATATTCTTTATCAAAATCCGAATTTCCTGATTTTTGATGAGCCTACCAATGATTTGGATTTGCCTACGCTAACGGTTTTGGAAAACTTTTTACAGAATTTCCAAGGGAGTTTAATCATCGTTTCGCACGACCGTTATTTTATGGACAGAATTGTAGACCACGTCTTAGCTTTTGAAGGGGAAGGAAAAATCAAAGAATTTGTTGGGAATTTTTCTGAATATCGTGAGCACTTGAAAAAAAATGAAGACAAAGGTCAGAAAATAGAAGCGCCTAAAGTTGAAAAGGGTGAAACTCCGAATGACGCTTCGATTCCGATTAGTGTAACAACCCAACAACCAACAACCAATAACCAACCACCAAAGAAAAAATTATCTTTCAAAGAGCAACGTGAATTGGAGACTATCGAAAAAGAAATGCCAAAATTGGAAGAAAAAAGAGCTGAAATTCTGGAGCAACTCAACAACGAATCTGATTACGATAAAATCTCAAAATTATCTTCGGAACTTGAAACAATATCAGAAAAACTTGAAGAATTTGAAATGCGTTGGTTGGAGCTTCAGGAATAATTGATAAATATCATAACATTATAAAACATTGATTTACATATAATTAAATCAATCAAACTTCTTTATTTAGAATTATTTAAAATAATACTGTGTTGGTAAAGATACATTTTATACTTTTGCCCAGTTTTTAAATATTCTAAATAAACAATGAAGAAGTCCATCATCTCTGCAAGTCTAATTTTGCTTTCTATCTCGGTCTATTCCCAAAAAGGTGGACAAAAAGATAGTGACACTATCAAAATTCAAGAAATTGAAGACGTAGCGTTGCATAAAACGGGCAATCCTAATAAGGCCAAAACACCAACTTCCAAATCCAATCTTACAGCAATGGAAAATCCTCAACCGGTTTCCATCGTGACTCACGAGATTATTGAACAACAGCAAATCCGCCAACTGTCGGAAGTTATTCAAAACGTTAGTGGATTGTACTTGACATCTGCCAGAGGAAATTCTCAGGCTAGTTTTGGAGGTAGAGGTTTTACTTTCGGTTCAGAGAATCTATATAAAAACGGTGCAAGAATCAACAGTGGTGTGAATCCCGAAGTTTCCGGATTGGAACGCGTAGAAGTTGCAAAAGGTGCCAACGCCCTGTTATATGGTAATGTAGCCGCTGGTGGGATTATCAATATGATTACAAAAAAACCAATTTTCAAATCCGGCGGAACACTTGGTTTCTCGGCAGGAAGTTGGGATTCTTACAAACCTACAGTAGATATCTACGGACCATTGACAGAGAAGATTGCTTTTCGCGTTAATGGTACTTATGAAAAAGCGAATAGCTTTCGTGATGTAGTAAATTCTGAAAAGTACTATTTCAATCCATCTTTTGCTTTTAACATCGGTTCTAAAACTCAGATTATTGTTGAAGCAGATTATCTTCAGAATAATTTCACACCAGATTTCGGATTAGGAACATTTGAAAATCCAGACAAAAGTTATTCTCTGAATACGACTTCGCCCATCAGCACCTTTTTTGGTACAGATTGGCAATATCAAAATGTGAAACAAGCTTCTACTGACATCATCGTGAATCATCAGTTTAATGAAAACTGGACGTTGAATGCTGTAGTTACTTATCAGAATTATACCAAAGATTATTTTTCAACAGAGCGTACAGCTTGGACTCAAAATAATAACCGATACAGATGGAGAAGAAATCTTAACAGAACTTATAACGAACAAAATTACACCAGCGCACAGATTAATGTGAATGGAGAATTCTATACTGGCAAAATCAATCATAAAATTTTGATTGGTGCAGATGCAGATTATTTGAAATCAGATGCCTACACTTATTTTGATCCTAACAGAAACAATGCTGTTTACGGAACGTCTTATTATTATGGTACCAATGGTGATGCATCTGGCTACGTTTATCTGGATGATCCATTTTCTTGGAATGGTGGAACGATACCAACTGCCAACAAATATGAAAAAACAAGAATCCCAACCAGAAGAATCGGAGTCTATGCACAAGATTTTATAAGTCTTACGAAAGAGTTGAAAGTCATTGCTGGTCTTAGATATTCTTATTTGGAGAATATGACCACGTTGGTTTCAAACTTTATGAATAACTCTAAAGTTGGTAAAGATAATTCTAAAACATCAGACCGTGCTTTCTCTCCAAAGGCAGGATTGGTTTATATGCCTAATGAAAATTTATCATTTTTTGCCACATATACCAATTCATTTTCTCCGAACACAGGCCGTGATGTAAATACAGATACAGGCTTGAAGCCAAGCATCATCGATCAGTTTGAAGTTGGATTTAAGAAAAATGTTTGGAACAATGCTGTGGCTTTCAACGTATCAGCTTACCAAATTTTGAACAAAAATTTTTATCAGCAAGCTCAGTTTTTGTCTAATGGAACTGCAAACAGCGACGCCAACATCAAAGAATTTGCTGGTAAATTATTAAGTCGAGGCGTTGAAGCAGACATCACTGGAAATCCAACTAAAAATCTTTCCATCATTGCAGGATTTGCATACAACCACGCTATTTACAAAGATACACCAGAAGTTTTCGGATATGTGGAAAAGCAAAGAGTAGTTCGCACACCAGCAACTACAGTGAATGGTTCTGTGTTCTACACATTTGATAAATGGGTCAAAGGTCTTAAACTTGGTGGGACTTGCTATTTCATCGGAGACAGACTAGCAGGCTGGAATGATACAAAAACCGGAGCAAACAGCTTGGAAGCAAGAAACGGCATTTCCAGAATATTTAAATTGAAAGATTACAACATCTTTGATCTATCTGTTGGATATGAATACAAAAAATTCTTGATTCAAGGTAAAATTGGGAATCTTTTTGACACTCATAATTATGTTGTACACGAGAATTACTCCGTAAATCCGATAATGCCGAGAAATGTTTATGTGACCTTGACGTATAAACTTTAATAAAATATCAAATCAAATTTCTAATAATAGAAGTGGAGTCATATTTTTGCCTCCACTTTTTTGAGGTAATAAAAAAATTATAATAATGGATAAAATCAAGAATACAAAAACGTTTATGAGAATTACCCACAGATATCTTGGGTATTTGCTGGCTGGAATAATGGCTGTTTACGCCATCAGTGGTGTTTTGTTGGTTTACAGAGATACCGATTTTCTGAAAAAAGAAAAGAGCTATGAGAAGAAATTCGAGGCTAATCTGGATGAGAAGAAACTGGGCAAAGAAATCAAAATCAAAGGATTTGAGGTTGATAAAACAGAAGGTGATTTGATGTATTTCAAACAAGGAACTTACAATATCAAAACCGGCGAGGCTAAATATAAGAAGAAAGAATTGCCTTTTGTATGGGACAAAATGACAAAACTGCATAAATCACAATCCAAAGACACACTTTCTCCATTGAATACTTTCTTCGGAATTTGTCTTTTATTCTTTGTGATCTCTAGTTTTTGGATGTTTCCACCGAAGTCAAAAGTTTTCAAAAGAGGAATGGTTTTTACCGCTATCGGAATTGTGCTTGCGTTGCTATTGACTTTCTTGTAACCTCTAAACTTGTTGATTGGTTATTATACTGCAAAAGGGATAGTAGTGGAAATCCTTTTTCTTTTCTTTCATATAAGGAAAAGAAAAAGATTGTAACGGATAGCCCGACCCTAGCGATTGGAAAGCCGTGGCGAGGGTTTTGCCCAACCTATTTATAGTATATGGATTGCTTTCAAAAGAACATTCAGACTCCAGATAATTACCATTGCACCAACTCCGATAAACATTACTTTCAGAGGCAATTTTCCGGCTAATTTGGCTGCAATGGGAGCAGCAAGAACGCCTCCAAATATCAAAGCAGCAATCAATTGCCAATGGCTGATTCCGATAACTGAAAAGAATGTCAGTGCGCTGGCAAAGGTTACGAAAAACTCAGTGAGACTAACAGTTCCGATGATATAGCGCGGTGTTTTTCCTTTAGAAATTAAAGTTGAAGTTACCAATGGTCCCCAACCACCGCCACCAAAGGAATCTAAGAAACCTCCAGCTCCGGCTAACCATCCTACTCTCCTGGTTTTTTTACGTTTTTTATTCTTCTTGAATGCATTAAACAAAATTCTTATTCCAAGAATGAATGTGTAAGTGGCTAAAATCGGTTTGATAATCCCAGCATATTTTTCTCCAAAATAAGCTAACAACAATGCTCCAAAAACAGCACCGATAACACCCGGAATCAATATGTTTTTGAATAATTTTTTATTGATATTCCCAAATTTGTAATGGCTGAAACCTGAAGCACCGCTCGAAAACATCTCTGCCGTATGGATACTGCTGCTGATTGCCGGCAAAGGAATCCCGATGTATAAAAGTGCAGCTGTACAAGTCACACCATAACCCATACCCAAGGCTCCATCAATCAATTGTGCTACAAATCCGACCAAGAATAACCAGAAAAATCTTTCGTCTGTATTGTGATTCAGATATTGATAAGCAACTTCTAAGTCTTTAAAGCCAATATAAAATGAAAGAATATTGACTATCAGTAATACAACAAAAGCCAGAAAAAAGAAGGTTGCAATTCTTCTCCATTTCTTTTCATTATTGATCGGGAATAATTGCTTTTCTTCTTGTTTGTCCGAAGCTGCTTCAAAGAAAAAATCACTTTGTGATGGGAAATTTGGTGCGTAATAAAGGTTTTTATGCTCCTTTAGTTTATTGATTATGATCTGATCTTGTTCAGAGTTTTCTGTGGCTACAATGAACAAATTCGCCAACTCCAGATAATCATCTTTGAAATCATCATTGATAATCTTAACCGATGTATTTTCTAACAGAAGATTTTTGATATCATCAGAAAGTCTCTTGGCAAGAACGCTGATATTAGCATCCGGAATATTTTGCATCAAATCATTGAGCTGTTCTGACGCTAACTTTCCACCACCGACAATCAGGATTCTGTTAGCCGATGCATTGATGAAAACCGGAAGTGAAATTTTGGATGTCAAAGTCTTTTCTTATTTAAGATTATTGAATCAAACCGGCACCAACTGTCACAAAACTAGACTCATCTATAAAGATTATTCCGCCATTGGAAGCCAAATCTTTGTAAGAATCATAAGCCAAAGGTTTTGCAGTTTTGAGTTTAAGTTTCACAATTTCATTAAGAGAAACCTGCTCTACTTCTTGTTTTTCCAATGTATTGACATCCAGTTTATATTCAATTTCTTTAATAACACCTTTGACTTGCGTTGTGTTGTTTTGAATCAGATATTTCGAACCGGACTTCAAAGGTTTATCGCCCATCCAGCAAACCAAAACTTCTAATTCCTGTTCTACTTTCGGAAGGTCGCCGGATTTTACAATCAAATCGCCTCGGCTAATATCTACATCGTCTTCCAAATGTAAAATCACACTTTGAGGTGCAAATGCTTCTTCTACTTTTTCCTGGTTGATTTCGATAGCGGAAATCTTACTTTCGGTTCCAGAAGGTAAAACAGTTACCAAATCTCCAACTTTGTAAATCCCGCTTGTGATTTTTCCTGCATAACCACGATAATCGTGAAGTTCTTCTGTCTGAGGACGAATCACATATTGAACAGGGAATCTCGCTTTATCAAGATTAATCGTATTTTCTAACTCTACGGACTCCAAATAATCCAATAAAGTTTTTCCTTCGTACCAATTCAGGTTTTCGGATTTGTCAACGATATTGTCCCCATCAAGAGCTGAGATTGGAATAAAAACAAC
This sequence comes from Epilithonimonas sp., assembly GCF_036780765.1. GTDB lineage: Bacteria > Bacteroidota > Bacteroidia > Flavobacteriales > Weeksellaceae > Epilithonimonas. Next base: position 169,533 of record NZ_DAIQCG010000003.1, read on the forward strand.
ATTATTCAGAGACAGCTGTTCTGCCATTTTTGAATACTCGTTCTTGATATTGTTGAAAATCTCTTCAGAATAATTAACCAAATCCAGCTTGTTAATCGCCACTACAACATTCGAGATATTGAGCAATGATGCAATAATCGAATGTCTTTTGGTTTGTTCGATGATCCCGTTTCTGGCGTCAATCAGGATGATAATCAAATCAGAATTGCTGGCACCCGTAATCATATTTCGGGTGTACTGAACGTGTCCTGGCGCATCTGCAATGATGAATTTACGTTTCGGAGTAGAGAAATATTTGTACGCCACATCGATTGTAATTCCTTGTTCGCGTTCTGCTCTCAGGCCATCCGTAAGCAAGGCCAAATCCAGTTCACCTTCGTTTTTAAATTTGCTGGCACGTTCAACAGCCTCTAACTGGTCAATCAGAATGTTTTTGCTATCGTATAATAATCTGCCTATCAGTGTACTTTTTCCGTCATCTACACTTCCTGCAGTTATGAATCTTAATATGTCCATTGTTGTAATGGTTAATTGTTAATGTTGAATGGTTTTCGTCTAACCATAGAATTGCTCCCTAGTCCTGATGGAAGCGGCATCCTTTTTTGTTATTGCGATTGCTGAAAAATTCTAAAGATTGCTTCACTTCGTTCGCAATGACAAAAAAGATACAGCGGACAGCAGGTTCCCGACTCCTAAATATGATTTAGAAATAACCCGCTTTTTTTCTGTCTTCCATCGCAGCTTCGGAGGTTCTGTCGTCTATTCTGGTTTCGCCACGTTCGCTGGTTTTGGTCGTGATAATTTCGGCAATCACTTGCTCCAGATTGGTCGCTTCCGATAATACTGCTGCAGTACAAGTCATATCTCCAACCGTTCTGTAGCGAACTTTTTCTTTGGTCACGACATCGTTTTCATCAAGATTGACGAACTCGTTCATTGCGATGAATTGGTTATCGAAATTGAGAACTTCGCGTTCGTGTGAGAAGTAGATGGAAGGTAGTTGGATATTTTCTTTCAGAATGTAATTCCAAACATCCAATTCTGTCCAGTTGCTGATTGGGAAAGCGCGCACATGCTCGCCTTTGTGGATTTTCCCGTTATAGGTATTCCAAAGTTCAGGACGCTGAAGTTTTGGATCCCACTGTCCGAAATCATCACGAACGGAGAAAATACGTTCTTTGGCTCGGGCTTTTTCTTCATCACGTCTTCCGCCACCGATACAACAGTCGAATTCGAATTCTTCTACGGTGTCCAACAACGTGAAAGTCTGCAAAGCATTTCTGCTCGGCAATTTACCTTTTGGTTCTCTCAAACCTTTTTCTTTGATGGTATCTTCGACTTTTCTTACGATTAGTTTCTCTCCAATCTGCTCAGCCAATTGGTCACGAAATTCAAGAACTTCTGGGAAGTTATGACCTGTATCAATGTGAACCAATGGAAACGGGAATTTCCCGGGGCGAAAAGCTTTCAGCGCCAGATGAACGAGCGTAATGCTATCTTTTCCTCCGCTGAAAAGTAGAGCAGGACGCTCAAACTGACCCGCAACTTCTCTGAAAATATGAATGGCTTCGGATTCTAATTGTTCCAGATAATCCAAATGATATTTTGACATTTTTTTATTTTTTTAAACGCAAAGTGCGCAAAGTTTTTTTTATCTAATTGAAAATATTTTAAGATTCGCGAAGGCGTTTCACTCAGCAAAAATTTATATTTATAAATGTTTACAATTGGATATATTTTATATTTTTTAAATAATTAATCAATTATTTGTGAACGTGAAGTCCACACTCTTTTTTGCTGGCATCTTCCCACCACCATCTACCGGCACGAAAATCTTCACCTGGTTGAATCGCACGTGTACAAGGCGCACAGCCGATGCTAACGAAACCTTTGTCGTGCAAAATATTATACGGAATATTATTTTTTTTGATGTATTCTTTAACCTGTTCCGTCGTCCAAAAAAGGATAGGATGATATTTGATGATTTGGTTGGACTCGTCCCATTCTAATTGAGAAAGATTTTCTCTTGCGACGGAATGCTCGGCTCTGAGTCCTGTAATCCAGATTTTATTACCTCTCAAAGCTCTTTTTAAGGGATGAACTTTTCTTATATCACAACAGGTTTTTCTGTTTTCTACAGACCTGTAAAAGGAATCTGGTCCATTGTCCTGAATGAATGGTTCCAATTCTTCAGGATTTGGATAATAAGCTTTGATGGGTAGTATGTACTTGGATTTGGTTAAATTCCAAGTGTTGTAAGTATCTTCGAACAGACGACCTGTATCTAGTGTGAAAACTTTGATTCCAGAATTTTTCACATAATCTGTAATGACTTGGTCTTCGAAACTAAAGCTCGTAGAAAAGCAAACTTCATTGGGAAAAGTATTTGTCAGAATCTCCAGAACTTCTTCTATTGATTTTGATTCTAGGTTTTCATCAATCAGTTTCTGGTAAGTTTCTTTTAGTTCGTTCATCATCATTAGATATTATCCGAAGTGCAAATTTAACAATTCATTGAAATCTGACCAAATTAGTATAATTTAAATTTTGTTAATTAATTTAGTAAAATCTTTTCACATCAATTTCGGAATCGAGTTCAATATTGTTTTCTAAGTAATCAAAAAGGACTTTTGAAAAATAACTTCCATTATAAACACCTCTCGCACCCAGTCCATTAAAAATATAAAAATTATGATGTATCTTATGCCTTCCTAAAATGGGTCTTCTGTCTGCAACCGTAGCTCGAAAAGCAAAGTTGATATCTTTGATTTCAAAATCGTTTTTGTATAATTCACGAAGTCCATTTTCTAATTCCTCAAAAGATGCTTTGTTGATATCATCAGAATTATCAAAACGGTCATAAGTTCCACCGTAATAATATTCATCATCCTGAAGGTTAAATAAGAAATGTTTTTTCTTGATAATGTATGATTCAGGTTTTTCTTTAAGTTTAACTTTCAAACAATGCCCTTTGTTGGGTTGGATTGGAATATGCCTAAAAAATGGATTGTTGTTACTAGCAACACCTTCGCAGAAAATAATATTCTTGAAGCTAATATTTTTATAAGAGTTGCTTGTAGTATTAATTAATTGATGGTTGAATTTTTCTTTGACCAGATAATTATTGTCTTCTAAATAACTCAACATATCAAGAAAGAAATTAGAGACATCAATTCTGCAGGATTGATTGACTTTTCCAGCTCCAAAAAGATTTTCAACAGACTCTAATTTTATAAAATCTAGACTAAGGTAAGACTTTAAATCTTCTTTTTGGGCGTTCTTTGTCCATTGCACTTTCTCAGAATCATTATGAAAAATTCGAATAACGTTTTCATCAATCAAATAATTTTTAGAAGTATAGGTTTCTATTTCTTTGAAAATGACATCCAGATAATCGATCTGTTCCTGAGACTTCCAAAATGTGTTGAAACGTTTCAAAATAACCGGATTACAAACGCCAGCAGAAATTTGAGACGCAGAAATATTTTCATCGTAAAAAATCTTAAACGATTTCTTTTCTTTAATCAACTGATGGGCAAAAAAAACTCCTGCATATCCAGCTCCAACGATGATGTAATCTACCTGTTCCATAAAATAAAAAAACCTGAGTAAAGATACTCAGGTTTTTTTATTTCGAATATGAGAAATATTAGTAATTCCACATATCATTTTCCATTTGAAGAATCTGTGCTTTGATTCTGTCGCTTTCTTCAAGTTGACCTTCCGCATCATTTGGTATATACTCATCGATAACACCGCTTCCGCCTCTACCAAGACCATTATCTGCTTTATAAATCACTGAAGAAAATCTTCTTGCATTAAGAACATCATCAAAAGTAATATCAGAAGAAGAGTTCTTCGCATTAAAGATATAATTGCTGCTTAGAACTTGTCTAGCATCTGGATAATAGATCCAGAAAAGATCAATTAAATCTCCTGTTTCATTGAGAATAGAAGGATCAACTGGTGCTCCAGATTCCTGCATTTGCTGTGCTCTTTCTGCTTTTAGTAATGCTGCGTTTGGATCTTCACCCATAGCTGCAATTCCAAGAAGTCTATATCTTAATTGAGTATCTCTCTTGTCGATATACCACATACCCATTAGCTTAAGCGCTTTAACTTTTTCAGTTTTAGTCTCGGAAAAACCAACGTTAGCTTCGATGTCGCTTTTTTTGATTTTATACCAAGACCCGTCTAAGTTCACAAGCATAGTACCAGGTTCAATAGAAGGCGCTTTAGATGTTTTCTTAACAGTCTTTTTCTTCTTTCCTTTACCTGTAGTTACAGTTTCTTCAGTAGCAGCAGGCTGAGCAGCTCCGTTATATTCCAAAACATCAGATAATCTGGTAGAATATTTCATAAACATTCCATCAACTTGCTTATTACCAGTTCCTTTTAATGAAGTAAAATATTTCAAAAGTCTTTGCGCTTCTGCATCTTCGATTTTATTCGCATTCATCACTTCGGTAAAATAGTTATCTACCATTGGAACAGACGTAGCAGCAGCAATAGCCTCCGGAGTCAATCTGCTTGTAAAATCATCTCCAGAATAAACTTCTTTTATTTTACCAGAATTAACAGCATCTAATAAGATTTGATAAAGAGATTTGTTTTGAGAAACCAAGCCATCAGAATTATGGTAAAAAGGCTGATTGATTTTATCATTCATATCAATAATCTCCCATACAACCATACTTCTCAAGATGTCTTTATCTTCGATAAATCCATATTTAAGAGGTGTAATACTATCTTTCTTAATCTCACGATTTTCTCTGAATGTCTGAGGCGAATTAGCATTCAGAATGCTATTCTGTCCAAAAACCATTGTAGAGGAAAGACAAATTAAACTATATATAATCTTTTTCATAATAAGTATTGAAATATAAAATCAATCAGGTAAAACTGTTTATTTAATTTTTATAGTGCACTAATAACAACACCACTAATATTAGGAAGTACTACTCCACTTAATCCTTGAGCAGTTGCCTGAACATCAAAGATTGCTACGTTATCTCCAGATCTTAAGCCTTTTGTTAGAGGTTCAACTGGAGCTAATGAATTTCCGTTTACAGACATTACAGCTTTACCAGGAACTTTAACTTTGAAGCTTACAACGTTAAACGAAACAGGGAAATCAAAATCTTTGAGTGTTGCTGTCAACGTTTGTTTTGAAATCATATTTGCAGGCATTACATCGTAACCTTTACCTCTAATTTCTCCTCTTGGAGGTGGAATATTTTTAATTCTAAAATCAAAAGCTTGGGTAATCATTTTTCCACTAGGTGATTTTCCAGAAATTGTTAATTTAACAGTATTTCCTGCACCAGGTGTCACATTCCATTTTCCTTTACCTCCACTTACAGAAGCACCTGCTGCTGATAAAGTAGTCGCATTAAGATCAGCTCCTAAGATAGATCCAGAAATTGGGTTAGCTAAACCTCTATATAGAACATTCATCTTATCCGCCGCTAAAATTGCACCGCTTTGCTCTTTAAGCGCTTCTTGTCCAGATACAACACTCAATGTATGAGAATAAGGAAGAGAATGAGCTTTTCCATTTTTATCATTGAAAGTAATAGTTCCTTGGAACTTCTGATCTCCAGGAGTACCAGTAGCAGGAGTAATAATACCTTGTCCATTAACAACCTTTGCACCGCTAATAGCTAAACCAGGAACAGAACTAGCAAAAGTTCCGATAGAAACTTTGATTTGAGCAGGCTCTCCTTTCATCACTGAACTTGGTCCAGAAACCAACGCTTCATAAGCGTCAAACTTGATATCAGCATCTACTTTTTCCTGAAGCATTGAAGTGATTGCATCTGATTGCAAGTTTCTAGCCTCAGACTGAATAATTTCTAAGTTAGACAAAGCTGCTACCAATGGTTGGTTGTAAAACTTATATTGAATCCAACCTTGTGTACTTCTCTTATCTCCTTTAGGAAAATCTACTATTAGCATTTTTTGAGCTCTATCCGCAACTGTTTTAAGTTGTGGGTTGCCTCCAAAAGTAGAAACGATAAAACTTCTTAAATCATCTACTTTTGTTTTTAAATCTTGAGCAGTTTTTGATGGTGTTTTTTCATCACCATCTTTAAAGAAATTCTGAGTTGCTGGTTCTGTATTATTAAGCGCAGTTAGACTTTCCTCGATAGGTAATTTACTATCATACTCAGCCTCTACACTCATTTTATTTTTAACACCTTCAATAAAACCAACTAAATCATTGGTTTTTCCTTCCAAATTTTTGTATTGATCTAATAAAGGTCCATAAGTTTCTGGAGAAGCAATAGCTTTAGCCTCCAAAGTTTTCTTAAAGATTTTATCGTTACGTTCCTCAACTGTCAATCTCGTATCAGTCAAAGACTGATTCGTATCTTTATATGATCTGATGATTTGCTGATCGATTGTCATTGCAAGCATTGCAATGAAAACCAAATACATCAGGTTAATCATCTTCTGACGTGGTGTCTGTTTACCTCCTGCCATTTTAATAAAATAATTTAATTGTTAAACAAAAATTAAAATGATAGTAAATTAAGACTTCATTGCACTAAGCATACCACCGTAAACTCTGTTAAGGCTATTAAGATTAGAAGTTAAACCTTGCAATTCCTCGTTGAATTTTTCTGATTGTGCTGCAGACTTTTGAATATCTTCAACATATTTTTTACTGAACTCAGATTGTTTTTGACCTTGTTCTAATTGCAAAGCATATAAAGCATTCATGCTCTCCAAGTGAGAAGCCGCAAGATTCAATTGCTCGTTATATTTGTGAGTAGAAGCAGAAACATCTACAGTTTGGTTAATTTGATCTACAGAAGAAGAGAATTTATCAATTCCACCTCTTAATCTTTCGAATAAACTCACGTCTAATTTAGCATCCGCTAACATTTTGTCAAGTTTATCAGATAATGAAACTTCTAATTCTTTATTTTCTACTTTAGCAACAACTTTTCTTGGTTGTCTTTCAGCAGACTCATCCAATAGTTCCGGATAAACATTTTCCCAAGCATAATGCTCCTCTTTTGCTGGTGGATCGAATGCAAAGAATAAGAAGATTAATGCTTCTGTGATCAAACCGGCAGCAAGCGCAACGTTACCAGAAATAGGGCCTAAACTCCAGTGTGTCATTTTGAATAAAGCACCTAGGATTACGATAGCCGCACCAAACGAATAAACAAAGTTAGTTATTGATTCTTTAGTTTTAAACATTTTTTCAATTTTTAGTTAGTTAGTAAAAGTTAGTTTATTTTATAATTTATTTTGTTTTTCTTGTGAATTTACCTGCACCAGCTGGTATATCCTGAATTGTTCTGAATCCGATATAACTTCTTGCAGAATCTTTTCTTTCCCAATCTCTGTATCCAGTCATCAATAGATAGCCGACATCTTTCCAAGAACCACCTCTTACAGTTTTCTTAACTTCTCTGTAAGCTTGGTTAGATAGATAAGGATTTAAAGTTGATGAAAATTCATATGTAGAATTATTATAAGGAGACTCTGTCCATTCTGCAACATTCCCAGCCATATCATATAATCCGTAACCATTTTTAGGGAATTTTTTCACAGGACCTGTGTAAGTATAAGTTCCTTTTTTCTCATCCTCGATATAAGTCCCTCTTTTAGGTTTGAAGTTGGCTAAGTAGCAACCTCTGTCATCCTGCAAATAAGGTCCTCCCCAAGGATAAGTAGCATTTTGGATTCCACCTTTTGCAGCATACTCCCACTCAGATTCTGTCGGAAGACGGAATCTCATAGCTTTTTGCTTTTTCTTTTTAAGGCTGTTGTTATAATCTGTTTTGATTTTAGTTTTGAAATCACAATAAGCTCTCGCCTGATCCCAAGTTACACCAACAACAGGATATTCTTTGTATGCATTATGCCAAAAATATTGATCGAACAAAGGCTCGTTGTAAGCATAGTTAAAATCCTTAACCCAAACTGTGGTATCCGGATAAACGGCAATACTTTCTTTTTTAAGATACTTCGTCCCTCTATCTTTATCTTTTACTGCAGAAGCTACATCTTCCCACTGATAATTGTATTTAATTTTAGACCAATCAATAATTCTCTCATTATTGATTCTCTTTTCAGTTGGTAAATACATCGATTCTAAAACCTCTGCATACTTCTCATCTGGATAAGCAGAAGTATTATAGGTTAATGGTACTTTTTTATCTAATTTTTTAGACTCATCATAACCATCTCTCCCACCTTGAGATTCCAAAAATTTCTGATAAGGACTCGCCTCTTCACCAGTTTTTTTAGAAGCGTAAGCATAGTCCGCAATAGAACCTCCGTTCCCGCCTTCTTCGCCACCACCTTCACCGGCAGCTTCAGCTAGTAAACCTCTGGCAATTGAATCTCGAACAGCGTTGATGAAAACACGATATTCTGCATTTGTAACTTCTGTTTCATCCATAAAAAAGGAAGAAACTGTCACGGTTTTTGGCATTGCTTTCTCCGGTGTACTTGCAAAATCTTGATCTGCCATACCCATTACAAAAGATCCACCAGGAATTGGAACCATCCCATAAGGTCTTTCTGCTATAAATGATTTTGAAGATCCTCTTGGAACAAGTTCACCTTTGATTCCGGGGTTACCTGTAATACCTTTCCCTCCACCTTTGGAACAAGAAACGATAACCGAAGTTGACAACAATATAAATAATATCCTTTTCATCCTATTTTAAAGAAATTAAGCGGTAAATATATAATTTTTTTTATGAATAATTATCAATTTTAATTGAAAACGTAATTTGTTAAAGAATATTTCACAAACCACAAAATTATTCTACAGTAACTGATTTTGCAAGATTTCTCGGCTGGTCTACATTAGCTCCTCTAGCCACAGCAATATAATATGACAATAACTGTAAAGGTATAGATGCCAAGATTGGAGAGAAACATTCTGATGTCTCAGGAATCTCTATAATATAATCTGCCATTGCAGAAACTTGAGTATCACCTTTATTAACAATGGCAATCACCTTTCCTTTTCTCGCTTTGATTTCTTGTACATTGCTGACAATCTTATCATAATGTCCAACTTTTGGAGCAATAATAACGATTGGCATGTTTTCATCAATTAAAGCAATCGGTCCGTGCTTCATTTCTGCAGCAGGATAACCTTCTGCATGGATATAAGAAATCTCTTTTAGTTTTAGAGCTCCTTCCAATGCTGCAGGGAAATTATAACCTCTTCCCAAATATAAGAAGTTAGTAGCATCAACAAATTTGGATGCAATAGCTTTTACATTTTCATCCACTGAATTAAGAACATCTTCTACTTTCTTAGGAATTGCGTCCAATTCAGTAATCAATCTCATAAAATCTGCTTTTCCAAGATTTCCGTTGTGATTACCTAACTTGATTGCAATTAATGATAAAATTGTTAATTGTGCTGTGAAAGCTTTTGTAGAAGCTACACCAATTTCTGGTCCAGCATGCGTATAAGCACCAGCATCTGTATAACGAGCGATAGAAGAATCTACCACATTACAAATTCCGAAAACGAAAGCTCCTTTTTCTTTAGCTAATTTGATTGCGGCCATTGTATCAGCAGTTTCACCAGATTGAGAAATTGCTATTACAACATCTTTAGAGCTGATAATTGGATTTCTGTATCTGAATTCTGAAGCATATTCTACTTCCACAGGAACTCTTGCAAATTCTTCAATTAGATACTCACCAATTAATCCTGCATGCCAAGAAGTACCACAAGCAATAATGATAATTCTTTCAGCATTAGTTAATCTCTCTAAATGATCCCAGATACCAGCCATTTTAATAATTCCTTCGTCAACCAAAAGACGACCTCTCATTGTATCCTGAATGGATTTTGGCTGTTCGAAGATTTCTTTTAACATAAAATGATCATACCCACCTTTTTCTATTTGCTCAAGATTCAATCTTAATTCCTGAATTGCTGGTTCGATTTTAGCATTTTCTTTAATTGTTCTGATATCGATTCCAGATTCTAAAGAGATTGTTGCCATGTGACCTTCTTCCAAATAAACTGCTTCTTTTGTAAATTCAACAAATGGAGAAGCATCAGAAGCTACAAAATATTCGTTTTCTCCAATACCAACTGCTAAAGGGGAACCTAATCTCGCCACTACTAATTGTCCTGGAAAATCTTCGTGTATCACAGAAACAGCATAAGCACCATACACTTCGTTCAAAGCATATCTAACGGCTTCTGGAAAATCCAAAGTAGGCTCTTTATCCATAAAATACTGGATAAGGTTCACCAAAACTTCTGTATCTGTTTCAGATTTGAACTCGTAATCTTTATTGACAAGCATTGTTTTAATTGTATCATAATTTTCAATAATACCATTATGAACAATTGCTATTTTACCATTATTAGAAAGGTGTGGATGTGAATTGCTATCACTAGGAACGCCGTGTGTAGCCCATCTTGTGTGACCCATTCCCAATTTGGCAGTCTCTTTCAAACCTTTGGAAATAGCAACAAGATCATCTACCTTTCCTTTGGTTTTTTTCACTTCCAAATCTCCGTTTTGAGATTCTAAAATAATCCCAGCACTATCATAACCACGATATTCAAGACGACGCAATCCATTGATAACTATCTCATATGCATCTCTAAAACCTGTATATCCTACGATTCCACACATAGTTTATGTATTTATTTTTTTGTGTAAATTATTCTAAGTTGAGCTACCTTGGAAGTATTTGATATTCCTTGTCCAATATTATTAGTATCTGTCCCTTTAAGAACAATTCGGAATGGGTTGTAAGCTCTATCGTTATAATTTTGTCCTAGCAAAAGACCAGTAGAACTATCCATTAAATAGCTTCCAATATTGACAATAAAATCTTTTCCTTTAGTAACATCATAAGTCTCATCTTCAATAATTTTTTTCAAAGATGCAGTAATTCCTATATCATATGATGCATTTTCCGTAGAAAGATTAGCCGTTTTTATTAAAGAATATCCAGCGCTAGATAACTCTGTCATATCTGGTAAAAATCCAGTTTCATTATTTTGTCGAACGATTAAACTACTTGGTTTTCTGTAAGAGTTTTTCCAAGTTTCGTCATCATTATATAAACGAAGTTTTGCAGAAACAATTCCTACTTTATCTTCTTTATATAATTTTTTAAGTGCTATAATGGTTGTAGCTGGGATTTTCAAACCAATACTACTCCCACCCATTCCCTGCATATATAATTTTGAGGCATAATTATCCGGTAAAATCTCTTTTGTTTTCAGATCATTTACATTAACAGCTTTTGCCATTGCTGCCGTATAATTTGCAGATCTGTTGCTGAAAACTATATTACTAAAATGCGTATTAGAAGATCCTAAGTTTAAAGTAGCTTCTGCTTTTGTTCTGGTAACTGTTCCATCTGTCGCGGTTACATCATTCTTGTAATAAATTACAATTCCGGCATCGTTAGGTGCCATAGAAAAAAGATAGGCATTTGGTTCATCAACAGAAATACTGATTCCTTTAAAATATCTGATAAAAGAAGCGGCATCTTTTAAAACCTGATTACCTTGTTTAGCAATAATTTTATTTTGGAAAAATGCACTATCCAGTTTCATTCTCATAGAAACACTTCTGTTCAACAATTCTGAAGCATCTGAATCTTTAGTAATTACCACTGAATTTACTGTTCCATCAAAAGACTTAGATCCAATCTGTGAACCTATCGCAAAAATTTTATTAGAAGATAATGAATCTGAAGCTCCGCCCATAAAGTCGGTGACTTCATTCACTTTTATATTAACAACTAATTTATCATTTCCATTTTTGGTTCTACCGTATTTGCTTACAGGATATGTCGTAACGACTTTTTTAGCAGCAACTGAACCATCTGGATAAATATAATCTTCGGTTGTATTTGTGGTAACAGAATCTGTTGCATATCTCGGCTTCAAAGTAAGAACTACAGAGTCGATAACAGGATTTTTTCCAAAATCAGGATCATAAGTATCCAATCTTAACTGAGTAAGATATGATACTTTCTGACTTCCGAAAACATCTTCTTGAAAATTACCGATTCTAACACTATCCAATTTTGAAGCGTCGGCTCGGATTATATCATTATTATCAATATTATACGCGATAATACTATAAGCTTGATCAGCACCATCTGCTCCATCTACCAATTGAGAACCTAGATCATCTAATTCTCCTTCACAAGAATTTAATACAATTACTCCCATCAACAAGAACGGAAGCAATTTCATTAATGTTTTTATTTTTATCATTATTTTATGAACAATAGTAATTAATAAACCTGAGCTATAGAATCTGCATTCAGATAGTCTGATTTTTCAGCATCTGATTTTCCATAAGCCTCTTCAAGTTTTTCTTCCAGAAATTCATTTCCTTTTACGATGACATCTACATAATCCATACTTGCATTCACAAAGTTTAGGAAGCTTGGTTTATCTAACGATTGTAAGCCAGAAATATTATCGAATTCCAAAATTTCTTTGGTATTTTCATTCAACGGAATATCATCCTCATTATATACAGAAAGAACAATTTTGGTATCCTTGAAATAAGTATCGTCTTTGTAATAAGTCTTCAAATAAATCGGGATTAAAGCTGACATCCAACCATTAAGATGGATAACATCTGGAACCCAATTCAGTTTTTTGATAGTTTCTATAACACCTCTTGCAAAGAAAACTGCTCTCTCGTTGTTGTCTTCGAAAGGCGCACCTTCGTCATCAAAATAATATTGTTTTCTTTTGAAGTACTCTTCATTATCAATGAAATAAACCTGCAAACGCTCGCCAGGTAAAGAAGCAACTTTAATAATCAATGGTTGATCGAGATCATTAATAATGATGTTCATCCCAGAAAGTCTGATTACCTCGTGTAATTGGAATTTTCTCTCACTGATCTGTCCGAATCTAGGCATAAAAACCCTTACATCGTTACCTCCGCCGTGCATTTTCAGCGCCATTTTGTGTACCAAGCTCCCGATATTCGTCTCCTCTTGGTAGGGAAACATTTCCGTAGTAACGTATAAAATCTTTTGATTAGGCATAAAATTTACTTTAACCGAAGTACAAAAACTTCATTTTGCAAAATTACAAAAAATTAAATCAAAACTTTTATTTTCCTTAATATTAATACTTAACATTAAAACACACTAGATATCAATTAGTTAATTATCATTAAATGTTAATTTCCAAATGAAAGAATGAGTTAACTAAACATTACATGTCTCTTAATTACAATTTTCAACATTTTGAATGTTTTTAAATTTGGATGAAACTATATCGATTCTAATAAAATCAATCTAAAAAAAAGTTACCTTTGAATTATAAATATCAATATAATAATGCAGGTTTTTTACGACTACAATTCATTTTCTAATTATATTAACACTCAAAAAGAACAAGGCAAATCGATAGGTTTTGCGCCTACAATGGGTGCTTTGCATGCGGGACATATTTCACTTTACCATGAAGCGAGAAAAGAGAATGACACGGTCGTATCTTCTATTTTTGTTAATCCTACTCAGTTTAATAATCCTGAAGATCTTGAAAAATATCCCCGAACAATTGAAGATGACATAAAGAAGTTAGAAAATTCGGAGCTTGTAGATGCAGTTTACATCCCGAGAGTTGAAGATGTTTACCCAAACGGAATGATGAGGAAAAGTTACAATTTTGGAGGAATCGAAAATGAAATGGAAGGATCTGCCAGACCAGGACATTTTGATGGTGTTGGAACAGTTGTAGAAGAATTATTCCGACAAGTACAACCAGATAATGCTTATTTTGGAGAAAAAGATTTTCAGCAATTGAAAATTATCGAAAAACTGGTTGAAGTTTTGGATTTGAAAATCAAAATCCATGGTGTAAAAATTCATAGAGAAGATAACGGATTAGCTATGAGCTCCCGTAACATGAGACTTTCTGAAAATGAAAAAGAAACATCTTCTCTTATATATAAGACTTTGAAACAGGTTAATGACTGGATAAAAAAATTAAGCATTCCCGATATTAAAGAAAAGGTTGAAAATATCTTCAACCAAGGAAAAATGTGTTTGGAATATTTTATGATTGCGGACGAAGAAACTTTGAAAGAGGTAGATTCTTTATCAGAAAACAAAAACTACAGAGCTTTTATTGTTGTTAATGTTGGCGGCGTAAGATTAATCGATAACCTTCATTTAAACTAAAGAGATTAAGGCAAAAAAAGAAGCTTCTTTTACAAGAAGCTTCTACACCAAATCACAAAATATTAATATGAAAAAAATTTACTTGCGTAAATTGTGACCTGGCTGGGATTCGAACCCAGGACCCATACATTAAAAGTGTATTGCTCTACCAGCTGAGCTACCAGGTCGGCCACTTTAATTAATAATAGAATTATTAATTAAAATTAAATTTTTGCAGTGCCTGCGACTGGACTCGAACCAGCACATCCTTAGGAAACCACCCCCTCAAGATGGCGTGTCTACCAATTTCACCACGCAGGCAAAAAAAAACCGTATCGCTACGGATTTATTTGCTAGTGACCTGGCTGGGATTCGAACCCAGGACCCATACATTAAAAGTGTATTGCTCTACCAGCTGAGCTACCAGGTCGGCCACTTCTTAAACTTAGCAACATATGTTGTTCCGTTTAGAGTGGTGCAAAGATAGGGCTTTTTTTAAAATCTCAAAATTTTTTTCGAACTTTGTTTAAAATAAAATTATGATTATTTCTCTATTGGGGTATATGGGTAGTGGTAAATCTCACATTTCCAAAAACTTGAGTCAAAAAATAAATTTTACATTAATTGACCTTGATCAAAAGATTTCTGAAGAACATCAACAGACAATCCCAGAAATCTTCCAAAACAAGGGTGAAATCTTCTTTCGAAAAGAGGAAAAAAGAATTTTAGAAAAAATTTTAAACTCAGAAGACAATATTATTTTAAGTCTTGGCGGTGGAACTCCTGTCTATTATAATAATATGGAAATCATCAATGAGAAATCTAAAAGTATATTTTTGAGAGGCTCTGTAAAAACTTTGACAGAACGCATTCTTTTACAAAAACACACCAGACCTTTGATTGCCAAATTAGAAGACTCTGAGGTTCCCGAGTTTATTGCCAAACATCTTTTTGAAAGAAACCCTTTTTACTCAAAAGCTCACTTCACAATAGATACAGATTCTAAAGAACCTTCTAATATTTCCGATGAGATTATATCACTTTTAAAAATTTAATCTTCATCATCTGTATTTTCTTTGAAAAAAACATCCCAATCATCATTATCCATATCTTCTGAAGAATCGCCGGCAGAATAATCATCCATATCTCTTCGGTCTTTTTTGGTAGGTCGCCCGATGCCTTTTTGTCTGTAGTAATCTTGTGAAGATTTTCTCAAGGCTAATATTTCATATTGATCTTTCTCTGTCATATCAACAACATAGACAGAGACTAATTTGGCTCCTACTCTACTTTTTGGGATATCTATAACCTTGATTTTATAATCGATTTGATTTTTTCTGATTTTAATAACATCGCCATTTTTTACTTCCTTGGAAGATTTCACAGCATTTTCACCTATGCTAACCCTATTTTTTTTGATTTCGTCTGCAGCAAGCGTTCTGGTTTTATAAAATCTCACACTCCATAAAAATTTATCTATTCTCATAATTTTTTATACTTTTGTCACGTTAAAATTAATTGCAATTTAACATTAAATAAAAAAATGAAGAAAATACTTTTAGGAATTGCTCTTTCTCTTGTTGTGCTACAGGGCTGTAAGAAGGATAACAATGATGAGGAAGAGGTTGTAATTGTACCTATAGAAGATCAAAATGCCTATGACGATGCAGCCGCAATAAAGTTCATGGAATCTAATTACTTCAATGACAAAGGCGTTATCACTGCATTTGATGATACCGTGACTACTGACGATAACTATCCAAAATTATCTTCCTATCCTCACGAGACATTACCATCAGGAGTTATTTATATAAAAAGAGAGGATGCTTTCCAACCCAATCCAGGTAAAGAAATTGCAACATCTGATGTAATCAGCATAATGCAAGTAACAAAAACTTACGTTGCGACTAAAACTGACGATAAAATTGCTTATTCAAGCGAATCAACTTTTATCAACAATCTTACTACTTCTGGTGTTCCTAGCGTAGATCCCGCTTATTACTACGTAAAGCAATCTGTTTTGGACAAATATAACGAAGCCAATAGCAGTGCAACTGTTGGAAGAAGTTTTTATGAATTGGAGGGATTACAGGAAGGTCTGAAATATTTCAAATCTTTTGATAATTTAGATTCTGCAACAGACTACAATATGCAAGGTGTAATTATTGTTCCATCAAGAGCTGCATACGCAAGAGACAACACCATCTACGGAACCTTATATGCCAACAGAAGTTTTGTTTTTAACTTCCAGCTTTATAACACAAGAACTAGATTACCAAAAGAGGACTAATTTAGTATTCTTTTAGAATAAATAAAAACCGCAAAATTGGATTTGCGGTTTTTTTATTTTTGATATTTGTATGTGTTTAAATCTTTGCCAGAAAATCTTCAAATTGCATTTCTTTGATAGAAACATTGCCTTCTTCTGTAATTTTATCTAAGACAATCATTTCGATTTGATTGATTGATTTTTCATCAAATGGTTTAGCTACCCTCACGTAGTTTTCCGTGAAACCGTACATCATTCCGTTTTTGTTTTCATGTTCCCAAAGAACAGTAAGTTTATTGCCTAGCTGTGTTCTGTAGAATTCCATTTTCTTTTTCTCGGAAAGGATTCTCAGCATTTTGTTACGTCTTTTTCTTTCTGGGATGGGAACAGCACCTTGCATATCGGCAGCTTCCGTATTTTCTCTTTCAGAATAGGTGAAAACGTGAAGATAACTGATTGGCAAATTATTTAAGAAATTATAAGTTTCCATAAATAATTCTTCTGTTTCTCCAGGAAATCCAACAATCACATCCACGCCAATCGCTGCATCCGGCATTACTTCACGGATTTTATTAACTCGATTATTATATAATTTGGTTAAATAACGGCGTTTCATTTTCTTCAACAATTCATCACTACCAGACTGAAGCGGAATATGAAAATGTGGTACAAAGCTTCTGCTTTTGGCAACCAAATCGATACTTTCGTCCTTCAAAAGATTGGGTTCGATGGAAGAAATTCGGATTCTTTCAATACCTTCAACTTTATCCAATTCAGAAATCAAATCGAGAAAAGTATGTTCGTGCTTTTTATTCCCGAATTCTCCTTTTCCATAATCTCCAATATTAACGCCCGTAAGAACAATTTCCTTAATATCTCTTGCGGCAATTTCTTTTGCATTCGCAACAACATTATCAATGGTATCAGAACGAGAAATTCCTCTGGCTAAAGGGATTGTGCAATAAGTACATTTGTAATCGCAACCATCCTGAACTTTCAAAAAAGCTCTGGTTCTATCGCCAATAGAATAAGAACCAACGAAAAAATCAGCTTCATCAATTTCACAAGAATGAATCTCTGCATAACTTTCAGACTTTTCCAAATCCTCCAGATAACTTAGAATATTGAATTTTTCTTTAGCTCCTAAAACCAAATCTACACCGGTAATAGAAGAAATTTCTTCCGGTTTCAACTGTGCATAACAACCAATTATTGCCACCAAACCTTCCGGATTAGCTTTCGCAGCGCGCTTGACGTGAAGTTTACATTCCTTATCTGCATTTTCTGTAACAGAACAAGTGTTGATAATATAAACATTCGCAGGTTCATCAAAATTAACTTTTTGATAACCAGCATCCGTCAATTGCCTTGCAATAGTAGAGGTTTCTGCAAAGTTCAGTTTGCAGCCAAGTGTATGAAAAGCAACGGTTTTGGGTTGTGAAATTACATTTGACATAAGTCTGCAAAGTTATTAATAAAATCCAAATCATTCCAAATGAAGGATTTTTCTAAAACTTAACTTATAAACATCAAAAAATCCGACCATAGCCGGATTATAATTTATTTAGATTTTTTCAGTTTTGGGACTTTCAATCCTGCTTATTTTGCTTCGGAGATTCCGATGGCGATGGCTTGTTTTCTGTCTTTGACTTTATCGCCAGAGCTGGATTTTAGCTTTCCATCTTTGAACTCGTGCATTACTTCGCCAATCTTTTCCTGCGCTTTATCTGAATATTTTTTAGTTGTCATAATTATTCTGTTTTTGGGACTTCAACAGCTAATTCATAAACTTTGGTATGCATCAGATATTTGGAACGTTCACGCGAAGTTACTTCCTGAAATTCATCTTTAAAAAGAACAATTACAGCATCTTCCTCAATCTGCCAGTCTGCATCAGAAAAATATTTCTCATCTGGACTTTTCTCGTTCAATTCATTTTTTCGTTCTTTCAAACGTTCTGCAACTTCCTGAAAACCTTCGTCGGAAGAATGTAGAATTCTATAATCTGGTCCAGCAAATGCTTTATAACATTTACTTTCAGCCAAAAGATTCTGAGAAGAATCTTCTATTGGATTATCATTTCCATCCAAAAATCCAACTTCAACCAATCGACCACTTCTCTCTTCAGCAAATTTCTGAGCTTCTACAACAGATTTAAACCCCGTATAAAGATTACTGTTGTCAAAACCATATTTGGTAAGTCTTTCTACTATATTCTCAGATTCCATAATTTATTTTTTTTGGTTAATTATTATTTAAAATACTTTTTGAAACTTAGAAAATCAATGATGTCTTACCCCTTTTTGATGATAATTGATGTTTCTAGGAACAGTTTGATGACTTCTCGAAAAATAATCATTACCATAATTAGAATCTAAAGATTGATCAGCTTCCGACAGGAATTCGGGCGTTTCAAAATGTAACTGTTTTCCGTTTTGGAAAATTTCTCCGTGCGCATTTCTATACAATTGATTTTCTTTATAAGAATTGCCGTCTGGTGCTTTAAAAATTTTCTTTTTAGTCTTTTTGGATTTCAGTAACTGAGTTGCCAAAACCAAACTTCCGCCTGCGATAATTCCTAAAGCTATTTTTACATTGTTATTCATATTCTTTCATTTTCGGTATAGAAAACAAAAGTTTTGCCAAAGAGTTTTATTCAAATTTTAAGAAATGGTTCCGAAAGAAATTAAATTGGAAATGATGACAAACAGAATATGACAAAAAGTCACTACGAAGTTTTATAGGAAGTTCAATCCAATAAAAAAATTCAAATCAAACTGATTATCAACATAATAAAACAAACACTTTTTAATAATTATCAATAATTTAATCCATCTTATTATCTTAATCAAATCAATGATTTTATTAATAATTTTTTAAATATGGTTAAACTTCGTTAAAAGTGTAACACTAAGTTTTTAGTTCATACTAATTTAGCATTAAATTTGTCTAACAAAAATCTCAAATAAGAAATGAATATTAAAATGAAGAATACATTAAAAAAACTAATGCCATTTGCATTGACAGGAGTTATCTCTGGAGCAACAGTGTTCGGAGCTAGTCAATATTTCAGCCACGAAAATAATACAGAAGATTTTGAGTATTTTACGAAAGCATCTAAGAATTCTGCTTTTGTAGGAATGGGATCTGCAGTTGGAGATGATTTTGTAAAAGCTTCCAAAACGACTGTTCCAGCAGTTGTTACCATTAAAAATTATCAGGACAGATCTGCACAAAGGATGCCTGATCAGGATATGTTTGATTTTTTCTTCGGAAATCCTTTTGGCGGCGGTCAGCAAAGACAACAGCAACAGACTCCTAAAAACATGCCCTCTGGCTTAGGTTCCGGTGTTATTATTTCACCAGACGGTTACATCATCTCCAATAATCACGTAGTAGCTGGTGCCAACAAGCTGGAAGTAGTTCTTAGTAACAAAAAATCATATATAGCAACCCTAGTTGGAACAGACCCAAATACAGATATTTCACTTCTGAAAATTGAGGAAAAAGGTTTGCCTTATCTCAATTTTGCCAATTCTGATATGGTAGAAGTTGGACAATGGGTGTTGGCGGTAGGAAATCCTCTTGGATTAAATTCTACAGTAACAGCCGGAATTGTTTCTGCAAAAGGAAGAAGCATTGATATTCTCAGCCAACAATCCAGAACACCAATTGAAAGTTTCATCCAAACAGATGCGGCCATTAATCCTGGAAACAGTGGTGGTGCTTTGGTGAATGTGAATGGAGATTTGATTGGAATCAACACTGCAATTCAGTCCAAAACAGGATATTATGAAGGTTATGGATTTGCTGTTCCATCCAATTTAGCTAGAAAAATTGTTGAAGATATCAAGAAATTTGGATTGGTACAGAGAGGTTTTCTTGGTGTAGGAAGTCTTGATTTGTCCAACGATATGCAAGTTGCAGCGTACAACCAAAAAGAAAAGAAAAATCTGAAAGCTGGTGACGGAATATACGTTACAGAAATCACCAAAAAAAGTGGTGCTGAGGATGCTGGAATCCAAGTTGGTGATATTATTACAAAAATTGACAATACAGATATTTCCGGATTCTCCGACCTTTCATTAGCAATTGGAAGTAGAAGACCTGGCGATAAAGTGAATGTAACTTACTCCCGAAATGGTAAACCAAATACTGTAACTGTTACCCTAAAAGATCAAAAAGGTGGAACTTCTTCTAGAAGCAGAGAGGATTTGACTGTGACTGAGAAAATTGGATCCGAGTTCGAACCTTTGAGTGACAGAGTAAAAACAGATTATGGCCTGGAAAGTGGCGTACTTGCAAAAAATGTAGCAGAAGGTGGAGAAATGGACAAAATAGGTGTGGTTGATAATTTTATTGTGATGGAAATCAACGGAAAACCGGTTAATTCACAAAAAGACGTAGAAAAAATATTGAACGGATACAAAGGAAATGTTCAGGTAAAATATGTGGATAGTTACGGAAGAATTACTACAAGAGGTTTCAAAATGCCTTAGTTAATAACACAATAAATTTTTAAAACCAATCTGATCAAGATTGGTTTTTTTTCTTTTAACCCAACAAAAAAGATATTTTTGCATTTATACAAAATGAAACTTTTCAATTCTTATATCAACACTTTCAAAGGACTTTCCAGAGAAGCCTGGATGTTGTCTATCGTGATGCTCATCAACCGTTCTGGTTCGATGGTTTTGCCGTTTTTAGGTGTTTATATGACAGACTATTTGAAGTTTTCCTTGGAAAATACAGGGATTGTGTTGAGTTTTTACGGAATCGGTTCCGTGTTAGGTTCTTGGTTGGGAGGATTTTTGACTGATAAATTCGGGGAATATTATATCCAAAGTTGGAGTTTGTTTCTAAGTGCGCCGATATTTATCATTATGCCATTTTTTTCAAGTGTGGAAATGATGGCTTTATTAATTTTTCTACAAAGTACCATCAGTGATACTTTTCGTCCCGCGAACTCGGTGGCGATTACAAAATATGCAAGACCTGAGAATCTGACTAAAGCTTTTTCTCTCAACAGAATGGCGGTTAATCTAGGCTTTTCAATTGGTCCTGCTTTGGGCGGAATCTTGTCGGGAATTTCTTATAATTTCCTTTTCATTGTTAATGCAATCGGGGCTGTGACTGCAGGAATTATCTACGTTATATTTTTCCGAAGACGCAATAAAATCTTCCGAGAGAAAAAGAAATTAGAACCTACAAAACCCATTGAAAAGACAGTTACCAAATCACCTTACAAAGATTATCCATTTTTGCTTTACAGTTTTCTGTGTGCGGTTTTTGCTGTTTGTTTCTTCCAGTTTTTCAATACAATCCCGTTGTTTTATAAGGATGTTGCGAAGCTGGATCAAAGCACCATCGGTTTTATTTTAGGTTATAGCGGCTTCATTATCGTTTTATTGGAGATGCCTTTGGTAAGTCTTGCAGAACGGGTTTTGAAGATTCCGCAAATCTTATCTATTGGGATTATAATGTCCGGTGTTTCTTATCTGCTGCTACTTTTTGGAAGTAACATCCCGTTGCTTTTGTTATCGATGTCTATATTATCTATTGCGGAGATTTGGGTTCTACCGTTTATGTCAACCATTACGGCTTTGCGTGCTGAAAGAGGAAACAAAGGTGCTTATATGGGACTTAACGGAATTTCATTTTCGTTTTCATTTATTTTCACACCGTTTTTGGGGACTTATGTTGTGAGCCACTTTGGGTTTGATAGTCTTTGGATAGGTTCGTTTGCTATTTTATCGGTTACAGCTTTTTTAATTTTTTGGATCACTAAAAAAATGATAAAATAACAAAAAGCTTTCTCCATAATGGGGAAAGCTTTTTGCTATTTTGGAATATGGACTATAAATTTAATTATTTGCTTTTAACAAACTCTACATATACAGCAACATCCACATCTTTTGCAACACCTGCGCCTGTTGGATCATAACTGATATTATAATCTAATCTGTTAACTTTGAAAGTAGTCTGGAAACCTAATTTCTCATTTCCTTGCTGATCTTTGTTCTTACCACCATAAACAGCAGTTACAGTAACTGGTTTTGTAACATTTTTGATTGTTAACTTACCTGTCAACTGATAAGTATTTCCTTTTAATTTTTTGATAGAAGTACTTTCAAATTTCATTGCAGGAAATTTTTCTGCATCAAAAAAATCAGCAGATTTCAAGTGATTATCACGCATCTCAACACCCGTGTTAACAGAAGTTGTATTAACAGTAAAATCAAATTTTGCATTGCTAAGATCATCAGCAGTCGTTACAACTTTTCCTTCAAACTTATCAAAACGCCCTTGTACAAAGCTAATTCCCATGTGTTTGATGTTAAAATTGAAAGAAGAATGCATTGGATCAACATTCCAAGTAGTTTGCGAAAATCCTAAAATACTGATTGTTGCAAATAAAAACGATAAGAATAACTTTTTCATAATGAATTGTTTTTTTTATTTATTAATACCACAAAGTTAGATGCTTAAAAGGTTTTAATTAATTGATGTAGGTTAATAAAAGCTTTATTCATAAAAAAAACTATTTTTGTTCAACTCAAATTTGAACAATGAATCCGGGAACTGTTTTACTATTATTCGTTTTTGCCTATTTTATCGGGCTTTTGGTCATCTCTTATTTTACAAGCCGTAACTCGGACAACCAGTCTTTTTTCATCGGAAACAAGAAAAGTAAATGGTGGCTGGTGGCATTTGGGATGATTGGGACATCACTTTCCGGCGTGACTTTTATTTCGGTTCCGGGAACAGTGGGAAAACTGCTGGGTGGCGAAAATCCGTTTGGCGGTTTCGAATATTATATGATGGTGATTGGGTTTTTCATCGGTTACTTCATCGTTGCGGGGATTCTGCTCCCACTCTATTACCGGATGAATCTGACCTCTATTTACACTTATTTGGGAAAACGTTTCAATGTAGAGGCGCATAAAATCGGTTCTGTGTTTTTCATTATTTCGAGAGCGATTGGAGCGACGGCGAGGTTATATCTGGTGGTAAATATTCTTCAGATTTTCTTGCTTGAAAGTCTTGGCGTTCCGTTTTGGGTAACGGCTTTTGTGTTGCTTTTGATGATTCTGCTTTATACGTTTGAAGGCGGTGTGAAAACGATTGTGATTACAGATACTTTGCAGACTTCGTTTATGATTATCAGCTTGATTGCCTGCATTGTTTATATTTTATCAAATCTTAATCTGTCTTTTGGAGAAGCTTTCACGATTCTGGAGCAGAAGCAATTCACGCATTTTATCAATACGGATGTGAATTCTAAAACATTTTTCCTGAAAACGATTCTGGGCGGGATGTTCATTACGATTGCAATGACCGGTCTTGACCAAGAAATGATGCAGAAAAATATCTCTGTTGACAACCTGAAAAACTCGAAAAAGAATATGCTGACGTTTGCGGGAACTTTGCTTTTCGTGAATCTGGCGTTCTTATTTTTAGGAGGTTTGCTTTACCTTTTTGCGATGCAACACGGCGCAGATTACGGACAAATCTCGACTATGGTTGACGGAAAAGAAGTGATTACGAATACTTTTGGCTTCAAGGATTCTGCTGGTCAAATCAAAAATATAATAGGTGACGACCTGTTCCCAGCTCTATCGCTGCAAGGACATTTCCCGATGGCGCTTTCTGTGATTTTCATCATCGGTTTGATTTCGGCTTTGTTTCCTTCTGCTGATGGTGCTTTGACGGCGGTTACGAGTTCTTACTGTGTGGATCTTTTAAATCTGAACGAAGACCAACAAAAAACCGAGAAACAAAAGAAACATCTGAGAATGAAAGTTCATTTGACTTTCACAGTGATTTTCTTTGCGTTGATAATGGTTTTCAAAGCCATCAATGATAAATCGATTGTTTATCTGATAATGGAAATCGCAGGTTATACTTATGGTCCGTTGTTGGGATTATTTGCTTTCGGAATCTTGACGAAATATCAAATCACAAAGAAATATTCCATTTTAGCCGTGACGATTTTAGCACCGATTGCGACTTATCTGATTAATTATCTAGTAACGAATAACACGGATTACAGAATTGGTGTGGAACTGATTATCCTGAATGGATTTTTGACTTTTGTTGGGTTGTGGTTGGTTAGGTCTAATGTTAAAGAGAAAGTTTTAGCATAATTTTAAACGTCAAAAATGCGTCAAATAAAAAATCTAGACATAAAAGAAAGTATTGAGAAAAAAAAACTAATTTATAAAGAAAGTTGGCTAGATATTTTTGATAAAATAACTATATACATTTTCTTTCTTTGGGGAGCTATTTTACCTTTTTTAGTTTTTTTTGACCCTGATCGAGATTTCTCAAAAACAGGATTTGAATATTATCTTTTATTTCTTGGAACAATATTTTGTTTATATGTAATTTACCGGAAAGCAACTGAAAAGAAATTAATTAAATTAAAAAGCAATTATACTCAGGAAAAAAACAGAAAAGTCATCACTGAATATTTTGAGCAGAACAGTTATGAAAGATATAGAAATGCTTTAAACATTTTAATTTACAACGAAGAAAATGATTTTTACTTCAATCCTAATTATCAAACTTCGAGGATAATATTACTTGACAACAGTGATGTTTATATTACAGTAATCAAAGAAAATTTCAAGTTGAATGTTCCCGTTTTATATAAACATATATCACTAAGAGAAGATTTAAAGAAACTCCTGACTTAAAAATCACTTCAATGAAAACCCACACAACCAATTACACCAACACATTGATAGAAATCGCGGAAGATTCTCCTGTTTCTGCATCGGTAATTCCGGTTGCGAAAAATGATAAAAAAACTATTGCCAATTACCAATACGAGAAACTTTCCAAACATCCTCTGAAATATACTTCCGACGAGCTGCTCTTCGAAATTTTTGCGGAACGAAATGATATCTCATCCTCAGAATTGGAAGAAGAAAAACAAAACTATTTTTCCAAAGGGCAAGCTTGTTTGCGGACTTCGCCTTTAGCTAAGAAAAGTGGATTTGGGATTTTTCATAATCAGGATTCGAAAGTTAAATTGATTCCTGTGGAGTCGGAAGAATATCAGCAGTTGTTGAAAGATGATTCTGTGAAAAAAGTTAAGGCAATGAAATCCAAAAGATAATGGAATTAATTCATTGAAATTCCAATCTTACTCTTTACTTTATAAGATCCCAGCGTTTTGCTTTTCTTATTTTTGAAATAATGCGAAAGATGACTTTCATCCGTAAATCCAAACTCATAAGCAATCTGCTTGATGGTGTTCTGACCAGATTCTACTCGTTTTTCAATTAAAGCCAATCTGTAATTATTGATGTAATTGCGATAAGACATCTCGAAATTCCGTTTAAAATAAGCACTGAAATAAGTCGGTGAAATATTGAAATGCAACGCAATCGTTTTGATTCTAATCATTTCCGGACGATAAATATTCTGATGAATATATGAAATCAAATCTTCCTGACTCGGAACGCCATTATCAATTCTGACATTCAGTTTAGCAGAAGCCTCGCGAATCAATCCAAATAATGACAAGACTTGGAAAAACATAATCGGAGAAGTCGTCACATCGCAGATTTTATCATAATCCACAATATTTTCTACCGTTTTTCTGAGAATCGTTTTGCAAGGTTCATCAAAACAGAGTTTTATCTCTTTCAACATTGAGTTTCGCATAATATCAATCGGAGAAGCTGTCATCAAAGTGTCCGGCGCAAGATGTTTGTTGCTCTCGAAAAAACTGTCATTGAATTTGATAAAAGCAAATTTCGTTTGTTTTTTGATATCGAAATAATGCTCATCTTCGGGAGAAATCAGATACAAATCTCCAGCTTTGTAAGGCATTACCAAATGATTGAGATGATGATTACCACAACCTTTGAAGATATAAACCAATTCGTAATAAGTATGACTGTGTCGAGGCAAAGGATATTCTTCCACATCAAAAGAATCGATTTCCAACGGATTAAATTGCTTTCTCTTCATATCACAAATTTACAATAATCTATCAAAATATTACATCCTATTTCACAACTCAAAAAACGAAATTTGTAAAGCTTGATAAAGGCAATTTTAAATTCAATCATAAAATCAATCAACAAAATGGAATATAGAAAATTAGGCAGCAGCGATTTAGAAGTTTCAGCAATCACTTTCGGAGCTTGGGCTGCCGGTGGCTGGATGTGGGGAAGCACAGACAGAAACGAAGCTATCGAAGCGATAAAAGCATCTTATGACGTTGGCGTAACTTCTATTGATACAGCTCCAATCTACGGACAAGGAACAAGTGAAGAAATCGTTGGTGAAGCAATTAAAGGAATTTCCCGTGATAAAGTTCAGATTTTGACCAAATTTGGGATGCGTTGGGATTTGGCAAAAGGCGATTTTGCGATGCACAGCCAAAATAACGACGGACAAGATATCGATGTTTACAAATATGCCGGAAAAGACAGCATCATCAACGAATGCGAACAAAGTTTGAAACGTCTGGGAACGGATTACATCGATTTGTATCAAATCCACTGGCCAGATTCTACAACGCCGATTGATGAAACTTTCGAAGCCGTTTCAAAATTAATTGAACAAGGAAAAGTTCGTTTTGCCGGTGTTTGCAATTACAATGCGAAGCAAATGGCAGAAGCTGCAAAAACGTTGAATTTGGTTTCCAATCAAATTCCGTTTAGTATGGTGAATCGTGGGATTGAGGAAGAAACTGTTCCTTATTGCATCGAAAATAACAAATCTATTTTGGCTTACAGTCCTTTGGAAAGAGGCTTGCTAACAGGAAAGATTACTTCTGATTACAAATTCCAAGAGGGTGACCACAGAGCAAAACTCCCACATTTTCAGCCTGAGTTTATTGAAAAAACGAATGCACTTTTAGATAAAATCAAACCAATTGCGGAAAAACACAACGCCACTTTGGGACAATTGGTTTTGCGTTGGACAATAGAAAGAACAGGAATTACAATTGCCTTAGTCGGCGCGCGAAATGCAGAACAAGCCGTTCAAAATGCAAAAGCGATTGAAATCAGTCTTTCAAAAGAAGAAATCGAAAGTATTAATGAATTAGTCAATGCTTTTTAATGATTGAAAAAAGAAATAATTCTTATCAATTAGATTTGAAAGAAATAAAACTGAAAGACGGTTCTGAAGGCACAAAAAATTTAAGTTTCGAGTTTGATAATCACGATGATTTGTTTAATATTTTTGAAGTGATAAAATCAAAGAAAATATTCGAAGATGACAATACAGCACAGGAATTTTCTTTAGGATTGAAGTTATTCACAGAAGTAATGTTGAAGAACAAACAACATCCTCTATTCGAAGAACTTAGACCAGCTATCTTGGAATTTATGAAGAAATTGAAAAGTCAGTAATTATGAAAGACTTCAAAACGACTTATTTCTTTTTGAGATTGCCAATCGCCATTTCCTTGTTAGGTCACGGATTGGTAAGACTTCCGAAGCTTGAAATGTTCAGCAATTGGATGGTAACATCAATGGAAAAATCTGCAATTCCAAGTTTTATGATTATACCTTTCAGTTATTTTCTGCCAATTGCAGAATTTCTGATTGGATTGTTATTATTAATTGGATTTAAAACTAAATACACGATTTATTCAGGATTAGTTTTAATGAGTATTTTAATATTGGGAAGTGCATCCATCGAGAATTGGAGTGCGATAGAAGCACAATTATTGCATTCAGTTTATTTGGGTGGATTGCTTTGGTTTTATGAAAAATATAAGCCTGTTTCTAATCATTAATTTCTAAAAATAAAATATGAAATTCTTAAAAATAATAACATTTTTAATTTTATCCATTAATTATTTATCGGCTCAGAATCGCCCAGTTTTGGATATTATGCTGACCAATTACCAATATCCTTACGCTGTTCATTTTCTTGATTTCAAAAGCCAGAATCAGGATTTGAAAATGACTTATATGGACATCAAACCAGAAAAGCAAAACGGAAAGACGGTTGTTCTGCTTCACGGAAAAAACTTCAATGGAGCTTATTGGAAAACGACGATTGAAGCTTTGATAAAAGAAGGCTATCGAGTGATTGTTCCTGACCAAATTGGATTTGGTAAATCATCAAAACCTACAGAATACCAATTCAGTTTTCAGCAATTGGCTCAGAATACGAAAGCGATTTTGGATGAGTTGAATTTGGATAAAATTTATCTTCTTGGACATTCGATGGGTGGGATGTTGGCGACAAGATTTACATTAATGTATCCGGAAACGGTTGAAAAATTAATCCTTGAAAACCCAATCGGACTGGAAGATTGGAAATTGGTTGCGCCTTACGGTTCTATCGACCAGAATTATCAAACAGAATTGAAAGCTGATTACGAATCAACCAAAAAATATCAAAACAATTTTTATTACGACAACAAATGGAAACCAGAATATGACGAATGGGTTTATCTTCTAACAGGTTGGACAAAGGCTTCGGATTATCCGAAAGTAGCTCTCGTCAATGCAAAAACTTCGGATATGATTTTCACACAGCCCGTTGTTTATGAATTCCAAAATCTGAATGTTCCAACCTTATTAATCATCGGAACAAGAGACAGAACTGCAATCGGAAAAGCTAATGTGAAAGACCCGAAAATAGCTGAAACGATGGGAAGATATGACTTATTGGGAAAAGCAACTCAACAAAAAATAAAAGGTTCGAAATTGGTAGAAATCGAGAATGTAGGACATCTTCCGCACATCGAAGTTTTTGACCAATTCATCAAACCTGTCAAAGAATTTTTAAAACTATAAATTATTAATAATGAAAAAAGTAACAATTAAAAATACAGACTTAGAAATCGCTCCAATCAATTTTGGAGGTAATGTTTTTGGATGGACTTTGGATGAAAAAGAATCATTCAATATTCTGAATAAATTCACAGAAGGCGGATTCAATTTTATTGATACAGCCGACACTTATTCTTGGTGGGTGAACGGAAAAGGCGGACAATCTGAAGAAATCATCGGAAAATGGATGAAGGAAAGAAAAAACCGTCAGGATATTGTATTGGCTACAAAAGTAGGTTCTGAAACCCAAGAACACGGATTTGACATCAGTAAAAAACATATTCTGAAATCTGTTGATGAATCTTTGAAACGTCTTGGAACAGACCATATCGATTTGTATTACACCCACTTTGATGATACCAAAACGCCTGTGGAGGAAACTTTATCGGCTTATGACGAAATCGTAAAAGCTGGAAAAGTAAGATACATCGCAGCTTCCAATGTTTCCCCAGAAAGATTGATTGAATCTTTTGAAGTCGCTGAAAAAAATAATTTCCCAAAATATGTCGCTCTACAGCCACACTATAATTTAGTAGAAAGAGAAAAATTTGAGACAGAATATGCGCCATTAGTTGAAAAATTCGGATTAAGCGCATTTCCATATTGGTCTTTGGCAGCAGGTTTCTTAACGGGAAAATATAGAACTGAAGCTGATTTTGAAAACACAGCAAGAGGTGGCGGAATCAAAAAATATTTTGATGATAAAGGTAAAGCGGTTTTAGCAGCATTGGATAAAATTTCCGAAAAGCACCAATCTCAGCCTGCAACGGTTGCTTTGGCTTGGCTTATAGCTAATCCATTAATTACTGCGCCAATTGTAAGTGCAACAAGTGAAAGACAATTGCAGACAATTTTCGACGCTCCGAAATTACAGCTGGATTCGGAAGATTTGGAAATTCTTAATCAAGCTTCAAAATAATCAATGATAGAAGAACAATCGAAACTGAGTAAAGTTCAGGTTCTCGGAATGGCTGTCGTAGCAGGAATTTGTGTTTCAAATATCTATTACGCACAGCCAATTCTGCATCAAATTGCAGAGACTTTCAACGTGTCCGAAAGCAAAATGGGAATTATGGTCGGTTTGGGACAAGTTGGTTACGGAGCAGGATTGCTGACCTTGGTTCCATTAGGAGATAAAGTCAATCGTAAAAAATTAATCCTGATTTTATTAGCCATTTTATTCTGTATTTTAGCAGGAATCGGAATGGTTTCCAATTATAATTTCATATTTTTATTCAGTTTACTGTTAGGCTTGACCGCTGTTGCAGCACAAGTCATCTTACCAATGGCAGCCGAATTATCTGGGAACGAAAAAGGAAAAAACGTCGGGATTATTTTCACAGGAATTCTTGTCGGAATCTTGATGGCAAGAGTTTTCAGTGGTTATATTTCCGAATGGAGCAATTGGAAAATGGTCTATTATATCTCGGCTGTGTTTTCGATTTTTTCTTTAGCTTTTGTCTATTTCAAATTACCGAGTGTAAAACCCACATTCAAAGACTCTTATTTTAAATTAATTTCATCCTCATTTTATCAGTTAAAACGATTTCCACAGCTGAGATTATTAGCCTTAATGGGAGGAATTGCATTTTCCATTTTTTGCTCATTCTGGACAACGCTGACATTCCTTTTGGTAGAAAAACCTTACAATTATAGTTCTGATACCATTGGGCTTTTCGGAATGCTGGGAATTGCAGGCGCATTAGTTGCACCAATGATTGGTAAAGCTTCTGACAAAGGAGGTTCTGGCAAGACTCAACTGATTGCAAGTATTATTTTATTAGCAGGTTCGGTTATTATCTTTCTGTTCCCCCATTATTTAATATCAATTATTTTGGCTGTAATTTTTATCGACGTCGGCGTTCAATCTATTCAAGTGACGAATGTTGCTTTGATTTACAGATTAGACCAAAAAGCGAACAGCAGAATCAATACGATTTATATGACTTCTTATTTTGCTGGCGGAGCCATCGGAACTTTTATTGGTTTGAAATGCTGGGAATCGGGAGGTTGGTATTATGTCGGTTTACAGCTTGTTGTTTTCAGTATTTTTGTATTTTTGATGAACTTATTCAAAACTATAAAATCCAATACAAACCAATAATAAAATCATTCTTTATGAAAATTTCAATCACATTATTAAGTCTTTTCTTAGGAATTCAAATAGCATTTGCTCAAAAACTGAAAACAGTCTCTTATAAAGATGGCGAACAAAAACTATTAGGAATGGTAACATCTAATTCTGGAAAAAAACTTCCTGGCGTTTTGATTTTACCCGCTTGGAAAGGCATTGACGAAGAAGCCAAAAATGCAGCTCTCGAATTACAAAAACAAGGTTACATCGCTTTTATTGCAGATATTTATGGAGAAGGCAATCTTCCGGCAGGTAATGAAAATGCGGCTAGACTAGCCAATACTTATAAGAAAAATTTTAATCTTTACCAAAAGAGAATTTCGCTTGCTTTGGAAGAATTAAAAAAAGCGGGTGCCAATGTGGATAAAATTGCAGTTATTGGTTACTGCTTTGGAGGAACAGGAGCTTTGGAAGCTGCAAGAGGAAATCTACCTGTTGTTGGTGTAATCTCGATTCACGGTGGATTGTATAAGGATTCTGAAAGACCAAATAATCCAATTACAACTAAAGTTTTGGTAGAACATCCTGCTAATGACAGAAGTGTTCCTCAAGTCCATTACGATGCTTTTGTAAAAGAAATGAACGATGGCAAAGCGGATTGGCAAATTATTACTTACGCTAATACAACCCACACCTTTACCAATCAAGAAGCTCCAGATTATAACGAAGTAATGGCAAAACGTGCGTGGAATCACACATTAATGTTCTTGAAAGAAATTCTACAATAGAAAAGTTAGACTTTAGATATTAGAGTTAGAAAGACAGCCTTTTGAGCTGTCTTTTTTATTTTTTAATCAATAGTGAAACAATATCTTGAATGACTTTTTGCGAGACAAAGTTCATAAAATCAAGCCTTTCCAAATGTGGCAAAAATAACTTCGAAGTTACTTCTTCATTTCCAATTCTTATCGTATAGAAAACCGTTCCAATATCTTTTCCATCTTCGCCTTTTGATGGACCAGCAACGCCAGTTGTAGAAACTGCAATATTGGTTTTGAATAAATTCTGACAGCCAATCGCCATTTCTGATGCAACTTGTTCACTCACCACTGTGAATTCTTCAACAGTTTTCGGATTAACATTCAAAAGATCGATTTTCTTTTGAGTTGCATATGTTACAACGCTTCCCAGAAAATAATTGGAGCTTCCGGAAACGGACGTAATCAAATGTGCCAATTCTCCACCAGTACAACTTTCCGCAACTGAGATGGTCAGTTTTTTGTCGGATAAAATTTCGCCAAGAATTTTTTCAATTTTATCTTCGTGCGTAGCAATGATATTTTCTCCAATTAGTGGAAATAATTTTGTGATTTCGTTTTCCAGTTCTGCATTCAGTAATTGTTGAGAAGTTCCAGACGCTGTTAATCTTAACTTCACTCTTGTTCCAACTGGCAAGTAAGATAAACTAATGTATTTTGGTAAAGCCAATTCCCATTCTTCAATCGTTTCTGACAAAATACTTTCAGGAATATCAACCACAGAAACAATTCTGGTTACGATGTGGTCAAGCGATAATTTTTCTTTCAGGAACGGAATAATCTGATCTTTTACCAAAGGTTTTACTTCGTACGGAACACCCGGCAAACTGAAACAATAAGTTCCGTTTTTTTCCAAAATCATACACGGCGCCGTTCCAAAATAGTTTAGGAAAATATTTGCTTTGGACAGAACCATTGCCTGGTCTTTGTTATGTTCCAAAATCCAAAGTCGGTTTCTTTTTTCGAGGTAAGTTCTGAGATGTTCATAGATTTCGTCAGAGAAAATCATTTCATCTTCAAAGAATTCAGCGTAGGCTTTTTTGGTGATATCGTCTTTTGTTGGTCCCAATCCACCTGTTGTAAAAACAACATCAGCCATTTCAAAAGCTTTCCCCAAAGTAGAAACAATCGCTTGTTCCTCATCCGGAATTGTAAAAATAGAAAGCACTTTTATCCCAATTTCTTTGAGTTGTGTTGCAATAAAATTGGAATTGGTATCAACGGTATTTCCCGAAAGGATTTCATCACCAATAGTAATCAGAACTGCTGTTTTCATAAAGACAAATTTCGTTAATATTTTAGATTTTCAACCACATAGACACATAGTTTTTTTTAAGATTTAATTTGGAAATTACACAACTATTTTTTTCTTCTAAAATTTGATTTACTTTTATGTCACTATATGGTTTTATTTTATCTTTGGTTAAAATTGAGAGAATGAAATCATCTTTCTGGAACAACTATAGCAACATTATTCTGCTTCTCATCGGGATTTTCATCGGAAGCCTTGTCGGGATTTTTGCACCTGATTTTGTAACTTATCTAAAACCAATTGGCGACATTTTCCTGAATTTGTTATTTGTAACCGTTATTCCATTAGTGTTTTTTGCGATTGTTTCCGCCATTTCCGGCATCGAGCAGCAAAATCAATTAGGCAAAATCATCGGAACAATGGCATTGACTTTCTTGAGTTTCATTTTGATTTCGGCCACGTTTTGTATCATAATGGTTTACTTCTTCCCTACCGAAACGCCGAAAAACATCAGCGAAACTATCTCAGAAAATCTTCAGAATAATGCCAATATCAATGACCAAATTGTAGGATTCTTCACCGTCAGCGAGTTTTACCATTTGTTTTCGAGACAAAATATGCTAGCCTTGTTGGTCTTCTCTTTTTTAGTCGGAATATCCATCAGAAAGTCGGGAGAAAAAGGAAAACTGTTCCAAAACTTCATCCTTTCTGGCAATGAGGTAATGAAACAACTTTTGTTATTAATAATGAAAATTGCGCCAATTGGATTAGGTGCTTACTTCGCTTATCAAGTTGGGACTATTGGACCTCAGCTTTTCGGATTTTATGCTAAACCTTTGGGATTGTATTATATTGCCGGAACTATTTATTTCATTATATTTTTCAGTCTCTACGCTTTCATTTGGAAAGGAGGGAACGGCGTAAAAGCATTTTGGAAAGAAAGTCTTCTACCAACAGCAACAGCGATTAGCACTTGCAGTAGTTTAGCCACAATGCCTGTTGCGATAGAGTCTGCGAAAAGAATGGGCGTACCTGCGTCCATCGCTAATGTTGTAATTCCGATTGGAACTACAATTCACAAAAACGGTTCGTCGATTTCATCGATTATCAAGATTTATGTCGCTTTTCAATTACTTGGCTGGAATTTTTTCGAACCAATGAATCTAATAATGGCTCTCGGAATCACTGTTTTCGTAAGCGCAGTGGCTGGCGGAATCCCGAATGGTGGTTATATCGGAGAAATGCTAATGATTTCGGTTTACAAAATTCCGCCCGATGTAGTTCCTGCAGTCATCATAATCGGAACTTTGGTTGACCCTTTAGCAACCGTTCTCAATTCCGTCGGAAACATTCTCGCATCAATGATTGTCTCGAAGTTTGTAAAAACCGAAACTGCATAAATTTTTTAGGAGCTTATTGACTTCGTTGAACAGCTAGTTAATAATAAATATTTGGAACTGTTTGACTTCGTCGATTGCTAAATATTTATTTTTTTAGGAGCAATTCCCGCTGGTAATTTATCCTGAGCTTGTCGAAGGACTATATCTTTTTTGTTTTCATAAAGTTTGTCAATCCGATTGAAATGACAATCAGAAAACAAAAAAGTATGCCATGCGCATCGGGGCTAGTTAGCAATTCGCAAGATTTTTTAGATGTCGGTGCTTCGCACCTTGAAATTAACTTAGGTTTTTCTACCAACATTTCGCCACTTCGTGGCTTCCCAAATCTTTAGCAAACTATTCACTCCGCTTCACTGGTTCCAGATTTTGTAACTCTTCTGGGGTAAATAATGTATACTGAACTTTAAATGTTTTACCCAAAGGCGTTTCCAGAGAAAATCCACCAGGTCCCCAGCCATCCAAAACATCCAAGGTGAAGTGGGAGTATTTCCAATATTCGAACAGGTCGCGGTCTATCCAGAACTCGTGACCGTTGATAGTTCCGATCATTGCGTCATTCATTCTTGGGAAATAACCACCTTTTTCGAAACATTGTGGTTGAGTTCCTTCACAACAGCCACCTGCCTGATAAAACATCAGTTCGCCGTGTTTCTTTTCCAGTTCCCAGATGACTTCCAAAGCTTTTTCCGTCACAGAAAGTCTTGAGATTTTATCTTTGATTTCCATATTCTATATTTTTAAATTAATGATTTAAACACAAAGGCACAAAGATTAATTTATTTTAAACTTGTTTCAAGGCACTAAAAAAATCAAAGATTTTTTAATATTAACGAAGTTAAAAACTTGGTGCCTTAAAAACTCAGTCATTATAATGTAAGCTTTGTGCCTTTGTGATAAATTTCATTTTTAATAAAGTTAACAAAAACCCGACAAACAAAATCTGCCGGGCTTAAAACTCAAATAACAATAAATTAATTTTGTCCAGCGATGTCCAGAACGATACGTCCGTCGATTTGTCCAGCCTTCATCTTATCAAAAACATCGTTGATATCCTCCAGTTTTGCAGAAGTTACGGTTGCTTTCACCAAACCTTCGTTCGCAAAATCAAGCGCTTCCTGAAGGTCTTTTCTGGTTCCAACAATAGAACCTCTCACTGTAATTCTCTTAAGAACCGTTTCAAAAATCGGAAGTTCAAAAGAACCTGGTGGCAGACCATTGAGTGCAATCGTACCCTTTCTTCTGAGAACATCTATCCCCTGCTTGAAAGCAATTGGAGAAACAGCGGTAATCAATGCACCGTGCATTCCTCCAACTTCTTTGTGAAGATAAGTTCCCGGGTCGGTTTCTTTTGCGTTCACAACCAAATCCGCACCTAGTTTTTTCGCTAATTCCAACTTATCATCAGCAACATCTATCGCAGCAACGTGCATTCCCATCGCTTTTGCATACTGAACCGCAACATGTCCCAACCCACCGATTCCAGAAATGGCAACCCATTCACCCGGTTTTGTTTCGGTTTCTTTAAGACCTTTGTAAACTGTTACACCAGCGCAAAGAATCGGAGCGATTTCCAAAAAGTTGACATTATCTTTCAAATGTCCAACATATCTGGAATCTGCAATTACATATTCTGCAAATCCTCCATCTACGCTGTAACCTCCATTTTGCTGAGCTTCACACAATGTTTCCCATCCTGTGATACAATAATCGCAGCATCCACACGCCGAATACAACCAAGGAACACCTACTGCATCGCCTTCTTTTACCTGAGCTTCCGGTCCGCAGGCTACCACAATCCCCACACTTTCGTGTCCTGGAATCAATGGCATTTTTGGTTTTGCTGGCCAGTCACCATCTACAGCGTGTAAATCGGTGTGGCAAACGCCACAGGCAATTACTTTTACTAATACTTCATAGCGTCCGGGAGTTTTTACCGGAACTTCCATAATTTTCAATGGCTGTCCGTAACCTTGTACAACTGCCGCTTTCATTGTTTTTGGAATCATAATTTACTTTTTAAAATGGTTAATTATTATTGTTTTTATTGTTATTTGATGTTCCAAATTTCTATCAATGTGTCATTTGCGTGAGGGATTGTAAGGGTTGTGAGGAACGAGCAAGTGCGAAATGAAATGCAGCACCGGA
Source organism: Epilithonimonas sp. (assembly GCF_036780765.1). Taxonomy (GTDB): domain Bacteria; phylum Bacteroidota; class Bacteroidia; order Flavobacteriales; family Weeksellaceae; genus Epilithonimonas. The sequence continues at coordinate 206,466 of NZ_DAIQCG010000003.1, forward strand.
TCCGCCAGAGGCGGAGAAGCCCTGAAAAGCCCGACCGCCGCCCTGGACTTAGCCAAGGCAAGCGGGCACGCCCTTAAAAAACACAACTAATTCTTAGAAGAATCCTAATTTGTTTTTGTTATAGGATATCAACATATTTTTGGTTTGACGGTAATGGTCTAGCATCATTTTGTGATTTTCTCTACCAACTCCAGACTGCTTGTAACCTCCGAAAGGCGCTCCAGCAGGATATGCGTGATATTGATTGACCCAAACTCTACCCGCCTGAACGTGACGAGGAATCTGATACAACTGATGCGCATCTCTTGTCCAAACGCCAGCGCCAAGACCATAAATTGTATCGTTTGCAATCTCTAAAGCTTCCGCCTCATCTTTGAAAGTAGTGAACGCTACAACTGGTCCGAAAATCTCTTCCTGGAAGATTCTCATTCTGTTATTACCTTTGAAAATGGTTGGCTTGATGTAGTAACCGTCTTCCAGACCTTCGATGTGATTGGCTTCCCCACCAGTCAGCACTTCTGCACCTTCTTCTTTACCGAGTTTCAAGTAACCTTCAATTTTATCTTTTTGAATTTTAGAAGCCTGTGCTCCCATCATTACTGTTTTGTCTAATGGATTTCCGACTTTAATAGCTTCGGTTCTTTCGATTACTTTTGCGATGAAAGCATCTGCAATATCTTCCTGAACTAATAATCTTGAAGGGCAAGTACAAATTTCTCCTTGATTCAAAGCGAAAAGAACTGCGCCTTCAATCGCTTTATCTAGGAACTCATCATCTGCATCCATCACTGAATTGAAGAAAATGTTAGGCGATTTACCTCCTAATTCCAACGTCACAGGAATGATATTTTCCGTCGCATACTGCATTACCAAACGACCTGTAGCTGTAGAACCTGTGAAAGCAGCTTTATTCACTTTTGGATTAGTTACCAAAGCTCTTCCTAATTCTGCTCCGAAACCATTAACAATGTTTACAACACCTGCCGGAAGCAAATCTCCAATCAATTCCATTAAAACCATAATAGAAATTGGTGTACTCTCTGCCGGTTTCAGAACAACGCAATTTCCTGCTGCCAAAGCCGGAGCGAGTTTCCAAACAGCCATTAGGATTGGGAAATTCCAAGGGATGATTTGTGCAATTACACCAAGCGGTTCGTGAACGATTAATGAAACTGTGTCTTTATCCAATTCATTATGCGAACCTTCTTCTGCTCTAATCACGGATGCGAAGTATCTGAAATGGTCAATCGCCAAAGGAATATCCGCAGCCAAAGTTTCTCTCACTGCTTTTCCGTTATCAATTGTTTCTACAGTTGCGATGTATTCAAGGTTTTCTTCGATTCTATCAGCGATTTTGTTTAGAATAATACTTCTTTCTGTTGGAGACGTGTCTTTCCAAGTTTTAAAAGCTTCTGTTGCGGCATTAACCGCTGCTTCCAAATCTTCTTTGTTAGAATGTGCTGCCTGTGTGAAAACTTTCCCGTTGATAGGAGAAACAACATCAAAATATTGTCCGCCTGCGGACGCAACAAATTTGCCTCCAATGTAATTATCATACTTAGCTTTGAACTCTGGCCAAGCTAAAGTTGTTGAGTTCTGTGTTTGTTCTGCTGTTGTGCTCATAATAATATTTGTTTTGTAATTAATAATCAGTTAACATTTGATTAAGGCTAAGTTAATTCCATAATCAACAAACAGAATAGCACAATTCTCCAAAAAAATAGTAAAATCCTACTTTTAAGATTCTTTATAATTTCATTAAGAAAAAATTATGTTTGGCTGTATTTCTAAAATTATTATATTTGAGAAACAAGATGTTATAAAAATCTTGAATAATGAATCCAAATCATTTTCATCTTAACAAACCTAATCTGACACAAGAAAATAAGCTGAATACTTTGGTGGAAAATCAAACCAAGTTCAGTTTAAATAATTGTGAATTCAGTATCTATGAGACACATAAGAGTGCTTATGATGTGAAATTGCATTTTGAGCATCTTGCGTTTACAGGAATGTTGAGAGGAAAGAAATGGATGAAGCTCCAAGATAAGAGTAATTACTTTGAATATCTGCCTGGAGAAAGTGTTTTGGTCGCCCCCGGAGAAACAATGGTGATTGATTTCCCAGACGCAGATATTGACGCTTCACAATGTATTTCTTTGACTTTGAATCCAGAATTTGTTCAGCAGTCATTAGACCATCTTAACTTTAATGCGACAAAAGTGGATGATTCTTCTCACTGGAACATTTCTTTGGATGAATTTTATCTCCTAAACAGCAAAGCTTTGGCTTCTGCAACCAACAATATTATGAGAATTGCTATGGATGATAATTCTTATAAAGATGTAATTGCGGATTTTGCTTTGAAAGAGCTTTTGATAAGATTAATGCAAACCCAAGCGAGAAATCTGGTTGAGAAAAATACTTTGAAAAACAAGTCGAGAATTGGTTTTGTGGCAGATTACATCAAGAAAAATCTACATCAGAAATTATCGATTGATGCCATTGCAAAAATGGCTTATGTCAGCAAATCGAATTTCTTCAAGATGTTCAAAGAAGAATTGGGAATTTCACCAAATGAATTCATCATTCAAGAGAGAATCAAGAGAGCGAAAGAAATGCTGATTCATAATAGTTCTGTAAGCGAAACTGCTTTCAGTACAGGATTTTCGGACACCAATTATTTCATTCGGGTTTTTAAGCAAATGGAAGGTGTTACGCCAAAAATCTTTCAAAACAAAAAATTAATTTGAATTAAATAGTTAGTTATAGATATTTTCAAAAAGAAGGCGAGCAAATAATCATTTGCTCGCCTTCGATTTTTATGTTCCGTTTATGGAATTTTATTTTTGATAAGAATAATATCTTGCACCTTTCAGAACCGAACTTTCTTTTTCAACTCTTGTCAATCCGAATCCTTTATAATCTGGATTTACAGAAGAATCTAATTGTTTGCGGTGCAACTTTTCATAACTATCGAAATCAATTGCTAATCTGTTTTTCAAGTTTTCGAAAACGTTCCATTTTTTGACAATTGATTTCCATTCTGGAGAGATTTTTCCTACAAACACTTTTGATTTAGAACCACTTCCGTAAGCCAAGAAACCAATTTCTTTCTCTGTCAACTCTTCATTTTCGTTAAACGAAGTTTGTAGTGCAGATAGCAACGCCATAAAAATAGAAGCCGTATACATATTTCCGATTTCGGAAGAAGCTCTTTGAGATTTCTCAATTTTTTCATTGATGAAATTAATATAATCTTCAGATTTTGCGATGGCTTTTTGTTTCTCAGCATCAGAAAAATCAAGATTATTTTCTAAACTATAAATCTCGGTAAAAACTCTTTTCCCGTGAAATGCGTAAGGTAAATGGAAAATCAAATATCTCCAATCTTCATAAGGCCTAACGGTGAAAGTCTGTTCTTTATAATGCTGATAAGCTTCACGAATCCTATCTTGATAACAAGCATTAGAATATTGACCGTCGAAAACAGGTTCGTCTGTAAAAACTTCGATTTTATCTGGATAATTTTCTGGCGCAGAATTAAATTCAGATTTTGAATGAAGACGTCTCGGTTTGAAGAAATCGAAAACGCTTTCTGTTGCAACACCCCAATTATTATCAATCTCAATCAATCTTGGATTCGCAGAAACCAATAAAGCAACCGCACCACCACCTTGTGTATATTCTCCGGAAGAAGCCAACTCGTATTTTGCATAATCGCTTGCAATCACAACTGCTTTTTTCGTTGGATTTGCTCTTACAAAATCCAATGAATTATGAAGCGCATCAACGGCTCCAACACAAGCAAAAGTCATATCAACAACATCGCAGTTTTTGAAACTTCTTTCCCCAAATTCTTCACTTAGGAATTCTTCTACCATTTGAACGGCATAAGTCGCTGTTGGTTTCGCAGCATCTAAAGCACTCTCTGTTCCGAGGTAAACTCTGGAAATTTCTTTCGGATTGATGTTATAATATTGAATTAATTTAAGCAAAGCTTCCGCTGCAAAAGTTGCTGCATCCTCGTGAACATCGGGTAAAGCCATTTTGTGTAAGCCTAAACCTTTTTCCAATTTTGCTGGTTCTATTCCTCTTTTCTCAGCAAGGTCTTTGATTTCTAAATATAAAGAAGGCACATAAAAACTGGCCGCATCAACTCCGAATTTCGTCATTTTAAAAATTTTAAGACACGAAGTTAGAAAATCTTATGGAAATCGCCTAAATATAGCGACGGTTTATTATCTTGCGGTTCATTTTTAATTCGGGATGTACAAAACTTTAAAAAAAGTCGTCAAAAATATTATACCTCAAAAATTTCTTTTTGAAAATGAGGTTCTGTTGCGTTCGTTGATTTATCCTCTTTACAAAGGAGAAAATCACGAGTGTAATATTTGCAAAAAGCACTTGAAAGATTTTGTACTAGTAGAAAATGGAAATTTGGTTTGTCCTGTTTGTGGCAGCTTGCCAAGAACTAGAAGGCTTTGGAAACTTCTGAATGAGAAATATTTAAAACATGAAATTAAGATTTTAGATTTTTCGCCATCCAGAGCGATTTACAGGAAACTAAAAAAAAATAAAAACATCCATTATTTTCCCACGGATTTTGAGAATGAATTTTTAGCTGATTATCGTTTTGATATCAATCATATTGATTCAGAATCTGAAAGTTTTGATTTAATTATTTGTTATCATATCCTAGAACATATCGATTCTGACCAGCAAGCAATGAATGAATTGTTCCGAGTTTTAAGAGTTGATGGAACTTGCCTGATTCAAACACCTTTTAGAGATGGAGAAACTTATGAGGATTTTTCTATCAAAACCAAGGAAGATCGATTAAAACATTTTGGACAGTATGATCACGTTCGCATTTATTCTATCAACGGTTTGAAAGAACGTTTGGAGAAAAGTGGATTTTTGGTTGATGTTCAAACTTTCTCAAAAGATGATTTTTTGGGTTTAAGTGAAAATGAACATATTTTGTTTTGTTCTAAAAAATAAAAGAGCCTCACCGTTAAAAAAACAAATGAGGCATCCTTCTTAAACAAAATCAAAAACCTTATTATATGCAAGTCTCATCGTGCTGAGACAAATCCAAACCTATATTTTCGGAATCTTCTGCAACTCTGAGAGGAATTATTAAATCTGTCAATTTGTATAAAATCATAGATCCTAAAAATGTAAATGCGGAAACTAAAACCAGCGCCATCATATGATGAGCAAACACTTCGAATCCACCGTGAAGCAAACTTGCATTTTCGCCTTGAGCTAATATTGCTGTCAAAATCATTCCCATAATCCCACCAACGCCGTGACAAGCGAAAACATCCAAAGTATCATCTACTTTTTTCAATCTTTTCCAATTGCACATCAGATTCGAAACAATTGCTGAAATGAATCCGATGAAAATAGCATGCGGAATTGTCACAAATCCCGCAGCTGGCGTAATAGCAACCAATCCGACGACCGCCCCAATACAAGCACCTAAAGCAGAAACTTTGCGACCATTGACTCTATCAAAGAAAATCCAAGACAGCATTGCTGTTGCAGAAGCTACGGTTGTTGTTCCAAAAGCCATTGCAGCAGTTGCATTAGCTGACAAAGCTGAACCTGCATTGAAACCAAACCAACCAAACCAAAGCATTCCGGTTCCGAGAATCACAAACGGAATATTAGATGGTTCGTGGTGTGGATTTTTACGTTTCCCAATCATCATTGCGCCCGCCAAAGCGGCAAATCCTGCACTCATATGAACGACTGTTCCACCCGCAAAATCCTTAACGCCAAAATATTTATTCAACAAACCGTCAGGATGCCAAACCATATGACAAAGTGGTGTATAGATAATTAAATGAAATAAAACCATAAATAATAAGTAAGAAATAAATCTCACTCTTTCGGCAAACGAACCTGTAATTAAAGCTGGCGTAATCACCGCAAATTTCATTTGAAACATGGCGAACAAAATAAATGGAATAGTGGAAGCCATTTGGCTATGCGGAAAAACGCCCACATTATTAAAAAACAAATAGGATGTCGGATTTCCTATCAAGCCATAATGTTCTCCATTGATTGTAATCCCGATTGAATCACCAAACGACAAACTGAATCCTACAACAACCCAAAGAATACTTATAACTCCCAAAGCAATAAAACTTTGCAACATTGTGGAAATCATATTCTTTTTGCCGACCATTCCTCCATAAAAGAAAGAAAGTCCAGGCGTCATCAACAAAACCAAACCTGAAGAAGCAAGAATCCAGGCAACATCTGCTCCTACAATGCTATCTTCTCCTAAAAAAGTTCCTGGTTTTGGTAAAGAAGTCTGTTCCGGCCAAAAAACTGCAACAATTGAAACGATACTAATTATCACGAATGAAATCACCCAACGTTTTTCAATTTTCATATATTTAAATTTTAACCCTGCAAATATATAGGGTTAATTTGAAATAATTGTAAAATTAAACACAATAACCCTTAATTTTTTATTAATAAAAATAAAATTACATCAAATAACAAATCAACAAAGCTTAAAATAATAAGGCATCAGTTTTGCAATAGAGTTAAAAATAATAAATTATGAGACCAGATATTCCAAAACCCGACAGCGAAAGCAACAAAGGTCCGATGATAGCAATCATCATTATTGTTGTTTTATTTATTTTAGGTTATTTCGGTTATATGATGTTTATTCCAAAACAAGTTGAACAAATGAACCAAACCGATAAAGTGCAGACAACAGAACAAAAAGTAAAAGACTCCATATAGGAGTCTTTTTTTATTTTTATTTCAAAATTAATTTTTAGTGAATATGTTTCTCTGCGTGATAAGAACTTCTTACCAAAGGTGAACTTTCTACGTGACGGAAACCTAAACTTCTTGCAAAATCTCCAAACTCGTTGAATTCTTCTGGCGTGATGAAACTTTTCACAGGAAGATGTTTTTTCGTTGGTTGCAAATATTGACCTAAAGTAATCACATCTACATTGGCATTTCTAATATCTTCTATTGTTTGAAAAACCTCATCTTTAGTTTCGCCCAAACCAAGCATTACACCAGTTTTTGTACGGTTTTGTCCAGCTTCTTTCAAATATCTCAGAACATCCAAACTTCGTTCGTATTTAGCTTGAATCCTCACTTCCCTTGTCAAGCGTTTTACTGTTTCCATATTGTGAGAAATCACTTCTGGAGCTACTTCCACCAATCTGTCAAGATGTTTTGTCAAACCTTGAAAATCCGGAATCAAAGTTTCCATCGTAGTTCCAGGAGAAATTCTGCGAACTGCATTTACCGTTTCTGCCCAAAGAATGGAACCCATATCTTTCAAATCATCTCTGTCCACCGAAGTCAGAACTGCGTGTTTGATTTTCATTAATTTGATAGAACGTGCTACTTTTTCCGGTTCGTCCCAATTCACATCCATTGGCTTTCCGGTTTTTACACCGCAGAAACCACAACTTCTGGTACAGATATTTCCCAGAATCATAAAAGTTGCTGTTCCTTCGCCCCAACATTCGCCCATATTTGGACAGCTTCCACTTTGGCAAATTGTATTCAGCTTATATTTATCAACCAAATTTCTCAGCTCTCTGTAATTCTTACCAGTTGGCAATTTTACACGAATCCATTTGGGTTTTTGAGTCACTGTTTCTTCCATTCTGATTTTTTGAAATTAAAAATCCGTTTCGTCTTCTTTTAATAATTCGGCCAAGATTTTCTTAGCTCTCATTATTCTTACTTTTGTATTGGCAAGGGAAAGATTGAGTTCTTCCGCTATTTCTTTGATGCTTTTTTCCTCAAAAAATCTCAGACGGATAATGTCCTGATTTTTAGCATCCATTGTTTCTATGATTTTGATAATCTTTTGCTGGTCTTCTTCAGAAATCAACAATTCTTCAGGCGACCTTGCAAATTCATTCTTTACATTTTCCAATCCATCGCTCGCATCTTCGTTTTCTCTGCTTTTTCTTCGCCAGAAATCGATGATTGTATTTTGAGCAATGGTCAGAATCCAGGTTTTGAATTGAAAATTAGGGTCGAACAAATCCAGCTTGTTAAGAACTTTTGAAAATACCGAAACCGTAATCTCATCTGCATCATTTTCATCCTTTACCCTGTTCATCACAAAAGAAAAAACATCAACCCAAAACAAGTTAATGAGCTGTGTCTGAGATTTTTGATTTTTATCTCTAGCCTTTATGATGAGAGCGAGTAACTGGTCTTCTTTCATTTTTCAAGGAACAAAGATAGCTATATATTATTAAAAAATATTAATATCAAGAGATTGAGAATTTCTATAATCAATACAAAATTCTTAGTAGAATAATAAACGCAAAGGAAGCAAAGATTTATTTGAGATTATTGAAAATATTTTAAGGTCCGCAAAGGCGTAAACTTTATCAAAGAAAAACAATATTCATAGAGGTTTATAAAGATTACCATTTTCACTTTATCTTTTTTGAAATGATGTTACTCTATTTCCTATTGGCTATGGAGTAAAATAATTCACAATTTTAGAGCGAATTTAAATAACAAATATCAAGATTGAAATCCTGATAAATTGAGTACTTTTACTGGCTTGATTTTGGATTAGAGAAATCAAAATAAACATTTAAAAATCAGACAAATAAATAATGAAATTTTATAAATATCAAGGAACAGGAAATGATTTTGTGATGATCGACAACCGTTTAGGGGAATGGGACGACTTATCAATCGAAAACATACAAAAACTTTGTGATCGTAGATTTGGGATTGGTGCTGATGGGTTAATTAAAATTAATTCTGCAGAAGGTGTTGATTTCGAAGTGGATTATTATAACTCTGATGGATCCAAAAGTTTTTGCGGAAACGGTGCGCGTTGCTCTGTTGCTTTTGCTCATTTTCTGGATATGATTGAAGATAAAACCACTTTCACTGCGATTGACGGAATCCACGAAGCTGAAATTAAAAACGGTATCGTGAAGTTGAAAATGGGAGATGTCAACAACATCAATACAGACGGAAATGATTTTGTTCTAAATACCGGATCACCACATTATGTTAAGTATGTTGAAATGTTAAATAATTATAATGTTTACGAAAATGGTAACAAAATCCGAAATTCTGAAACTTATAAGAAAGAAGGAATCAATGTCAACTTCGTAGAAAAAATTTCTGATAAAGAACTTTTTGTAAGAACTTATGAACGTGGTGTTGAAGATGAAACTTACAGCTGTGGAACCGGAGTTACGGCTGCAGCTTTAACTTTTATGAAAAATAACGATCAAACGTTTGTTGAAATTAAAGTGATGGGCGGCAATTTAAAAGTTTATGCCGAAAAAAATGGTGACGGATTCAAAAATATTTGGTTAGAAGGTCCAGCAGTTCAGGTTTTTAAAGGAGATACCAATTTGTAAAAGCCTGAGAATTTAAAACTATGAAAAAAATAATTCTTGTCATATTAGTTGTATTAGTAGCAATCCTTGGTTTTTTTGGATTGAGATTTTATAATAAATATCTTGGAAACAATGTGGAAAAAGAAGGATTTGTTTTGATTCCGCATCATTCTTCCTACAAGCAAATTCTGGATTCTATCGCTCCGTTTGTTAAAAATCAAGACAACTTCGCAAGTATTGCTGATGATAAAAATCTGAAAGAAAATTATAAACCGGGACGATATGAAGTAAAGCCGGGAATGAACAACCGGGAAATTGCCAATATGATTCTTGCGGGAAATCAAACGCCTAATTCTTTCAGGATTAAAGATTTTGATGATGTTTATCAGATGATTGGAAGAGTGACCAAAAAGACAGAAATTGATTCTTTGAAATTTGCTAATCAACTGAACGAAATCGCTATCAACAAAGGTTACAAGAATGCTGAAGATCTTAAAAAATATTTCTTCAATAATACTTATGACTTTTTCTGGACGGTTACTCCAAAAGAATTCTTCAACAAATTCGAAAATGATTATAAAGATTTTTGGACGGCTGATAGAATCGAAAAAGAAAAGCAATCTGGATTATCGAGAGATCAAATCTATGCATTAGCATCTATCGTTTACAAAGAATCTGGCGGAAAACCTGATGAACAAAGAACAATTGCGGGATTATATCTTAACCGTTATAAAAAAGGAATGAAGTTGCAAAGCGATCCAACTGTAATTTATGCAGTAAACAAAGCAAGCAATTTCACTCAACAAATTAAAAGAGTTTATTACAAACATCTGAAAGAACCTTCTCCTTATAACACTTATGCGAATAAGGGAATTCCGCCTGGACCAATTTGTATTGTAGATAAAAACTCCTTGATTGCAGTTTTGAACGCAGAAAAAAACAACTATATTTTTATGTGTGCCGATCCTGCGAGATTTGGTTATCATAAATTCACAGACAACGATGCTGAACACGCTAAGAATGCAAAAGCCTATCAAGACTGGCTGAACAGCAAACAAATAAAATAAATAAAGAGAAAAAGCGAAAAATAAACAATAATGGAACGAACGGAAATCGTAAGTGTATTTCAGAAAAAATTCTTTGGGTTAGCCTTAACCATTGGAGCAGCGAGTTTTGTAATGGCTCAGCAAAAAGTGAATGTTTTTGGAAACGTAAAAGACGCAAATGGTAGTGTTGGATATGCATCCATAACTTTTAAAAGCCAGCAAAACAGCCAGTTAAGTGATGCTGCGCTAGCAGATGCTGATGGAAATTATAAATTAGACTTGGCTCCCGGAAGCTATGATGTTAGCATAGAAGCGGTTGATTATAAAAAATTCACACAGACAATCAGAGTAGAAAAAGCTGGCGCCATTGCACCTTTCGTTGTTGTTTCTGATGGAAAAGCCAATCTTAATAATACGACAGACATCCAAGGTGTTGTGATTACAGCACAATCTACAAAACCTTATAAAGTTGAGCTAGACAAAAAAACCTATGATGTAAAAAGTGATCTAACCGCTGTTGGTGGAAATTTACAAGATGTTCTGCAAAATGTCCCTTCGGTTTCTGTAGATACGGACGGAACGGTTTCTATGAGAGGAAGTTCTAATGTAAGATTCTTGGTTAATGGAAAACCGTCTGCTCTTCTTGGAATAGATGATGGAGCTAATGCGCTACAAGCTATTCCTGCAGATCAGATTGACAGAATAGAAGTTATTACTAATCCTTCTGCAAAATATGACGCTTCCGGAACTGCTGGTATTCTTAATATTATTTTGAAAAAAACCACAAAATTAGGCTTCAATGGTAGCGTGATAGGAACACTGGGCTATCTTCCCAAAACCAACCTTAACACCAATCTTAGCTGGAAAAAAGGTAACTGGAGTTGGTTTTTGAATGGCGGTGGTGGTTATCAGGAAGGAAAAAACACTAGCCGAAATAACATATCTTACACTGGAGGTAATATTGCTACAGCTACCCAAAATAGTGAAAACAATTCAAAATCTGATAATTACAACGCAATGGCCGGAGTTACGTATGATATCTCGCCAAAAACAAGTATCAATCTTTCAGGAAATATCAGAACATTCAGCAATGACTCAGATAATCCGATTGATTATTATGATTTTAACAGAGATGGCACTATAGACTTCACAACACGTAACAGTATTGGAAGAATGACCAATACAGGGATGCAGGGAGACTTTGGGATAGATCAGAAACTGGATGACAAAGGACAGAATATCTCGGTCTCTGTAAGTTTACAAAGTAACAAATCCAACAATAGTAACGATATCACCCAAATTACAAACAATGTCCTAGATTACTATAATTTTACAAGACAGGAAACAAAAAACAAATCACTGGTAGTAAAATTGGACTATGAACTTCCGATTGGAGAAAACTCCACCTTCAATGCTGGATACAAATTGGATGACAATCAAAATGATTATGACAATCTAGTATTACAGCAAAATGACATAGATGTACCTAGCTTTGTACTGCCAAGTTTTACCGGAATAAGTAAATATAACGAAACCTTCAATGCGGGATATGTTCAGTTTAAAAGCAAATTGGGACCTATTGGGTATCAAGTAGGTTTAAGAAACGAGCATTCCAAAATTGATTTTTCTTATCCAGACACCATCACAGGAAATGTAGTGGCAAAAAATAAAGATTACAACAATCTATTCCCAAGCGTTTTCCTGAGTTATGACTTTGCAAAGAACAACCAATTATTAGTCAACTATTCCAGAAGGATAGACAGACCTAGATCTTGGTTTTTGATACCTTTCTTTTCCTTTAACAATAGCAGAAACCTTTTCTCCGGAAATCCTGATTTGAACCCATCATACATCGATTCTTTTGAATTTGGGTATAATTATTCTAAGAGTAAACTGACTATTAATCCAACATTGTATTACAGGAAAGAAAAGGATAATGTGCAAATGGCCGTTATTCAAAGTCCAACAGACCCAAGTGCTTTCAACATAAAACCATTTAATGTTGGAAATGAAGACCGATATGGTTTGGATCTTAATGGAACTTATGATCCTTTTTCTTGGTGGAAAATCATGGGTAATATCGATGTATTTGGATATAACACAAGAGGAGATTTATACATTGATAACAAATTTATCCAATCCTACAATGGAGATGGTTTATCTACGAGAATGAGATTATCCAATACATTCAAATTCGACAAAACATTGAGTGTACAAATACAAGGAAATTTCCGTGGAGGTCAGAAAAATGCGAGTCAGGATATTAAGTCTATTTATTTTTTCAATCTAGGTGCTACAAAAACTATCTGGAAAGGCGATGGAACCTTAGCATTTAACATTCAGGATATTTTTAATACCAGAGCTAGAAAATCCACTACTTATGGTCCGGATTTCCAAAATGACATGTATATGCAGTGGCAACCAAGACAAATGTCTCTTTCTCTTACTTACAGATTTAAACAAGGAGAAAAGATTGACCAACCAAAACGTAAAAAAGATATTAACTCCAATAGTACAGGCGGTGACGATATGCCACCAATGTAATTCTAAAACAATAGAAATATAAATACTGCATTTTTTTGCAGTATTTTTTTTGACTAATAATCAAATAATAGTTTACTTTTAACAAAAAAAATAAAATGAAACTAATGATCAATTGTATGGCTATTACTATTTGTAGCCTCTTTCTAATGTCTTGTGGAAGCTCAATGACAACTTTGTCCAATGGAAAACAAATCGACAAGCGTTTATCTGGCGAATGGTCTGGCTCAGAAAAAGATGAGCAAATAGAAGGAATGACGAAAGAATGGGTTATGACAAGAAACAATGATGGCACTTTTGTCTTAGATTTTACATTCCATAAAGACGGGGAAAGTCAAAAAAGTATTGAGACTGGAAATTGGTGGATCCAGGATGGAAAATTCTTCGAATCCCACACCGAATCTGGCCTGACTGATACTTACACTTATCAAGTCATCGACAAAAATCATATCAAATTTAAGTCCGATAAAATCAGTGTAGATATGAATCAAGATTCTTATGAGTTCATAGACACTCGCAAAGATTCTGATAACAAAAGTAAATCTGCGAAAGACGGTTCATCTTTTGAAAAAGCCATCAAAGTAAAAAGCGTGCCTGACGAATACAAATATGTGAAAGAAAATTGCGCAGACTGCACAATGCAAAGCCAATCTCTCTCAGAAAACAAAGGAAAAATGTATGACATCCTTTCCCTCAAAAAAGCTGATGGAACGGAAGTCCAATATTACTTTGACATTACATCTTTCTATGGCAAAATGTTCTAAAATAAAAAATCCGTCTCGCTATAAAAACGAGACGGATTCTTTTAACAATTATAATTAAAGGTCTATTATTTCTTTTGTTCCTTCAGTTCTTCTTTATCTTTATCAGAAGGATTCCAAACTTTTACTTCCGCGTTTTTATCAATTCCAGAGAGGATTTGAACATTGATACCATCGCTTGAGCCTAGCTTAACATAAACTTTTTTGAAACCGCCATTCGGTTGTTTTACTTCTACAAAAGCTTTGTTATTTCCCTTTTCATATTGAATTAGCGACTCATCCAAAAGTAATGCATTTTTCTTAGAACTCAATAAAATTTCTCCGTTGGCACTGAATCCTGCTCGGATATATTCACCAGTTTTATTGAAAACATCACCTTCTACAGCAAATTTTATCGTTCCACTTTCTTCAGTTCCTTTTGGCGCAATTAAAGTTAATTTTCCGGGAAAAGATTTGTTTTGCAAAGCACCAATAACCACACTCATATCCATTCCTTGCTTCAATTTTCCAGCCTGAGCTTCGTCAATATCACCTTTGAAAATTAATGAATTAAGGTCTGCAATAGAACAAATCGTAGTTCCTGCATTGAACGAGTTAGCTTCAATCACCTGACTTCCCACTTTTACAGGAATTTCCAAAACTGTTCCTGCCGCTTTTGCTCGGATTTGAGTAGTTGCCATACTTTGCAATTCCGGCGTTGCTCCGGTTCTTACAATTTGTAATTGTTTTTGAGCGGCATTCAGTTGTTGAACAGCTAATTTTTTTTGCTGAGTGGTCGTTTGCAACTGTTGTTCAGCGGTAATATATTCCTGTTTAGAAATTACACCTTGCTTGTACAATTTCGCCTGCATCTCGTATTGCTTTTGCTGATTATCAACATTGATTTTTGCGTTTGATAATTGAATCTGTGCATTATTAACCTGCATAGTGGCATTATTAACCTCAGTAATGTTTGGAACAATTTTAATAGTTGCTATCAGTTGTCCCGCTTCCACTTTATCTCCTTCATCTACATTAATGCTTTGGATGATTCCTGCAATGTTTGGTTTGATTTCGATTTCTTCGCGAGGTTCTATTTTTCCTGTTGCCATTACTTTATCATCCAAGTTTTTGATGCTTGGTTTTCTGGTAAGGAAGACTTCGTTCTCAGCTGAATTGGACTTAATAAGATAACCGATTCCGCCAACCAAAGCCAACACAAAAATAATTCCCAAAATGATGGTCATCAATTTTTTGAATGTAAATTTCTTTTTCTCTTTTTCCATTATGTAGAAATATAGTTTAATTATAAATGATTAATTGTTAGTTTTATTCGGTTCTTAAGGCTTCAATTGGTTTGATTTTCACCGCTCTTTGTGCAGGAATCAATCCGATAATCAATCCAAGGAAAATCATAATTGCCATTGCTGAAAATACGTTTCCATAATCTACAGTTGGATTACTGAAAGGGAAAGCATCATTGTTCATTGTTGCAATATTCAGAATGATGAGCAGGAAAATTCCTGATAAAAAGCCTAATAATCCTGATGACAAAGTGATAACAACACTTTCCAGCAATATCTGATTTCTTACCTCAGCTGGTTTTGCTCCCAAAGCCCTTCTGATTCCTATTTCTTTTGTTCTTTCTTTAACTGTAATCAGTAAAATATTGGAGATCGCAATAACTCCTGCCAATATTGTTAATGTTCCAACCGTGATTGTTAATAATTGCATTCCGGTAAGAAATCCTGTGAGTTTTTTGAATTCTTTAGCCAAGTTAAAACTTCCAAATGCGTTGGTATCTTCGGGTGAAACATGATTGATTTTTTTCAATTCGTCTTTCACCTTCGTTTCCACAATCGCAGCTTCTGCATTAGGTTTTCCAACAATCGCAAAGAAACCTACTTTATCGCCTTCATTATACATCCCAGAATAAGTAGAAAACGGAATATACGCCGATTGGTCATTCTCCATCCCACCACCTCGCGGAACTCGGAAAACTCCTATGACATTAAAAAATATCCCTTTCAGATTGACTGATTTTCCAATTGGATTTTCATTTTTCTTGGCATCAAAAAGATTTTTATAAATCTCTTCACCTATTACAATCACATTTTTTTTTGCCTGGATATCTGCGTCATTAATATATCTTCCGAACAATAATTTTTTCTTGGAAATCTGATTACCAACTGGAAAATCACCGGTAATCATATAAGTGTTTTTCTTTCCGTTTCTAGAAATTTGTTCTCCTGCAGTTCCAAAATTCCCCCTCACACTCTGTGGCGAAATGTAATCAACTTCCGGAATTTTCTTCGTAATGTATTCTATATCTTTCAGATGAAGATCCATCTTTCTGCCTTTCGCAAAACCTTCGTAAGGAATATTTGTATTTTGTGGCCAAAGGAATATCGAGTTGGTTGCAAACCCCGAAAACAATTTATTAAAACCATTTTCCATGCCTTTTGCCGCACCCAAAAGACTCACATACAAAAACATACCCCAACCCACGCCTATCATCGTAAGAAACGTTCTGAGCTTATTATTCCGAAGGGAATAATAAATCTCTTGCCAGGTATCTCTTTTGAAAAGTATATTCACGTTTTTGTTTATATATGATTAATGATGATTGATAAATGATTTTATTATATTTTCAAGTTCTCTCAAATTCCCCTAGCCTCAAACTCAATCTGTTCTGAGTGCTTCAATTGGTTTGATTTTCGAAGCTTTGTAAGCCGGAACAAATCCTGCAATTGCGCCAGAAAGCACCAAACAGAAAAATGCTGCAGCAATCAAGCCCCAACCTACGGAAGGTTCTGTGATGAAGAAATCCTCAAGATTATTTCCAATTAATTTCAAAGCTAAAACTCCTAGTCCTACTCCAACGAATCCAGAAATCACAGTAATAACAATGCTTTCCTGTAAAATCAAAGCGACAATTCCAGCTGGTTTTGCACCAATTGCTTTTCTGACTCCGATTTCCTTGGTTCTTTCCTTGATAATGTAAACCATTATATTACTGATTCCTATGATTCCTGCCATCAAAGTCCCAAGACCAATAAAACCGACAACAAGTGTTATAACCCATAAAAAAGCATAAGAATCCTGTGTATTTTTAGCATTATTATTAACCCGAATCCCTTGCTGATCATCTGGGGAAATATTATGTCTTGCTCTGATATTTTTCTCCAATTGGTCGCCATATTTCACACCTTCATCCGGTGTCATATTCGGATTGTAAGAAAGCATTACAGTACTGATGGTATCCGAACTTTTCTTCATCTGTTGAAGTGTCGAAAGTGGAATAGAAATATGTCTTTCGTCCCAATCTCCTCCCGGATCAGAGAAAACACCAACGACTTTGAACATCGTTCCATTGATTTCCAAATCCTTTCCAATCGGATTACCATCCCGAATCAAATCACGCCACGCCATTCTTCCGATGGATGCGACGTTTTGCTTCAATTCGTTATCTCGTTCATTGATGTAACGACCATCAATCATCGTTCTGTTTTCAAGAAACTTTTCATCTCCTAAAACACCATTGATTTGATAACTGCCACTTTCTTTACCATATTTCACCGTAAGATTAGTCGTATATCTTGGTGAAGCATATTCTAATTTCCCTTTGCTCTCTTTTACAATCGCATCGAAATCATCATTATTAAATGTAATAGCTCTATCCGATTGCAAACCTGCATAAGGAACGGTTGTTTTTCCGCCCCAAACCATTATCAGATTGGTTGCATCTCTTGTAAATGCCTTGGCAAATGAATTATTAAGTCCATTACCAATTCCGAATAAAACAATGAAAATGAAAAGACCTAACGCCACCGTAAAACCAGAAAGCACAGTCCGCAATACATTACTGCGAATAGAACTAAATATCTCTTGCCAACGGTCTAGATCAAACATTTTCTTTAATTATTAATGATGAATTGTTAATGATTAATGCTTTATAAAACGATTTGTTGGATGTAATCATCACTTTCTATTCTGCCGTCTTTCAGAACAACGTTTCTTTTGGTTTGTGCTGCCACATCGTTCTCGTGAGTTACAACAACAATTGTTTTTCCCTCGTTGTTGATTTCCTGAAGCAACTTCATAATATCGTGCGTCGTTTTGGAGTCCAAAGCTCCAGTTGGTTCATCTGCAAGGATTAATTTCGGTTCAGAGATTAACGCTCTTGCAATGGCAACTCTTTGTTTTTGTCCTCCGGAAAGTTCACTCGGAAGGTGTTCTGCCCATTCTTTCAACCCAACTTTTTCCAGATATTCCAAAGCTTTTTTTGTTCTTTCTTTTCTGGAAACGTTCTGATAATATAATGGAAGTGCTACATTTTCCAACGCTGTTTTATAATTAATCAAATTAAAAGACTGAAAAATAAATCCAATGAAACGACTTCTATATTCTGCCGCTTTTACTTCTGTGAGATGTTTGATAGGAAAACCATCCAGTTCATAAATTCCGTTATCAGCCTCGTCCAAAATCCCGATGATATTAAGCAAAGTTGATTTTCCGGAGCCAGAACTTCCCATAATAGAAACAAACTCACCTTGCTCAATATTTAGATTGATACCTTTCAGCACGTGAAGTTTGCTCTTGCCTGTATCGTAAGATTTGTTGACATCTTCTATTTTCAGAATCGGATGAGACATTGTCTGGATTTTACATTATAAGTAAATCCTAATATCAAATTGTTACAGCCTTAGAAAAAATATTTTGTTATTTTTCTTTTAGATTAAAATTTAAAAAAATTTAAAAAGGAGCGTAACATTTCAGATATTTTGAAGTCTTATTGGGTATAATTTTTCTTTTATGCTAAAAAAAGTTTTTTGTATTTCTCTTTTGTCGTTAGGAATTTTGGGATTTTCTCAGAAAAAATGGACAATTCAGGAATGTGTGGATTATGCAATTAAAAACAACTTGCAAATCCAGGCGCAAGCTTATAACAAAGATGTGCAGACAAAAAATCTGGAAATGGCAAAAAAGGAATATTTGCCTTCGGTTTCCGGGACAATTAACAACAATGCGAATTTTGGACAAACGCTCGTTGGAACAAGCAGTATCAGAAATGACAGTTACTATAACGGGGCTAATGTTGGTGCTAGTATTTTGGTTTACAATAATGGAAGACTTGAAAAATCGATTAAAAAAAATAGCTTCGACGTTGATGCGAGTTTACAAGATATTGAAACTATTAAAAATAATATTTCCCTTCAAATTGCTCAGCAATACCTGAACGTAATGCTAAACAGAGAAATTAAAAAAATCTCTGAAAGCGCTATGGAAAATGCACAAAAATTATACGACAGAGCGAAAATCACAACAGATGTTGGAACAACTGCTCAGACGGTTTTGGCAGAAGCAACTGCTTCTCTTACGAGAGAAAAACAAAATGTAAAAACAGCTCAAATCAATGTAGATAAAGCATTGTTTGCAATGGCTCAGCTTCTTCAATTACCTGACTATAAAACTTTTGATGTGGTTGACATTCCTGTTCCTGATGATTTGACGCCACAAACAGAATCTGTAGAAGATGTTCTTAATATTGCTTATACATCTCAGCCAGTTGTAAAAGCTGCTGAAATCAGAATAAAATCTGCTGAAGCCCAAACGGAAGTTGTAAAAACCAACTTTTATCCAACAATCTCCGCAACAGCCGGAATTGGAAGTTTTTACAACAATCTTTTAAATAAAAACACTATTGGTTATGACATAGATGCGGCTGGAAACTCTTATCCTGTTACAGAAAGAAACTTCACACAGCAGTATAGTGATAATTTTGGACAACAGTTAAGCTTAACGGCGAACATTCCGATTTTCAATAAAGGAATTACAAAACTTCAGGTTGAGCAAACCAAAATTAATGAAGTGATTGCGAAGAATAATCTGGAGCAACAGAAATTCCAGTTGAAACAGGACATTCAGCAAGCGCAATTTAATGCAGATTCTAATTATGAAATCTATATTTCTGCCATCGAAGCTGAAAAAAGTACGAGATTAGCTTTAGATTTTGCAGAGAAAAGTTTTGCGGCTGGACGTTCCACAATCTATGATGTAACAATAGCACGAAACAATTATATGAATGCACAAGGTTCTGTTGCTCAAGCCAAATATAATTATCTGTTCAGTAGAAAAGTTCTTGATTTCTATGCTGGGCGTGGTATTACACTTTAAGTAATATTTTATCAAAATTTTAAATAAAGTAAATTTCGACTAGGAAATCTTCATAGAATAGACTAATTTTATAAAAATTAAAAACTATGAAAATAAAATTTACTTTATTATTTCTTTCTTTTTTCGGTATTGTAAATTCGCAAATCATCTCGGGAAGAATAATTTCCAGTGAAAATAACAATTCCATTCCTTATGTAAGAATTGGTGTTGATGGACAAAACATAGGCACTATAACAGATGAAAACGGAAACTACAAAATCGATTTAACCAACGTTGATAAATCTAAAAAGGTTACCGTTCAATTGGGTGGTTATAATCCCTTTGAGCAAGACATTCAAAATTTCATTAATTCTAATAATCATACTATTGTTTTAAAAGAAAAAGTAAATGAAATTGCTGAAGTTAAACTAAGTCCTAAAACTTATGAGAATAAGAATTGGGGAATCAATACAAAAGCTAAAAAAGTAGGATTCTGGTATAATTCCAATGATGATAGTAAAGGAAACTGGCGAGAAGAGATTGCAATTTCATTTTCTAATAAAAAGAAAGTAAAAATTGAAAAAATCAACTTGAACGTCAACCAATTCGACACCAATAAACCAGTTTTGTTGAACTTCAACATCTATTCTGAAGATAAAAACAGACCCGGAAAATCTATTTTGGATAAGGTTCTTACTGTGGAATTGTCCAAAGATAAAATCAAAGACGGTACTTTTACTTATGATATCAGTGACGAATCTATCTGGGTAGATAATGAAAACTTCTTTGTATCGGTACAAATCGTGAGTGGTTACAAGGGAAAGATTAGTTTTAGCGCTGCTTTACTAAGTACTGTTTACATCAGGTCATATTATGACAAATGGCAGAAAATACCAGCTGGTGCTCCAGCAATTAATATCGATGTCAAAATTGCAAAAGACAAAAAAATCAAAGCTTAATAAAATTCTTTTCCAAAGATAAATCTAAACTATGTCGCAAAGTCAATCCTTGCGACTTTTTTAATTTAAAATATAGAAAAACTTTGCTTTAATTTTAAAATCTTCCAATTTTCCTTATCTTTGAGATATGCAGATTTTTGGAAAAGATTTACTCAGAGATATCAAAGCCGCGGAATTGTTGGGCGAAAATGCACACAAAATTTATTCTCCGCCCTATCGTCCTGTCTTCAGTTATGAGGATATTCTAACTAAGAATCCGAAGTTTGCAGCTGTGAACATTCTACTCTATCTTAAGAATAATGAATGGCATTTTCCTTTGATAGTGAGAAGCGTGAATGAAAACGACAGACACAGTGGACAAATCTCTTTGCCTGGAGGAAAAAAAGAAAAAGAAGACCCAGATTTTGCTTATACGGCTAAACGAGAAACTTCGGAAGAATTAGGAATTGATGAACATTATGTGAGGATTATCCGCGAAATGTCTCCGATTTACATTCCGCCGAGTAATTTTTATGTTCATTCGTTTGTTTCTTATACAAAGAAAAATCCAGAATTTTTTTTACAAGAAACCGAAGCTGTAGAACTGATTGAATTCCCGATTTCATCTTTATTAAGTCTTCCCGACCAGCCGAAAATAATGGCTTTACCTTCTACAAAGGGTTATGAAGTTCCTGTTATAGATTTTAACGGTTACATCATTTGGGGTGCTACATCGATGATTTTGAGTGAGTTTAGCAACTTGTTAAAAAATGTTTAATTTTGCAGTAATTTATGACCTTAGAAGTTATAATTAAATATCAATGGCAAAAAAAAATATTTTCACCGATTCTTTTGGAAATATCTATATTCTGAAAAGAATAATTATTTTCATTCTGGGAATTGTTTCCTATAGGAGATTCAATGGTTTTAATAAATTGAAGATTACCGGAACTGAAAATCTTTCTGATTTGCCAGACAGCAATGTTCTTTTCGTTTCCAATCATCAAACTTATTTTGCAGATGTTGCGGCAATGTACCACGCATTTTGCGCTGTGAATAACGGTTATCACAATACGATAAAAAATCCTGTTTATCTTCTCAACCCAAAAGTAGATTTCTATTATGTGGCTGCGGAAGAAACAATGAATAAAGGAATTCTAGCGAGAATTTTCAAGATTGCCGGCGCAGTTACAGTTAAAAGAACTTGGAGAGCAGAAGGTCAAAACGTAAACAGAATGGTTGACCTTACCGAAGTTGAAAACATTATGAAAGCCTTGGACAACGGTTGGGTTATTACTTTTCCTCAAGGAACGACTTCTGCTTATGCACAAGGTAGAAAAGGAACGGCAAAGTTGATTAAAAACCAAAGGCCAACGGTAATTCCGATTAAAATAAATGGATTCCGAAGAGCTTTTGATAAGAAAGGATTGAAAATAAAAGTAACCGGTGTAAAACCAACAATGGAGTTCAAACCAGCTTTGGATATCGATTATGATAATGAGTCTGCAACGCAAATTTTGGATAAAATAATGCACGCTATCGAGCAAACTCCGGAACACAACCTGCTCCACGATTACGACACTAAACAGAAAGAAATAAAATCTCAATCACAACAATAAAAAAACGGCTACTTTTTCAGTAGCCGTTTTTATTTTTCATTAATGACTGAAAAAAATCTATTATCTATCAGTCTATTACTCCGAGTCTAAAATCTAAGCTTCGATACTTGGAACTTGTACGTTCTCATTCGCATCTTTCTCATAATCGATTTCGTCAAATTGGAATCCGAAAAGGTTGAAAAACTCTTTTCTGTAACCTTCGATATCACTGATTTCAGAAAGGTTTTCAGTAGAAGTTTGTTCCCACAATTTAGCCACTTCTGCCTGAACATCATCAGCCATTTCCCAGTCATCAATTCTGATTCTTCCTGCTGAATCTAATTCAACATTTCCGCTCTCAGTATATAATCTGTCAGCAAACAATCTCTGGATTTGCTCAATCGTTCCTTCGTGTGTTCCTTTTGCTTTCATCACTTTATAAAGTAAAGAAATGTATAATGGAACTACAGGAATCGCTGAACTAGACTGCGTTACCAAAGCTTTGTTCACAGAAACATAAGATTTTCCGTTTAGGTCTTTTAATAAGTCATTCAAAACTGTAACAGTTGCCTCCAAGTCATTTTTAGCCTGTCCGATTGTTCCGTTTCTGTAGATTGGGAAAGTCAATTCAGGACCGATGTAAGAATAAGCAACGGTTTGAACACCTTCTGCCAAAACACCAGCAGCCTTTAAATCTTCTATCCAGAATTTCCAGTCTTCACCACCCATTACAGCAATTGTGTTGGAAATATCTTCGTCGTTTTCAACCGGATTAATGGTGATATCAGAAACTACACCTGTATGAAAATCAACTGTTTTATTAGTAAATGGCTGACCAATTGGTTTAAGAACGGATGCATAAGCAACACCAGTTTTTGGATGTGTTCTTCTTGGAGAAGCCAAACTGTAAACCACCAAATCAACCTGACCAAGGTCTTTTTTTATCAACTCAATTGTTTCTTTTTTCACTTCGTCAGAAAATGCATCGCCGTTGATACTCTTTGCATAAAGTCCAGCTTCGTGCGCCTCTTTTTCAAAAGCTGCAGAATTGTACCAACCTGCTGTTCCCATTTTTCCTTCAGATGCTGGTTTTTCGAAGAAAACACCAACTGTAGCGGCACCGGAACCGAAAGCCGCAGTAATTCTTGAAGCAATCCCGAATCCGGTAGAAGCTCCAATTACCAATACTTTTTTTGGTCCGTTTTTGATTTCGCCTTTGGACTTTACATATTCTATCTGATTTTTAATGCTTTGATGCGCTCCGTCCGGATGTGCAGTCAAACAAATAAATCCTCTTGTTCTAGGTTGAATAATCATTGTTGAAATTATTTTTAGCATTGCAAATTAAAGAAATTTGAATCATATATTAAGAATTATCTAGAAAAAAGCGTATTACTGTTTTCTATTTTTCGAGTATTAATAATGCTTTCGGAGAGTCGTTGTTTTTATTTTGCGCAATCGATTGCGCAAGTCAATATTTTATTTAATTTTACAAACATTCGAAATGGTAAAGTATGTTATTTAAAAAATTAAATACAATCTAAGAACGAAGAATTACTCGCAGCCCTACTTGAGCGGAAGAGCCCTTCGGCAAGCTCTGGATAAACTACAAGCGGATTAAGCTGCCCAAAATAAAATTTAGAATAGAATAAATTACTTAGATAAACAATGAAAAAACTATTAATTGGTCTTACATTTTCTGTAGCAACAATGATTTCTGCGCAGAAAAATGACATTAATTATTACATCGAGAAAGCACCTTTCAAATTTGGGGAAATGGTTTTGCCGACGATTCCGCGAAAGGATTATAACTTCAAGGATTTTGGTGGCGTGTGCGACGGAAAAACTTTGAATACAAAAGCATTTGAAAAAGCGATTACTATCATCGCCGCAAACGGTGGCGGAAGATTGATTGTCCCAGCCGGAACTTGGTTAACTGGACCAATCGAACTGAAAAGTAAAATCGATTTTCACGTTGAAGAAGGAGCGATTGTACAATTCAGTAGCGATATCAAGCAATTTCCAATGAGAGAAACTTCGTCAGGGAAATTTGAAGTGACACCACCGATTTGGGGAAATAATCTGAAAGACGTTTCGTTTACAGGAAAAGGAATTTTCGATGGAGCCGGAGAAGCGTGGCGACCTGTGAAGAAATTCAAAACAACGGCAGGACAATGGCAGGAGTTGGTTGCAAAATCAGGAAGTGTTTTGAGTGACGACGGGAAAATATGGTATCCAAGCGAATCGGCAAAACGTGGGGAAGAACTGGCCAAAGTGATTACCAAAATGCCGAATGCAACGATTGATATGTACCAGCAATTGCATCATTATCTAAGACCAATGATGTTCACGTTGTCGAAAGTGACAAATCTTTTAATTGACGGCCCAACGTTTAGAAACTCACCGAAGTTTGTGATTAATCCAAAGCAAATCACCAATCTTGTGATTAGAAACACCACAGTTTACAATCCGAAATGGGCGCAAAATGGAGACGGAATCGACATCAGTGCTTCAAAAAATGTGATTATTTACAACACAAAAGTGAACGCCGGTGACGACGGAATCTGTATGAAATCCAGCGGAAATCCGAAAAATAGTGAAGCACTTCTGCAAAACATCATCATCGCAGAATGTACAGTGAATGAAGGTCACGGCGGTTTTGTAATCGGAAGTAATACGGATGGCGGAATGAAAAACATCTACGTGACCAACTGTACTTTTGATGGGACAGACATCGGAATCCGTGTAAAAAGTAACTCGGGAAGAGGTGGCGATGTGAGTCAAATCTACATCGATAATATCCAAATGAAAAACATTATCAAAGAAGCAGTTTTATTTGATACGTTCTATGCTGATGCGCCAGTCGGAAGCACGAAAGAAAGCGAAGCAGCACAACATACGGGCGAAAAAGTGCCATATTTTCACGATTTTTATGTTAGTAATGTGAATTGTGCTTCGTCTGAAACGGCTTTCAGTTTCAATGGACTTCCTGAAAAACTGATTGAAAATCTTTATTTCAAGAATGTGAGTATCACGAGTAAGAAAGGTATTGTTGGCAAGAATGCACAGAATATCGTTTTTGAAAATGTAAAAATCAATAATTCGACTGATTATAAAATGGACAGCGGTTTGAAAAAAGCGATTGTTGTGAAATAATATCAATTGCGTCGGGCTTTAGCCCGATGTAATTTGAAAAATAGTTCGAGGCTTTAGCCAAAATTTATAATAATTTTTGGCTAAAGCCTTTTTCATTTATATCCTATTAATGGGCTAAAGCCCATTTCTATTGATGTAAATTTTATTTTATAATAATTGAAAAATCTTCATTTAGGATTAAAACTCCTTCTTCTTGTTCGCCTATGAAACCTTTCAGTTTGGAAGTTTTGCTTTTCAGAATCAAATCCTGCAATTGTTTTTCTGATAACTTTTTCCCAAATATTTCAAATGGAACTTTGAAACCACAACCTTTATAATCGGAACATCCAACGGCAGTTTTGCCTTTCATCAGATTGTTCGATTTACATTTTGGACATTGAGTTTCTTCCCATATAATTTCGTTTTTTACTCTTGGCTTCTTTTCTTTTGGAGCTTCTTTTTTTTCTTCCTGAATGATAACTTTCCCTTTTCCGCTGATGACTTTTTGGGTCAAATCGGTAACCATTTCAATCAATTCTTCTTTAAACTGATTCGCTTCGTACTCCCCTTTTTCGATTTTTCTAAGTTTCGATTCCCATTCTCCCGTCAGTTCAGGACTTTTGAGAAGTTCATCTTCAATGGTGTCGATGAGTTCGATGCCGGTTTGCGTGGCGATAAGATTTTTACGTTTCTTCTCGATGTATTTTCGTTTAAAAAGCGTTTCGATGATGTTGGCTCTGGTTGAAGGTCTTCCGATTCCGTTATTTTTTAGCATTTCGCGCAATTCTTCATCTTCCACATGTTTTCCTGCAGTTTCCATTGCTCTCAGCAAAGTTGCTTCTGTGTATGGTTTTGGTGGCGAGGTTTTCCCTTGATGAATCAAAGGTTCGTGGCCACCTTTTTCGCCAGCGACGAATTCTGGAATAGTTTGTTCCTCGTCTTTATCTTTTTCGTCCTTCTCCTCTTTTTTGTCTTTGGCATAAATAATTCTCCAGCCTAGTTCCAAAATCTGCTTTCCGGAAGCTTTGAAAGGAATCGTTCCAACCTGACCTTCCACCAAAGTATTCGAAATTTTACATTCCGGATAAAAAACGGCGATGAAGCGTCTCGCAACCAAATCGTAAACCAGCTTCTCTTCTCTGCTAAGATTGGATGAAGGCGGAATTTCTGTAGGAATAATCGCGTGGTGGTCAGTTACTTTTGTATCATCAAAAACTGCTTTTGTTTTCGGAATCGGTTGAGTCAATAATGGCGCAGTAAACTCAGAATAAATAGTCATACTCCTTAAAATTCCAGCAATTTTCGGATAAAGATTTTCGGATAAATAAGTTGTATCAACTCTAGGGTAAGTCGTATATTTCTTCTCGTAAAGACTTTGTATGTAACTCAAAGTTTTCTCGGCAGAATAACCATATTTTTTATTCGCTTCCACCTGAAGTCCCGTCAAATCGAACAATCTAGGATTTTTTTCTTTTCCTTCTTTGATTTCAAAAGAAACAATCTCAAATTGATTTTGTTTGAGATATTCCAGACCTTTTTCGGCTTTTTCTAAAGTTTTTAATCGGTCAATCGACGCACTGAAAAGAACATCCCGATATTTGGTTTTGAGTTCCCAATATTCTTCCTGAGAAAAAGCATCAATCTCCTTTTGACGCTGAACGAGCATTGCCAAAGTTGGAGTCTGAACTCGCCCAATCGATAAAACACCTTTGTTTCCGCCAAATCTTTTCGTGAATAATCGCGTTGCATTGATTCCTAAAAGCCAATCACCGATGGCTCTTGCATTTCCTGCCAAATAAAGATTTTTGTAATCATCAGCCGGTTTCAGATTCTCAAAACCCTCTTTGATTGAATCTTCTGTCAAAGACGAAATCCATAAACGTTTCATTGGTTTGTCACATTTCACTTTCTGCAAAACCCAACGTTGAATGAGTTCACCTTCTTGCCCAGCATCACCACAGTTAATGACCTCATCGCATTCTTGAACCAGTTTTTCTATGGTCTGAAATTGTTTCTCAACGCCATTATTATCAATCAATTTGATTCCGAAGTTTTTGGGAATAATTGGAAGGAAAATTAAATCCCAAGATTTGTAATGCGATGCGTAATCGTGCGGTTCTTTCAAAGTACAAAGATGACCAAAAGTCCAAGTCACGCAATAGCCATTTCCCTCCATATAACCGCTTTTGGGAGTTGTAGCGCCCAAAACTTTGGCAATATCACGGGCAACGCTTGGTTTTTCGGCAATACAAAGTTTCATTAATTTTTCACTTTAGAAAGGGAAGCAAAGTTGCGGAAAAATTTAAAATCAGAAAAGTTGTTTTTTTGAAAATAAGTTAATTGATAAATCTATTTAAAACGTAAAGAGCGCAAAGTTTTTTTATCTTTATTGAAAATATTTTTAAGACGCTCAAAGACGCTTCACTTATCAAAGAAATACAATTAAAACATCCCGTTTGTCATTCCATAGGAATCTAGACTGCTGAGATTGACTACATCGAACCACTTCGTTAGGTTTCCTACGGAATGACAAATATTGTACTTTATGACAAACGGAGTTTTATGCTGAACTGCAGCCCGACTTGAGCGGAAATCCTTTTTTGCTTGTACTTAATTTCTATCTACTCTGAAATGTTCTGCAAAAAAGATTGGGAGCGGAAGGCGGAAATAGCTGCCCAAATAAAAAATATAAATTATGAAAATAAAAAACAACGCTGGCGAAACAGTAGACTTCGAAATCTCGAAACTGGAAAACTCACTTCGGAATTCTGGAGCAGGCGAACAGTCTGTGAAAAGGGTTTTGGAAACGGTTTTGCCAAAATGTTTTGAAGGAATCACAACTGGAGAACTATACAAAATGGCATTTGACGAGCTGAAAAAAATCTCGAATTCTGTCGCTGCGAGATATAGTTTAAAAAAGGCATTGCTGGAGTTGGGACCTGCGGGATTTTATTTTGAACAATGGATTTCGCGAGTGTTTCAAAACATCGGATACAAGACCGAAACGGGACAATTGATAAAAGGACACGCCGTGACACACGAAGCGGACGTTATTGCCAAGAAAGACGACAAAACTTATTGGGTAGAATGTAAATTCCGGAATGCAGAAGACACGAAAATATCAGTCACAACGCCAATGTACGTTTTGTCAAGAATCAAGGATATTTCAAATATTCAATACAACCTTTTCGAAACTAAAACAGAATTTACCGACGGCTGGTTGATTACGAACACTTATTTTACTAAGGATTCGATTGCTTTTTCAGAATATTACGGACTGAGATTGTTGTCTTGGGATTTCCCAGAAAATAAGTCGATTAAAAGTCTGGTGGACCAAAATGCGCTTTATCCCATTACTTGCCTAACGACTTTGGACGGAAATCAAAAACAAAAATTGTTGGAGAAAAAATGTATTTTGGTAAAAGAATTATTCCAGAATCAGAATTTATTGAATATTTTAGAACTTAATCAAGAAAAAAAATTAGAAGTTCTGAAAGAAGCCAGAGAATTGATGACAATAAAAATATCAGAATAACAAAATGCCTTGCTTAAAACAAGGCATTTTTTTTCTAAAATCTAGATTCTAAAATCTAACATCTCAATTTATTTCCCTTTTTGTGGTGGATAATTAGCCATTATCTCAGCCACGACTTGAGGGATTTGTTTTTGTTTTGACTTTGGAGAATCTACAGAAATTCCGCTTCCTGCACCTTGCCAAACCAATTTTTGAGTTTTCGCATCAATGATGTCAATTACAATTGTTCCGCTGTTATAGTTGTTGGTCCAAGTATTCCCCATACCGAAACCTCCGCCCCAGCCCCAAGGTCTTCCCCAACCCCAGCCGCCGCCGTAAGAAGTTGTAATATCCTGAACTTTTTTGTGTGACGCTTTTACATTGATAATTAAATCCGGATTTTGAGCAGAAATCAATCCTTTTGCCTGAACTTGTTTGGATAATTCATTCAAAACTCTGTCTTTGTCCAGATCATTCAGCTTGAGATCATCCGTTCTTAGCAAATATGTTTTGTAATTAGTAAAATTCGCTGTTGCAGAATAATCAGATTTCACTTGGAAAGGGCTACAAGAAGTCACTCCCAAAGAAACCGCAGCCAGTAATATGAAGAAATATTTTTTACTCATCGCTAATATATTTTTATTTTGGAATTCGTGAATCTTCGATTTCATAATATTAAGATTATTTAGGTTTTTTAATAAAGGTATCCGTCTTTTTATCATAACCGTACGGGCAATGTCTGCATCCGCTTTTACAGCAATAGCCACGTTTCAAATGGAATTTTTCTGTAAAAACCTTATAACCTTGCTCGTTATAATAAAAGTCTTCATTCTCTTTGATGTCATTTAGTTTCATAAGTTAAAAAACTTTACCAAAATTTTTATCTTTGATGTATGATAATCATCGTCTGTCAAAGATTACTCAAAAATACTAAAATTTCGGGGATAACAATATTTCCGTTTATATTGCTGAGAAAAAAAGAATACAGACAGAATAAGATTCTTATCAATCACGAAAAAATCCACATCCGCCAGCAAATGGAATTGTTGATTATTCCATTTTACCTTTGGTACTTATCAGAATATTATCTCAAATATCTGAAGTACAAAAATCCACATCTCGCTTACCGTAATATCAGCTTTGAAAGAGAAGCTTACGACAATGATCAAAACCCAAATTACCTCAAAAAAAGAAAATTCTGGAGTTTTATTAAATATCTCTAAAATCAATATGAGAAACAATTACGAAGATGAATTTCTGAATTACTTTTTTCTCCAATATTACATTTTCGTCAAAAAAATTTCTCAATCTCTAAAATAATCTAAATTTGCAGAATTATTTTCACAATAAGACTTTATTATGTCGCAAGATAGCAGCGGTCATTTTGACCTCAAAAAACTTTCCGCCGTGGGAGTTTTGGTTTCATTAGGAATTGTTTTCGGAGACATCGGAACTTCACCGTTGTACGTGATGAAAGCCATCATTAACGCAGGAAGAGAAGGAGGAATTATTTCTGAAGAATACATAGAAGGTGCATTATCTTGCATCATTTGGACCCTGACTTTACAGACGACCATAAAATATGTTATCATCGCTCTGAAAGCCGATAACAAAGGTGAAGGTGGAATTCTATCACTTTATTCCCTTGTCAAAAGATTTAAGAAAAAATGGCTCTACATCATTGCAATAATTGGTGCGGCAACTTTGGTTGCAGATAGTATCATTACGCCGTCTATGACCGTGATTTCGGCTATAGAAGGTCTTGAATTGGTAATGCACAAACCACCTGTTGTTCCGATAACTTTGGTTATTTTAATCATCATCTTTTTTGTTCAGCAATTTGGAACCAGTTTTATTGGGAAATTTTTTGGACCAATAATGGTTTTGTGGTTCCTTGTTTTAGGAGGTTTCGGTTTGGTACATTTGATAGACCATCCAATGGTTCTTAAGGCCTTCAACCCTTATTATGCTGTTAAATTAATTTATAATTCTCCAAGTGCAATCGTGATTCTGGGCGCTGTTTTCCTTTGTACAACGGGAGCAGAAGCATTATACTCTGACCTTGGACATTGCGGAATCAAGAACATCCGTGTAAGTTGGATTTTTGTAAAAGCAATGCTGATTCTTAATTACTTAGGTCAAGGTGCTTGGTTACTTAACAATTATAGTGAAGTGTTCCAAGGGAAAAATCCATTCTTCGGAATTATGCCGGAATGGTTCATTATTCCTGCCGTAGTTTTAGCAACAATGGCCGCGATTATTGCCAGTCAAGCTGTTATAACCGGAGCTTTCACAATGTTTTCGGAAGCAATGTCACTCAACTTTTGGCCCAATCAGGAAATCGAATATCCATCAGGAATCAAAGGTCAAATGTATATCCCAAAAATCAACTGGGGCTTATTGTTGCTTTGTTTTATCGTGGTAATTCATTTTGAAGAATCCAGCAAAATGGAAGCTGCTTATGGACTTTCCATAACAGTCACGATGCTGATGACAACAATTCTTTTGATTTTCTGGTTCTTAAAATCCAGAACTAAAAAAATCTACATTGCTTTTTTTGCATTAATTTATTTGGTTATCGAAGGTGGATTTTTCAGTGCCAACATTATTAAATTCTTTGACGGTGGTTGGATGTCTGTTCTTCTTGCCGGCTTCATTGGCGTTTGTATGTACGCTTGGTATAATGGTAGAATTATCAAAACAACTTTCATCAAATTTGTAAAATTGGACAAATATGTTTCAACCATCAAGGATATGAAGTTAGATGAAACGATTCCAAAATACGCTACAAATCTTGCATTTATCAGCCGTGCAAAAAGAGAAGATGAAGTAGAATCTAAAATTATATATTCTATCATTCGAGCGCAACCTAAAAGAGCCGACCATTATTTCATTTTGAATATTGTGAATCAGGAAGACCCTTATAGCTTCAAATACAATGTTGAAGAAGTTTTGCCTGGAACAATTTATAAAATCAGTTTCTTGTTGGGTTTCAAAAGAGATAGAAGAATTAATGATTATTTTCAGCAGATTTTAGCAGAAATGATGGAAGAAGGGACTATTCCTGCAAGAAGCTCACACCCATCTTTGAGAGCGCATAACATTCCGCCGGATTTGAAATTTGTGATTATCGATAATGTTTATATCAATGATTTCCTTCTAACAATTAGAGATAAAATCATTCTTAACATTTATAATTTTGTAAAGAAACTCGGTAGTAACGACTTCACAGCTTATGGTGTTGCAAGTCATAATGTTGTGGTAGAATCGGCGCCGCTTCTTGACCAGAAAATCAAAATCGAGAGAATCGAAAAAGTAGAACACAAGCATTTCGAATAATCCCGAAAAATTTCATTAATTTTGTACTATGGATACGAAACAAAAAGAGTTGAATATCGCAACTATAAAAGACGTCCTTAGACAATATCTGATGGATAAAGGCTTCCGTAATACGCCTGAGAGATATACTATTCTTGAGGAGATTTACAATATGGAACACCACTTCAACGTGGATGACCTTTATCTGCTGATGATGCAGAAAAAATACCACGTAAGCAAGGCTACGATTTATAATACTATAGAAATTTTCTTGGATGCTGGCTTGATTAGAAAGCACCAATTCGGAGAAAAAACATTGAACACATCTTCTTACGAGAAGTCTTATTTTGACAAACAGCACGACCACTTGGTAATTTACAAAGCGGATTCTGACAAAGAAATCGAAGAAATAATCGAGTTCTGCGACCCAAGAATCCAAGGTATCAAAGACTCGATAGAAAAAGCATTTGGCGTAAGTATTGATACGCACTCGCTGTACTTCTACGGACACAAGAAGTCTGAAAATTAATGAAGAAATCCTTTTTTGTCGTTATTTTTTTTATTGTCATCAAGATATTTGGACAGGTTGCGCCTGCTCAAAATAAAGGTTTGGTAAAAGATCCTTTTTTCTCAAATTCGTCTGCTAAGACCGATACTTCCAAAAAAGTAAAACATATCCATTCCGATACTTTTGGTGTAAAAGCCGATGAATATGAAGGAAATCAAGTATTCTCAGGCAATGTCCAATTTGAACATCAAGGCTCTGTTTTATTGGCTGACAAAGTTATTTATTATCAGAAAGATAACTTTTTGAAAGCAATAGGAAATGTAGTTCTTACAACTTCTGATGGAAGCAAAATAACTTCAGAAGAAATGGAATACGATGGTAATACACAACGTGGAATTGCGCGTAAAAATGTAGTTCTCACCGACCCAAAACAAACTATCAAAACAGAAACACTTTATTACGATAAAATCCCGAACACAGCTTATTTCAATACTGGCGGAACAATCTATAGTAATGATGGAAGTGTGATGTACACCAAATCGGCGACCTATTATCTTAATTCGAAAATGATAGATTTTATCGGTCGTTCTAATATCGAGACGGATAAATACACGATTGTTAGTGATAATATCAAACATAACCAAAACACAGGCGTTTCAGATTTTACCGGACCAACAACCATTAGAAGTAAAGAAAATTACGCCAACTATATCTATACAGAATTGGGAACTCATAATTCCAAAACAGGCGAGTCTTTCCTTAACAAAAATTCCAGAATTCATAATAATGGAAAAATCCTGACTGGAGACAAATTATACTTCAACAGAAATACGGGTTTTGGTAAAGGAACAGGTAATGTAACGTTGGACGACCCTCAGCAAAAACGTTTTATCAAAGGTGGTTATGGCGAAATCTATGAAAAGAAAGACTCTGCAATGGTTACGGATAAACCCTACGCTGTAAAGATTCTCAGCAAAGATTCAGTCTATTTTTCTGCAGAAAAATTCATCACGTTTCAAAGGCCAGATTCTGCCAATGCATTGAAGAAAAAAAGTTACTTGCGAGCTTACAGAAAAGTAAGAATTTTCAAAACCAATATGCAAGGTCGAGGAGATTCATTGAGTTTTAATGAAACCGACGGAGAGATGCACCTGATGAGAAAACCAATTCTTTGGATGGGCGTAAAACAAGTCACTGGAGACGAAATCCGTGTTTACAGCAATCCCGAAAAAGAAATCACAGATTCTATCAGAGTTTTGGGTAATGCCTTTGCCATCAGCAAAGCAGATTCTCTGAATTTGAAAGATGAGTTCCATCAAATCAAAAGTAAAAATATGATTGTCTATCTCAACAACAATGCGATAGATAGCGCAAAAGCGGTCGGCAATGCGCAAGCTATTACTTACGCAGATGACGAGGATAAAAAAACTAAACAAATAAAAAGAATTGGTGTAATGTTGTCCACTTGTGGCGAGATTACAGCAGAATTTTTGGAGCGTCGTCTGGAAATTGTTTCTTGTAATATTGGCGCGAATAACGACACTTATCCGATGAGCCGAATCTCGAAAGAAGAACGTTTTTTCAAAGATTTCAACTGGAATACCAAAGACCGTCCTCAAAAATGGGGCGACATTTTCCTCGACACACCTAATTATCCCGAAATAGTCTACGAGTCCGACAACTCACTCTTCAACCTAGCTGAAGCTGAGCGGAAAAAACAGGAAGAAAAGAATAAGCCGAAGACTCCAATACGAGTTAAAAAGTAAGAATTTTATTTGAGCGCCTTTATCCGCCTTCCGTCCCCAATCTTTTTTGCAGAGCATTTCAGATTAACTAGAAATTGAAAACCAGCAAAAAAGGATTTTCACTCAAGTCGGGGCGCGCTTCGCCAAGTCGGAAATTTTGTCATTTCATAACATCGAAACTCAAAATTTACGAACTTTGTAAAAGTTTAGAAGTCCATTTATTATAGAAAAACATTCTAACTTCTAAAATCTAATTTCTAACATCTATCTCAAATGAAACAAGATTTCTTTAAATACCAAGCTCAAACAACACCTTATGCAGCCGGTTTCGAAGTTGAAAAAGCCGAAGGAAGCTACATCTACGGAAAAGACGGAAAAGCTTATCTGGATTTTGTAGCTGGTGTTTCAGCCAACACACTTGGACATTCTCATCCCAAAGTGGTTAACGCTATCAAAGAACAAGCAGATAAATACCTACACGTAATGGTTTACGGCGAATATGCTCAGGAAAAACCTGTTGCGCTTTGCAGGCTTTTGGCAGAAGCAACGCCAGAACCTTTAGAGGTTACTTATCTTGTAAATTCTGGAGCGGAAGCCATTGATGGAAGTTTGAAATTAGCTAAACGATACACAGGAAGAGAAGAAATCATTGCCTTTAAAAATGCTTATCACGGAAACACACACGGTGCCCTTTCTGTTGCTGGGAATGAAGTTCACAAAAGAGAATTTCGTCCGTTGCTGCCAATGGTCAATTTCATCGAGTTTAATAATGAAAATGATTTTGATAAAATCACAGAGAAAACAGCTTGTGTAATTGTAGAAACCATCCAAGGTGCGGCGGGATTTATTATGCCTAAAGACAATTATTTCATTAATCTGAAAAAACGTTGTGAAGAAGTTGGCGCTTTGTTAATCCTTGATGAGATTCAGCCTGGATTTGGAAGAACCGGAAAACTATTTGCTTTCGAACATTTTGGGATTGTTCCCGATATTCTCGTAATGGGAAAAGGAATGGGCGGCGGTGTTCCGGTTGGTGCTTTTATGAGTTCTAAAGAAATTATGACAAGCCTTTCACATTCGCCGAAGTTGGGACATATCACCACTTTTGGAGGAAATCCTTTGATTGCAGCAGCTTCTCACGCTACT
Organism: Epilithonimonas sp.; assembly: GCF_036780765.1. Lineage (GTDB taxonomy): Bacteria > Bacteroidota > Bacteroidia > Flavobacteriales > Weeksellaceae > Epilithonimonas. The sequence goes on from NZ_DAIQCG010000003.1 coordinate 242,231, forward strand.
TTAAAAGAAGTTTTGGAAAGCGGACTGATGAACGAAACGGATAAAAAAGAAAAACTCTTCCGAGACTTATTGGTTCATCCAAAAATCAAAAATGTGAACGGAAAAGGATTGATGCTGGCCGTAAATCTCGGTTCTCCTGAATATACTCTGAAAGTCGCTTCAAAATGTATGGAAAAAGGTCTGATTGTTTTCTGGCAACTATACAGAAATGAATATTTGAGAATCTCTCCTCCACTCACTCTCTCGGAAGACGAAATCCGAAAAGGTTGCGCCATTATTTTGGAAGCTTTGAATGAAGTGGAATAGATTTTAAATTAACATTCAGTTTGTCATTTCGTAGGAATCTTGACAACGAAGTTTAGATTCCTACGGAATGACAAATTTGCGTTTTTAGGTTAGCCTTTGTTTTGATGTAGAATCTGCAGCCCGACTTGAGCGGAAATCCTTTTTACGCAACGTAGTGGAGTGAAAAGATTGGGAGCGGAAGGCGGATTAAGCTGCCCAAATAATTGTAAAAATTAGTGTTCATCAACTATATCCAATCAGCTAATAAAAATCATACATTATTTCTATAAAAAATTTGTATTTCCATAGACATTTTGATTTGGAAATAAGAAATTAATTTATATATTGCGCCACAATTAGAATTAGAATATGGCGAAAACGAAAGTGCAGTATGAATACAATATGCATTGTCTCTCAGAGATATTGTATGAGTATTTGGCAAGTGCAGAAGGATTATCAGAATGGTTTGCAGACGACGTTGTAGAGCGTGGTGACGATTTCTTTTTCAGTTGGGGCGGCGGTCCTGCTGAGAGAGCGACGCTCATCCGTTATAAGCCAGAAAGTTTTGTAAGATTCCGTTGGGAAGAGGACGAAGGAACGAAATATTTCTTCGAGCTTTCTATCGTTATCGACGAAATCACAGACGACCTTTCTCTTAACATCACAGATTTTTGCGAAGATGGCGACGAAGAGGAAAACAAACTCTATTGGGAAAACTTGATAGAAAATCTACAGATAAAATTAGGCGCCGCTTAATATAAATGGATGAACGATTTTTTATCGTTCATTATTTTTTTTGTACACAACAATGCAGAAGATAGTTTATACACAAGACAATTTACAATTGCTGAACCGTTCTTTTCTTTTTGGAGATTCGGTTTGGGTTTCATTTTTCGTACGAAACGGAAATCTCATAATGGCAGAAGAATCTTATTTTTTCCTAATGGCATCAATGAGAAAAATGAGGTTGAATATCCCATTAACTTATACTTTAGAATTCTTCCAGGAACTTTTCCAAAGAGAAGTTTTGGACAAGGGCATCCAGAACGGAATTGTCCAATTGATGACTTACAGAATCCAAGACGAAAAACCTTTATCAAAATCTGAAATAGCTTTCTTTTTTGAAGTTGAAGAATCTAATGACATCCTTGATATCAAAGGTAATATCGAATTGGATTTGATTAAGGAAATCAATGTGAATGCCAATCTTCTTAGTAACATTCGAGTTCATTCTGCAGAGAATATTTACGCCGAGATCTATGCGAAAGAAAATGATTTGGATGACGTAATTCTTCTAAATCCGAACAAGAAAATCGCCAGAAGTATTTTCGGAAATCTTTTGTTTCTTCAAGACAATGTGATTAAAATTCCTAAGCAAACGGAAGGTGCATACATCTCGCCATTGATGGAAAACTTTGTCACGTTTGTTCACAAAAATAAATTAGCAGAAATAGAGGAAGCAGAAATCATCGCTTTCGAATCTCAAAAAGCTGAAGAAATCCTTAGAATCTCTGATGAAAAGGGCGTTCATTCGGTTTCAAAAATCAGAAATAAGACTTTTGAAAACACGAGATTTTCAGAAATAATTACTCAATGGAAAAATAGTTTTGAATAATTTTTGTCGCAAAAAATATTTCATATTAAAAATAATTTCTAACTTTGTCCCAACAAAAAACAAAAAATGTCTATACAATTTATGCTTCATCACCATCATTTTCACGTTCAGGCGGGAAGGTAATGGTATGTCATAACTTCTAAATATTATTAACCGTCTGAGTAATCAGACGGTTTTTTGTTTCCCAATTTTCCTTGTTGTTTACTCAGGCTTTATCTATAAAATCCAAAATGAGTAAACTAAAATTAGCCATACAAAAAAACGGAAGACTGAGTGAAAAGTCTCTGAAACTTCTGGAAGAATGTGGCATCAAAATCTCCAACGGCACCAGAAAACTGAAAGCTGTTTCGTCTAACTTTTCATTAGAAATCTTATTTCTTCGTGATGATGATATTCCGCAATATGTTGAGCAAGGCGTTGCTGATATCGGAATTATCGGACTAAATGAAGTCTTGGAACAAAAGAAAAATACTGACCTTGTTCAGAAACTTGGATTTGCACAATGCAGATTGTCTTTGGCCATTCCAAAAGAAGAAACTTATAACGGAATTCAATTTTTCGAAAATAAAAAAGTAGCAACTTCTTATCCTGAGATTCTTTCAAATTATTTCCAAGAAAATAATATCAATGCTCAAATCGAAAAAATCGGAGGAAGCGTAGAAATAGCGCCTGGAATTGGACTTTCGGACGGTATTTTCGACATCATCAGCACAGGCTCTACTCTACTTACGAATGGTTTGAAAGAGGTGGAAACTGTTTTAGAAAGTGAAGCAGTTTTGATTTCAAGCCAGAATTTATCTGATGATAATCAAGAAATTTTAAAGAAACTTTTATTCAGAATTAATGCGGTAAAAGAAGCTTCAGAAAGCAAATATATTCTTCTAAATGCTCCAAATGAAAACCTCGAAAAAATCATCAATCTCTTACCAGGAATGAAATCACCAACTGTTCTTCCGTTAGCTGAAAGTGGTTGGTCGTCTATTCATTCAGTCATCAAAGAAGATAAATTTTGGGAAGTGATAGAGAATCTGAAAAAAGAAGGCGCACAAGGAATTTTGGTTTTAGAAATTGAAAAAATGATATTATGATGAAGCAGTACAAATATCCTCCAATTTCCCAATGGAAATCACTTTGTGAAAGACCTTTACAAAATCAAGAAAATCTTGAAAGTCAAATTAAAGAAGTTTTTTCTGAAGTCAAAAATAACGGTGATAAAGCATTAAAATTCTTGACAGAAAAATTTGATAACGTTTCTCTTCAAGAATTAAAAGCTACTGATTCAGAAATCATTGAAGCAGAAAAAATAGTTTCTGAAGAATTAAAATCAGCCATCAAAATTGCTGCGGAAAATATCAGAAAATTTCACAGTTGTCAACAGGAAGAAAAAAAAATCATCGAGACAACCGAAGGTGTTTTCTGCTGGCGAGAAAATCGAGCCATAGAAAATATTGGGATTTACATTCCTGGAGGAACTGCACCTTTGTTTTCTACAGTTTTGATGTTGGGAATTCCAGCAACTATTGCAGGTTGTAAGAATATTTCGCTTTGTTCGCCTCCTGATAAAAATGGAAAAATCCACCCGGCAATTTTGTTTACTGCAAACTTAATCGGGATAAAAAACATTTTCAAAATTGGTGGAAGTCAAGCGATTGCAGCTTTGGCTTTTGGAACAGAAACAATTCCGAAAGTGGATAAGATTTTCGGACCGGGCAATCAATATGTTACAGCTGCGAAACAATTGGCTCTTAACTACAATCTTGCAATTGATATTCCAGCTGGTCCGAGTGAAGTTTTGGTGATTGCTGATGAAATGTCGATTCCTAGTTTTGTCGCTTCGGATTTGCTTTCACAAGCCGAACACGGAACGGATTCTCAAGTCATTTTATTGAGTAATTCTGAAAGAATCATTAACGAAATTAATATTGAAATTAATAAACAACTTAACGATTTACCTCGAAAAGAAATCGCAGAAATCGCTTTACAAAACAGCAAATCAATTTTGTTAAGTTCTATCGACGAAGCTATTGAGTTTTCAAATTATTACGCCCCCGAACATTTGATTTTAGCAACTGAAAATGCTGAAATTTTCATCAATAAAATCACTAATGCAGGTTCTGTTTTTCTTGGAAATTACAGTCCAGAAAGTGCTGGCGATTATGCATCGGGAACCAATCATACTTTGCCAACCAACGGTTTTTCGAAAAATTACAGCGGTGTTTCTCTGGACAGTTTTGTGAAGAAAATCACTTTTCAAAATATCACAAAGACTGGAATTAAAAACTTAGGAAAAACCATTGAGTTAATGGCAGAAGCCGAAGAATTAATGGCTCACAAAAACGCCGTTTCAATCCGATTAAAATCTTTAGACAATGACAATTGATATAAAAAATTTAGTTAGAAAAAAAATTCTGAATCTCCAACCTTATTCTTCCGCAAGAGATGAGTTTGAAGGCGAAAATGGGATTTTTCTGGATGCCAACGAAAATCCCTTCGGAAAACTGAATCGTTATCCTGACCCATCTCAGAGAAAAATCAAAGAAAAATTGAGCGAATTGAATCAAATCTCAACCGAAAATATTTTCCTCGGCAACGGAAGCGATGAAGTCATAGATCTGGCTTTCAGAATCTTTTGCGAACCAAAAAAAGATAAAGTTCTCACATTCTCGCCAACTTATGGGATGTACGAAGTTTCGGCCAATATCAATGATGTTGAATTAATCAATCTTGATTTGAACAAAAATTTTCAAATTAATTTAGAAACTTTAAAACCTTATTTGAATGATGAAAATCTGAAAATTATCTTCATTTGTTCGCCTAATAATCCAACAGGAAATTCCATTCAAAATATAAAATACATTCTAGAAAACTTCAACGGAATTGTTTTCATCGATGAAGCTTACATTGATTTTAGTCCGGAAGAAACTTTCAGGAACCAAATCGAAAATTACCCGAATCTTGTCGTGAGTCAAACATTCAGCAAAGCTTGGGGAATGGCTTCTGTGCGGGTTGGAATTGCGTACGCTTCCGAGCAAATTATCAAATTTTACAATAAAATAAAACCACCTTATAACATTAGTCAGCTCAATCAGGATGCGATTCTAAACACAATTGACAATGATCAGGTTTCAGAAAATATCAAAATCATTCTGAAAGAGAAAAAGAACCTAATTGAAAACTTAGAAAAGCTGGAATTAGTTAAGAAAATTTACCCTTCAGACACCAATTTTATTTTGGTTAAAGTTGATAATGCTGATTCTGTTTATCAAAATTTAGTGGAACAAAATATCATTATCAGAAATCGAAATTCCGCCGTTAAAAACTGTTTGAGAATTACTGTCGGTTCTCCTGAAGAAAATGAAAAACTCATAGAAACCTTAAAATCAATTAATTAAAATGAAAAAAATATTATTTATAGACCGTGATGGAACTTTGGTTCTAGAGCCAGAAGATTATCAGGTTGATTCTTTTCAAAAACTGAAATTCTACCCAAAAGTCTTCACATATCTCCCAAAAATTGCGAAAGAATTGGATTACAAATTGGTAATTGTTACTAATCAGGACGGCTTGGGAACGGAATCTCATCCAGAAGAGAACTTTTGGCCGGTTCAAAATTTCATTATCGAAACGTTTGAGAATGAAGATGTGAAATTCGAAGATATTTTCATCGACAAAACTTTTGCAAAAGATAATGCGCCAACAAGAAAACCGAATACAGGTTTACTGACGAAATATTTAGACAAAAACATTTACGATTTAGAAAATTCATTCGTGATTGGTGACCGAATTACTGATGTTATGTTGGCGAAAAACCTCAATTCAAAAGCGATTTTCATTAATAATGATGAAAATCTCGGAGCCGATGAAATTTTAGAAAGTGATGATTTGGAAAATGTGATTGCATTGAAAACAACTTCGTGGAAAGCGATTTATGAATTTCTAAAACTTGAAAACAGAACTTCGGAATTCATCAGAAATACCAACGAAACGAAAATCAAAATCAAATTAAATCTCGATGGAACAGGAAAATCCAATATCGATACTGGAATTGCCTTCTTCGACCATATGCTCGACCAAATTGCAAAACACGGTCAAATAGATTTAGATATCAAAGTAGATGGTGATTTGGAAGTTGATGAGCATCACACGATTGAAGATACAGGAATTGCGCTTGGCGAAGCTTTTTATCAGGCTTTAGGAAACAAATTAGGAATCGAGCGTTATGCTTTTGTTTTGCCTATGGACGATTGTTTAGCTCAAGTTGCATTGGATTTTGGAGGACGAAACTGGATCGTCTGGAATGCCGATTTCAAACGTGAAATGATTGGAAAAATGCCAACCGAAATGTTCTTTCATTTCTTCAAATCTTTTTCAGACTCAGCGAAAGCAAATATCAACATCAAAGCGGAAGGCGACAATGAGCATCATAAAATAGAATCGATTTTCAAGGCTTTTGCAAAGTGTTTAAAATCTGCGGTAAAAAGAGATTCGGAGAAAATGATTTTACCATCAACAAAAGGAATGTTATGAACTTAGCAATTATAGATTACAAAGCCGGAAATGTCCAAAGTCTTCTGTTTGCAATAGAAAGATTGGGGTTTTCAGCAAAACTCACGAATAATCCTGATGAAATTTCCAAAGCTGACAAAGTGATTTTTCCAGGTGTTGGAGAAGCGTCTTTCGCAATGAATTCTTTGAAAGAAACCAACTTGGATTTGTTGATTCCAAAACTTAAACAACCACTTTTGGGGATTTGTCTTGGGATGCAATTACTCTGCAGAGATTCGCAAGAAAATGACACAAAAGCTTTGGGGATTTTTGATATTTCGGTCAAAAGATTTTCAGATTCCGTTCTTGTTCCGCAGATTGGCTGGAATCAGATTTATGATCTGAAATCGGATTTGTTCAAAAGCATTCCTCAGCAGAGTTATATGTATCTCGTTCACAGTTATTATGCTGAGAAAAACGAAAATACAATTGCAATAACAGATTATTCTGAAGCTTACAGCACAGCTTTGCAAAAAGATAATTTTTTTGGAGTGCAATTTCACCCAGAAAAAAGTGGTGTTTTCGGAAGTAAAATATTAGAAAACTTTTTAAAATTATGATTGATTTCAACCACAAAAGACACAAAAGGAAAAATTAAAATAAAAGCTTTTCAAAAGAAAACAAAATTTCAAATAAACCTATTTTGAACTTTTGAATAACTAAAAAATATAAAAATCTTTTGTGCCTTTTGTGGTTAAAATCTATTAATTCATTAAAAATAAAAATAGAAAATGAGAATTATCCCAGCAATAGATATTATCAACGGAGAATGTGTTCGTCTTTCCAAAGGCGATTACAATCAGAAAACGATTTATAATTCCAATGTTTTGGACGTTGCAAAAAACTTTGAAGATAATGGAATCCAATTTCTGCATTTAGTTGATTTGGACGGCGCTAAACAGAACCGAATTATCAATTATAAAATCTTAGAAAAAATCTCATCTAGAACTAACTTAATCATAGATTTTGGTGGCGGTTTAAAATCAGAAGAAGATATCAAAATCGCTTTTGAAAGTGGCGCAAAACAAGTGACTTTGGGAAGTGTTGCAGTCAAAAATCCTGAATTATTTTTAAAGTCTTTAGAAAAATATGGTTCGGAAAAAATCATTTTGGGAGCTGATGCAAGGAAAGAAAAAATTGCAGTTTCCGGTTGGTTAGAGGAAAGCGAAACCAATATTTATGATTTCATCAAAGAAAAAACAGAAGACGGAATTCAATATGTTATCTCGACAGACATCGATAAAGATGGAATGTTGGAAGGTGCTTCTTTTGATCTTTACAAAAATATTATATCGCAAAATCCCGAAGTAAAACTCATTGCCTCAGGTGGAGTTACTTCTACTGAAGATTTAGTACAACTAGAATCAATTGGTTGCGAAGGCGCAATTATCGGCAAAGCGTTGTACGAAAACAGAATTTCTCTTAGCGATTTAAAACCATTTCTACAATGTTAGCAAAAAGAATCATTCCGTGCCTTGATATCCAGAACGGACAAACGGTAAAAGGCGTTAATTTCCTAGACTTGAAAGAAGTTGGAAATCCTGTGGAAATGGCTGTGAAATATTCTGAAAAAGGTGCAGATGAATTGGTTTTCCTCGATATTTCTGCAACCGAGGAACGCCGGAAGACCTTGATTCCGCTGGTTAAAGAAATCGCAAAATACATCAACATTCCTTTCACGGTTGGCGGTGGAATCAATGCTTTGGAAAATGTAGAAGAACTTTTGAAAAACGGCGCAGATAAAATCACGATTAATTCTGCTGCGATTTCCAATCCGAATCTGATAACCGAAGTTGCCAAAAGATTTGGTTCACAATGTATGGTTGTCGCAATTGACACCAAATTGGTACAAAATCAGAATAAGATTTTCAGCAACGGCGGCAAAATCGAAACCGAAAAAGAATTGTTTTATTGGGCAAAAGAAGTCGAAAATCTTGGCGCTGGGGAAATCCTCTTAACCTCGATGAATACAGACGGAACAAAATCTGGTTTTGCAATAGAAATTACAAAGCAACTTTCAAAATTAGTCAATATTCCAGTGATTGCTTCGGGAGGCGCTGGAACAATGCAACATTTTGCAGATGTTTTTACAGAAACCAAAGCAACCGGAGCTTTGGCAGCGAGTATTTTTCACTTTAATGAAATCGAAATTCCCGAGCTTAAAAATTATCTTAAATCCAAAAATTTACCAATAAGATGAATATAAAATTTGATAACAACACAGGATTAGTTCCTGTCATCATTCAGGATTATCTTAATCTGAAAGTTCTGATGCTGGGTTATATGAATCAAGAAGCTTTTGATAAAACGCTACAAGAAAAACGAGTAACTTTCTTTTCCCGTTCCAAAAACCGTCTCTGGACAAAAGGTGAAACATCTGGTCATTTTCTGGAATTGATGGATTGGAAATTGGATTGCGACAGCGATACGATTCTCATCAAAGCAAAACCGCTTGGACCGACTTGTCACAAAGGAACGACGACTTGTTTTGCAGAAGAATCTGACAAAGGATTTTTGTATGAATTACAGCAAACCATTTCTGATAAGATTGACAATAATGATGAAAATTCTTACACCAATCTTCTATATAAAAAAGGGATCAACAAAGTCGCACAAAAAGTAGGTGAAGAAGCTGTGGAATTGGTCATTGAAGCGAAAGATAATAATGATGAATTGTTCCTAAACGAAGCCGCAGATTTGCTTTATCATTATTTAATTTTACTTAAAACTAAAGGTTTTTCAATTGAAGATGTAGAGAAAATTTTAAAGTCAAGAAGTAAATAAAAAATCCAGCGTCTGCTGGATTTTTGCTATGGTGCTAATCTTGAAATTTTCCAATCGAAATTTTCTGTCAAAGAATACAAAATCCTGTCGTGAAGACGGTTTGGACGACCTTGCCAAAATTCGATTTCGTAGGGTTTTGCGATGTAGCCGCCCCAGTTTTCCGGTCTTGGGATTTCTTTGTTTTCGTATTCGGTTTCTAAATCTTTTAGTCTGTTTTCTAGAAAATTTCGGTCAGGAATTTCCTGACTTTGTGGCGAAACAACGGCGCCTAACTGACTTCCTTTTGGCCTGGAATGAAAATAACCGTCGCTCAGATTTTCTGCAATTCTCTCAACATTCGCTTTGATAATGATTTGTCTTTCCAAACTTGGCCAGAAAAAATGAAGACAGGCTTTTTGAGTTTTCTCCAAAGATTTTCCTTTTCGGCTTTCATAATTGGTATAAAAAATAAAACCTTCCCAATTGTAAGACTTCAGCAAAACCATTCTGGTTCTCGGACACCCATCATCTTCGACTGTAGAAATCGCCATTGCATTGGCTTCGGAAACTTCTGGATTTTCTTCGGCCTCAAGAAACCAATTTCGAAATTGTTCGATTGGATTTTCTTTGATTTCACTTTCGACTAATTGAGACTTATCGTAAACTTTTCTTTTATCGTGGAGGTTTTCTGATTGGTTCATTTTATTTGAAATGCTAAAATTTTAAACGCAAAGTTCGCAAAGATTTCTTTTACTTACTAACTGTTTTTAAGTTCGCAAAGACGTAAAACTAATCAAAGATAAAAACTTCAAATTATGAGAAAAAATTATATTTGAAAGAAAAAACTTCAACTTTGCGAAGCACGCCCCGACCTGAGTGGAGCTCTTTTTGTTTTTTAGAAAAAACAAAAAAGCGGGAACGGAGGGCGGATAAAGGCGCCCAAATTATTCAACTTGCCACAATTTTAAACTAATTTTTGCTTGAATTCTTTTTCAAAAAAAATATTTTTTAATAGCTTTGATAGATGAATTACTCTTACAAAGGTAAAATTTTAATCTCAACGCCTGATATTTCCGGCGATATATTTTCGCGTTCTGTGGTGCTGATTATTGAGCATAACGAGAATGGTGCTTTTGGGCTGATTTTGAACAAAAAGAACAAAAACATGAGTTCCCGTCTGCTGAATATTTTTGGGTTTCCAGTGGATTTGTATGAAGGCGGACCGGTGGAAAATGATAAGGTTTATTTTATCCTGAAAGGTCAAAAAATTACGGAGGAATATTCTGAAATCAATGATGAATTCTATATTACTGAAGATATAGACTCTGTAGTTTCGTCAATTGTTGAAGGCTCTACTAATATAGAAAATATCAAGGTTTTTTCCGGATATTCGGGTTGGTCTGCGATGCAACTTGAAAGCGAAATCCAGCGTAAAATGTGGACAATTGTGGAAGTTTACAACTTAGATTATACGCTTCCAAATGACCAGAATCTTTGGAAAAACATTATGCAAAATCTTGGCGGCGAGTTTCTTCTTTGGGCAAATGCGCCAGAAGATGTGAGTTTGAATTAAAATAAAAAATCCCTATTAAATAGGGATTTGTTCTTCAAAAACGACTGTTCCTGCTTCTGTATAATAGGTACAAGTTTTAGCATCTATATCGACAATCCATTTGTAAATTCCGCTGTCTGCACAATCTTTACAGAATTGGTAAAAATCTGTTCCTCCTTGTTGATGATTTCTTAAATCAGCTAAAAATTTTTCGGGATTTGCGATTCCATAAATCAACAATGGAGCGTATTGTTGTGGTGCAGAAACTTTGTAATCATTATTTCCTAAATAATTTGTAGAACCGTCTTCTACGAAAGCTTCCAAGCTTTTAACGCCCAATTCTCTGATTGTTTTTGCGAATTGTGGAAATCCTTTTCCACTTTCTACGTTGGAATGTGCATCTTGAATTTGTTGTAGTGTAAACATTATTCTAAATTTTTCTGTGTTTTTATTTTCTTTGATAATTCTCTGATTTCTTTTAATAACAATGGAAAACCAGGTTTCGCCATCGCTACGTGGTCGAATCCGTCTTCTTCTAATAATTTTATAGAAGGATGATTTACTAATTTCAACATTCTTGCCAAATAAGCATTTTCTTCGTATCGCCCGAACAATTCTAATTCTCTATCGCCAGTAATCAAAACTATTGGAGGTGCATCTTTTCTGACGTGGAATAATGGTGCATATTGGTCAATTGTGGGTTGTAATTCGGAGATTCCTTGTTCTTTTCTGACTTGAAAATGCGTGATAGCTTGCCCACTGAACGGAATAAGTCCAGCAATTTGGTTTGCATCGATTTTATATTTCTGAAGATACTTTTTGTCCAGCGTAATCATCGTCGCCAAATAACCTCCCGCCGAATGTCCGGATTGGAAAATTAAGTTCTTGTTTCCTCCATATTTCTCAATATTCTCGAAAACCCAAGCCGTTGCAGCTGCTGCATCTTCTATGTAAGCCGGTGCTTTTACTTTTGGCGCCAAACGATATTCTACACTTACAACAGCAATATTTTCGTTTAATAATTCTTTTGGTAACTCATTATTTCCGCCAGTTAATCCGCCACCGTGAAACCAAATAACAGTTGAAAAATTTTTGATATTGCTTGGATAATAAAAATTCAGTTTGCATTGAGAACTGATGTATGCATCTGTTTTACTGATTTTTTCAGGATAATAAGAGATGTTGCTTTCGGTTTTATATTGGGTTTGAGCAAAATTGAATGCAAATACTAAAATTAAAATAAGACTGATTTGTTTTCTGAACATAATTACTTTTTATTATTTTAAACACAAAGGATACAAAGATTTTTTTTTAATATTAAACGCTTTGAGGCTCACAAAGGCGCTTCGCTTATAAAAGTTAAACTTTTTATAAAAATTTGACTTCAACATTCCCAGATTGATGATAGAAAAATCCGTCACTGTCATATTCGATATTTGTAAGACTTTCCAAAACATCATAAACCATTTTTTGCACCACACCATCGCCGATTCCGTGGATGATTTGTAAGGTTTTGATTTTATTCTTTCTGCAAAAATCAATCGTTTCCAGCAATTTTTCTCTCTGAATCATCAATCTTTCAAAAGCTTCATAATCTGATGGATTTTTGACCAAGAAATTAAAATGCAAATCGAGTTTCAAAGGTGCTTTGTTATGTTTTTTCGAAACAACTTTGGGTGCTTCATTTTTTCTGATAATTGGAGAATTTTCGTACAAATCGGAATCAATGATTGTTAATTTATCCTTAGAAAAATTATAGGTGAAACCGTGTTCGTCTTCGATTTTTACTTGATTAGCAATAATCTTCAGAACTTTTCCTCTAAGATTTTCATCTATTACAGAAACTAAATCCCCAACTTTCATTTTATAATTAATAATATTTTTAACGCAAAGTCCGCAAAGCTCTTTTTTAAAGACTAAATACTTTTAAGGTCGCAAAGGCGTTTCACTCAGCAAAAATAAAAACTCAAATTCTCTATTCTTCTAAAACTCTCAAACCCGAGCTCCGAGTTCTATGATTTCCAAATCTTTAATTTCTTCTTTATTAATGGTAAAGCGTATCATTGTCCTCACTTTGTGCCAACCGGATTTTCCACAAGCGCCTGGATTAAGATGAAGAAGATTATTCTTTTTATCGTGCATTGCTTTCAAAATATGAGAATGTCCGGAAATGAATAATTTCGGTTTTTTTTCAGCAATTTCTTTCTTCGCTAACGTCGAATATTTGTCCGGATAACCACCAATATGAATCATCAAAACATCAACTTCCTCACATTTGAAACTCAAAACTTCTGGGAAAATTGTTCTGATTTTTGCTTCATCAATATTACCATAAACACCACGAATTGGTTTTATTTTTTCTAATTCCTCAATCACAGTCATATTTCCGAAATCGCCACAATGCCAAACTTCATCGGCATCTTTTACGTAATCGAGAATCCTGTCATCGATGTAAGAATGTGTGTCTGAGAGAAGAAGAATACGTTTCATTTTTAAATTAAAGTTAATGATTAAAGCTGAAAAGAAATTCCATATTTTGAAAAATACCAAATTGCCACTCCAACCGAAATGCCCAATAGTAGCAAAATTATCATAATCCAAAAAGCCAAAGTTTTAATTCCTTTTTTATACAAAATGACAAACGTCGTCTGCAATCCAATGAAAAGAATTAGCAGAACGATCACATTCACAAAAATTTGAGTTTGTGTCAATTTCTGACTAAAAAGAAAAACCGATACCAAAACGAAGATGATGGCCATTAGTTTGATAAATTCGGAAGGATTGGAAAGTTTATTGGTTTTGAGAGGTTTCATTTTCAGGATTTTTCGAATCACGAAATTACGAATTAAGATTTTCTTTATAATTAAAAAAAAATCAGGAAATTTACACCCGAAATGAGATATTTTATAGAGTTTTCTTACAACGGTTCAGCTTATTTTGGTTATCAGATTCAACCTAAACAAATTTCTGTTCAGGAAGAATTGGAAAAAGCATTATCGACTATTCTTCGCGAACCTATCAAAACAACTGGCGCAGGTAGAACGGATACAGGTGTTCACGCCAAGAAAATGTTCGCCCATTTTGAAACTGAAGAAACTCTTGATGAAAATCTTGTTTTTAAACTCAATTCTTTTTTGTCAGAAAATATCGCGGTTAAAAGAATTTTTGAAGTTCCTGCTGATTTGCACGCAAGATTTAATGCGACTTATAGGACTTACGAATATTATATTTCGTTAGAAAAAAATCCGTTTTCAAAAGATTCTTCTTGGCAATATTGGCGTCAAAAACCTTTGAATATCGAGTTGATGAATGAAGCTTGCAAAATCCTTTTTGAATATGATGATTTTACGAGTTTTGCCAAACTCCACACTGATAACAAAACCAACATTTGCAAAATCTATAAAGCAGAATGGGAACAACTTGGAAATCAATTAAAATTCACGATTTCTGCCGACCGATTCCTGAGGAATATGGTAAGAGCTATTGTCGGAACAATGGTTGAAGTCGGAAGCGGAAAAATCGCACCAACCGATTTGCGACCAATCTTTGAAGACAAATTCCGAAATTCTGCCGGTGTTTCTGCGCCTGCACAAGGACTTTTCCTGGTAGATGTTGGCTATGATTTTTAATTTTTATTTAAATCATTAAGCTGAGATTTCAATTTTTAATATCTTATTTTTGCAACGGTTTTTTCAACTCTGAAAAAATTTACGGAATCTAAAAGAAAATGAAGCAACAAACTACTTGGGACATTGTAAAACGATTATTTTTAATCGGAATGAAATTTAGGTCGTGGTTTATTTTCACACTAATTATTTCAATTTTTCTAGCAATCGTTTCCACTTACAGACCGATTCTTACTAAAAATGTTGTCGATATAGACATTGTTCAGCTTAAGGATAAAGCCCAGCTGATGAAGCACATCTATTTGCTGATTGGATTGGTGGTTGCTGAAACGGTTCTTAACTTTTTCCTGGTTTACTTTTCGAATTTCATTTCTCAGAATGTAATCCGTGATATCCGCGAAAGATTGTATCACAAGCTGATTTATTTCAAAACGGCATTTTTTGACAAAACCGCGATTGGAAATCTTGTAACCAGAGCTGTCGGCGATGTTGAAACCATTGCAACAGTTTACACAGATGGATTTTTGATGGTTTTCGGCGACATCCTAAGAATTGTGATGGTTCTTTTTGCGATGTTTCAGGTGGATACCCATCTTAGTATGATTTCTTTGGCGATTCTGCCGTTGATGGTCATCATTACAAGAGCTTTTCAAAAACGATTAAAAGTGGCCTTTGGCTCCGAAAGAAGCTGGACATCAACACAAAATAGTTTTGTTCAGGAACGTTTGGCGGGAATGCCATTGATTCAGGTTTTCAATCGTCAGGAAGCAGAGTTTACTAAGTTTGATAACATCAATATTGAATTGAAGAAAGCTTTATTGAGAACGGTTTTCATTTTCTCATTATTCTTTCCCGTTGTTGAATTGATCTCGTCATTGTTTATTGGATTTATCTTATTTTATGGCGGTTTCATCAAATCTACACCTGGGATTATCATTGCATTTATTCAATTTATTAATATGCTGATTCGTCCGCTGAGACAGATTGCGGATAGATTCAATAATATCCAGAGAGGAATTGTTGGTGCAGAAAGAGTTCTTGGCATAATGGATGAAGACCAAGCGATGCCGAATAACGGAACAATTGCTAAAGACCATTTTGACGGAAAAATCGAATTCGAGAAAGTTCATTTTGCTTATGATGAAAAACAGCAAGTCCTGAAAGGCATTGATTTCAAAGTGAATCCAGGTGAAACTGTTGCGATTGTTGGAGCAACTGGCGCCGGAAAATCTACGATTATTAGTCTGATTACCAGATTATACGATATTAATTCCGGAAAAATAATGCTGGACGATGTGGACATCAGAGATTACGAATTATATAATCTAAGAAGTCATATTGGTGTTGTCCTTCAGGATGTTTTTCTTTTCCACGGTAGTATTTTTGAAAACCTGACTTTGGGCGACGAAAGTATCACTTTGGAACAAGTTAAAAAAGGTGCGAGAGAAATTGAGGTCGATGAGTTTATCGAAAGATTACCAAACGGCTACGATTATGTTGTGAGCGAAAGAGGCACTTCTATTTCACTGGGACAGAGACAGTTATTGTCATTTTTAAGAGCTTATCTTTCTGACCCAAAAATTTTGATTCTCGATGAAGCCACATCTTCGATTGACCACGAAAGTGAGAAATTAATCCAAAGGGCGACTGAAAAAATCACGAAAAAAAGAACGTCAATCATCATTGCACATAGACTTTCTACAATTGAAAAAGCAGATAAAATCATCGTGATGGACCAAGGACTGATTGTGGAAGAAGGAACACATCAGGAGCTTCTGGCTAAGAATGGTTACTATTCGGTTCTTTACAAAGCTCAGGTTGTGAGTGAGGATGGAGAGAAAACGATTTAATCCTTAATAATTCGATACCTAAAACTTATTAATCCCGAAGTCAATATCAAACAAATTATGATAATGATTTTCAGACTTTTAACCCATAAACAAAGGTCTCTGCCAGTAATGACAGAAATGCAGTCTTTCGGATTTTCGGTTTCATATTTCAGACTTACTTGAGTATTAATAACACCGAAAACGGATACCAAAATAACCAAAATCAGAAGACTGATGATGGTATTATATACCGGCTTTCTCATAGTTTATTGGGTTAGTTTTTGGTTGTAAGTTTTAGTTTTAAATCATTGTCAAAGTTTTAATATTTCCCAAGCTTTTTCGATTTCATTATTTTTTAAAAACTTTTGTGCTAATAAATGTACATCTTTTTCTGAAGAAAAATCTCCATTTGGTAAAATTTCGACATTTGCGAGCATTCCAAGGTCATTTCCTGTAAAAATATCGCTGGATTTTATTTCGGATGGTAATTCATCATAGCCAATTCCTTTCGTAACCAATGGCTTAGGAACCTCGAAGATATTATTCTCGTTGTTTCTGGAATAGAAATTACCGCCTAATCTCGCTACCAAGTCAAGTTGTTTTTGGTCAAGATTTCCAGCTTCATCCAGATATTTTTCTTGGATGTGAATTTTGACAATTTCTGCAATCACAAGATTTCCTGAACCTCCAAAATTCCCAAGCGATTTAATTTCTAAAACTTTACATTCAAGATTAACCGGCGATTCTGCAATCAAAGGTGGTTTTACGATGTCAGCATGTTTCATTGTCAATCCTGATTTGATAAATTCATTTACTCCGTCTTCGTATTCTGTACTGGCTAAAGAAACCTGCTGAACCATATCGAAATTGACATTTCCGATAACCAATTCCGGAACTTCTTTCAGGTTCTCCAAAGTGTGTTTTGTCTTATTATCACGAACTCTTCTGGAAGGCGAAATAATCACAACCGGCGGAACCGTGCTGAACATATTGAAAAAACTGAAAGGCGAAAGATTGATTTCTCCTTTGCTGTTAATCGTACTTGCCAAAGCAATCGGCCTCGGCGCAATTGCAGTTTGCATTACTTGTTGCAATTGAACTGCGGAAATATCGGAAGGGATGATGGTTTTCATAGACTTTCTTTTAAACACAAAGAACACAAGATTATTTCACAAAGGTCACAAGTTTAAATCATTTGTGAGCCTTGTAAAAATCTTTGTGCCTTTGTGGTTGATTAATTAAATGGAATTGCTGGCAAAATCTTCCCAGAAACTTCCCCAAAGCCAACTCGGATTCCGTTTTTCTCTGACCAAGCTTTCATTGTAATGGTATCGCCATCTTCTATGAATTTTCTTTCTATTCCGTTTTTCAGTTGCAAAGGTTTTGTACCTCTCCAAGTCAGTTCCAACATAGAACCGTAGGATTTTTCATCTTCTCCGGAAATCGTTCCACTCGCATAAACATCGCCAACTTCAACATTACAACCATTTACAGTATGATGCGCCAATTGCTGACACATATTCCAATACATAAATTTGTAATTGCTTTCAGAAATTAGGTTTTCTTCAGAATTTTCTGGTTTTAAATAAACCTGAAGATTGATATCATAATTTTTATTGCCTTCGAATTTCAAATAATCTAAAACTTCAGGTTCTTGCTTCGGAGATTCAGTTTTAAATGGTTGTAAAGCTTCCAAAGTTACAATCCAAGGCGAAATGGACGAACCGAAGTTTTTCCCTAAAAATGGACCCAAAGGAACATATTCCCAACTTTGAATATCTCTCGCCGACCAATCATTGAAAATCATCATTCCAAAAATTGCATCTTCAGTTTCTGCAATAGAAATCCTTTCTCCCAAATCTGTATTCTTATTCACAACAAAAGCCATTTCTAATTCGAAATCGAGTTGTTTTGAGGCACTGAAAATCGGTTTGTCAGAATCAGCAGGTTTGATTTGTCCGCAAGGTCTTGTGATATCGATTCCTGATAAAACAATGGATGAAGCGCGACCGTGATAACCAACCGGCAAATGTTTCCAGTTTGGAAGAAGCGCATTCGCAGGATCTCGGAACATCATTCCAACATTAGTTGCGTGTTGGATACTGCTGTAAAAATCTGTATAATTCGGGATGTGTAGAGGCATCATCATTTGGATTTCATCCAGATTATAGAAACATTCTTCCAAAGCTCTTTCGTCTTTCGACAACAAAGAATCTTCTAACAACAATTGCTGAATCCTCTCACGAACTTTATTCGTAATTGGTTTTCCTAGTTCTATAAATTCATTAATCGTGTAACCTTCGAAAACATTTTCTTCGAAACCTTTGATATCTTCAAAATAACCAAGGTCAAATAATGTTGCCAAATCGATGATAATATCGCCAATTCTTGTAGCGCAGGCAATAAATTCTTTGTTGAAAACACAAACTCCAAACGGAATATTATGAATTGAAAAATCTGAATCTGAAGGATAATTGATGAAGGATTTCATTTTTTGAATTTAGAATTAGATTAAAAAATTAAAGCATTAAAAATAATGCTTTAATTGTAAAAATATAAGAAAATAATTTGGGTTTATAGGTTTCCGCGTCTCTCCTGCTCTCTTTCCAAAGCTTCGAAAAGCGCCTTGAAATTCCCAGCTCCGAAACTTTGTGCGCCGTGTCTTTCGATGATTTCGTAGAACAAAGTTGGTCTGTCTTCCACAGGTTTTGTGAAAATCTGAAGCAAGTAACCTTCCTCATCACAATCTACAAGGATTCCAAGATTCTGAAGTTTTTTGATGTCTTCTTCAATATCTCCCACTCTTTCCGGAATCATCTCGTAATAAGCTTCTGGTGGTGGAGAAAGAAACTCTACGCCTCTGTTTTTAAGTTCGGTAACTGTTTTTACTATATCTTTTGTCGCCACTGCGATATGCTGAACGCCTTCGCCTTCGTAGAAATCCAGATATTCTTCTACCTGAGATTTTCGCTGTCCTTCGGCTGGTTCATTGATTGGGAACTTAGCAAAACCATTTCCGTTGGACATCACTTTTGACATCAATGCAGAATATTCGGTATTGATTTGTTTGTCGTCAAACGAAAGGATATTCACGAATCCCATTACTTTTTCGTACCATTCAACTGTTGGAATCATCCTGTCCCAACCGACATTTCCTACACAATGATCGACGTATAACAATCCGACATCTGAAGGATTATAATCGCTTTCCCATTTTTCGTAGCCTGGCATAAAAGCACCTGTATAATTTTTGCGCTCGATGAACATATGAACGGTTTCGCCATAAGTATAGACACCCGACATTTTCACTTCCCCAAATTTATCGGTCAAAGTTTGAGGTTCTAGGTAAGGCTTTCCGCCTCGTTTTGTTGTTTCTTCAAAAGCTTTGTAAGCATCATCCACCCAAAGTGCCAGAATCTTGACACCATCACCGTGTTTTTTCTGATGTTCACAAATTGGAGAATCTGACCTAAGACCTGAAGTTAAAACCAATCTGATTTTTCCTTGCTGTAAAACATAAGACGCTCTATCTCTAACTCCAGTTTCTGGACCAGCATAAGCAACTGATTGAAATCCAAACGCCGTTTTGTAAAAATGAGCTGCCTGCTTGGCATTTCCTACATAAAATTCTATAAAATCGGTTCCATTGATTGGGAGAAAATTCTCGGCTTGTGCGATTTTCTCGGCAAAAGTGAGTGTTGACATTTTACTTTTTACTTTTATAACTAATGATGCCAAGATAAGAATTTTTCGAAAACAAACTAACGATTGTTAGTTTTATTACTATTTTAAGCAAAAGTCTGATATAAGTTCAGAATTCTTAAGATTGAATTAAAATTTGATAATAATAAAATTGCAACCGATCGCATAATGTATAATTAACAATACCAATATAAAAACATTTAAAATTTAATTTTAAATCAAAAAAATCATTAACTCACATTAATTATTCATACAGAAACAATGAAAAATATTAAGAAAAAAAGCCTTTGTGTAAAGGCTTTTCAATAAGAAATAATTTCTTTTATTTGAATCTTTCGTAAGCTGCTCTGTCCAACATCTCTCTGTCATCTGGATGAGAAATCTCGATTAAAGCTTTAGCTCTTTGACGAAGATTTTTACCATAAAGATAAGCCGTACCAAATTCCGTAACCACATAATGAATATGACCTCTGGTAGTTACAACACCTGCGCCTTGTTTTAGGAAAGGAACAATTCTCGGAACGCCTTTTTTGGTTCTTGAAGATAAAGCCATAATTGGCTTTCCACCTTCACTCAATGCGGCGCCTCGCATAAAATCCATTTGTCCGCCAATCCCGCTGAACTGATATGTTCCGATTGAATCTGCACAAACCTGACCTGTCAAATCAATTTCTATTGCCGAATTGATGGCGTGCATTTTCTTATTTTTCATAATGTTAATCGGGAAATTAACGTGCTGAACGTCCATAAATGCAATAGACGGATTATCATCTACAAAATCATACAATTTCCTTGTTCCAAAACAAAAACTGGTAATCGTTCTGTGTGTATGCGTTCCTTTGTACTTATTGTTAATAATATCATTTTGAATCAAATCGACAACGCCATCGCTCAACATTTCGGTATGAACACCAAGATCTTTATGATTTCCCAGACATTTCAAAACCGCATCTGGGATAGTTCCAATTCCCATTTGAAGCGTTGCTTTATCATCAATTAATTCTGCAACGTGTTTACCAATCAGCATTTCCTCTGCTCCTACTTTTGCCCCGTAATCAATGGTTAGCAATTCTTCCTCACTCCAGACCGCTTTGGAGATTCGGCTGAAGTGAATCATTCCGTCGCCGTGTGTTCTTGGCATTTTTGGATTCACAATAGCAATGATGGTTTTAGCTGTATCAATCGCACTTCGCGCAACATCTACAGAAGTTCCCAAAGTACAATACCCATGATTATCTGGTGGAGAAACTGTTATCAAAGCCACATCAATTGGTAGAATACCGTTTTTGAAAAGAATGGGGATTTCACTTAAAAAAATCGGAACATAATCACCGTTTTCATTATTCACAGCCTCGCGAACTGGTGCAGAAGTGAATAATGAATTGACATAAAAACTGTCTTTATATTGAGGTTTTGCAATTTCAACATTCCCTTGTTGCGTGATAGAAACCATTTCCACATTGCTCAAACGGGAAGATTGTTTTGCTAATTCATCATACAAAAGATTGGGCGTGCACGCACTTCCGTGTCCGAAAATCCTGTCACCGCTTTTGATGATTGAAACCGCTTCTTCTGAACTAACGTAATTGACCATAGGTTGTTTTGTTTTTTCAAAAATAATCAATACTGTAAATATAAAAGATGAGCGTTATCAGTTTGGTAAAAAGTCATATTATGGAGTTTATTACTTACTCCAACCAACTCGTTTTATATGTTGGGTCTTCTACTTTTATCGCTTCTTCGGTCAATTTTAAAGGTCGGAAAGGGTCAATCATCACCGCATATTCATCAGTGAATTTTTTTCCAATACTTCTTTCCATTGCGCCTGGATGTGGACCATGAACAATCCCGCCTGGGTGAAGGGAAAAATCCATCAAATCGACGTGATTTCGGCTCATAAAATCACCTTCTGTATAAAACAAAACCTCGTCTGAATCGATGTTGGAATGATTATACGGCGCGGGAATGGCCTGCGGATGATAATCATACATTCTTGCACAGAAAGAACAAACCACAAAATTGTGTGCTTCAAAATTCTGATGAACTGGAGGCGGTTGATGAACACGACCTGTAATGGGTTCAAAGTTTTTGATATTGAATTTATATGGATAAAAATAACCGTCCCAACCAACGACATCAAAAGGATGTGTCGCATAGATGAAATCGGTAATTTGGTTTTCTTTTTTGACTTTGATGAGAAAATCGCCTTTTTCATTTTTCGGTTCTACAAAAGTTGGCGGAATAATATCTCGCTCACAAAACGGCGAATGTTCCAACAATTGCCCAAATTCATTTCGGTAACGTTTTGGCGTATAAATCGGAGAATGCGCTTCTATGAAAAAGAAAACATTTTGTTCAGTTTCTACTTCCAATTGGTAGATCGTTCCTCTTGGAATAATGAGATAATCACCAACAGAAAAATCGATATTGCCAAGCATTGTTTTCAAGATTCCTTTTCCTTCGTGAACGAAAAGTAACTCGTCGCATTCTGCATTTTTATAAAAATAATTAGTGGATTTTCTTGGTTTTGCCAAACCCATTTTCAAATCGTTGTTTAGCATCAGAACTTTTCGGCTTTCCAAAAAATCGTCTTCACCAGTCACTTTTGCACCTTTTATCATTCTTGGTGTTACGTTTTTCTCGACTGCAATTTTTGGTGTGACATCTTTTACATTGCCAATAGATTTGATTTGAGTCGGACGATGCGTATGATAAAGCAAAGACGCAATCCCGTGAAAACCTTCTGTCCCAAAAAGTTGTTCGTAGTAGAACTGGTCATCTTCTGATTTGAAAATCGTATGTCTTTTTTGAGGGATTTTCCCGAGCTGAACGTATCTCATTTTATTAGATTTGGCTTTTCTCAAATGTAATATTTTTTTCTGATACTTTGTTTTGAACGCAAAGTGCGCAAAGATTTTTATTAATTATTGAAAACATTTTAAGGTTCGCAAAGGCGTAAAACTTAGCAAAGAAATCAACATAATTTTATCATTCCGTAGAAATCTCGACAGTTTAGATTCCTGCGGAATGACAAAATTGCTTTTTTATGACGAATGTTGTTTGGATGTAGAATGCCATAGCCCTGATGGTAGCGGCATCCTTTTTTGTTATTGCGGTTTTACAATGTTGAAGAGATTGCTTCACTTCGTTCGCAATGACAAAAAAGATATAGCGGACAGCAGGTTCCCGGCTCCTAAAAATTCGTCAAAAAAAAAGAATTATGAAATCCTTAAGATTTGTTATTTAAGAGAAAATGTTATCTTTGAGAATATTAAAATTAGTAAAGATGAATGATTCATTAATGGTTTCTCAGTTGTCAGAAATCGAAAGAGCAGAATTTTACAGGAAAACGTATATGCACGTTGCAGTTGCTATTTTGGCGTTTGGAGCGGTGGAATATTTGTTATTGCAAACAATTCCGCTGGAGACGATTTTGTCTTTGATGACGGGAAAATATATTTGGCTTGCCGTGATTGGGATTTTTTGGATGGTTTCTATGCTGGCAACAAAATTATCCTTCTCTGTATCCAGAAACACACAATATTTGGGACTAGGATTGTTTGTTTTGATAGAAGCTGTGATTTTCTTGCCAATGTTGGGAATCGCAAGTTTGTATGCACCACAAATCATCACGCAAGCGGCTTTGGTTACACTTTTTATGTTTGCAGGACTGACAGCAACAGTGTTTTTCACGAATAAAGATTTTTCATTTCTTAGAAATATCATCGTAATTGGTGGTTTTGTAGCATTAGGCGTTATCGTTGTGGGTGCTATTTTTGGGTTCAATTTGGGACTTTGGTTCTCTCTGGCGATGGTTGGATTGGCGAGCGCAAGTATTCTTTATGAGACTTACAACATCAAAAATGTTTACACAAAAGGACAATATGTTGGTGCAGCTTTGCAAATGTTCTCGTCTATAATGCTTTTGTTCTGGTATATCTTGAGAATATTCTTGAGCAGAAGAGATTAGGAAAGATGTTAGAATCTAGATATTAGATTTTAGACCAATGATACTAAACTCACCTTTTTGGTGAGTTTTTTTTTATACCTAAATTTTATTTGAGTACAGAATTTTAATATTAAAATAAAATTGTTAGCTTTATCTAACATTTTTGTTTTAATGAAATTATTTATTCTTTTTCTAACACTTTTATCGAGTTTAATTTTTGCTCAGACAGATTCAATCAAAATTGATTCTGTGAAAACTAATGCCGTTGATTCTGTGAAAAATCAAAACCATATTGATGAAGTTACGATTACACAGTTTTCTGTGAAGAAATTGAGCAGCCCGATTTCTACAGACGTTTATTCTCAACAATTTTTCAAAAAAAATCCAACACCTAATATTTTTGAATCAATTGCAATGGTAAACGGCGTAAAACCTCAACTCAATTGTTCGGTTTGTAACACAGGTGATATTCACATCAATGGTTTGGAAGGTGCTTACACGATGATTTTGATTGACGGAATGCCCATAGTAAGTTCACTTTCCACAGTTTACGGACTGAGCGGAATCCCGAATAGTTTGATTGATAGAATTGAAATTACAAAAGGTCCGGCTTCTTCTATTTATGGCTCGGAAGCGATGGGCGGAGTCATTAATATTATTACAAAAAATGCACTACAAGCTCCGAATTTCTCAACAGATTTGATGACTGGAAATCAAGGAGAAATTAATTTGGATATTGCAAAAAAAGTAATTGAAAACAAGAATTTCTCAAGTTTATTAAGCCTCAATTATTTTTATTTTGAGAATAAAATCGACCAGAATAAAGACAATTTCACCGACACTGCTTTGCAACACAGAATCTCAATCTTCAACAAATGGAATTTTAAAAGGAAAGAAAACCGATTGGCAAGTTTTGCTTTGAGATATTTTTATGAAGATAGATTCGGCGGAGAAATGCAGTGGAAAAAGCAAAACCGAGGTTCGGATGACATTTATGGCGAAAGTATCTACACCAACAGATTTGAATTATTTGGAATTTATCAATTGCCGATGAAGGAAAAATTTTTGCTTCAATATTCTTACAATTATCACGACCAGAATTCTTTTTACGGAAACACGCCTTACTTGGCAACTCAGAAAGTTTTGTTTTTACAATTGAATTGGGAAAAGCAATTGGGGAAACATAATTTGAAATCAGGAATCAGTTACAAATCTAATTACTATGATGACAACACGCCTGGAACAGCCAATTCTTCAGGAGAAAATCAGCCAATGAAATCACCAATTGCTGGAATTTATCTGGAAGACGAATCGGAAATCAATGATAAAAACACATTGCTAATCGGTTACAGATTTGTTTATCATAAGGTTCATAAATCGGTACATTCGCCGAGATTAGCTTGGAAATTTGAACCTAATCCATACAATACTTTGAGGTTGAGTTTTGGAACAGGCTTTCGTGTTGTAAATCTTTTTACGGAAGACCACGCAGCGTTGACTGGTTCGCGAGAAGTCGTCATCAAAGAAGATTTGAAACCAGAAAAATCTTTGAATGGGAATCTGAGTTATTTGATGAAAATTCCTGTGAACAATTATTTTATCAATGTTGATATTAATGGATTTTATTCTTATTTCAACAACAAAATCATTGGCGATTTTGATTCGGAGCCTGACAAAATTATTTATAACAATTTATCCGGACATGCCATTTCCAGAGGAATTTCAGCTGATGTGAGCACGAATTGGACTTTGCCATTTCTAGTGATGTTTGGTGTGACTTATATGGATGTTTATTCTGTGAATGATGATAAAAAAACACAGCAATTGCACGCACCGAAATGGAGCGGAACTTACAACCTGACTTATCAATTCGGGAATCAATTTTCATTGGATTTGACTGGACAATTGTACGGACCAATGCGCTTGCCAACTGTTCCAGATGATTTTCGACCGGAATATTCGCAGTGGTTTACTTTGATGAATATCCAGTTGAGTAAGAAATTTGATAATGGTTTTGAAGTTTATGGTGGAATCAGAAATCTTTTGAACTTTGTTCCGAAAAATCCGATTTTGAGACCGTTTGACCCTTTTGACAATCAAGTTAATGATATTGTGAACAATCCTTACGGTTATACTTTTGATACGACTTACGGTTATGCACCGATGCAGGGAATCCGAAGTTATATTGGCGTTCGTTATCAGATTAGGTAGAAGTTATATTTAGAAATTAGAGGTTAGGTTATATTAATGAAAATAATCACTTTCATATTATTGATGACTTTTGGAATTCTTGATTCTCAAGAATTGAAAACTTGTTCATTTCAAAACTTACCTGAAAAATCAGACAAACCAATTTTGATTTATATGAAGACGAGTTGGTGTTCGATTTGTAAAATTCAGATCCATCAGATCGAGAGAGATTCGGAATTGAAAAGATTGTTAAATGAAAAAGTTGACTTCATCGTTTTCGATGCGGAAAAATCGAATGAAAAAATTAAATTCTTTGGGAAAACTTATCAATATATCTCAAATGGAAATTCCGGAATTCACGAATTGGCGATGGAAATTTCGAGAAATAAAAAACCCCTTTTTCCAACTTGGATTTTGATTGATTCTGGTGAGAAAGTTTTGTTTTATCAGGAAGGTTTGATTGATCATAGAATTTTGAAATTACAGATCAATACTTCGACTTCGCTCTGTGTTACATCAAATAAAAAACCTTCTGAAAACTAATCCAGAAGGTTGATATTTTATTTTGATTGTAGTTTATTTCGTCAAATCCAAACCGCCAAAATTACCGGAACTCATCATTACAAATGCTCCTTTTGATTTGTCTAAGGTTTCCCAATATTGATGTAAATCTTCTGCATTGGTAAAGACTTTCAGATTTTCATTCTTGAATTTCTCTTTGATTAATTCTGGAGAGATTGGCTCCATTCTTTTGATTTTCAAAGCATCTTCCGAATAGAAAACAACCGCATTATGTAATTCATCTAAAGCGTGGTCGTATTGTTCCAAGAAAATTGGATTAAGGCTTGAATAAGTATGCAATTCTAAGAAACCGAATGTTTCAGTTTTTTCAAATTGTTCTGCAAACGCCGCAACTGTTGCCTTTACTTTGCTTGGTGCGTGGGCAAAATCTTTGTATAGCAAACCACCATCTTGTCTTTCTACTTTCTCTAATCTCTTGGAAGCCCCTTTGAAACTCATAATTGCTTCATAGAATTCCTCCTCCATAATTCCCAACTGAGAACAGATGAATCTTGCTCCCTCCATATTCAACAAATTATGTTTTCCAAAAACAGATAACGGGATATCTCCCATATCGGTTTTCAGGTTTACAATTCCGTTGACGATTTCGTATTCTGGGGTTTTATAAGGGATTTTTCTAAAATAATTTTCAGCATTTTCAACCACTTTTACCACTTCCATATCCTCAACATTATAAACCAAAACGCCGCCTGGCGTAATGCTCGCCACGAATTTTCTGAATTGCTCAACATAATCATCAAACGTTTTAAAAACATTGATGTGGTCCCAAGCAATTCCTGAAATTAAAGCGATATTGGGTTGATATAATAAAAATTTGGAACGCAAATCAATTGGAGAGGACAGATATTCATCACCTTCAAGAATCATAAAATCATTATCTTCAGTAATCTTGACCATACAATCAAAACCTTCTAATTGTGCACCCACCATATAATCGATGTCTTTCTGATGGAAGTTCAAAACGTGAAGAATCATTGATGTAATTGTCGTTTTCCCATGAGAACCACCAATTACAACTCTGGTTTTTTCTTTGGATTGTTCGTAAAGAAACTCTGGATAAGAGTAAATTTTCAAACCTAATTCCTTTGCTTTTGCCAATTCTGGATTATCTGCGTGCGCATGCATGCCAAGAATTACAGCATCAATATCCGAAGTCAGTTTTTCTGGAAACCAGCCCAATTCTTGGGGAAGAATTCCTTTCTTCTCTAAACGGGACTTTGAAGGTTCGAAAATAGCATCATCGGAACCAGTTACCTGATAGCCTTTATCTTTGAGAGCTATGGCAAGATTGTGCATCGCAGAACCGCCAATAGCAATGAAATGGGTTTTCAATTCTAAATAATTTTAAACAAAAGTAAGAAGTTTATATTAGAAAGAAGCTAGATTTTAGAAGTTAGATATTAGATTTTTATCATTCTTCTTAGAAATAAAAAACCTGACTTTATAAAAAATCAGGTTTCGAGAATATTTATGATAGAGTGGTTTGGGCGTGTGGAATATCGTATTCGATTTTGAGTTCTTCGCCAGTCAGCGTGAAATAGATGTTCTGAAGCTGATGAAGATAGTTGCATTTGATGTAGTTTCCAAAATAAAGGAAACCTTGCAAAATCTTGTTCGAATTTAAATCAAAATCATAACGACAATAATTTGGCAAATCAAATCTTATTCTGCTAGATGAGCGATAAACCTCTTTGAAGCCTAGCTTCTGAAACCATTCCGCTGTCAACGCAATTGGTTTTAAATTTCTATAATCGATAGCTGTATCAGCATCTATTTTAACAATAAGATTGTTGTTACTATTTTCCATTCCCATTATCGGAACTATCTCG
This sequence comes from Epilithonimonas sp., assembly GCF_036780765.1. GTDB lineage: Bacteria > Bacteroidota > Bacteroidia > Flavobacteriales > Weeksellaceae > Epilithonimonas. The sequence continues at coordinate 270,698 of NZ_DAIQCG010000003.1, forward strand.
TTGCCGTAAATCAGCAAATTGTTTAATCTAAGTTCTGTCGCTTCCATATTATAGTATGATTTAAGTGTTAGGGGTGTGAAAATGTACTTGCAAAACGTCTGCCAAGCCGATGCAAAATCAATAATAAAATTACATTATGATTGAAAACATTATTGTTTCATATTTAAGCTACCGCTATAAGATTCCTCCGTTATCTCTCCGTCGTTTCTTCGTTGTGATCCTATTATGAGAAATTTATAATTTCTTTTTTATTATAACATTAATATGTAAAATCAAATTAAACCGATGGTATATTCTTTGAACTGAATGGAATTCCAAAAAGCAAAACATTATGAAACCAAACGATCTTAATAATAAAACCGTGGTCATCACTGGTGCATCAAGTGGTGTCGGATTAGCCGCAGCAGAAGCATTTGCTAAAGAAGGCTGCAATCTTATTCTCGCAGCTCGTGGAAAAGAAGCATTGGAAAACGCAGTTGAAACTTGCCAAAATTTAGGCGCAATTGCCGTAGGAATTCCGACTGATGTTTCGGACTTCAAAGAAGTTGAACACCTAGCAGAAGAAGCTTTGAAGATTACCGGAACTGTAGATTTCTGGGTCAATAATGCTGGCGTAATGGCAACCGGACGATATGAAGAAACCCCGATTGAGGTCATTGACCAAGTCATCAAAACCAATCTTCTCGGCTATCTGCACGGCGCACGAAGCATTTTACCAATTTTCAAAAAACAAAAACACGGAATTTTAATTAATAACATTTCAATCGGTGGATGGATGCCTGCACCGTACGGAACTGCATACTCCGCTTCAAAATATGGCATCCGTGGAATGACGGAATGTTTGCAAGGTGAAGTTTCCGATGAACCAGATATTCATATTTGTGGGTTGTATCCGAGTATTCAGAAATCAACAGGAAATATGCATTCGGCAAAATATTCAGGATTGGATTTTAAAATTCCGCCAACGGCTGCTGACCCGAAAAAGTTAGCCGAAGCGATGGTAGAAATGGCAAAAAATCCACAGAAAAGCAAGTTCACAGATTTCTCTTCTCTGATGATGAAAGGAATGTACAGCCTGATACCGAAACCTGTTATCAACACCACTTCAGCAGCATTACGATTATTGATGAAAGAAGACAGCGAAACTGATACCGACGGAAATGTTCTTACGCAATCCAAAAACCCAATGCGAATCTATGGGCAAACGATGTTGAGTCCTTCGAAAAAATCAAAAAACCTGATTTTAACTGGTCTAGGCGTCGCAGCATTGGTCTTTTTATCCAGACAACTGAAACCAAAAGCATAAAATCAAATCAAATCGATATTCAAAAAAGGTGAAAGCTAATGTTTTCACCTTTTTAATTTTATTTTTAAATTCATTCAAAATTTCTTCTAAATTCGAAATATAAATTAGCGGGTTAAAAATTTAGATCTAATTAAAAATAATTGCTGATGAAAATCCTGATTGTTGAAGACGAAACCGAATTGGCAAAAAGCATTGCAGAATACCTTTCTGAGGAGAACTACCTGTGTGAATTTGCTTACACTTTTTATGAAGCGATGTACAAGATAGAAACATTTCAGTACGATTGCATTATTCTCGATATTATGCTCCCAGACGGCAATGGTCTGAAAATTTTGGAAGAGCTGAAAAAGCAAAACAAGCAGGACGGCGTAATCATCGTTTCTGCAAAAAATGCTTTGGATGATAAAATCAAAGGCTTGCAATTGGGTGCGGATGATTATTTGACAAAGCCATTTCACTTGTCGGAATTGATGGCGCGAATTTATTCTATCATTCGTAGAAAACAATTTAATAATTCGAACATCATCAATCAAAATGAATTACAAATCGACCTTTTAGCAAAAACTGTATCCGTCAATAACGAAATAATTGCATTGACAAAAAAAGAGTTTGATCTGTTGATTTATTTTATAGGAAATAAAAACAAAGTCATATCCAAAAGTACTTTGGCAGAACATCTTTCCGGAGATTTTGCAGATATGCTGGACAATCACGATTTTGTCTACGCCCACGTTAAAAATCTCAAGAAAAAACTGAACGATGCAGGTTGTGAACCTTACCTAAAAACGGTTTACGGAACTGGTTATAAATGGAAAAACTGATAATTAATTTGAAACCATTACTTAGTAAAACAACCAAACCTTTCATCATCTATGTCCTGATTATTCTGGTCATAAGTGTTCCTGTATATTATCTTGTTGTGGATGCTATTTGGAAACACGAGTTGGATGAACACAACGAAATTGTTGCCGAAAAAACTACTTCTCAAATCAACAGTTTAAAATTGTCCGATGAAAACCTAGATAAAACGATAAAGTTGTGGAACGAAGTACAGCCCACTACAAACATCCAGAATGTTGAAAAAAATGACCATTTCAAAGACAGCGTTTTCATTGTAGAAAAGCCCCACGACTTTCTTGATTTTGAAGATATTGACAGGTTCCGATGTTTGTCGAAAATCATTTACCTTAACAAAAAACCTTATCGATTCAATATAGAAACCAATATCGAAGAATCTCAGGAAACTATTTTTTTCATCTCGGCAACCACAGTTATTCTATTTATCCTAATTGTCGGTGGATTATTATTTCTCAACAGAAGGCTTTCAAAATCGGTCTGGAAGCCATTTCGGGGAACCTTGGATAAACTGAAAACCTTCAATCTTAACAATCAGACAAAAATTGAATTTCCAAAAACCGATGTTACTGAATTTGGTGAGCTCAATCAGTCATTGAGCAAGTTGATAGAGCATAATGTTTCTGTTTATAAAACCCAAAAAGAGTTCACAGAAAACGCTTCGCACGAGCTACAGACCCCTTTGGCAATTCTGAAAAACAAACTCGATATTCTTTTGCAAAACGAAGATTTGACAGAAAAGCAATATCATATTGCAGAAGAAATGAACCGTGCTTTGTCCAGAAGTTCCAGAATCAATAAAAATCTTTTATTATTAGCAAAAATTGAAAACAATCAGTTTGAAAATTCTGAAATAAATTTTGATGAATTACTCAATCAAAGTATGGAAATCCTGCAGGAACATTTTGAACAGAAAAATATTTCTGTACAGACAGAAATTTCATCTAACGTAAAAGTGAATGGAAACATTGGATTAACTGAAGTCCTAATTAACAATTTGATTTTAAACGCTATAAGACATACTTCAATTAACGGTTCGATTTCTATAAAATTAAACAATTCTGTCTTTGAAGTTTCCAATTCCGGAACAGAGAAATTGAATTCGAACTTGTTATTCAAAAGGTTTTCAAGATTTTCGAAAGACAATAACGGAAGTGGGCTTGGATTGGCTATTGTAAAAGAAATTTGTAAATCTCAGAACTGGACGATTGATTACAGATTTGAAAATCATAACCATATTTTTTCAGTCAAACTGTAAATTCTAAATTTCTTCTAAATTGAGTTTCATCTTTACACGTTTTTAAACGGGTAAAAAGTAATGATTATCAAAAATTTTAAAAAGATTTTTAACAACAGATTTTCTGTATTATTCTCAATTTTAAGCTTATATATTGTATTATCAACAATCATCAGAATTGCATTTTTATTCTGGTCATCAGCAGATTTAGACTTTAACCTCTTCAATATTCTGAGGGCATTTTTCACGGGATTCTGCTATGATTTCGCTGTTGGAACATTGTTTTTATTGCTGTATTCGGTCTATCTTTTAGTATTTCCGAAACGATGGGTTGGCTCTAGATTCGACAAGATTATCACTTATGTTTATCTGGCAATCGTCCTTCTGATTATTTATTTCAGTCTTTTGGCGGAGATTCCTTTTTGGGATGAATTTGGTGTGAGATTCAATTTTATCGCTGTTGATTATTTGATTTACACTTACGAAGTTGTTTCCAATATCAACGAATCTTATCCTTTGCCGCTCATTATTTTCGTATTGGTTGCATTGATTGTTTCGACGTTTGTCATTCTACATAAAAGAAAAATATTCCAAAAAACATTTTCAGACAAAAAACAGATTTCCAAGAGATTTGCACTTTTTTCTGTATTGATTCCAGCCTTAATTTTAAGTTTAGTATTGAAAAACAAACAAGCGGATTTCAGCAATAATTTAGTTTTGAATGAATTAGGGAAAAACGGAACATTTTCATTTTTTACCGCCTTCAAATCCAATGAATTAGACTACGAAACTTTCTATCCGAAAATTGATGACAAAGAAGCATATTCTGTTCTCAAGAAAAATCTTTTACAGGAAAATCAAACTTATGCTTCTAATAAATGGGACGATATTTCAAGACTTACAAAATCTGAAAATGAACAGCGCCCAAACATCATTTTGATTGCTATAGAAAGTTTCAGTGGGGATTTTTTAAAAGCATTTGGAAATAAAGACAACATCACTCCTAATTATGATAAATTGGCTGAAGAAAGTATTTTCTTTACCAACCTTTACGCAACAGGAACTAGAACCGTCCGAGGGATGGAAGCTTTAACTTTATCTGTCCCGCCAACCCCCGGAAACAGTATTGTGAGAAGACCCGACAATCAGAATATTTTTTCTGTAGCTACGATTTTTGAAAATAAAAATTATCAACCTTATTTTATTTATGGCGGTGATGGTTATTTTGATAATATGAATAATTTTTTCGGAGGACAAGGATTTGATATCGTTGACAGAAATCGTGGAAATCCTTTATCAGACGAAATCCAAACACAGCGATTCAACATTCCGGATAATGAAGTGAGGTTTGAAAATGCGTGGGGAATCTGTGATGAAGATTTGTACAAACAATCGATAAAATATGCAGATAAAAGCAGCAAATTAAACAAGCCGTTTTTTCAGTTTGTGATGACGACTTCCAATCATAAACCTTATACTTTTCCGGCTGGAAAAATCGACCTTCCGCAAGGAAACAGAAACGCTGCTGTGAAATACACAGATTATGCTTTAGGAAAGTTTTTAGCGGATGCGAAAACAAAACCTTGGTTCAAAAATACAGTATTCGTCATCGTTGCAGACCATTGTGCGAGCAGTGCTGGAAAATGGGAAATCAATATAGACAAACATCATATTCCTGCGATTATTTACAATCTTCCTCAAAAAGCGGAGAAAATCAATCGTTTGACTTCTCAGATTGATTTGATGCCGACATTATTCGGTTATCTTGGCTGGAATTATACGACAAGCCTGTATGGAAAAGACATCAACCAAACTAAAATTGGGGACGAACGTGCTTTCATCGGAAATTACAGAACGTTGGGAATGTTGAAAAGCAATATTTTCACTCAAATCGATGACAGAAAAACAGTAAAACAATTTGCAGTAAAAAATTCTGACAAAACTTTGAATGAAATTAAATCCAAAAATCAGCCATTGGTTTCCGAGACGATTTCTTATTATCAGACTGCGAGTGAGAGATTCAAAAATGGAAAAATGAAAGTGAAATAGCTTTCTTCAAAATATCTTCTAAATCAGGTTGCACCTTTGTAAAATAAAATTTATGGTGTAACCTTTTTTATTAGTAAAAATGATTGTTGAAGTTATTTTATTGTTCTTCGGAACCATTTTCGCATTCTGGCTAAGTGCAATTTGCGGAGGCGGCGCAAGCCTTATTCTGATTCCTATTTTAAATCTTTTGTTACCGGCTTCTGTTGTTCCTTTTTCTCTGACAATTGGGACGTTTACGAGTTCGGTATCACGAATTGCGGTTTTCAAAAAACACATCAACTGGAAGATGTTCTTTTGGTTTGTTCCGTTTTCAATTCCTGCGGTTTTGATTGGTGCTTACCTCATCAAATACATCAACCCGAATTACCTGCAATTGATTGTCGCATTTTTTCTCATCGCCAATATTCCGCAACTTTTCAAAAAAGTGAAGAATAATGATACTAATGAAAAAGCAACTCCCAAGTATGTTTTGGCAATCATCGGTTTTCTGACAGGATTTGTTTCCGGAATTACTGGAGCGATTGGACTTTTATTTAATCGATTTTATTTGAAATTTGGATTAAAAAAAGAAGAAATTGTTGCGACACGAGCCGCAAATGAAGTTTTCCTTCATCTAATTAAACTGGTGATTTATATTTCGCTCGGATTGTACTCCAATCTTGCTTTGTGGTTGGGATTAGCAATTGCCTTCGCAACGATTATTTCTTCTTATACAGTGAAATATATTCTTCCTTATCTCAGTGAAAATCTCTTCAGAAAAATTGGTTACGGAGCAATGGTTGTTGCGGGAATAACTTTATTGATAGGAACTTCAGACAAAATCATCCAACAAGATAAATTAAATGTTACGATTGCAAAAAGTGAATCTATTATTTCGTGGCGGTCAACAGACTTTGTGATAGAATTTGCTTTCGATGACGGGCTGGAAATCGAAAGACCAATCCATCGGGAAGAATTGCCCAATCATCTTAAAACTAAATATGATGCGTTGAAAAATCGTTATGATGTGATTCACCTCGAAAAAGTTTTTACGTTTCGAAATGAACCTTCCTATGAATTCTATTGTTACAAAGACAATCATCTTACCAAATTTGAAAGTTAATTTTTAAATCAGAATTTCTCCGATGAAACTATTATTCTCATGCTTCATAATTATTTTATTAAGTTCTCAAAACCTTTTGGCTCAGGACAGCATTGCCGTAAAAAATGATTCAACAAACAGCATTTCTACTCCCAAATTACTTCCGGATAAATCATATCAATTCAGTTATAAAAAACTGATAATTCCAGTTGCTTTTATAAGTTACGGTGTTGCTACTTTGAAGTTTGACAAACTAAAACAATTGAATTTTTCTACTCGAGATGAGATTAATGAACATAAGCCAGATCACATCAGATTAGACAATTATACGCAATTTGCGCCTGCCGCTTTAGTTTATGGACTAAATGCTTTTGGAGTTGAGGGAAAACACAATTTTCGAGATCGAAGCATCATTTATGGAACATCAGTGTTATTGGCATCAGCAATTGTAATGCCTACAAAACATCTGGTAAAAGAAGAAAGACCAGATCAATCTAATCGGTTATCATTTCCATCCGGTCACACAGCGTTTGCTTTTGCTTCCGCCCAGTTTATGTACAGAGAATATAAGGATACTAATTTCTGGCTGGGAGTTTCCGGTTATTCGCTTGCAGTTTTCACTGGTGTTTACAGAATGTTGAATGATAAACATTGGTTCAGCGATGTGGTTGCCGGTGCGGGAATCGGGATTTTGTCTACAGAAGCCGCATATTGGCTGTATCCAAAAATCAATAACTTATTATCCGGAAAAAATAAAAATTCTTCTGTGATGATGATGCCTTTCTATCAGAACAAAACAGCGGGAATAGGATTGGTGAAAAAATTCTAAAATCAATATTGGCAGAATAATTGTTTCTAAAAATATAAGTAGGGGGATGCTTCGTTGGTCTTCCTACTTTTTATTTCAAACAAAAAAACCTCTAAAAATTTGATTTACAAATGATTAGAGGTTACAATTGAGGTGCCTAGCGGATTCGAACCGCTGTAGATGGTGTTGCAGACCACTGCCTAGCCGCTCGGCCAAAGCACCGTTTTATTGGAATGCAAATTTAATGAAATTTTTCTAATTTCAAATTTTAAAAGCTTTTAATTTCAAAAAAATCTTTTTAGTTACGGTAAAATGTTGATTTATAAAGCTTACGTCTCATAGCCCTGATGGTAATGGAAATTCTGCAACAAGATCTTCAACATACTCAGGACAGGCTGGCTTGCTAGGAATTGTAATAGACAGTAGGTTCCCGACTCCTAAATATTAATGATTTACATATCTTTAATCCATTAATACAATCTTTGGTTAGGTTCTAAATAAGTATCTTTGTAAAAAATTTTTAGAAATGATGGATAAATTCCAACTTAATACGATAGAAGAAGCGCTGGAAGACCTTAAAAATGGCAAAATGGTCATCGTAGTAGATGATGAAGACCGCGAAAATGAGGGAGACCTCATCGCTGCTGCGGAATTGACCACACCTGAGATTGTCAACTTTATGGCGACTTATGCGAGAGGTTTGATTTGTATGCCACTAACCGAAACGAGATGTGACGAATTGGAACTGCACTCTATGGTTTCGAATTCTACCGACCCAAAAGAAACGGCTTTTACAATTTCTGTTGACCTTCTTGGAAAAGGTGCGACTACTGGTATTTCTGCTGGTGACCGTGCGAAAACCATCCAAGCGATTATGGATTCTAATACAAAGCCCGCCGACTTGATGCGACCTGGGCACATTTTCCCATTGCGTGCAAAAGAAGGCGGCGTTCTAAAAAGAGCTGGACATACGGAAGCAGCAGTTGATCTGACAAGATTGGCCGGACTAAAAGAAGGTGGCGTTATCTGCGAAATCCTGAATGAAGACGGAAGTATGTCGAGATTGCCTCAACTTTTGGAATTTGGAAAGAAGCACGATTTGAAAGTGGTTTCTATTGAGGATTTGATCCATTATAGACTGAGACAAGGCGACCTTGTGGAAAGAATCGAGGAGCGTGATATCAAAACGCATTTTGGGGATTTCAAATTTTATGTTTTTGAAGAAAAACCAACGGAACAAATCCATTATGCTTTAACAAAAGGAACTTGGTCAGCAGATGAGCCTGTTTTGGTAAGAGTGCAATCAACAGGAACTTATTTTGATGTTTTCAGCAGATTATCAAATGGAGAACATCCATTGATGCAACAAATTACAGATCTTATCAACGCTGAAGGGAAAGGCGCAGTGGTTTTCATCAACAATGTTTCTAACAAAGAAAATACATTGAGCAGAATCAAACATTTCCTTAACTTCCAAGATGGCGCAAGTGCCCAACCAACAATTGCGCCTAACTTCCGTGATTATGGTATCGGAACTCAGATTTTGAAAGACCTTGGAATTAATAAATTTAAAGTCATTACTCAGAATCCTAATATCAAACCTATTCTTTCTGGTTATGATGTAGAAGTGACTGAGATGGTTGGTTTGTAAGTAGACGTTGAGATAATAAACTAATATATGATAGACTTTCATCTTATATAAATAAAAAACGCTCCTAAGTTGGAGCGTTTTTTTCATGTCTTATTTCTTTTATTTTGAATCTATATGTCTAATTCGGCCAAGCATTATTCTTAGGATTGATATCCGGAACAATGGATTGTGGGTCCAATTTTACATTGGTTACTTCTTTAGTAGAATCGATTTGGAAAGTCCATTCTGTGTTACGTTTCCAAACTTCAACAGGTAATTTTACAGTCTGCGACGTTCCATCTTTGAAAGTTACAAGAACCGTTGTTGGCATTGGCAATTGGCCAATATTTTCAACTGTAATTTGTGCGCCATTTTTGAAATCGCCATTCACAGGTTTTACTGCTTTTACCGCTTGGTCAACTTTCCATTTGTTCATAAACCAACCTCTCCAGAACCAGTTCAGTTCTTCACCGGAAACATTTTCCATTGTGTGGAAGAAATCCCACGGTGTAGGATGTTTGAACGCCCATCTGTGAACATAAGTTTTGAAAGCCTTATCAAATTTTTCAGGTCCAAGAATTGTTTCTCTCAAAATTCCCAATCCAACTCCTGGTTTGAAATAAGCCAAAACTCCAATACTTCTTTCCTTCATATTATCAGGTCCAACCATTATTTGCTCAAAATTATCACTCTGAACAAACGGTCCTATTTTGCCGATATCTTGTTTGTGGTAATATTCTCCCTTGTTAAAAGCTTCTGTGGAAAGTTCATTAATAAAAGTGTTAAAACCTTCATCCATCCACGCAAAAACCCTCTCATTGGAACCAACAATCATTGGAAACCAAGTGTGGCCAAATTCGTGGTCTGTAACGCCCCAAAGTCCTTCACCTTTTGAGTTTCTGTGGCAGAAGACAATTCCTGGATATTCCATTCCGCCTTCGTTTCCGGCAACATTGGTCGCAGCAGGATAAGGATATTCGAACCATTTTCCGGAGTAATGTTCGATAGACGCTTTTGTATATTCAGTAGAACGTCCCCAAGCTTTGTCGCCAGCACTTTCTACAGGATAAGCCGAGATAGCCAAAGATTTTTTACCGCTCGGAAGATTAATTCTCGCCGCATCAATAATAAAAGCGGCCGAAGAAGCCCACGCAAAATCTCTTGCTTTTTCTATTTTAAATTTCCAAGTTTTTTTACCTGAATTGTTTCCTTTACCTAATTCAGATTCCGGATGAATCATGACTGTTTTCTCACTGCTTCTTGCAGAGTTCCAACGGTTGATTTCTTCTTTGGAATAAACTTCTTTTTCATTCAATAACTCTCCCGAAGCTACAACGTAATGATTAGCCGGAACAGTGATATTAGCAGACAAAGTGCCATATTCTAAATAAAATTCCGAAGCTCCAAGATAAGGCAAAGTATTCCAACCCATCACATCATCATACACACACATTCTCGGATACCATTGCGCCATTGTGAAAATTTTCCCATTCTTGGTATCTTCAACTCCCATTCTGTCCGAGCCGTATTTTGGAGACAAGAAAGAATATTCGATTTTCAATTTTGCAACACCGCCGTTCGCTTTCAAATCGCTTGGAAGGTCGATCTGCATTCTTGTGTCTGTAATGGTATATTTTACATCTTTCCCGTCGTATTTTACAGATTTAATTTTATAACCGCCATCAAATGTTTCGCCGTGAGCTCCATTTCTACTGCCTGACAATGGAACTACAGAATTACCTCTGGAATCTTTAGCAAAAAGATTTTGGTCTAATTGAAGCCAAAGAAAACTCAATTGGTCTGGGCTATTATTGGTATAAGTAATTTCAGCAGAACCTGTCAATTCATTGTTAACTTCATTAAGACTGACATTCAATTGATAATCGGCTGAGTTTTGCCAATATTTATGACCTGGCTGTCCGCTTGCAGAGCGGGTTTCGGTTCCGGTCTGAGGATAGAAAAACGGTTTGAAAGCTTCTGTATAATCATACTTTGGAGATTCCTGAGCGTAAGAATTGCCGACAAAAGCAAATATCGCTACAGCAGAAATCAAATTAGGGAGTTTGAATTTCATTACGTAAAAAAGATTTATAACATTTAAAAATAGGTAAAAAAAATCTCAAATTTGTTACAAACTTGAGATTAAATAAGGTTTATTTTTAAACATTACATTCAAAATCATTGATTTAAATATTTATTTCTAGACAAATCATTTAAATCTTCGTAAAATATTTCTCCATTTAATTTAATATAAATAATAGAATCTGAACCTTTTCTTTTGATTATTGAATCTCCAACATTTAACTTATCATAAATATAAAAAGGAACTTTTCTGATAGAATTATCGTTCAATTTGACTTTTTTAATTTTATCATTATTTCTATCTTCAAATAAATCAGAAATTACACCTGAATAATTTTCATTTTTAATTTCGAAATAATTTCGCTCGATATAACTTTTAGAGTTTTCTTGGACAACAGTAACTAAAATTGCAAAACCAATACATAAGCCTAAAATCAAAAGGACTTTAAACTGTATTTCATTGGATTGAATTTCATTATTATTATCTTTTTTCACAAATTAAAATCAATTCGATTTTTTCGCTTTTATCATTGCTTCCAAAGCATCCCACATCTCCTGCGGAATATCTTCCAACATATTGAATTCGCCAGCACCTTGCAGCCATTCCCCTCCATCAATAGTCACAACTTCCCCATTCATATAAGCTGAATAATCTGAAACCAGATATGCGGCAAGATTCGCCAGTTCCTGATGTTCTCCTACTCTTCTCAAAGGCACTTTTTTTCTCATATCAAATTTCTCCTGCAAATCTCCCGGCAACAATCTGTCCCAAGCACCTTTCGTAGGAAATGGTCCTGGCGCAATAGCGTTGAAACGGATGCCATATTTTGCCCATTCAACCGCTAAACTTCTCGTCATTGCTAAAACCCCTGCTTTTGCACAAGCCGATGGAACAACATAAGCTGAACCCGTCCAAGCGTAAGTTGTTACAATATTAAGAACTGTTCCTGGAATTTTATTATCGATCCAATATTTACCAATGGACAAAGTACAGTTTTTAGTTCCCTTCAAAACAATATCAAGAATAGAATCAAACGCGGAATGCGTCAATCTTTCGGTTGGTGAAATGAAATTACCTGCTGCATTATTCAAAAGAATGTCAATCCTCCCGAATTCTTTTATTGCTGCTTCTTTCATAGCTTCTACCTCATCCCAATTTCTGACATCGCAAGCCACACAAAGAACTTTTCCGCCAGTTTCATCTTCCAATTCTTTGGCTGTTCCTTGTAGTTTTTCCAAGTTTCTAGAAGTGATTACGACTTTTGCTCCAAGCTGAAGAAAGTACTTGGTCATTGCTTTTCCAAGACCACTTCCGCCTCCGGTTACGATGGCTACTTTATCTTTCAGTGCGTCTTCGCGCAGCATTGGTTGTGTGTATAGATTCATTTAGTAAATGATTTTTGATATTAATAAAAGATTAATTTGTGCCTGTGGTAAATTTAGATTTTTATTTTGAAATGGGAATTAAAAAAAGATATGCTTAAAATACGAAGACACGATTATAAAACAAAAAAAAGAGTACTTTGGCTCGCTTTCTTAATAACTTACCCTTCCACTTCAAAAAGCAAACGCTCTCCGAATTTTTCTTCATTGATTTTTCCGTTTTCGTAAACCAGATTTCCATTGACGAAAGTGTGTGTTACTTTAGAATGAAATTCTGTTCCTTCCAACGGACTCCAACCACATTTGTAGAGAATATTTTCTTTCTCAACCGTCCAATTTTGATTTAAATCAACCAAAACCAAATCTGCTTTATAACCTTCTCTGATGAAACCTCTCTTTTCAATTCTGAACAAAATCGCAGGATTGTGAGCCATTTTCTCAACGATTCTTTCCAAAGAAATTTTCCCGTTTTTGTAATTCTCCAACATAACAACCAAAGAATGTTGAACCAAAGGTGCTCCGGAAGGACATTTGGTATAAACATTCTGCTTTTCTTCCCAAGTGTGAGGTGCGTGGTCAGTTGCAATCACATCGATTCTGTCATCCAACAAAGCTTCCCAAAGTCCGTCTTTGTCTTTTTGCGTTTTTACAGCTGGGTTCCATTTGATTAATCCACCTTTTGTTTCGTAATCTTCATTAGTAAAAGTTAAGTGATGTACGCAAACTTCAGCGGTAATTTTTTTATCTTTTAAAGGAATATCATTTCTGAAAAGTTCAGTTTCAATCGCCGTTGATAAATGGAAAACGTGAAGTCTCGCTCCAGTTTTCTTTGCCAATTCGATTGCTTTTGAGGATGATTTATAACAAGCTTCTTCACTTCTTATCAAATGGTGGAATTTCACAGGAATATCTTCGCCATATTCATCCAGATATTTTTGGGTATTGGCTCTAATTGTTGCTTCATCTTCACAATGAACGGCGATCAACATTTTGGTATTGCTGAAAATATTTTCCAGCGTTTCCGGATTGTCAACGAGCATATTTCCTGTGGATGAACCTAAAAACAATTTAATTCCGGGAACATTTCTGGGGTTTGTTTTTAAAACTTCTTCGAGATTATCATTGGTTCCACCCATCATAAAACCGTAATTGGCAAAAGATTTTTGGGAAGCAATTTCATATTTGTCAGCCAACAACTCCTGAGTTACCGCATTAGGAACTGTATTTGGCTGTTCAATAAAACTTGTTGTTCCACCTGCAATCGCAGAACGGGATTCAGATTCGATATCACCTTTATGAGTCAAACCCGGTTCACGAAAATGAACTTGGTCGTCAATTACTCCCGGCAAAAGATATTTTCCGGAAGCATCGATAATTTGGTCTGCTTCTTCGGAAATATTGGATTCTATTTTGGAAATCAAATCGTTTTCGATGAGAATATCACTTTCAACTATTTTTCCTTCGTTGACGATTTGGGCGTTTTTTATTAGGATTTTCATTTTACTTTTTTAGATAGAAACAAAATTAAGTTTTTGAATCGATAAAATTAAACCACATAGGCACATAGATTAAAAAGTTTAATATTAAATAGTTTCAAATTCTATTTTTTCTAATTAAAATTTAAAATATTTCTATTTGTCTATGTGGTTGAGATTAATGCAATCATAATTAATATTTGATTAAATTGCTTCAAAATTCAAAATAATGTCTCCGAGAAAATTAATTTTAATTCTACCTGTTTTATTCGCATCATTATTCAACTCTCAAAAATTAGAAAACTTAGCGAAATTCGTCAATCCAATTATCGGAACCGAAAAAATGGGACATACTTTCCCAGGCGCAACTGTTCCTTTTGGAGCTGTCCAATTGAGTCCGGAAACTGATACTTTATCTTATGAAATCAATGGAAAATATAATCCTGATGTTTATAAATATTGTGCAGGTTATCGTTATGAAGACAAAACAATTGTCGGATTTTCGCACACCCATTTCAGTGGAACTGGACATTCGGATTTGGGAGATTTTCTGATAATGCCAACAGTTGGAAAAGTAAAATTAAACCCTGGAACTGCGCAAAATCCAGAAAGTGGATTCCGTTCCAGATTTTCTCATCAGAATGAAAAAGCAGAAGCCGGATATTACAGAGTAAAACTCGATGATTCAAATATTTTAGCGGAATTGACAGCAACAACAAGAGTTGGATTTCATCAATACACGTTTCCAAAATCTGATGATGCGCATATTATTTTGGATTTGATGTCCGGAATTTACAATTATGACGACAAGAATGTTTGGACTTATGTAAGAATTGAAAATGACCACAGAATCACAGGTTACAGACAAACAAATGGCTGGGCAAGAACAAGAACGGTTTATTTTGCAATGGAATTTTCGAAGCCTTTCAAATCTTACGGACAGAAAAATTTTGATTCCAAGCAAGCTTACAGAGGTTTTTGGAGAAAGTGGAATCAGGATGAAAATTTCCCAGAAATTGCTGGAAAGAAAATTAGAATGCATTTTGATTTCGATACTCAAGAAAATGAAAAAGTTCAAATTAAATTTGCAATTTCGCCTGTCAGTCAAGCTAATGCTTTGGAAAATTTACAAAAAGAAACTCCGGATTGGAATTTTGAAAATGTGAAAAATCAAGCTCAAAATGATTGGAATAAGGAATTGAATAAAATCGTTGTCAATACATTAAATGAAGATGACAAAGTTAATTTTTACACGGCGATGTATCACACTTTCATCAATCCGACAACTTATATGGATAGCAATGGAGAATATAAAGGTCTTGACCAAAATGTTCATCAGGCTAAAGATTTTACGAATTATACGACGTTTTCACTTTGGGATACTTATCGGGCTTTGCATCCATTTTTCAATATTATTCAGCCAAAACGAAATAATGATATGGTAAAATCGATGTTGGCGCATTATGACCAATTCAGTTTGAAAATGTTGCCAGTTTGGTCTCATTATGCTAATGAAAATTGGTGTATGAGCGGTTATCATTCGGTTTCTTTGATTGCTGATGCGATTATTAAAAATACATTTACTGGAAATCTCGAAGAAGCTTTGCAAGCTTGTATCGCCACTTCCAACAAAAGAAATTACGAAGGCATCGGCGAATATATCGACAAAGGTTACATCTCTGCAGAGAAAAACGGAACGTCTGTTTCCAACACTTTGGAATATGCTTATGACGATTGGGCAATTGCTCAAATCGCTAAAAAATTAGGTAAAACTGATATTTATAATGAATATCTGAAACGTTCCGAAAATTGGAAAAATGTTTTCGACAAATCTATTGGTTTTATGAGACCGAGATTGTCTGACGGAAGTTTCAAAAAAGAATTTGATTTGCTGAGCACGCACGGACAAGGTTTTATTGAAGGAAATTCTTGGAATTTCAGTTTTTTTGTTCCTCACAATCCGAATGGTTTGATTGATGCGATGGGCGGAAAAAAGAAATTCGGGGAAAATCTGGATCAATTATTCACTATGCATTTGCCAGACGAATTTTTCGCTGACACCGAAGACATTACACGAGAAGGAATTATCGGTGGTTATGTTCACGGAAACGAACCTGCGCATCACGTCGCTTATCTTTACAATTTTGCAGGACAACCTTGGAAAACTCAAGCTCAAATTCGCAAAATTCTGACAATGCAATACAAAGCAAAACCAGATGGATTGGGAGGAAATGATGATTGCGGACAAATGAGTGCTTGGTATATTTTCAGTAGTTTGGGATTTTACCCGATTTCGCCCGGCACTGATGAATATCAAATTGGAAGTCCAAGTGTGAAGAATGCAACTTTGAATCTTGAAAATGGAAAATCATTCGAGATTGAAGCTAAAAATCAATCTGATAATAATGTTTACATCGAAAAAATAGAACTGAATGGAAAAGCTGTAAAAGATTTCACAATCAAACATCAGGATATTATGAAGGGTGGAAAACTGACTTTCTATATGACCAACAAACCGAAGAAATAAAATTGAATTTTGACAGAATCCATTAATTTTGCAAAAATTTTCGAACTGAAATCAAAATGAAGAAACTTCTCGGACAAACCGCTCTTTATGGATTAACGACTGTGATTATCAGACTTTTCCCTTTCGTTATCAATCCAATTATTACGAGAACTTTTGGACCTACAGCGTATTCTCCATTTGCCGATTTTTATTCGGTGGCTGGCGTTATTGCTGTGCTTCTAACCCACGGAATGGAAACGACTTTTTTCCGTTTTGCTTTGGACGAGAAAGATGACAGAAAACTGATTTCGACTTCATTTTTCAGTGTTTTAGCTGTGACTTTGGTTTATTTGATTTTCACATTATTGTACAGACAACCATTGGCGGAAGCTTTCAAAACGCCGGACCAAGTTGACTTATTGGCAATCTTAACAGTGACTTTGGCTTTAGACGCTTTTTGTGCAATGCCTTTTGTGATGCTAAGAAAGAATGAAAGACCGTTGAAATATGCGGGAATCAGAATCACAAATGGAATTATAAATTTCCTTTTAGTTGTTTTTTTCATCATTATTCTACCAAAATATCCAAACGGAATTTTTGGTTTAAAATACAACTCTGATTTTGGAATCGGTTATGTTTTTGTTGCGAATCTTGTTGCGAGTTCAATCACATTTTTGATGTTGTCCCAAGAATTATTAATCGCAAGAATAAAGCATTTCTCTTGGGAACTTTGGAAAAAGATGATAAAATATTCCTGGCCAATTACCATTGCCGGACTGGCTGGAATTATTAACGAAACGTTTGATAGACAGTTCCTTAAATTCCTTTTACCTGAAGAAATCGGACGTCACGAATTGGGTGTTTATGGTGGTGTTGCAAAGGTTGTGACTTTTGTGATTTTGTTCAGACAAGCTTATTCATTGGGAATCGAACCATTTTTCTTCAGTAATTCTAAAAGCAAAAATGCCAATCAAACTTATGTGAGATTGATGGATATTTTCATTGCTATCAATTGTTTAATTGTCTTGTTTTTATCAGTAAATCTTGATTGGATTGCGAAAGGTTACATCAGAAACCCTGAATATTTTGAAGGAATATCAATCATTCCAATTTTATTCTTCGCCAGTTTATTCTTAGGAATCTATCTTAACCTTTCCATCTGGTACAAACTAACAGACAAAACCATAATTGGTGCTTATATATCAGGAATTGGTGTTTTAATAACTATCCTTATTAATTTCTTTTTTATTCCCAAATATGGTTATTGGGCATCGACTTGGGCAACCATTGCGAGTTACTTCGCAATGATGGTTATCTCGTACATTTGGGGACATTACAAATATCCAATTCCTTACAATATTTATAAAAATGTAATTGTAATTCTTATTACAATGGTAGTGTCTCTTTTATATTACCAATATTTAAAAGAAAATATTTGGTTGGGAAATGTTATATTTCTACTTTTGGCAACCTTCTTGCTAAGAAAGGAAAAATTAATCCCTGCTAAAGTCCTTAACAAGTTAGGCATAAAATAACAATTCAAACCCGCTATTAACAAGCTAATAGCCAACAATTTTTAAAAAAAATATGAAAATAATAGTTCCAATGGCTGGACGTGGATCCAGACTTAGACCACATACTTTGACGGTGCCTAAACCGCTCATCCCAATTGCGGGAAAACCAATCGTACAGAGACTGGTAGAAGACATTGCAAAAGTTGCCAATCAACCTATCGAGGAGATTGCTTTTATCATTGGAGATTTCGGGCCGGAAGTAGAGGCTTCTCTTGTAAAAGTTGCTGAAAATCTTGGTGCAAAAGGTAGCATTTATACACAAAATGAACCCCTTGGAACAGCTCACGCGATTAACTGCGCTAGAGAAAGTATGAGCGGACCCGTAATTATTGCATTTGCTGACACATTATTCCGTGCAGATTTCCATTTGGATACCAATGCTGATGGTGTAATTTGGGTGAAAAAAGTTGAAGATCCTTCTGCTTTTGGTGTTGTGAAATTGGACGATTATGGTTTCATTACAGATTTTGTAGAAAAGCCAAAAGAATACGTTTCTGATCTAGCGATTATTGGAATTTATTACTTCAATTCTGCTGAAAAATTGATGAAAGAAATTGACCATATTATGGATAACAATATTATGGAAGGTGGAGAATATCAATTGACAACAGCATTAGAAAACCTAAGAGCAAAAGGGGCTAAATTCTCTCTTGGAAAAGTGGATGATTGGATGGATTGTGGCAACAAAAATGCAACAGTAGAAACCAACAGCAAAATTTTGCAATATGAAAAAGAATGTATGGTAAAATATCCTGAATCTGCTGACATTGAAAACTGTTTGATTATCCCACCATGTTTTATAGGAGAAAATGTGAAAATTTCCAATTCGAAAATCGGACCTAACGTTTCTCTTGGAAATGATACAATAGTTATTAATTCTAATATTGACAATTCATTAATCCAAGAAAATACGATTATCGATCACGGTAACTTAAGCAACTCTATGATTGGTAATTCTGCCAAATATTTTGGAGTAGCAAGAGAGATTTCTTTAGGAGATTATTCAGTTTTGGATTTCCTTTCAAAGGATTAATTCAGCATCAATTATAATTCAAACTTTGTCAGATATCTGGCAAAGTTTGTTATTTTATTTAACTAAGTTTTTAGAAATATTAATTCTTTTTTGGCGTTAATATTGTTAGATCCATTCGAAAAAAATTTATGAAATCATATTTTCTAATCATATTTTCAGCTCTATTAGTTACATCTTGTAGTGTCAAGAAAAACGTAACTCCAGAACAGCCAATTAGCACAACAAAACCTATTGAGAATAACCACCAATTTTTCTCGACAATAGAAAAAAAATCAACTTTTGATGCTGTTAAAATCAACAGTAAAATTGACGCCAGAACAGGTTCTTTCATTCCAACTTTGAATGCAGTAATTTATGTTGAAAATGGACAAAAAGTTTGGATGAATCTTACAGCGGTCATTTTACAAGCTGCCAGAGGCGTTGCAACACCAGAAGGCATCAAAGGTTATTATAAATTGGACAAAACTTATATCGATTCAGATTTTGGTTATCTTAACAAACTTTTGAATGTCAATTTCATTGATTATAATGCTTTACAGAATTTGCTTCTTGGTAAAACTTTCATTCCTGTATCAGAAAAGAATTATAACCTAACGCCTGATATTTCTGGATTTACTTTAACATCAAAAGAAACTCAAAAAATTACTGAAAACGGTAAAACTACAGAGTACAATATCTCTTTGGGTTATGATCAGGATTTAAATTTAAATCACGTTCTTTTAACAAATCCCACTAACAATAATCAACTCGAAATTACTTATTCTAACAGGGTAATTTTAAACAACGAAAGCTTTCCGAAAAATGTTAAAATAATTATAAAAGCTAAGAAAACTGACGAAATATTAATTGAAAATACGAAATTTGATTTTTCCCGGATGGAAACTACTTATTCCGTTCCTGCCAATTATACTAAGACAGAGATCAAATGATTAAGAAATTAAGCTTTTTTATAAGTATCATCCTTTTCGGAAGCGTTTTTGGGCAAAAAGATAAAGAGGTATTGCAAAAGCAAAATGCAGACCTTAAAAAACAAATATCTTCCATCAATGCTTCTTTGAATCAAACTAAAAAAGAATCCAAACTTTCTATTTCATACTTAAATGCATTGAATCAAAAGATTACATTAAGAGAAAAAGTTTATACTAACACACAGAAAGAGAAAAGATTCATAGAAGATGATATATACAAACGTCAGCTGGAAATCAACAAAAACAATCGTGAGTTAGAAGTTCTGCGTAAAAATTATGCTGATATTCTTGTAAAAGCTTACAAAACGAAGGGTGTACAGAATAAAGTAACCTTCATTCTTTCATCTAAAAATGTTGGAGAAGCACTTAGCAGGGTCGAATACCTCAAAAGATACTCTGAATATCAAGATAAGAAGGCTGCTGAAATCACAAACAAAGCAACACAAATCAAAAGAAACATTGCATTAAAGAAAAAATCGATATCTGAAAAAGATAATCTTTTGATTAGTCAGAAAAAAGACCTTGCAACAATAGAAATCGAAAGAAAACAAAAGCAGGATCTCCTTAATGATTTTAAAAAGAATGAGGCCAAATTAACCGCTGAACTTAGACAAAAACAAGCGCAATCTAAAGACTTAGAACGTCAAATTAGAAATATCATTGCTGAAGAAATCCGACTTGCTAAAGCTAAAGAAGAAGCAGAAAGAAAAGCTGAAGCCGAAAGAAAAAGACTGGCAGATATAGCTGCTAAAAAAGAAAAAGAAAGAATCGAGGCTGAAAATAGAGCCAGACTGGCAGCTGCAGAAGCAGAAAGAAAAAGAGCAGAAGCAGAATCAAAAAAAGCAGCAGAACTAGCAGCTAAAAGAATTGAAGAAGAAAGAAAATTAGCAGAATCCAACAAAACGGCTGAACGGAAAGCAGCAGCCGAAAAAGCAACCAGAGAAGCAGCTGAAAGAGCAAAAGCTGCATCTGAAAAACTGGCAGCAGCCAAGGCCAATGAAGCAGCCATCAACAAAAGGAATGAAGACGCAAAAGATGAGGCTGAGAAAAAAGTAATGAAAAGCTATGGCGTTGGATCTACTGTTGGAAGTAATTTTGCAGATAATAGAGGCCGTATGAGTTTCCCAGTGGACAAAGGAACCGTAACGCACAGATTTGGTAGACAGCCACATCCAGTATTCAAAAATATTGTTGAAGAAAATATCGGTATTAAGATTGCTGTATCCCCTGGAACAAAAGCAAGATGCGTATTTCCAGGTGTAGTTTCTAGCATTCAGGCGATTAACGGAAGCAGAACAGTGGTGGTGAAACATGGGAATTACTTTACTGTATATTCCAATCTTGCAAACACACTGGTAAGAGCCAACCAGCAAATATCTGCTGGAACTTTAATTGGAGAAGTTGGAAGCGATTTTGATGAGTCCATTACGCTAGATTTTCAGATTTGGAACGGAACCACACCAGTTGATCCTTTAGGCTGGGTTTCGTATTAAAAAATAATTTAACTTTGCAAAAAAATTGAAATGACAATATCCACAGTTATATTAAGTCTTTCTTGGCAACATATTTTAATTGTTGCTTTGATATTACTTTTATTATTCGGAGGTAAAAAAATCCCAGAATTAATGAAAGGTTTAGGCTCAGGTATCAAAGAATTTAAAGATGCTGTAAAAGACGAAGACAAGAAGAATAACGACTCTTCTTCTTCTCCCAAAAATCCGTCTTAATTAAGAGAAGCATTTGAATGAATTTGACAGAAAAAGCTTGGGAAATCTTTAACCAATCGGTTAAAGATTATCACATTACAGACAACGTAGATTTGCCAGAAAACAATCCATACCAAGCTAATAGTTTGGAATGGATTTTGTATTCAAAAAATTGGATTGATACCGTTCAATGGCATTTGGAAGATATTATTCGAGAAGAAGATATTGACCCCATAGAGGCTTTAAAAATAAAAAGAAGGATTGATAAACTCAATCAAAAAAGAACAGATCTTGTTGAGCAAATCGACTTTTGGTTCTATAAAAATTTTGAGACCATTACTCCTAATTCTGATGCCAGAATCAACAGCGAAACACCAGCTTGGTCTATCGATAGATTTTCTATTTTATCCTTGAAAATTTATCACATGTCTATAGAAGCTTCTCGTGAAGATGCTTCTGAAGAACACAAATTACAATGTTCTCAAAAACTACAAATCCTTTTGGAACAACAAAAAGATTTGTCAACAGCTATAGATCAGCTGCTTTCTGATATAGAGAACGGTAAAGTTAAGATGAAGCTTTATAAACAAATGAAGATGTATAATGATGAAAGTCTTAACCCAATCCTGTATCAAAAAATGCAGAAAAAATGAAAAGTTTTTTTAAACTTTTAACGACAATATTAATTATCAATGTTGCTGGTTCTTGTTCTACCAGCTCAGCCGCATCAGAAGAATTGTATGGTGATTCTTTATCAGACACCTATGCATATCTCACTCCAGAGGCAATAGTTTATGCTTCATCGATTTCAAATTTAGTTTCCACTTTTCCTAAATTCAGAAACGATGCTGTAAATAGAGAAGTTGGAGCTTTGAAAAATTCCCTTACAGATTACTTAACAGCCGTTCGTAATTTCAACCAATCTGATAAACACAAGTCATTAGAAGGATTTGAAAAATCATATAAGAAAATTCAGAAACTTAGAAAGTTTTTGATCAAAGATGATGACGAAGTTTTGAACAGATATATGGTTAAAATGAAAACCAACATGAATCTTTTGGAAGCTTCTCTCAACAAAAGCTTGGAAACGACTTCTATGTCTTCCAATTAATTACACCAATATTCGATGTTAAATATACAAGCACAAGCGAATGTTCCCACAGAATTTGGAGAGTTCAAAATGATGGCTTTTTCTGAAGACGATAAAAACTGGATGCCACATATGGCTCTAATTGCCAAAAATACAGATTTAGAAAAACCTGTTAATGTGAGAATTCATTCTGAGTGTATCACCGGCGAAGTTTTTCATTCTCAAAAATGCGAATGTGGACAGCAACTTAATTCCGCAATGCAATTTATGCAGGAAAATGGAGGCATAATTATTTATCTAAGGCAGGAAGGTAGAAATATCGGAATCATCAATAAATTGAAAGCTTATGCCCTTCAGGAAAAAGGTTTTGATACTGTTCAGGCTAATTTGGAATTAGGATTACCTGCAGATGATAGAGATTTTGGAATCGCCATAGAAATGCTGGAAAAAATCGGAATCAAATCTTTGAATCTAATGACTAATAATCCGGAGAAAATTCAAATTATTAAGGATAGTTCAATTAATTTCAACTCAAGAATTCCGCTTCAAATCAAATCAAATGAGTCAAGCGCTTCTTATTTAAAAACAAAGAAAGATTTTTTCGGACACCTTTTGGATGATGAAAACTAAAATCTTTAATTCATAGAAATAAAAAAACCCGTCTGAGACGGGTTTTTTTATTTGATATAAACTCAAATAAAATTATTTTTTCTTTCCTTTTACAGGACCAGCAACAGCAGTAGCCAAATCAGCACCAGCCTTAAATTTAGCAACTGTTTTAGCAGCAATTTGGATTGGTTTTTTTGTTGCAGGATTGATACCTTGTCTAGCAGCTCTTTCAGATACTGAGAAAGTTCCAAAACCTACTAGAGATACTTTACCATCTTTTTTCTTAAGAGTTTCTGTTACATTAGCAACAAATGATTCCAAAGCTTTTTTTGCAGCAGCTTTTGTGATTTCTGCATCCTTCGCAATAGCGTCGATTAATTCAGACTTGTTCATAATATTTATTAATTAAAGTTATGTTGTTATAGCAAATATAAGACAATTTTGATATCACGCAAATATTTTTAAAGAATTTAGTGAAAAATATATCTTTTATTTTATTATAATGAATTTTTATTAAAATCAATTTTACCGAAAACACACGTTTTACACTACTCTATTTTTAATAATTCCCCACTATTAATCAACAATTGCGCCAAAACATAATTAGTAATATTAATATTCATAAATTCATAATAATTGCTATTTATTTTACGAGGTTTTATTTTGACTTTTTAGGCACAAAATTTTTCAAAACTTTTATTTATTTAGCGTAAATTTGCACCTATGTTTATCGAAGTTTTTAAATCGAAAATTCACAGAGTCCGTGTCACAGCTTCGGATCTTGATTATATTGGGAGTATCACTATTGATGAAGATCTTATAGAAGCTGCAGGCCTGATTGTTGGGGAAAGAGTTTACATTGTGAATGTGAATAACGGCGAGCGTTTTGACACTTATGTAATCAAAGGAAAAAGAAAGTCTGGCGAAATCTGCCTAAACGGACCCGCTGCAAGAAAAGTCCAAAAAGGCGACATCATCATCATTATTGCGTATGCACAGATGAGCCCAGAGGAAGCTAAGGATTTCCAACCAAAAATCGTTTTCCCAGACGAAAAGACTAATCTTCTAACATAATTTCTCGATATTTTGGAAGAAAAAAAACCATCGGTTCTAAAAAACCTTCTCACAGTTTTAATCTCCATTGCAATTGCGGGAGTTTTTCTTTGGGTTGCTCTCAGAGGGTTGGACTTTGATAAAATCAAAAGTTCTTTGCAAAAAGCCAATTATCTTTGGGTAGCATTTGCAGCAGTTTTTGGAGTTTCAGCTTATAT
Organism: Epilithonimonas sp.; assembly: GCF_036780765.1. GTDB lineage: Bacteria > Bacteroidota > Bacteroidia > Flavobacteriales > Weeksellaceae > Epilithonimonas. Next base: position 295,361 of record NZ_DAIQCG010000003.1, read on the forward strand.
TTTCAGAGCTGTAAGATGGAATCTTCTTTTGGAACCAATGGGTTACAAAATTTCCAATAGCAATTCACTTTGGTCACTTTCTTTCGGATATCTGATGAATCTTACAATCCCTAGAAGTGGAGAGGTTGCTCGTTCTACTGCACTTTATGGTGTTGAAAAAGTTCCGGTTGACAAATCTTTTGGAACTATTATTTTGGAAAGAGTTGTTGATTTGGTTTGTATGGGGATTTTCGCATTGCTGACTTTGATTTTCAAATACGATGCGCTTTTAGCTTTTTACAAATCTGCAACTCAACAAAAAGAGCAAACACAAACTCAATCTGATTCTAACACAAGTTACATCGTTTTAGGTTGCATTGTTTTTATTCTTATTATCTTCTTTATTTTCAGAAAATCATTACAAAAACTATCTCTCTATAATAAAATCATTGGTTTTGGTAAAGGAATTTTTGAAGGTTTGAAATCAATTTTAAAACTTCGTCAAAAAGGAAAATTCATCCTTCTTACCGCAGGCATTTGGATTTGCTATTTCTTCGCTTCTTACTTAGTTTGCTTTTCCCTTCCAGAAACTTCGAACTTTACGCCAGCTGATGGATGTTTTATTTTAGTCGTTGGAACATTAGGAATGATTATCCCTGCAAGCGGCGGAATTGGAGCCTTTAATTTAGCTATGAAATTCGGATTCACAGCATTATTCATTTCTATGGGAAAAGACGCGATTGAAGGCGGAGAATTAGGCTTAGCCTACTCTTTCATAACTTTACCTTTGCAAATCATCATTATGCTCGTAATGGGTTTAATTTCAATTCCGATGTTGGCAAAGAATAGAAAGATTTAATTCTAAAAAAAGAGCCAAATATTCTTTGACTCTTTTGAATGTTATTCTATTTTAAATCATCAAATTTTTCCTTCATTGTAGGATTTCCGTAAGTCAGTTTTTTGATGGTCAAATCTTCCGCTTTGTTATTGGCAAGACGCAGATTATTAACAGAAGAAAGCAATGCATCTTTTGTTTTTTGAAGATGAATTATCGTTTTATCAATTTCATCCACCGCAGTCTTAAACTGTCGACTCGCTAATTCATAATTCTTCGCAAATCCTTCTTTGAATACATTGATTTTTTCTTCAAAATTGGTAATGTCAATATTCTGATTCCTCACTAAAGCGAGTTCTTTTTTATACTGCAGTGAGTTCATAGCAGCATTTCTCAAAAGTGTGATAATCGGAATAAAAAACTGCGGACGAACCACATACATTTTTGGGAAACGATGCGAAACATCCACAATACCTGTGTTATAAAACTCATTTTCGGTTTCCAGCAAAGAAACCATTACGGCATATTCGCATTTTTTTTCACTTCTGTCTTTGTCTAGTTCCCGGAAAAAATCATCGTTTCTTTTTTTAGTTGCAGTCTGGTCAGCTTCATTTTTCATTTCAAACATAATTGAAATGATTTCGTTACCCGAATCATCAAATTCCTTAAAAATAAAATCACCTTTACTGCCGGAACGCGAATCATTATCCTTTTCGAAATAAACATTTGGAAACGCAGTAGCACGCAATTTATTAAACTCTATTTCGCAATGTTGTTCCAAAGTTTCACCAAGCATTTTGGTAGAAAGTCTGGCTTTCATATCTTTTACACGGTCGATTTCTTCGTCTTTAAACTTGATAATCGCATCTTTTGATTTAAGCTTTTCATCAAATTGTTCTTTCAAAGATTTCTCCGAAAGTTCTTTTTCTAAATCTTTATTTCCTAACTTGTTACGAAGTTCAGTTTTCTCTTGCTCTAGATTATTTTTTTCTTTTTCAACTTTCTGAACAGCTTCTGAAATCGCTAATTTTTTCTCTGTTTCAGCCTTTTCAATTCTTGCTTTAAGCTCCAAAATTTCTTTTTCTTTTTCAGAAACTATTCCTGTAATCTCTAATTCTTTAACCGATTTTAATTGAGAAATCTCAGCATCCTTTTTAGAAAGCTGTTCTTGCAAATGACTTTTGAATTTTTCTTTAGTAAGTTCAATCTCGCTGTTCTTTTCTCTTTCAGCCAGCTTCAAACGCTCCTGCAATTCTTCTTCAAATTGATGATTGCGAACTTGTTTCAGAATCTCAGCAAATCCAGCTTCGTCAACTTTAAATGCTTTTTTACAATTGGGACAAATTATCTCGTTCATAATGATTTCGGTTTCGTTAAGGCAAGGTACAAATTAATCAATAATTTTTTGAAATTTAAATCTTCATCCAATACAAATCACACACGGTAATTTTTTTGACATTATTAGATTTAAACCTTCGATTTAGTTAAATTTGTAATGTGAATCCCAATTTAGAACTTCAGCTCAAAACTCTTCCCTCGGAACCTGGCGTTTATCGTTATTATGACAAAAACGATCAGCTTTTGTATGTCGGGAAAGCCAAACATCTTAACAAAAGAGTTCTTTCTTATTTCAACAAAAATCAGAACGGCTATAGAACCAGAATAATGGTTTCTAAAATCCACAGATTGGAAACTACTGTTGTGAATAGTGAGTACGACGCGCTTCTTCTGGAAAACAACTTGATAAAAACGCATCAACCTTTCTACAATGTGATGTTGAAAGATGATAAAACCTATCCGTGGATCTGCATCAAGAATGAGGATTTTCCAAGAATTTTCTTGACAAGAACTAAAATTAAAGATGGTTCAGAATATTTTGGTCCTTATGCGAAAGTGAGACCTGCCAGAATCTTACTCGACACCATTAAGAATCTTTATAAAATCAGAACTTGCAACCTTAATCTTTCACCTGAAAAAATTGCTGAAGGCAAGTACAAAGTCTGTCTAGAATATCATATCAAAAATTGTAATGGACCTTGTGAAGACTTGGAATCTAAGGAAGATTACGACGAAAAAGTAGAAGCCATCCGAGGAATCATCAAAGGGGATTTCCGTTTCGCGAAGAAATATCTGGAAGAAAGAATGTATCGTTTTGCTGCGAATTTGGAATTCGAGAAAGCGCAGATGATAAAGCAGAATATCGAATCTCTGGATGATTATCAAGCGAAGCATACGGTTGTGAATCCAAGTATTGATGACGTGGATGTTTTTGGGATGACAAGCGATGAAACCGCGGCCTATGTCAATTATTTTAAAATCAGAAATGGTTCTATTGTTCAAAGTTTTACAACGGAAATCAAGAAAGTTTTAGAAGAAACGGATGAAGATATTCTGGAAGAAGCGATTGTGGAAATTCGTCAAAAATTTGATTCTGGTTCGAAAGAGATTTTAGTTCCATTTCATTTAGGAATCGAAATTCCGAATGTGAAACTTATTGTTCCAAAAGTCGGCGACAAGAAAAGAATTGTAGAACTTTCCGAAAAAAACGCCAAAGAATATCGTGTAGAGAAATTGAAACAAGTTCAAATCGTAGACCCAGAAAGACATACGAACAGAATAATGGCTGAGATGCAAAAAATCCTACATATGCCGGTTGAACCAAGACATATCGAAGGTTTTGACAACTCGAATATCCAAGGAACCAATCCTGTTTCGGCTTGTGTTGTGTTCAAAGACGGGAAACCGAGCAAGGCAGATTACAGAATTTTCCATCCAAAAACAGTTGAAGGTCCAGATGATTTCAAAACAATGGAAGAAGTTATCTACAGACGTTACAGAAGATTGATTGATGAAGGCGAACCATTACCTCAGCTTATTTTGATTGACGGTGGAAAAGGTCAATTATCTTCCGCGGTCAAAAGTTTGAAGTTGCTTGGACTTTATGGGAAAATCACAATTATTGGCATTGCAAAACGTCTGGAAGAAATTTATTTCCCAGAAGATTCGATCCCATTGTATATTGATAAAAAAGCAGAAACACTTAAGATTCTTCAACGCGTGAGAGACGAAGCCCACCGTTTTGGTGTAAAACATCACAGAACGAGAAGGAAAAATTCTACCATAAAATCTGAGCTTGAAGAAATCCCAGGCGTTGGTGGAAAAACAATTGAATTACTTTTATCAAAATTGAAATCTGTAAAAAGAGTAAAAGAAGCAGATATTGTAACTTTGGAAGAAATTCTTGGAAAATCCAAGGCAAAAATTGTCTGGGAGTTTTTTAATTCTTCGGAGAATTGATAACATTACAACTATCGGAAATCTTCTTGTTAATTCTTATCTTTGCAACCTAAATTTTAAAAATGAACAAATACATAAAATTTGTAGTCGCTTCAATCATTATCGCTTTAGGCGTTTATTTGATGTTCAACCGTAACATCGGCTGGGGAATTGTTTTGGTTGTGCTATCTGCAATTCCAATCGCACTTTTCTTCAAAAATGAAAATATTCTTTTAGCTTTTTGGCAACTGAGAAAACAAAATATGGAAAAAGCTTCTAAATTTTTGGCGAATATCAACAATTATCAATCTCAGCTTCACAAGAGCCAATACGGTTATTTCCATTACCTACAAGCGTTAACAACAGCTCAGGATAATCCTCAAAAAACAGAAGGATTAATGAAAAAAGCTTTAGATTACGGCCTTAACATGAAGCACGACAGAGCAATGGCAAAACTGAATCTAGCGGCGGCGGCACTTTCCAAAGGTAGAAAAAATGAAGCTCAAAAACTATTAGATGAAGCTAAACAATTGGATTCTGCAGGAATGATGACTGACCAAATCAAAATGATGAAAGACCAAATGAAAATGCCGACGATGCAAAAACATATGCACAACCCCAATATGAGAATGAGAGGAAAATTCCACTAAGAAATAATTTAAAGGATTGAAAGTAATTTCAGTCCTTTTTTATTTTTAGGAGCAGGAACTGTTTTCCGCTCACACTCCTCGCTCTGGCGCTCTTCTTCCTTCGCGTCATCACTGCTGGGCAACCGCTACAAAACGAAGTCTAGACGATTCCCTTAAATAATTATAAAAAGAAAGAATCAATCAGGGCTATGGATTTGTAATCCAAACAAAGATTTGTCAACAAAACAGAATTACATCATTTCAAAGGAATCTAGATTTTTGAAATTTTAAGGAATAACAAAAGTGCTTTCTACAAAAAAAATTGTGCTTTATGGTTTGGAAAATATCAGCTCAAACCTTTCCTTTCTTATAAGTCTCCAAAGCTCTTTCTCTGGCAAATTTATGTTCCAGGATTCTGTCATCCAAAACATTTTTCTCAAAATCGGGATTTCATTTTCGGATATATCTCAACGCTTTATAGAATTTTTTCGTCTGCTCATCTGGATTTCGAAGCTTCAGACAGACCTTTATTATCCTCTAAACGAAGGTCTTGGCGAAAACAGAATATTGATATTTTTTGCATTGATAATTTTATAATCAATAAAAAATTAATCCAAACTTCCCAAATAGAACAATCCCAAACATTGCTGATTTTCTTCGATTTTCAAAGAATCTTTGAGATGATTGACTAATTTTGGAGAACTCCAATAACAGCCGATTCTGTTGGCTGTGCAAGTGAGATACATATTTTGAACAGCCATAGATGTTGCAGCGATTTCTTCCCAATCCGGAACCAATCCACTGAACTCAACCACAATCGAAATTACTGCATTAGCTTTTGAAATTTTAAAACCTATATCATTATATTTCTTTTGTAAAAACTGAAATTCTGGTGTTATTTCCTTATAAATATTCTGAAGTTCCTGTCCTAGATTTTGCTTATCTTCTCCTTTGAAAACTTTAAAACGCCAAGGTTTTGTACGTTTGTGATTCGGAGCTAGAACGGCATTGCTGAGAATTTCGTCAATAATATGCTGTGGAATTTCTTTGTCTGAGTAATCTTTTGGGAAGATGCTTCTGCGCTCTTCTATAATATGTTTGAGAATTGTTGCGTTTTCCATAGTTCAAAGATAAGGGAAAGAAGAAACAAGAGCAAAGTAAAAAGGAACAAGATAAAGATTAAAGTGAGAATATTCAGGCATCTGACATCCATTATCTGATTTTAAAGAATCTCCACAATCTCCTGATGAATTTTATTAAGGACAAAATCGTCACCGATTTTATTCCCCAGCATTATCTGTGCCATTGGACTTTCGGGAGAGATAGCATAAAAACGGTCGCCTTGAAAGAAAAATTCTCCCAAAGAAACAGAAATATAAAAACGTGCTTTGTTGGTAATGACAAGCGATCCCAATTTTACAACATCAGATTCTGAGTTCAGGACTTTTCGCATTTGGTTTTGCATACTTTTCAGAGAAACCATTTGTCTATCCAAATGATAAATCTCTTCTTGAATTTCCTCTCTTATCGAATCGTATTTTGATGTTTTTTTGATGTCTCGGCTGGCTTCCAAAGAAAAATTGAGATAAAATTCCAATGTTTTAACTTTCCCCGAAAGAGAGTCATTCACAAAATTCCGTAATTCACTTTTATCATAAAATGTCTTCTGCATAAATCCAATTTTAAATAAAGATAAAAAATATTTTTTTGGAATTGAGTTTATCTAAATATGGAATTTTAAATGATTTTATTAGAAATTTTAAAAATAAGGTTTAATCAATCAAATCATACTTCCGTTTCGCCCATATTTTACAAGGCTTAATCCATTCATCGGAAGCGATGTATAAAAATCCGTGTTGCAAACCTGTGTTTAGTTCGATTTCTTTGAATTGATTGATTTTTAATTTTGAAGTTTCTTTTCGTTTGATTGCGGTAACTCCAAAAATGTCAGATTTTTCATAAATGGTTAGAATATTTCCGCAAAATTGGATTTGAGGAAATTCTTCAATGTCTGAATCCTGAAAACAGCCAATAAAAACAAAATTCAAATCTGGATTTTTAGCAAAAGTGGAAACGAATTGAGCAATATAGCCACCTTTTGAAGTTCCTATAATTGTTATTTGACTGGGCTTAATTCCCTTTGAAATTAAACTGTCAATTTGATATTTTACTTTCTCAGCGTATTGGATTCCATTGGTTTTTGTTTTTCTTTTTTCACTAAAAACCATAAATCCGTTCCATCCGGATTGTCTTCCAGAAATTTGTTATGCAAAAAGAAAACATAATTAATTTCTTTATTTATATCGTTTAATTTTTTATTTGATTGACAGCTAATTAATAAAACTAGTATGACGGAAATAGTAGCAGAAATAATTTTGAAATAATTTCTCATTTGTGTTTTGAAATTGGTTAAAAGTTTAGTTTTAGTTTTTGAATTACTCCAAAAGGTCTGGTCTGCGCTCTTTTGTGATTCTTACTGCTTCGTCGTGTTGCCATTCTTCGATTGCCCCGAAGTTGCCGCTCAATAAAATTTTAGGAACGGATAAGCCTTTGTAAGTTTCTGGTCTTGTGTAGATTGGGTAAGATAAAAGATCGTCTTGGAAACTATCTGTCAATGCACTTTGTTCATCATTCAAAACGCCAGGCAATAATCTGATGACAGAGTCTGCTAAAACACAAGCTGCTAATTCTCCGCCAGTTAAGACATAGTCTCCGATAGATATTTCTTTGGTAATATGCAAATCACGAACTCTTTGATCGATGCCTTTATAATGTCCGCAAAGAAAAATCAGATTCTTTTTAATGGAAAGTGTGTTGGCGATTCTTTGATTAAGTGTTTCTCCGTCAGGCGTTAGATAGATTATTTCGTCATAATCTCTTTGGGATTTCAATTCAGAAATACATTTGTCCAAAGGTTCTACCATCATTATCATTCCTGCGCCACCGCCGTAAGGTTCATCATCAATCTGGCGATGTTTTCCAATGCTCCAGTCTCTGATGTTATGAAAATGAACTTCTGCCAGTCCTTTTTCCATTGCTCTTTTTAGGATTGAAGTTCTGAAAGGACTTTCCATAAGTTCCGGAAGTACGCTGATGATATCGATTCTCATGTTTTTTATAATTGATGAATGATAATTGATAAATGATGAATAAAATTAAATCAATTACCAATCATCATTTATACTATTGTTCTGTCGGGTTTTTATTAGATGGCGCAATAATCAGTCGCAGAGAAGAGTCTTTGTTGATGTAGCTCCACATCCAGTTGAAGAAAATTGCGAGTTTGTTTCTGACGCTCAGAATCAGCATCAAATGTAAGAACATCCATAGATACCACGCAAGAAATCCCTGAAATTTAAATTTCGGAAGGTCAACAACAGCTCTGTGTTTCCCAATCGTTGCCATAGAGCCACGGTCGATATATTCGTATTCCTGCCAGTCTTTTTCTGAATTTTTCTTGAAATTCTTAGCCAAATTTTTCCCTTGGTTAATGGCAACATTAGCCACCTGAGGATGACCTTGCGGATATTTTGGCGTTTCCATATAAGCGATATCGCCGATAGCAAAAATGTTGTCAAAACCTTTGACCTGATTGTAACGATTGACGATATATCGATTGCGAACTAAGTTTTCTTTATTGAAATCATCAATGATATTTCCTGTAACTCCAGCGGCCCAAATCACATTGTTAGTAGGGATAGAATTGCCACTTGCCATATTAATGATTTCTCCATCGTAATCCGTAACGCGTTCGTTTTTTAAAAATTTGACACCAAGTTGTTTCAGATAGTCTTCTGCAGCGTTCTGAGATTCTTGACTCATTGCTTCTAATGGTTTATCGCCGGCACTTATCAGAATGATATTAAGGTCGGAGAAATTCATTCTAGGATAATCTCTGGGAAGAATATGGGTTTTCATTTCAGAAAATGCACCTGCTAACTCTACTCCGGTTGGTCCGCTTCCTACAATCACGAGATTCCAGTTTCCATCATCGCTGGATTTTCTTTCGATAATCATCTTTTCGAACGTCATCAAGATATGATTTCGGATAGTAATGGCTTCCTGCGTGTTTTTCATTCCCAAAGCCAATTCTTGCATCTTTTTATTGCCAAAGAAATTGGTTTTACAACCTGTCGCAATCACGAGTTTGTCATAAGTAAAAACCCCATCTTCGCCAATCACTTTATTTTCAGAAGGAATAATCTTCTTAACCTCTGTCATTCGGAATTGGATATTCTTGGACTTTTGAAAGATTTTTCTGAAAGGGAAAGAGATATTAGAAGGCTCGATTCGTCCTGTTGCAACCTGATAAAATAACGGCTGGAACATATGATGATTCATCTTATCGATGACCATTACTTTATATTTTCCTTGATTATTAAGATGTTTTGCAAGTTGTAAACCAGCAAATCCGCCTCCGATAATAACAATCTTTTCCCTCATTGCAATTTTTTTATAAAATTAAGGTTTTTTTATCTGCATCAGTAATAGCAAAAATTATGCTTGAAATTTTTAAAAACAATTATTTGTATCACTTAAACAAAAAAAGAGCCCTTTCAAAAAAAACTTGAAAGAGCTCTAAAAACACAAATTGTGTAAAATTAATTTTTATAGAAAGCATTTACGCCTATTCCTGCAGAAAGTGTTTTTATCAAACTGCCTTGTAGAGTATAAATCATCACTTTGCTTGGTCCGTTGAAATTGACATCAGAGATATAAACTTTGTCATCTATGATGTTAAGACCGTATAGGTATAATCCTGCCGTCTTAGTATATTTGAAAAGTTTAGTAGCTGTTGTGTTAGATGCTGTTCCTTTACTGTAAATATTACCTTCTGAATCTGCAAAATACAATTTGTTATCTGCGAATCTGAGTTTAGTAGCTTTTATTCCGGCTAATTTAGAACTGGTGAAAGTACCTGTCTTTGTATTAACTTCATAGATATAAGAATCTGTGTTTTCCGTAGAAAGAACATAAGCAAAACCATTAGCTGATATCATATCATTGATGATGCCGTTATCCGTAAGTGTAATGGTTTTATCAACTGCATTGGAAGTAGAATTGATTGTAGTAATTGTATGTCCGGATGGAATCTCGTTATAAGGCGGTGTCATCTCATAAGTAGAACCATCTGTCTGAACAATAATCTGATCTCCAACATTTACAATTTTTTCTGCGTATCTGTCAAAAGAAAGTTTTTTAACCGGAGCAAAAGTAGTAGCATTGTAAACATTGACTGCATAAGTGCTGAAAAAATCATTGCTTGTTACATAAACATAATTTCCTGCAAAAGCGATTCCTCTGGCTTGTTCTGCCTGGAATGTTGCTGTTTTCTTAAAAGTATAACGGTCTATCACTTCTACTTTGTTGGAGTTGTTGACTACAAGATAAGCCTTGTCCTCTTTGAAAGCTATAGTTTGCAAAACATCACCTAAAGGTTGATTGTCATTATTACTAGCATAGATATTTTCTGATAAAGTTGATAAGTCTGAAGATAGATAAGATACTTCTGCCTGGTTTTTGTTAAACCCACCTTCTACACCCATAAGAATCCCACCTTGATAAGCCCCTTTTATGATGTCGTTATCCATGATTTCGTCTTCATTACAAGCGGTTGTAAGAAGTAATGTTGCTGCAAAAAATCCTGTGAGTAATTTTCTGATTTTCATAATATATAGATTAAAAATTTAAATTCAAATGGATGGCAAAATTCCGTTTCGGCATATAATAACCGTAAACCGTTCTGTAAACTTTGTCTGTAATGTTATTGACTTTGAGACCTAATTTGACACCTCGGATGATTTCTATTGAAATACCTCCATTAATTACGGCGAATGATTCTAAAGCTAATTTTTCAGACTCTTCTGAATCGCTGAATATTTTCCCATTCCAGATACCCTGAGCAAAAATCTGATACTTTTTATAATGGTAAGAAAAATAACCACTTAGGTTGTGAAAGGGAACGTATGGAAGTTGTTTTTTCAGTTTCTGATCAGTAGATTGCGTATATGAGTAGGATATTTGTGTTTCAATGTGATGATTATTTTTGACATAATTATATCCAACTTGTGATTCCAATCCCCAAGATTTGACTCTGTCTGTATTGGCGGCTTCATACATTCCGGTAATATTTGGAAGCCATCGTATCATGTCTTTGATGTCCATAAAGTAGGAAGTGACGAAAAGTTTCCAATTTTTCAACTTTATGGTTTGAGCTAATTCTGCCTGATGTGAAGTTTCTGATTTTAAATTCAAATTGCCTCCCTGTACCCAATACAAATCATTAAAACTAGGTGCTCTGAAATTTTTTGACAGATTCAATTTTACCTGATACCAAGGTTTTGCTTGATAGCTTGCTCCCGCAGAAAATAAATAAGGACTACTGAAGCCTTCTACAAAATCTTTCTTGACCCCCACTTCCACAAAAAGGTTTTTCAGTTCATTATTTCGGTACAAAACGGCTATAGAACCTTGATTTCTATTAGCCGGCAATCTTTGGGTGTTGAAGTTTTCAGAAGTGAGGTAATTGTATTCTAAAATGGTGTTGAAAGAAGATTTTTGAGTTAGTTCATAATTAAAATCTGATTTTAAAATATATTGTTCAGAAGCGCCACTGCTTTGAGAATCGTTTTTTGTAGAATTTGAAAAGTACTGATAGTCATCAGTTAAATACGCAATTTTAAATTCGTTGCTGAGTTTCCTGTTTTTTAATTTCCAACCAAGTAAACTGCGGAAATTTTGGGTTTGATATTTTGTTGGTGTAGAAAACTCAGACAAAAGCGCATAGTTTTGAACACCGTCATACAGTTGAGTTTGCCAATAAAGTTCATTGTTTGGGGATATTTTGTAGGCAATTCCCAGATTGAAAGCAGAATTCTGATAAGCTCCATTTCTGTTTTTGTAATATTTTTCTTCCACTTCATACTCATTTTCACTTTGAGAATGGTTGATGTTAAAATTAAAACTGAAATTCTCATCGCTATATTTAGCAGATGCCAGCGAGTTAATTGTTGCAAAAGAACTATATTCCGAAAACAAATTCCCTCTAAAACCTTTATTATAATCCAGAATATTGTTGAGATGAATAGAGCCTCCAATTGCACCGCTTCCATAAACCACACTTCCCCCGCCATATTTAACTCCGACATTTTCATAACTCAGCGGACTCAAAGTATTAATGTCGCCTTGACCAAGGAAAACAGAATTGATATTAATTCCGTTCCAGACAAAAGCGGTTTGTTGTGCGGTTGTTCCACGAAAAGATGGTGATGATGTTGCGCCACGACCATTTTCCTTAATGTAAATGTTAGATTGAAAACGTAGTAAATCCGATAACGATGTGGAATTTTGTAAAATCTTATCAGAGTTAATGTTTTCAATTTTCGCAGTTTTAGATACTTTTCTGTACTGATTATCAATCAATACAGAATCTATCAATGTTTCCTGAGCGGAAAATTGATTCAGTAATAAAAGGAAAAAGAGCGCAAAAACAAGTTTTTTCATAATCTGCCTTTCCACCGAAAGCATCTTTATTTAAAAATTTATCTCTGGCAGGTCTCCTGACTTTCGCTGATTTTGCGCCTTCTCATCCTTTTTAGAACAATGGCAAGATTGCAAGATACATTTTAGCGATCTACAGTTGCGGGGACAGTTGAAGAATTGCACTTCATTCCCATTTTAATCCGAAAATATCGGAACCAAATTTTTTGCAAATATAATAAAGTTGAGTCTATATTTTTAATAATTCTTAAAATTGAAATTCTCCAATCTCAGGTTTACCATTTGTTTTATAATAATTTTCCAATGGTTTTGGAAAAGATTTTTCATCAGCTTGTTTTTCTGTTACGATGATAAAATCATTATCAGAAGCGAACTTTTTAAATTCTTTCTGGGAATCTATTTCAACGAGATTGATTTCTATTGAAAGATTTTTATGCGTCAGTTTATGATTAATTATTTTTGAATTGATAATATAACCATTCCAATTCTCAGGAATCAAAATCGGGAATTCATACAGTTTCTTCCAAATGAAGTCATTGCCTCTTTGTTTGATAAGGAATTGATTTTTATGTTTCACAAAGAGATATTTCAAACTCAAATCAGAAACTTTTACTTTTTTCGTTTTCACAGGAAATTCTGAAACTCTTCCGGTTTGGAAAGCAATGCAATCATCATTAACAGGGCATTCTTCGCAAAGTGGATTTTTCGGTTTGCAAATCTCAGCACCAATATCCATTATCGCCTGATTGAAGTCTCCGGATTTATCATCAGGCATAATTAACAAAGCTAAATTAGAAAAATATTGAAAAGCCTTCGAACTAGAAATATCAAAATCATCAGCAAAAATCCTCGACAAAACTCTATAGAAGTTCCCATCAACAGCAGGAACTTTTTCATCAAAGCATATACTTGCAATCGCAGCAGCGGTATATTTCCCGACACCTTTTAATTTTAGAATATCATTATAATGATTGGGAAACTCACCATTAAAATCTTCAATAACTTGATGCGCGGCTTTATGCAGGTTAATCGCTCTGGAATAATAACCCAAACCTTTCCAATATAATAAAACGTCATCTTCAGAAGCTTGATGAAGTTCCTTTACCGTCGGAAATCTTTCTATAAATCTAAGATAATGACCGAGTCCTTGTTTTACCTGCGTTTGCTGCAAAACAATTTCACTTATCCATATATTATAAGGAAGCTGGTTTTCTCTCCAAGGAAGATGTCTGGCATTCTTATCATACCACTTTGTGAGCTTTTTTCCAATGTGAAGAAAATCAGCATTTTGTTTGTTTGTTTTCAAAAATATGTCTTATATTTGCACACCAAAAATATAAAGAATTTTAGAAAATGACAAAGGCAGAATTGGTAAACACCATCTCGAACAAGCTGGGAGTAGAAAAGAATGATACACAGAAAGTTATCGAAGCTTTTATGCAAGAAATCAGGACCTCTATGTATAATGGAGATAACGTATATTTAAGAGGATTCGGTTCTTTTATTATCAAAACTAGAGCAGCTAAAACAGGTAGAAATATTTCTAAGAACACAGCTATAGAAATCCCTGCTCACAACATTCCTGCTTTTAAACCTTCAAAAACTTTTGTAGAGAAAGTTAAGACTAAAGTTGCAGTAAAATAAATTAGTTGAATATTAACAGTATAAAAAATATATAAATTATGCCAAGCGGAAAAAAGAGAAAAAGACACAAGGTTGCAACTCACAAAAGAAAGAAAAGAAGAAGAGCAAACAGACACAAAAAGAAAAAATAATCTGTATTTTTTCAGTCTTAAACATATTAAATATAGTTGGCACTTTGCCAGCTATATTTTTGTTTTATATTTACAACCTAATCCTTAATAAAAACCTTTTTATGAAGTTATGAAGAAAGAACTGATTATTTCCAATGAGGGAGATGCTTCAAAAATAGCTTTGTTGGAAGATGGCCGTCTTTTTGAGCTTCACGAGCAAGAGACGAAGTCAGATTTTGTTGTAGGTGACCTTTTTCTGGGCAAAATCAAAAAATTGGCGCCCAATCTTAATGCAGCTTTTGTAAACATCGGGACAGACAAAGACGCATTCTTGCATTATCAGGATCTTGGTCCTCAGTTCCTATCTTACCAAAGATTTCTGAAAAATACGATATCGAAAAAACAACAATCTCCCAGCCTTAAAAGTTTTGAAACTGCTAAGGATATAGATAAAATGGGAACTGTTGACAAAGTTTTGACGGCGGGCGACCTAGTCCTTCTTCAAATCACCAAAGAACCAATTTCTACAAAAGGACCGCGTATCTCTACGCAAATCTCACTTACAGGTCGTTTTTTGGTTTTGATTCCTTTCGATAACAAAATTTCAATTTCCAAAAAAGTAACCGACCCCGAAGAAAAAAATCGTCTGAAAACATTGATAGAAAGTATCCGTCCGGAAGGTTTCGGCGTGATTATCAGAACGGTTGCAGAAGGGAAGAAAGTAGCTGAACTTCACAATGATATGAATCAGTTGGTAAAAAAATGGGAAACGACGTTTAAGAATATTCAGAAAAATAAGGTTCCGAGTAAGGTTTTGAGTGAAGAAGATAAAGCGTCTTCTATCCTTAGAGATAACTTTAACCAGGATTTCGTAAGCATTATTTGCGACGACGAAAAAATGGTGGAGGATATGAAGTCTTACATCGAAGTTATTGCGCCGGAACGTAAGAATATTGTTCAGTTTTATGATTCTCATATTCCTTTGATGGAGTATTACAATGTCGAGAAACAATTGAAACAAAGTTTTGGAAAGCACGTGAATATTCCGGCTTCCAAAGGTGCTTACCTTGTGATTGAGCATACAGAAGCGCTTCACGTTGTAGATGTGAATTCTGGAAACAATATCTCATCATCTTCTACCAACAAAACGCACGCTTTGACTGTCAACAAAATGGCAGCGACGGAAATTGCAAGACAATTGCGACTTCGGGATATGGGCGGGATTATCGTGGTAGATTTTATCGATATGGTGGATCCGGAACACAGAAAAGAGCTTTACGAGCATTTCCGAGACGAAATGAAGCGTGATAAGGCCAGACACAAGATTTTACCTCCTTCCAAATTTGGTCTAATCCAAATGACAAGACAACGTGTCCGTGCCGAGAAACACATCGAGACTTCTGAAGAAAACCCCAACAAAGATGGAGAAATTATTGCTCCAATCGTAATTGTTGAAAAAATGGAGGATTCTATCAGAACTATTATGCAAAAAGAAAAAGGAAAACTATACTTACACGTGCATCCTTTTGTAGAAGCTTATCTTACAAAAGGTCTTGCCAGCATCCAAAACAAGTGGTTTTTGAAATACAAAAAATGGGTGACCGTGATTCCGAGAGATTCTTTCAAGATGTTAGAGTTTCATCTCTATAACGCAGAGAAAAAGGAATTGATGAGTTTCTCTAATTAAAGAAAATATTAAAACAGACTTTTTAGGTCTGTTTTTTTTATGCTCAAAATTGATTAAGCATATTTGTTTTAAAAATAAAATTTCCTTTAACTAATATTTAACTTCCATATTCTGTTATTTAATTATAATTATGATATTTTGGTCATAACTTTGATACATAAACTTAAATTAAAAAATATATGTCAGGAAAAATTTTATGGATAGATGATGAGGTAGATTTGCTAAAACCACACATTGTTTTTCTCGAAAATAAAGGTTACAACGTTACTCCGGTGAATAATGTGAATGAGGCGTTGGAAATGATAGAAAAAGAAAAATACGAGTTAACATTTCTTGACGAAAATATGCCCGGAATCTCCGGTTTAGAAGCGATTCCCATGATTAAGGAAAAAGACAATGCGCTTAAAATCGTAATGGTTACGAAAAGTGAAGAGGAGCATATTATGGAACAGGCGATTGGTTCTCAGATTTCAGATTACATTTTGAAACCTGTAAATCCAAATCAAGTTCTTCTGTCATTAAAGAAAATTCTACAAAGCGAATCTCTAGTTGAGCAAAAAACAATTGTAGATTATCAGCAAGAGTTCCGTAACTTGAGTATGGAATTGTCATATCTAAGAACATATCAAGACTGGGCAGAATATTACAAGAAAATCTTAAGCTGGGAAGTTAAGTTTGATAAAGTTTCAGATAATGAGTTTGCAGATTTGCTTCAAAATCAAAAAGAAGAAGCGAACATTCAATTCTCAAAATTCATCGAGAATAATTACGAAGAATGGCTTCACAGCAATGAGAAACCGATGATGAGTCACACACTTTTCAAAGACAAAGTGAAACCAGAATTGGAAAAAGAAAAAGTTCTTTTGCTGATGATTGATAATTTGAGATACGATCAGTGGAAAGTCATAGAACCTCTGTTCACCAAGTTCTACAACAAAACTTCCGAGGATTATTATTTCAGTATTTTGCCAACAGCGACACAATATGCAAGAAATTCTTTTTTCGCAGGTTTGATGCCTTCTGAAATCGAAAAAAGATTCCCAGAATATTGGTTCAATGATAACGAAGAAGGTAACAAAAACGAGTACGAGAGAGATTTCCTGGAAGACCAAATGAAGCGTTTGGGACTATCTAGCAAATCAATGAAATACCTGAAAATCCTGAATTCCGACTTTGAAAGAAAAATTTTAGACGATTTCAACCAACATAAGAACAATGACTTACTAGTTATCGTTTACAATTTCATCGATATTTTGTCTCATGCAAAAACAGATAATAATATTGTCAATCAATTAATTAGAGACGATAAAACCTTCAGGTCTTTGACATATAATTGGTTCGAGAACTCATCTTTGCTGAAAATTATCAAGACTGCAGCAGAAAATGGATTCAAATTGGTCATTACAACCGATCACGGCACAATTTATGTTAAAAAACCTAGTAAGGTAGTTGGCGACAGAGAAACGTCAACTAATATAAGATACAAAACCGGACGAAGTTTGACTTATGAAGACAAAGATGTTTGGGCGATTAACAATCCCGACAAGCTTTTTCTACCAAAAGGCAACCTAAGTTCCAAATATATTTTCGCCAAGAACAATATATTTTTAGCATACCCGAAGAACTATAATCACTTTGTAAATTATTACAAAGATACTTATCAACACGGGGGAATTTCCTTAGAAGAGGTCATCATCCCGATAAGCATACTAGAACCCAAGTAGTTTTTTCATAGTTTATTTGATTTGGGTTTATTGGGCGGAAAGAGGCAACTTTTTCCGCCTTTTTTATATATTTTTGTGAAAATTAAATTAACACTATGAAATTAATATTACAAATTTTCACATTGCTTCTGAGTATGAATGCTTTTTCACAAAATTTCAAACCAGCAGAAATAACATTAGAAAATAATTCAAAAATTTCTGGTTTAGTATTCTATAATGCACCATACCATACGCCACAATCCTTTAGATTTAAAGCTTCTGAAACTTCTGCAGAAAAAATTTTTAATAAAAATGATATCAAAAGTGTAAATATTAATAACTACGGAGAATTTGTGAAGACTGATGTGGAAATCTCTAGACACGATGAAGCTCAGAATAAAATTTCATATAATGGGAAATTTAATATTCAGAAAGAAAACTTAATCTTAGAGATTTTAGTTAAGGGAACTAATACGCTTTATAAGTTTGTGGATGAAAAAAATACGGCATTCTTCTATTCTGCAAATGATGGTTTGATGAAATCACTTTTTTATAAAGAGTATTATCATCCTGATAGTGAGAGTATAATTGTTAAAAATAATGAGTTTAGAACTGATTTGAAAAATTTAGCTTGTAAAGATGCTTCTGTGAATTATGTAAAATATTCTGATTCAGAACTTATTAAGTTTTTTAAAAAGGCTAATGAATGCGCCGGAGATACTTACCAAACTATTAAAAAAGATTATACTAAAAATTATCTAAAAGTTGTAGCAGCAAAAAACTTTGGTAAAGAGAAATATGATATTTATGATGTTAAAAGTTCTTATACTTTTGGATTAGAGTTTGAACGTAATATGCCATTTGTGAATAATTCTTTTTCAATTGCTTTTGCTGCAAATTATACAATATTTGATAGAGATGAAGAAAAGACAGAGATTCATTATGCTAATCTTGCTAATCAGTTTGAAGTTGCATTAATGTTAAGATTTTATCCTTTAAATACTAAAAAATATAAAGTTTTTGTGGGGGTTTATGCATTTGATTGGTCGATGAGTAATTATGTTACAAGAACATTCTATTCAGGTAATCCTATAGTAAAAGAGAATGCATCACAATTATTAACTCTTAATAATATAGAAGCAGGTTTCCGTTATAAAGATTTTGAAATTTTCGGATTACTAAATATTAGTCAAAATTATTTACAAAGAAATTCAGCATCAATAGGTCTTAAATATAACTTACCATTTGTAAAATAATGAGAATCATTTCCTACAACGTCAACGGAATCCGCGCAGCATTTACAAAAGATTTCCTTGGTTGGCTGGCTGTCGCCAGTCCAGACGTTATTTGCATCCAAGAAAGCAAAGCTGGAAATGACCAAATCGATATAGAAAGTCTGGAGAAATTAGGCTATCACAGCTATTGGCATTCTGCAGTGAAAAAAGGTTACAGCGGAGTAGGAATCGCTTCTAAAGTAAAACCAAATCACGTAGAATACGGTTGCGGAGTAGAAAGCTACGACAACGAAGGGAGAATTATGCGCGCAGATTTCGACAGTTTTTCTGTGATTTCTGTTTACATTCCTTCTGCTTCCAATATTGAGAGATTAGATTTCAAAATGCAATTCTGTTTTGATTTTTTGGCTTACATCAAAGAACTCAGAAAAACCATCCCGAATCTAATTATCAGCGGCGATTTCAACATTTGCCACGAAGCGATTGATATTCATAATCCAATCGGTTTAGCAAACACTTCTGGTTTCCTACCAATGGAACGAGAATGGATGACCAACTTTATGATTGAAAATAGTTTAACAGATAGTTTTAGATATTTTAATGACCAACCGGACCAATATTCTTGGTGGAGCTACAGAGCTGGTTCCAGAGCAAGGAACAAAGGCTGGCGTTTGGATTACAACTTTGTCTCCGAACCTTTAAAAGAAAAAATGACCCGCGCCGTGATTCTCCCAGAAGTCAAACATTCTGACCATTGTCCAGTTCTTGTAGAGTTGAGCTTATAGATAATAAATAATAATCGATAATTAATGTTTCATCGGCGATTATTTCATCTAATTTTATAATTTATCATTCATCAATCATCATTTATAAAAATCGTGCACGAGCAAATTAATCTTATCATAGAAATCTTGGGAACTATTTCCTTTGCGATGTCGGGCAGTTTTGCCGCGATGCAAAAACGTTTAGACCCATTTGGCGTTTTGATTATTGCATTTGTAACATCTGTTGGGGGAGGAACAGTGCGGGATTTGTTGCTAGACGTTCCCGTTTTTTGGATGACAGATATGCTGACTTGTGGATTGATTTTCACCACTTGTGTGTTCTCAATGATTTTCAAATCGATTGAGAAAAATTTTAAAGTAACGTTATTTATTTTTGATAGTTTCGGCTTGGGATTGTTTACCATTATTGGTGTACAAAAAGGTTTGAGCACAGGTTTTCATCCTTTGATATGCTTAACATTAGGAACAATCACGGGGTGTTTCGGGGGGATTATTCGTGATATTTTGCTAAACAGAATTCCGTTAATCTTCCGAAAAGAGATCTATGCGACTGCTTGTATCGTAGGTGGAGGAACTTTTCTTTTGTTGTCAAAATTCACAACGCTTTCTTATACATTGGTTCAGATTTTCACAATTCTGTTGATTGTTACCATCAGAACGCTCGCCGTAAAATACCATTGGAGAATCCCGAAATTTTATGGTTACGAAAGTAACGAGGAAATGTAACCCCGAATCCGTAGCCCTGATTGTAGTGAAAATCCTTTTTTGCTTGCACTTCTTTCACTTTTGATGGATAAATCTTGATGCAAAAAAGATTGCAACGGAAAGCAGGTTCCCGGCTCCTAAATATTGGAAGTTTAAAGTTCTATGTTTAAGGTTTTTATATTTTTTAATTCAAGCTATTGAACATCGAACTTTTTTTATATCTTTGCAAACTTAAACATTTAACCGGGACGTGTTCCCACAAATTTAAAATTTATGTCAGTAAAAATCAGATTACAAAGACACGGTTCGAAAGGAAAACCTTTCTTCCACATCGTAGTTGCGGATGCAAGAGCTAGAAGAGATGGTAGATTCATCGAAAAATTAGGTACTTACAACCCAATTACAAACCCTGCAACTATCGACTTGAATGTTGATTCTGCTGTAAAGTGGTTAAACAACGGAGCTCAACCAACTGATACTGCAAGAGCTATCCTTTCTTACAAAGGTGCTTTGTACAAAAAACACCTTCAAGGTGGTGTTGCTAAAGGTGCTTTTGACGAGGCTGAAGCTGAGAAGAGATTCGCTGCTTGGGTTGAGGCTAAAGATGCTAAAGTACAAGGAAAAGTTGAAGGTTTATCTACTGCTAAAGCTGATGCTAAAAAAGCGGCTCTAGAGGCTGAAGCTAAAGTAAACCAAGCAAGAATTGATGCTGCTGCTAAAGCAGAAGCTGATGCTAAAGCTGCTGAAGAGGCTGCTAACGCGCCTGCTGAGGAAGTTGCAACAGAAGAAGCTGCTACTGAAGAGCCAACTGCTGAAGCAGAAGGAACTGAAGAAACTCAGGCTTAATTCTTTAACAAAAGATACAAAACAAAGACACGAAGTTTTCGTGTCTTTGTTGTTTAATAAAAAATCAATTTGTTTCCCCAACCCTAAAGGGAGCAAATTAATTTTTGACTTCGTCGAACCACTTCGCCAGGTTTCTACCTTCCTTTTGGTTGGGGAAAAGAAGAAAATTAATTTTTTGAAATAATGAGAAAAGAAGATTGCTATTTTTTAGGAACAATTACCAGAACACACGGATTACAAGGGAATGTTATCTTAAAACTGGATACAGATCAACCTGAGATGTACAACAAATTGGAATCGATTTTTGTGGAAGTCAATGGTTTATTGGTTCCTTTTTTTGTGGAAAAACAGACCTGGTCCAAAGCCGACACCAAAATTATCTCTTTCAAAAATTCTTCCGAAGCCTTGGTGAATCAATCGATTGGAAAAGGTGTTTATCTTCCGCTCTCTACTCTACCGCCACTGACTGGAAAAAAATTCTATTACCACGAAGTAATTGGTTTCGAAATCCGTGAAACTGATGGAAAAACCTGTGGAAATATCGTTTCTATCAATGACCAAACGGCTCAAAATTATTTCATTCTAGACCTTGCCGGAAAAGAAATTATCATCCCGATTATCAAAGACTGGATTTTGGAAGTAAATCGTGAAGAGAAATTTATCCAAATGTTTCTGCCAGAAGGTTTGATGGATGTTTTCTTGGTTCCTTCTAAAAAGGATGAGTAAAGAACATTAACACGAGAGCTATTGGAACGCAGCTTTATCTGCATTTTTTATTACATTTGCAATCATTAATTTTAAACCATCAAACACCATTGTTTAAATGGTGTATTTCGATTTGAAAATATATTTTATCTAAAGATGAAAAGACAGACAATTAAAGACCTTTTGGCAGATTACAAAAAAGTATTGCATCACGACATCACCGTTCAGGGTTGGGTTCGTGCGTTTCGTTCCAATCGCTTTATCGCATTGAATGACGGTTCTACGATTAATAATTTGCAAGTTGTAGTAGATTTTGAAAATTTCGACGAAGAAACTATCAAGAAAATCAATACTGCTTCGTCTTTGAAAGTTGTAGGTGAAGTTGTGGAAAGCCAAGGTGCTGGTCAAACTGTTGAAATCATCGCTAAGAAAATCACTGTTCTTGGAGATAATTTCTTTGACGAATTACAGGCAACTATTCTTCAGCCTAAGAAACATAGTTTGGAGAAGTTGCGTGAGCAAGCCCATTTGAGATTCAGAACCAATTTGTTTGGCGCAGTTTTCAGAGTGCGTCACGCTGTGAGTTTTGCAATCCACTCTTTCTTCAATCAAAATCAGTTTTTTTATATCAACACACCTGTAATTACGGGAGCTGATGCAGAAGGTGCTGGCGAAATGTTTGGTGTTACTAATTTTGACCTTGATAATATTCCAAAAACAGAAGAGGGTGACATCGATTTTTCTCAAGATTTCTTCGGAAAGAAAACCAACTTAACGGTTTCCGGACAATTGGAAGGTGAAACAGCTGCTATGGGATTGGGAAGAATTTATACTTTCGGACCAACTTTCCGGGCAGAAAACTCCAACACAACGCGTCACTTGGCTGAGTTCTGGATGATTGAGCCAGAAGTGGCTTTCAACAATTTGGAAGATAACATCGATTTGGCAGAAGATTTCTTGAAATATGTTATTAAATATGTTCTTGATAACTGCAAGGATGATTTAGATTTCCTTGATAATCGTTTTGCTGAAGAACAAAAACAAAAACCAGAAAAAGAAAGAGCGAAAGAAGGTCTTATCGAAAAACTGGAAAATGTGATTGCAAAAAGATTCAAGAGAGTTTCTTATACAGAGGCAATTGAAATCTTGTTGAATTCTAAAGAAAACAAAAAAGGAAAATTTGTTTACCCTGTTGAGAAATGGGGAACAGATTTGCAGTCTGAGCACGAAAGATTCTTGGTAGAAAAACATTTCGAAAGCCCAGTTGTTTTGTTTGATTATCCGAAAGAAATCAAAGCTTTCTATATGAAACTGAACGATGATAATAAAACCGTAGCAGCAATGGACGTTCTTTTCCCAGGAATTGGAGAAATCATCGGAGGTTCTGAAAGAGAAGCAAGACTGGACGTTCTGAAAACTAAAATGGCAGAAATGCACGTGGACGAAGAAGAACTTTGGTGGTATATGGATACAAGAAGATTCGGTTCTGTTCCACACGCTGGTTTCGGATTAGGACTGGAAAGATTAGTTCTTTTCGTAACAGGAATGACCAACATCCGAGATGTGATTCCTTTCCCAAGAACGCCTAAAAATGCAGAGTTTTAATTAAAATAAAAATAAACACTAAAAAATCCTTCGGTTTAAACTGAAGGATTTTTTTATAGTAAACAAAATTTAAAATTGCTAAATTTGAAAATACTAAAAAAAATAAATCATTAATGAAAAAATTAAGTTCTTATCTTTTGACAGTCGGAGCCACATTTTTTATGGGATATCACTCTACTGCCCAAACCACATCTCCAAGTAAAAAGCAGCAAACAACATCTACAGTCCAAGAGGATAATGGAATCAATCTGTCATATATGGACAAGTCCGTTAGACCTCATGATGATTTCTACAATTATGTGAATGGTGGTTGGATGAAAACCGCCGTCATTCCTTCTGATAAACCAAGTTGGGGTTCATTCAACGCTTTAAGAGAAGATGTAGATGTAGCGTCATTGGATATTTTGAGAAAAATTCTTTCAGAAAAATTCAGTTCAAATTCTGAAGGCGAAAAAATCCAGGCACTTTATGGAACTTTCATCGATTGGAATAAGAGAAATGCTGAAGGTATCAATCCTATCAAATCTCAACTAGCGAAAATCGATGCGATTAAAAATGTAAAAGATTTACAGAAATATCTTATTGAAGCTACACCTGCAGGCGACAACCCTTTTTATGGATGGCGAGTTGGTGCAGATATGAAAAACTCGGTAATGAATGCAGTATATCTTGGCGGACCAAGTTTAGGTTTGGGTAAAGACTATTATCAAAAAGTGAATGAAGCCAACACCAAAACATTAGCTGAATATAAAAATTACGTTGCTAAACTGGAAACAGTTCTTGGAAATAAAACTCCTGATGCAACTGCTCAGCAAATTGTAGATTTTGAGAAAAAATTAGCGCAAGACCTTCTCACTCTGGAACAAGGTCGTGATGCCAATTTACGTTACAATCCAAAAACAATAGAGGAATTAAAACCACTAGTAAAAAATGTTAATCTTCCAAGTTACCTAAAATCAGTTGGAGTTAACACAGAAAAAGTGATTATTGGCGAGTTGAAATATTATCAAAACATGGACTCTTGGATGACCGATAAAAACATTGGACTCATCAAAGAGTATATGAAGTACGACCTTTTGAATAACAACGCAGGAAATCTGGACCAAAACCTTGATAACACCCGTTTTGATTTTTATTCCAAATATTTGCAAGGTCAACAAGAACAGCGTTCTATGGAAAAACGTGGACTAGGCGTAATCAATGGTGTTTTGGGAGAAGCTTTTGGGAAATTGTATGTTGAGAAATATTTCCCAGCACAAGCCAAACAAAAGATGGAAACTTATGTAGATTACATCAAAAAGTCTTTCAAACTTCACATAGAAAATCTAGAATGGATGTCGCCTGTGACGAGAGAAAAAGCTTTGGAAAAATTATCAAAATTCAAAGTGAAGATTGCTTATCCCGATAAATGGAAAGATTATTCTAAATTAAATTTGCAATTGACTTCCAATAATGGAACTTATTACAACAATCTTGAGAAAATCTCTGAATGGAATTACGCAAAAAATCTTGACAAAGTAGGAAAACCAGTTGATAAAACAGAATGGGGAATGTCGCCACAAACTGTCAATGCTTATTACAGTTCTTCCAACAATGAGATTGTTTTCCCAGCAGCGATTTTGCAGCCTCCGTTTTTCAATTTCAATGCAGACCCAGCGGTTAACTTTGGAGGAATTGGTGGCGTAATTGGTCACGAGATTTCTCACGGATTTGATGATAGCGGATCAAGATTTGACGGAGATGGAAACCTTAATAATTGGTGGACAGAAAGCGATAGAAAGAACTTTGATGAAAAAGTAGGACAACTGGCAGCACAATATGATAAATATGAACCTGTAGCAGGAAGTTTTGTCAACGGAAAATTCACAAGTGGAGAAAATATTGGAGACTTAGGCGGAATTAATGTGGCTTACACAGCTTTGCAAATGTATCTGAAAGACCACGGAAATCCCGGAGAAATCAGCGGATTGACGCAAGACCAAAGATTCTTTATGAGTTGGGCAACTGTATGGAGAACCAAATCTACAGATAAATATATGACCAATCAGGTAAAAACTGACCCACATTCGCCGGGTTATTACAGAAGTTTTGGACCTTTGGTTAATATGGATGCGTTCCAAAAAGCATTTGATATTAAACCGGGAGACAAGTTGTATGTGGCTCCTGAAAAACGCATAAAAATCTGGTAAAAAACCAAAGAAAAAACCTTCAGAAATCCTGAAGGTTTTTTTTACGTTAAATATCATTCATCAAAAATCGTGCTAAACTTGTTGTTTTTAAAAAATATTTTTCTAACTTCGTAAAGTTGACATTAATCGACAAACACCAAAAATTATGCTAAAGCAAAATCTACAAATGCGACTTGGCCAAAAATTGGCCCCTCAACAGATTCAGTTGATGAAGTTGATTCAGCTTCATACGTTGGAATTTGAAGAAGAACTAGAAAGAGAGTTGGAAGAAAATCCTGCTTTAGAAAAAGTGGCGGACGAAAATTCTGAGGAAGAATACTCCAAAACTGACGAAGAATATGAAAGCGAAGGCAACGAAAGCATCGAAACCGATTTTGATGTTGATGAATATCTTTATGATGACGAACCAAGCTACAAAACTGCGAGCAGCAACTACTCTGCCGACGATGAAGAGTTCGACAATCAATCTTTATTAACGGAAGGACAATCGCTTTATGATTATCTTTTAGAACAAATCAGACTTTCAAACATCGATGACGAAGATTTGAAAATCGCTGAATATATTATCGGAAACCTTGATACAGATGGTTACCTAAGAAGAGAAATCAAATCTATTGTTGATGATTTGGCTTTCTCACAAGGGATTTATACAACCATTGAAAAAGTTACTGATGTTCTTGAAAACTACGTACAAAAACTCGACCCGCCAGGTGTTGGAGCGAGAGATTTGCGAGAATGTTTGCTTTTACAGATTGAGAAAAAAGTAAGCTCTGATTCTGCGGTTATTTTAGCAGGAAACATTTTGAGAAATCAATTTGATGCATTGGCAAACAAGCATTACAACAAGATTCTTCAGAAATATGATATCGAAGAAGAAGATTTGAAGGAAGCTTTGGACGAAATTTCCAGATTATCTCCAAAAGTTGGTGGAAACTTCGACACGCAGACGATTACAATTAATCAAGAAATTATTCCAGATTTTGTGATTCAAGTTAAGGACAATCAGGTTATTCCATCTTTGAATAACAAAAATGCACCTACCCTTCGAGTTTCTGATGAGTACAAGGAGATCCTTTCGACTTATTCTCACGATAAAAAGTCAACAGAGCACAAGCAAGCTGCACTTTTCATCAAACAAAAACTGGATGCTGCAAAATGGTATATAGACGCTATTAATCAACGACAAAATACTTTACTGCAAACCATTACTGCGATTGTGAAACTTCAGAAAGATTATTTTATTTCTGGTGATGAGAAAAACATCAAACCAATGATTCTGAAAGATGTTGCTGATATTACAGGCTTCGACATTTCCACAATTTCCAGAGTTGTGAAAAGCAAATACGCTGACACACCAAACGGAATTGTTTATTTGAAAAACCTATTCTCAGATTCATTAACCAATGATGAAGGCGAAGAAGTTTCGACTAAAGAAATCAAAATGCACCTTCAGGAAGCTATTGATAAAGAAAACAAGAGAAAACCTTATACAGACGACGCTCTTGTAGGAATCTTGAAAGAAAAAGGTTACAATATCGCAAGAAGAACGATTGCAAAATACCGCGAACAATTGAATATCCCAGTCGCAAGATTGAGAAAAGAATTATAAAACACAACCTCGGAATTATTTTTCGAGGTTTTTTATTGAAATTTAAGATAGAATAATTATCAAAGTTGAAATATTGTTAACATTCCATTAAAGTTATTTAGAAAGATTACAAACTGTATTTTTCTGACATTTCTCAATGTTATATGATTCAACTATTTTCTAAATTTGTGGAAATTCAAAATAACAATAGAATTATGGCAGGGATTACGTCTTCTATAGGCAGAAAATATGCTATGGCACTTTCAGCAATGTTCTTGCTGATTTTTTTGGTGATGCACTTATCCACCAATATGATTTCCATCTTTAGCGAAGACAGTTTCAACGCTGCTTCTCATTTTATGGGATACAATCCTGCGGTTCAGTTTCTGATGCAGCCAATCTTGATTTTTGCAGTTGTTTTCCACTTCGTGATGGGATTCATTCTGGAAATCAGAAATAACAATGCAAGACCAGTGAAATATGCAATGAACCAAGGTTCTGCAAATTCTACCTGGATGTCTAGAAATATGATTATTTCCGGAGCAGTTATTTTGGCTTTCATCGCGTTACACTTTTACGATTTTTGGGTTCCAGAAATCAGTTATAAGTATATCCAAGGAAACAATCCTGATGAATTGAGATATTGGGAAGAGCTACACCACAAGTTCCACGATTTGTGGAGAGTTGTTCTTTACGTTGTTGCATTTGTATTATTAGGTCTGCACTTAGCACACGGATTCCAGTCTTCTTTCCAATCAGTTGGAGCAAGACATCCAAAGTACACACCTTTTATCAAAGCTTTCGGAAACTGGTATTCTGTTATCATTCCTGCAGGTTTTATCATCATCGCAATTTATCACTTCGTTACTCAATAATAAAAAATAAATTATGAGTTTAGATTCAAAAATTCCTCACGGTCCACTTAAGGACAAATGGAAAAATCATAAAGACCATATGAACTTGGTTGCTCCAAACAACCGAGACAAAATAGACATTATCATTGTTGGGACAGGATTAGCTGGTGGCTCTGCTGCTGCGACTCTTGCTGAACAAGGTTACAACGTAAAAGCTTTCTGCTACCAAGATTCTCCGAGAAGAGCACACTCTATTGCAGCTCAAGGTGGTATTAACGCTGCTAAGAATTATCAAGGCGACGGAGACTCTACTTACAGATTGTTTTATGATACAATCAAGGGTGGAGATTATCGTGCGAGAGAAGCTAACGTATATAGATTAGCTGAAGTTTCAGCTAATATTATTGACCAATGTGTTGCGCAAGGTGTTCCTTTTGGTAGAGAATACGGCGGACAATTGGATAACCGTTCATTTGGTGGAGTTCAGGTAAAAAGAACTTTCTACGCCAAAGGACAGACCGGACAGCAGTTATTATTAGGAGCATATTCTGCAATGAGCCGACAAATCGGTAAAGGCAGAATCAAAATGTATAACCGTCACGAGATGCTTGATCTTGTAATTGTAGATGGAAAAGCAAGAGGAATTATCGCAAGAAACCTTGTAACTGGAGAAATCGAGAAGCATTCTGCACACGCAGTTGTAATTGCTTCTGGAGGTTATGGAAATGTTTATTTCCTTTCTACCAATGCAATGGGTTCCAACGTTTCTGCAGCTTGGAAAATCCACAAAAAAGGAGCGTATTTCGCAAATCCTTGCTATGTTCAGATTCACCCGACTTGCATTCCTGTTCACGGAACTCAGCAGTCTAAATTGACTCTAATGTCAGAATCTCTTAGAAACTCTGGAAGAATCTGGGTTCCTAAAAAGATTGAAGATTCTGTTGCTATCAGAGAAGGGAAGCTTAGACCAGAAAATATTAAAGAAGAAGATAGAGATTACTATCTTGAAAGAAGATATCCTGCTTTTGGAAACTTGGTACCGAGAGACGTTGCTTCCAGAGCTGGAAAAGAAAGATGTGATGCAGGTTTCGGAATCGAAAATAATGATACGAAAGAAGGCGTTTACCTAGATTTCTCAACAGAAATCATGAAAAAAGGTAAAGAAGCCGCTATCGAAAAGCATATTCATAATCCAACTGACCAGCAGATTTATGACCTTGGTAAAGCATGGATTGAGGAGAAATACGGTAACTTATTCGTAATGTACGAAAAGATTACTGCTGATGACCCTTACAAGACACCAATGAAAATCTATCCAGCGGTTCACTACACAATGGGTGGTGTTTGGGTTGATTATAACTTGCAATCTACAATCCCTGGATGTTTCGTAGTTGGAGAAGCTAATTTCTCAGACCACGGAGCAAACAGATTGGGAGCATCTGCTTTGATGCAAGGTTTGGCAGACGGTTATTTCGTTCTTCCTTACACTATTGCAGATTATCTTTCTGCAGATATTAGAACTGGAAAAATCTCTACAGACACTCCAGAATTCAACAATGCTGAAAAAGAAATTAAAGATAAAATCGATTTCTTCTTAAATAATAAAGGAACACATTCGGTTGACCATTTCCACAAAAAATTGGGACACATTATGTGGAACAAAGTAGGAATGGGAAGAACGCCTGAAGGTTTGAAAGAAGCTATCAAAGAAATCGAAGAAGTTAGAAATGATTTCTGGAAAAATGTAAAAGTTCCTGGTGATGCTGATAACTTGAATCCAGAATTGGAAAAAGCGTTCAGAGTTGCAGATTTCTTGGAATTAGGACAATTGATGGCAATTGATGCGCTTAACAGAAATGAATCTTGCGGAGGACACTTCCGTGAAGACCACTCTACTCCGGATGGAGAGGCAGAACGTGATGATGTGAATTACAAATATGTTGCCGCTTGGGAATATAAAGGTATGGACATCAATCAGTCTTTGCTACATAAAGAAGACTTGGTGTACGAGAACATCGAAGTTAAAGCAAGAAGTTACAAATAATCTCCATTCAAAAATATATAAAAATGAGTGCAAAAAAAGGCTTAAATCTTACGCTGAAAATTTGGAGACAAAAAAATAATAAATCGAAGGGACAATTCGATACCTATAAAATTTCTGATGTTTCTACAGATTCTTCATTCTTAGAAATGTTGGACATCCTAAACGAGCAATTAATCAACGAGGGAAAAGACCCAGTTGCGTTTGACCACGATTGTCGTGAAGGTATCTGCGGAATGTGTTCACTTTACATCAACGGTAGAGCGCACGGTCCAGATACAGGAATCACCACTTGTCAGCTGCATATGCGTCATTTCAAAGATGGCGAAACGATTCACATCGAACCTTGGAGAAGTGCTGCTTTTCCAGTGATCAAGGATTTGGTGGTTGATAGAAGTGCATTCGACAGAGTGATGGCTGCAGGTGGATTTGTTTCTGTAAACACTTCAGGAAACACTTTGGATGCGAACGCTATTCCTGTACCTAAAGAAGATGCAGACAAAGCGATGGATGCAGCAGCTTGTATCGGTTGTGGTGCTTGTGTTGCAACTTGTAAAAACGGTTCTGCAATGTTATTTGTAGGTGCAAAAGTATCTCAGTTCGCATTGTTGCCACAAGGTCGTGTAGAAGCAAAAAGAAGAGTTCTGAATATGGTAAAAGCAATGGACGAAGAAGGATTCGGAAACTGTTCCAACACCGGAGCTTGTGAGGTTGAATGTCCAAAAGGAATCTCTCTGGAAAATATCGCAAGAATGAACAGAGAATATGTTACAGCAAAACTTTCTACAGCTAATTCTTAAGATTTTAAATATCTGAAATATAACAGTCCGGTTAATTAATTTTAATCGGATTTTTATTTGGACAGCTTAATCCGTCTTCCGCTCCCAATCTTTTCACTTCACTTCGTTGCGTAAAAAGGATTTCCGCTCAAGCCGGGCTGCGGAATTCTGTATAAAAACAACATCTGTCAATAAACACAAAGCTTGTCATTCAGTAGGAAACCAAACAAAGTGGTTCGACAAAGTCAATTTATACTGAGAGATTCCTACGGAATGACAATATGATGTTATATTGAAATCTATAAAATTTGGTAAATCTGCTAGAAATAATTACAAATCAAAAACACTAGGTCTTTTAGTCACAATGCAGTCTTTGATCCAAAGCATAAATGCAAGACCAAGATAAAAAAGAAAGAAAATCCCAGCAGTTGCAAACGTAGAATAGATAAAGAAAACGCGCAATTTAGAAACAGGAATTCCTAATTTGGTTCCGTATCTCGTCAAAACGCCAAACCATTCTCTTTCCATTTTATGGCGCAAACCATTGATAATTTTAGGCTCTTTCATTTTCTTTAATCTGATTAATCATCACTCTTCAACAACTGAAAACCAACACTGCAATTTAAGCATTTTTTATGATTGCAAAATAGTTTGTATTGATAGAGAAAAGCTTGTGTCTTCAACGCATTTTCGAATTTCATTCCTAACTGTTTCCATTCATCCAAAACAGAATTTTTCTCAGGTTTCATCAGTTTATAAAAATCAAAAATATCATCTACTATTTCCGGATTATGATTTTTATGATAGAAATATTTCAACGGCAAAATCGTATTAATGATAATCAAATCAATAAAATCCTGACTAAGATATTTCTTACTTTCAACTGTCGAAACTTTTCCAAAATTAAATCGATTATCCCAATATTCCGAAGCTTTGACATTTTTGAAAATATTGTACAAGTCTTCAATCGTTTTGGCTTCAATCAGTTTTGAGAAAAGATTAGGCTGAGAATGATAAAGATTGGCTAATTGTGACAATCTTATAGTTGGGAAATTCGGAGGACGAAGTTTGGAGAATTTGGGATGAATTATGATATCTGATAAATTAAATTTCACTTTTAAGAAATCAAATTCACGTTTCCAAATTTGCATTATTTCATCTTTTGACTCATCCAAAAATCCACAGATTCCAAAGAACAATGCTTCTAAATGAATATCATTTTGTTTAATTTTCTGAATCACGGAAAAGTCCAGACTTTCCGCCATTTGAAGAAAAATTTCTGCATTCACTTTCAATCCGAAAGTATAAACAAGATTTTGAAATAAAACTGCTTCATAATTATTTTGATTATTGTTAAGTGATTCTTGGAAAATTTGAACTTTGGCTTCCAACTTTTTGAGTAAAACAGTTTCTTCAAAAAATAACGGAATTTTATTCTCATCAAACAACTCTTCACAAGCTATAAAAGAATGTTCAGCTTTCAAATTCTGATGTTTCTGAATCAATTCTACATCAATATAACTTTTGAGTTCCAAAGTCGGAATGTTATGTTGGTTCAATTCCGGAATATCACAATCATTAATGTAAACGGCATGAAGAATTAGATTCTCAAACTCAGGATTGCCAGAATGGTTATGGAAAAACCAATCGGACGCTTTGGTATGAATCTCAATATTTCCTGCAAAAATTATATCATCAATTTTAATTTTGGCAAAGAGAAAATCCGGACCAGAATTTTTGTTCCACTCTCCGAATTCTAATATTTCGATAACACGTCCGTCTGCCGAGATGAAATCGAATCTGCGAAATTTTTTGTAATTCCAGATATATTGCAATATGTCTTCATTCATCTGTGTTATAGTTTTTAAATTCCAGAAATAGAAAACCCTTTCAGAAATTGAAACTCTGAAAGGGTTAAGTTAAGAAAAATTCCGAAATCTAAAGTAAATTGAACTCTAAATTAATTTTCTGAATTTATTAGTTTAGAATGTTCAAATCTGGTAATAGTATATTCGTACATCTCTATGTAGAGTGGTAAAATGTTTTTAAGATCAAATCTAAAGGCCTGTTCTTTTGCATTATTTTTCATTTCTTCGAGAAGATTATCATCACTCAACAATTTGATGCAATAATTTGACATTGCTTCTACATTTCCAGTTTCTGCTAAAAATCCAGTTTCAC
Organism: Epilithonimonas sp.; assembly: GCF_036780765.1. Taxonomy (GTDB): domain Bacteria; phylum Bacteroidota; class Bacteroidia; order Flavobacteriales; family Weeksellaceae; genus Epilithonimonas. The sequence continues at coordinate 328,237 of NZ_DAIQCG010000003.1, forward strand.
CTTGGATATTAACTTCTGGAATCCCGCCTGCATTACTGCTAATAACCGGCGTTCTAGCAGCCATTGCTTCCAAAGCTGCTAAGCCAAAACTTTCTTGTTCAGAAGGTAAAAGGAAGACATCGGAAAGTTGTAAAATTCTGTATAAATCGTTGACTTTTCCAAGTAATTTGATTTCGCCAATCAGTTCTGGATTATTTTCCATAAACTCAGAGATTTTTTCCATTTCCGGACCTTCACCAATGATAATCAGTTTTGACTTGACTTTCTTATTAACATTTTTGAAAATCTCCAAAACATCCTGAATTCTCTTAACCGGACGAAGATTGGAAACGTGAATCAGGATTTTTTCATCATCACTCGCAAATTGCTTTCTCTGGCAGGCATTTCCCTTTTCATCAAAAACAGAATTATCTATAAAATTGGTTATCACTTGGATATTCTTTTGAATATCAAAAAACTGCAATGTATCTTTTTTCAAACTTTCTGATACTGACGTAATTGTATCACTTTGATTGATAGAAAATTCGACAGCATGCTTGTAACTTGGGTGCTGTCCTACCAAAGTAATATCTGTCCCGTGAAGCGTCGTCACCAAAGGCACATCTTTCTGTTCTGCCTTCAACATTTGCTTAGCTGTAAAAGCAGCATAAGCATAAGGAATCGCATAATGAGCGTGGAGAATATCCAATTTATAAAGATTCACAACTCGGTAGATCATCGATGACAATGCGATATCATAAGGCTGATATTGGAACAGCGGATAAGTCTGAACGTTGACTTTATGGAAAAAAATATTTGGATTGGTAACATCCAAACGTGCCGGCAACGCCGAACTGATGAAATGAACTTCAAAACCTTTGTCTGCTAGAGACATTCCCAATTCTGTTGCTACAATTCCGCTTCCGCCGTAAGTTGGATAGCAAAGTATTCCTATTTTCATTTTTTCTTGTACAATGTATTATGTAAAAAGTATAAAGACTTTTTTTTACTTTTTAAAGCGTAACAAATTTACTCCATTACTATCTTAGAATTTTTCGTTTCTGAACTATTTTTTCTATCAGTTTTATTTTGAATTTTCGCTTCTACATCCATTCCTAATCCGAATTTCAAATTATCATTGACCAAAACCGGAAGTCTTCCTGAGATTTTTGTTTGTCCGAGAAGTCCGTTTGCTGTTGCTTTCATCGCGTCGTCATTATTTTCATAAGAAACCAAAACTGTAGAAATTTTAGAAATATCCATATCTTTCAAAGCATAAGGACTTCCAAATACATCCAGCATTACATTTTGATTTTTGCTTAATTCTAATAAAATTTTCTTGCTTGCATCAGAAATTTTGTATGGTTTGTAAGCTGTAGAATTATCTTTATGGAAACCAACAATCACTTTTGAATTAGCTGGAATTGTATTGATTTCATTAGCTTTTTTAACAATTACAGTTGTTCTTGTATTGATTTGATTAAGGAAAGTTTCATAAGGTGCTTCTTCTAACGGAACGTAATAGTACGTTTCTTTACAATCCAAGGGTAATAGCTTTTTGTCGTCTTTGATTAATGTCAAAGCATTCGCATACATTTTTTGAACTAAAGCCGAATGTGAGGCATTATTCAAATCCTCGTTCACATTTACAGGATTGATATTGTTGTACTGATTAAGACCTAAATAATACTTAGTCAAAAGAATTTTTTTAACACTCTCTTCTACTCTACTTTGTTGGATTTCGCCATTATCAATCGCTTTTTGAATCAGTTTTTTTCCTGTAGCAACATCCTGTGAAAACAACATAATATCATTTCCTGCTTTGAAAGCCATCGCATCCAATTCTCCCGCTTTGAATTTATTAGCAACAGCGCCCATATTAAGCGCATCGGTAATAATCAAACCTTTGTAACCTAGTTTTTCTTTCAAAAGTCCTGTGACAATTTTCTTAGAAATCGAAGCTGGAATTCCTTTATCACTTTCCAAAGTCGGAACATAGAGATGCGCAACCATAACACCGCCAATTCCTTTATTCATCAAAGCTTTGAAAGGTGCTATTTCGATTTTTTCCAATCTTTCTAAGTTGTGAGAAACAACAGGCAGATCCAAATGCGAATCTGTATCTGTATCGCCGTGACCTGGGAAATGTTTAATTGCTGCAAGAATTCTGTTATCCTGCAAACCGTTCGAATAAGCCAAAGCAGAATTCACAACATTATTGACATCCGAACCGAAACTACGGTTTCCAATAATCGGATTATTTGGATTGGTGTTCACATCCACAACAGGTGCAAAATCCCAATTGATGCCCATTCTTTGGCAATCTTCAGCAATTTTCGCAGTCATTTCGTAAATCAGGTTTTTATCTTGAATCGCTCCCAAAGCAATTGCCCAAGGATATTTGTGTGCTTTTGCTATTCTTTGGAAAACGCCCCATTCTGCATCCATTCCGATCATCATTGGCACTTTTGATTGGGACTGAAATTCATTAACTAGATTGATTTCTCTTGCTGCATCGTCCTGCATCAGAATCAACCCACCGATTTTTTCATTGGTTATAATGTTTCTAACTTGGTTGATATGAGCTTCATCTTTGTTTGTGTAAAGTGCTACAATAAAAAGCTGTCCCAGCTTCTCATCCTGCGAAAGTGAGTTGTAAGTTTTATCTACCCAATCATTGGCTTTTTTAATCTCCGAATTGGAAATATTTTTAGGTTGATACTGGGTGAAATAAAATGGCGAAATAAAAGTTATTATAAGAAGACTTAACCTTTTCATATTTTGAAAATCTAAAATTTAGAAAGTTTCCATAAAGATATTAATTCCTCGGAAATTAGCTATTTTTATGGTCTGTAATTTGTAATTAAAAATTAACGTAAAATATTTATACCTATGAAAAAGTTTTTGCCCCTTTTATTATTGCTAGTTGGTAGCTTATTCATCTTCAGTTGTAAAGATGATAATGATGATATACAACAGGTGCAGGTAGATTATCCTGCTGTTTATGATCTGCGAAATGTTAATTTCTCGTATAATGCAACAGATGGATGGACATACGGCCAGAGTTTTAATAATCCATTATTAGATCAAGATTATGTAGTTATTTTCAGACAGACAGGAACATCTGGAAACGCTCCAGTTTGGCAACAGATTCCAAGAACGCTTTATTTAGATCAGGGAGAATTGGATTATGATTTTGATTTTTCTAAAAATGATTTTATGATTTATGCTGGAGGAACCTATGATATTAGTACAACTCCACAATATTTGAATAACCAAACATTCAGAGTGGTGTTAGTCCCAGCGGTTTATGGAAAAAATGGTACGTCAGAAGATTTAAAGAAATTGTCTTACGAGGAGATTATTGCTAAATACAATATTGATGACACTAAAGTTGGAACATTGTAATCCCAACCTCATAAATAAATTAAAACCACAGAATTTGTGGTTTTTTTTGTGACTAAAAATAAATAATACTAAATTAGTATGAATTGAATTTTTTATTATTAAATTTGTTATTCATTAATCAAAAAATATTAATAATATGTCTATAAAACTTGGCGATACCGCTCCGGATTTTGATGCAGAAAGCAGTTTAGGAAATCTTAATTTTTACGAATACCTCGGAGATTCTTGGGGAATTTTATTTTCACATCCAGCAGATTATACACCCGTTTGTACAACTGAATTGGGAAAAACATCACAACTGAAACCAGAATTCGATAAAAGAAATACAAGGGTTTTAGCGTTAAGCGTTGACGGAATTGACAATCATAAAGGTTGGATCTCCGATATTAATGAAACTCAAGATACGGAAGTTGAATTCCCAATAATTGCGGATCAAGACAAAAAAGTGTCTGAGTTGTATGATTTCATTCATCCTAATGCAAGTGCAACTCTAACGGTAAGGTCTTTGTTGATTATTGACCCTAATAAAAAAGTAAGACTCATCATCACTTATCCCGCTTCTACAGGTAGAAATTTCACAGAAATTCTTAGAGTTTTGGATTCTCTGCAATTGGTAGATGGTTATGGCGTTGCAACGCCTGTAGATTGGAAAGATGGAGAAGATGTGATTATTCCGCCGGCTGTTTCGCAAGAAGATGCAGAGAAAAAGTTTACAAAAGGGGTGAAAGTTGTGAAACCTTATTTGCGCTACACACCGCAACCGAATAAATAATTTCAGATTTTTCATAGAAAAAGCTCAGATTGATCTGAGCTTTTTTATTTTTATTATGGATTGTAATTATTACTTAGCTACAAAAACTTCTTTAGCATAATCGCCATTAGCTTTTGGCATTTCAATCACAATATTGGCATTTTCATAGTAACCAATTGTAGATTCTCCAGAACCTAATTTTACTCGAAAAACACCTTCTTTTGTTGTAGATTTAAATGTTGCAAAAGGTACAGAACTGTTGCCATCAACCAAAATAAACTGACTATTATCAATTTGTATTTTTTGGACAGTTAATGTTCCGTTGCTATATCTCACAGCATTCGATGTTTGTAAAATTGCTTCTTTTGAACCCTGCAATTCATTTTTAAAAGGCTCAGTGGATGTTGTTTCAGCAACTTTATTGACAATTGTAGTTGGATTAGATACAGGAATTTTCACTAATGTCTGTTTCAAAGCATCTTGAAAACCTGGTTCAAACTCTTTTATCATGCTGTTTCCTTTTTCAGTGAAGATAACCTTGTTGCTGCAATCTTTGAACTGTAGAATCAGCTTATTTCGGAACATACTTTTGTCATTCAGAAGTTCGGAATTCAGAATACCGCAAGGGTTCATCAGCGCATCAGACGGCCACTCATTTTTAGTAGCTGGCAGAACTGTATATTTTTTTGCTTTCAAAGATTTTTCTAAAAGATTGCCTAATCCATAATCTTTGTTGTCTTTGAAATCATTAAACTCTGCGGGAATCAAAACATATTTGTAATCTGATACAGTTTGAGCCTTGACTACTGAAATCAAGAAAACAAATAAAAAAATGGAAATATTTTTCATATCGAATATTATAATTAATTTCTGAAACCTTGCATATCCAATTTCAAAGAAAAGAAATTAGAATAAAAATTAGAACCTCCTATTCCTGAGTTGGTGATGGCATAATCCAATGTCAAGCCTTTGTATTTAATGCCAATACCTGCGCTTGGCTGGAAAGAGACTTTTCTTTTTAAGTCTTCTATATCGGTAACAGATTGGAATCGATTCAATCCTAATCGTACGAAAATCATATCCTGAAAAATCAATTCTCCGCCGACATAAGGTGTGATACTGGCAAAATCTGTAGAAATTAGTGCTGCTGTTTTCGCAAAATCGATATTAACGCCTGCTTCTGGTAACAACTTCAAATCTCTATTGAACTCAAAGGTTTTGCTGACACCCAGATTCAACTTTGGCATTGTGATTTCCATTTTATCTGTTGGCGCTGGGTTGAATTCTTCCCCATTCACAACTGCAGATAATTCTTTTTGATTGATTGTCCAGAAATTGACAGTCGTGGTCGCGTCTCTCAGCATAAAACCGTAATTCCAATCGGTATCTGTACGGTAAACTGCTCCAATATCAAATCCAAATCCATAACCGCTGGCAAATTTTCCCACATTTCTATAAACTACTTTTGCAGTTGCTCCAACATCTAATTTCTGATTTCCGTTAGGATGAAACGCGTAAGAAAATAAAGCCGCATAATCTGAAGTAGAAAAAGAACTGATCTTATCATAATCTATATTCCCTTCGGAATCAATTAATTGAGTTGTATTTAGAATATTATCAACACCCAATCGGACTAATGAAATGGCGAAAACACCGTTACCATAATCCAAAGGTTTGGCATAAGCGATGTAATCGTATTTAGCAATGGATTCAAAATATTCTGCATGCATTGCTGCGACTTGCCAATCGCGGTCGATTTTCATCAGACCAGCCGGATTCCACATAGGAGAATAAACATCATCCTGATTAGAAATAACAGCGCCACCCATCGCAAGTCCTCTTGCACCAGCTCCAATATTCAAAAATTCATTAGAATATTTTCTGATGATTTGTGCATCAAATATTTGTGAAAAAATAATCAGTAAAAAAAATAAAATTCTTTTCATCAAAAGCTGTTTACAGATGGTTCGTTTCTGCAATTGTATCTTCTTTTTTTCGTTTTGATTTTATAATTCCGTTGATAACAATTACTGTAATCATCACCAAAGAAGCAATATAAAAAATGGGACTCATTTGCTCTGAAGCTCCAAAGATAAAAAAAGCTAGAATAATCCCATAAACAGGCTCAAGATTTACGGTTAAAATCAATGTGAAAGGTGAAATAAACTTCATCAGCTTTACACTTTCAAACATTGGATATGCCGTAAAAACAGATGCCAACAATACTATTAACGCAATATCTGTATAACTTATTTCGCTGAGAGAAGAAATTTGTCCTGTGACAATAAAAAACAGACTAATGACCAACCATCCACCAGCAATCTCGTAGAAAATAATATTTCCGGAACTGGTTTTTCCAAAAATTTTACCATTGAAAACAGAAAAAATAGTTCCAAAAAGTGCACAAAGAATTCCGTAAAATATGCCTTCTTTATATTTCAGTTCTGCATTGAAAATCAAAGAAATGCAAATCACAATAATGATTCCGATAATAACCTCGACCCAATCTGGTTTTCTTTTAAAGACTATTGGTTCTATTAAAGAGGCAAATAATGTTGATAATGATAAACAGGAAAGCGCGATTGATACATTGGAAACCTTGATAGACTGAAAAAAGAACAACCAGTGAAAAGCCATTACACTTCCTATTCCTACCAATTTTAGTAATAAACCTTTTGTAACTTTAATGCTTTCTTTTTTTACAATCCTGAGATATAAGTAAAGAAAAACCGCAGCGAATGACATTCTATAAAAAACCAAAAGTGGCGCATCCGTAGAAATCAACTTTCCTAAAATAGCTGTGAAGCCCCATAAAAACACGATAAAATGCAACCTCAGCAAATAAGAATTCTTCATAGAAATATTGATTTTCAATTTGCAAAATTAGAATAAATTTCTTGTTTTGAAGCTAATAATCTGGATTGACTCAACGAAAAATCCGTACAAAAATTTATACGGATCTCTAATAAGAAAACTTATTAAAATAAACATAAACTAACTAAAAATTTATTTCATTTATCACTCAAACGGAAAATCCAGAGATATATTACAGAAACTAATATTAATTTTTAAATGCAATACAATTCGATTTTGCAATTAATAAATTCTTTCGTTTTGCCATCAATCAAAAAATTTTATCTTTAGACCCAAAGAAAACCCTATGGATTTAGAATTCAATAAAAGAGAAGATATCAACAAACTAAAACTTTCTGACACCAAGAAAATTTTGTCGAAAATCAAATTGGGAGGTGGCGAAAAAGCACTTCAAAAACAACGCGACCAAGGAAAAATGACGGTTAGAGAACGTTTGGAATATCTTTTTGATAAAAATTCTGACACCATAGAAATCGGTGCATTTGCAGGTTACGAGATGTATGAGAAAGAAGGCGGATGTCCTGCAGGCGGTGTGGTTGTAAAAATTGGATACATTGCCGGTAAACAGTGTATTGTTGTTGCCAATGATGCAACTGTAAAAGCTGGAGCTTGGTTTCCAATTACAGGAAAGAAAAATCTGCGAGCTCAGGAAATCGCGATGGAAAACCGTTTACCAATTATTTATTTGGTAGATTCTGCTGGTGTTTATTTGCCGATGCAGGATGAAATTTTCCCAGACAAAGAGATGTTTGGCAGAATTTTTAGAAATAATGCAAAAATGAGTTCTGCAGGGATTATTCAGATTTCTGCGATTATGGGAAGTTGTGTTGCTGGTGGTGCTTATCTCCCGATTATGAGTGATGAAGCGTTGATTGTGGACAAGACAGGAAGTATTTTCTTGGCAGGAAGTTACCTTGTGAAAGCAGCAATTGGTGAATCTATTGAAAATGAAGCTCTAGGTGGAGCAACAATGCATAGCTCCATTTCTGGTGTTGTAGATTATAAAGCTAAGGATGACAAAGATGCTTTAGATCGTATCAAAAATATAATGAAGTCAATTGGAGATTTTGAAAAAGCAGGATTTGACAGAACCGAAAGTTTTCCTCCTAAAGAAAATCCAGATAATATTTTCGGAATAATGCCAGCTGTGAGATCTGAGCAATATGACACTTTCGAAATCATCAAATGTCTTGTAGATAATTCTGAATACGAAGAATATAAACCCGATTATGGGAAAAGCATTATTTGTGCAACTGCCAGAATCGATGGTTGGAGTGTGGGAATTGTTGCCAACCAAAGAAAATTGGTAAAAAGCGGCAAAGGTGAAATGCAGTTCGGTGGCGTTATCTACTCTGATTCTGCTGATAAAGCCACACGTTTTATTGCTAACTGTAATCAAAGAAAAATTCCTTTGGTATTTCTTCAGGATGTTACAGGATTTATGGTTGGTTCCAAATCTGAACAAGGCGGAATCATAAAAGATGGAGCAAAAATGGTAAACGCAGTTTCTAATTCTGTGGTTCCAAAATTCACTGTTATTACAGGAAACTCTTATGGCGCAGGAAATTATGCGATGTGCGGAAAAGCCTATGATCCAAGATTAATTGTTGCTTGGCCGTGGGCAGAATTAGCAGTTATGGGTGGATCACAAGCAGGAAATGTATTGCTACAAATCCAAGAATCTTCGCTTAAAAAACAAGGAAAGGAAATTTCGGAAGAAGAAAGAAAAGAAATTCTTGACAAAATCTTGAAAGATTATAACAAACAAATCCAGCCAACTTACGCCGCAGCAAGACTTTGGACAGATGCTATTATCAACCCTCTAGACACCAGAAAATGGATTAGTATGGGAATAGAAGCAGCTAATCATTCTCCAATTACGGAAAAATTCAATTTAGGTGTGATTCAGGTTTAATGTTAAATTTTTTTATAAAAACTTCCCACTATGGAAGTTTTTTTTCAATGAGAAACAAAATGGACGACCTTATTGAGAAAGTAAAAAAACTTTAAAATAAAAAACGACAATAGCAATGAAAACTATTAATGTAAGAATCGGATGGGAATTGTTACTATTTATTTTGATAGTACTCACTTTTTCCAGTTATCAGCAAATCATCACATTGGAATGGAATGCGTTAATTTTTCCAGCCATTATTTTAGCGTTGATTTTGGGTCTTTGCTTCTCAATAAAATACACAATTGATCAGGAATTTCTGTACATCAAAAATTCAATTTTCGGAACAACGAAGATTGATATTAAAGAAATTCATAAAATAGAAAAAACATGGAATCTACTTTCTGCTCCAGCACCAAGCATCATTGGAAGAGTAGAAATCTATTATAAAGACGGCAGTATCGTGATTTCGCCCAGAGATTTTGACGAATTAAAAAACGAACTGCTAAGAATCAATCCAAACATCACTGTAAAAGAATAATTATGATCTGGAAAAACTATATAAAATCCGTTTGAAAAATATGACGAGAAGACAATATCGGGTTTTGGAATTGCTTTGTTTAAATTAGTCAAGAGATACGCAGATTTATTTTTGAATATTATTTCCATTTAAAACAAGATAGAAATCGGACTAATTCTCTAATACTTTTCCGATAATCTTTTTTCTATGTTCAACACCCCATTCTGCAAGATGTTCAATGATTTTTTTCAAAGTTCGTCCATAGTCCGTCAATTCGTATTCCACACTTATTGGTTGTGTGCTAAGAACTGTTCTCGTTACCAATTGATTGATTTCTAAATCTTTCAATTCACTGCTCAGCATTTTCGCAGAAACACCTTCAATTTCTTTCTGCAAATCCGAAAAACGCATTTTATCATAACAAAGCGCTGCAATGATTTGGACTTTCCATCTGCCTTTCAAAATATCCATCGTATCCTGAACAGCAAGAAGATTGGTTTTACAACATTTAATTTTCATATTAGACTTTTATTTTCAAATTCATAATATTAAATTATCATTAATACTATTTCATAACTAACTAATTATCAAATAAGTTACTTTTTGGTAACGGTAACTTTTTGTAACTAGATTACAAAAATAAACTTTTCTTATTTAACTTTGACACTTCAAATCAAAAAATCATCTAAAAATGAGTTTATTAGAAGACTTAAATTGGCGTTACGCAACAAAAAAAATGAACGGAGAAACCGTTCCTCAAGATAAAGTAGATTACATTGTAGAAGCTGCAAGATTAGCACCTTCTTCATCTGGCTTACAACCTTACAGATTATTCGTTATCTCGAATAAAGAGTTATTAGAAAAAATACAACCGATTGCTTTTGACCAAGCTCAGATTACAGATGGTTCTCATCTTTTGGTTTGGGCAGCTTGGGATGGCTACTCTCATAACAGCATCTCCGAAGTTTTTGAAAAAACAACATCAGAAAGAGGAATTCCTAAAGAAGCGATGGATGATTATAAAACCAGACTTTGGGGAATGTACGAACCTCTTGGAAACGAATGGCACGCAACACACGCTGCAAAACAAGCTTACATTTCTTTCGGGTTAGCAATTGCTGCAGCTGCTGAGCAAAAAGTAGATGCAACACCGATGGAAGGCTTTAACAATGCTGCTCTTGACGAGTTATTAGGACTCGCTGAAAAAGGATTGAAAAGTGTTGTGATTTTACCTCTAGGTTACAGAGACACAAGCGGAGACTGGCTGGTAAATCTGAAAAAGTACAGAACTCCAAAAGAAGAGTTCATTACTGAAATCAAATAAATTATAAAGCGTGCTGAAAATATCAGGACGCTTTTTTTTAATAATATTAAAATTTACGAAATTAAATTGGAAGTCATTTACTTGTAGATAAAAACTGTATTTTTACCAAAAAAAAGTTAATGCGCACAACTCTATCATTTTCATTACTTTTCGCAGGATTATTTTGCAATGCTCAGCTAGAAGTAAAAGTCCTTGACATTATTGCCAATCAGGTCATCTATGATTCTAATGCAAAAAAAATCTACGCCAGCATTCCCAGTGCAAATGGTGCAAACGGGAATAGCATCGGCGTCATCGATCCAGTAAGTCAAACTCTTGAAAACACGTTCTTCATTGGCAGCGAGCCAAATGTATTGGCCATTTCTGACAATAATCAATATCTGTATGTTGGTTTCGAAACAGCTTCTCTTGTAAGAAGATGGGATATCGCCAGTAAATCTGTAAACCTACAGTTCTCATTAGGTACTGATCCTTCTCTTGGAGCTTTATTTGTAGAAGATATGGAGGTGATGCCAGGCAATCCTAATACAATTGCCATCTCTAGAAGAAATGTAGGTTTTTCTCCAAAACACGAAGGTGTTGCAATCTATGACAACGATGTGATGAGACCGACTACCACCCAGGATCATACGGGCAGTAACAGAATCGAATTCTCAAGCAACAATCTACTTTGGGGATACAATAACGAGACTACGGAATTTGGTTTGAGAAAAATCAACATTAGCTCGTCAGGAGCAACGCAAGGAATTGTCTATCCCAATCTTTTTTCCAACTTCAGTATTGATTTTATAAGAGAAGGTAATTTTCTTTATTCTACAGACGGAAAAGTAGTTGATATCTCATCTGGAACGCCGTTTCTTCTGGGGCAATTTACAAACACAACAGGAGCAAACGCTTTTGACACAGCTACACAATCTGTAGCTTATGCAAGTTCTGAATATTCTTCTGGAAATATCACTTTCAAAAGATTCAACCCAAACACTTTCTTATTGAAAGACAGTACACCAATTCCAAACGTTCAAGGATCTACAAGATCGATGACTTCTTGTGGCGCTGGTTGCTACGCTTTCACAACGTACTCTTACAATTACAGCACCAACGTTACATCAGGTAAAATTGTGATTGTAAAAGACAAATCATTAGCCGTAGATAATCTTCTGAAATCAAATAAAATAACTGTTTACCCAAATCCCGTTTCCAATTATTTGAAGATTGATACAGATAAAAAATTCGTAGAAATTAAGCTTTCTGATTATTCTGGTAATATCATCAAAACGTTAGATGCTAAAGAAAGAGAATTTGATATCTCGAATATCTCAAGCGGAAATTATTTATTGATAATGACTGATATCAATAATAATAAAACGACAGAGAAAATCATCAAAAAATAAGTTTTCTTTCAAACATAAAAAAGGCTTTTCAAATTGAAAAGCCTTTTTTGTGTTTGAATTTAGATCAGTTATTTGAAATTAATTGATAAAAAATTACAAACCATTTAGTATCTTAATATCCTAAAAGTTTCAAGACATCTTCTGGTCTTTGTTCTTCTCGGAATAGTTCGTAAGTGATATTTCCGTCCTCGTCTTTATCAATCAAAATATGTTTTGGCTGAGGCATCAAACAATGATGAACACCGCCGTAACCGCCAATGGTTTCCTGATAAGCTCCAGTATGGAAAAACCCAATATACATAGGTTTTGTTTCATTGAAAACAGGAAGATAAATCGCATTCGTATGCTGCTCAGAATTATAGTAATCATCTGAATCACAAGTTAATCCACCAAGAAAAACTCTCTCATAGGAATCATCCCAACGATTAAGTGGTAACATAATGAAATGACGGGAAATCGCCCAAGTATCTGGCAAAGTCGTCATAAAAGAAGAGTCAATCATATTCCATTTTTCTCTGTCGTTCTGACGTTTCTGAGAAATAATTTTATATAAATGCCCACCACTTTCTCCCACTGTGAAACTTCCGAATTCTGTATAGATATTTGGTTCTTCAACACCTTCTTCCTCACAGAATTTCTTGATTTGGGAAACAATTTCGTTCACCATATAAGCGTAATCGTAATCAAAATTCAAGGATGTTTTGATTGGAAAACCACCACCAATATTCAACGAATCAACTTCTGGAGCAATTTTTTTCAATCTTGCATAAACACGAAGACATTTGTACAATTCGTTCCAATAATAAGCCGTGTCTTTGATTCCCGTATTGATGAAAAAGTGAAGCATTTTCAACCTTGCATTCGGATGTTCCGCAATTTTTTGACTGTAATAAGGAATAATATCCTTGTATCCAATTCCTAATCTTGAGGTATAAAATTCGAATTTTGGTTCTTCCTCAGAAGCAATTCTGATTCCGATGTCAAAAGTTCTGTCGATACTTTCCGTCAATTTATCCAACTCTCTGTAGTTATCAAGAATCGGCGTAATATTTTCGAAACCATTATTAATCAGCTCAGAAATCTTTGCCAAATAATCGTCAGTTTTGAAGCCGTTACAGATTACTTCGATACTTTTATCAACTTTACCTTTGTCATAAAGCGATTTCACGATATCCATATCATAAGCCGAAGATGTTTCCAGACTGATGTCATTTTTCAACGCTTCTTCTACAACAAATGCAAAATGACTGGACTTTGTGCAGTAGCAATATCTGTAATTTTTCTGATAATCGTTCTTTTCAAAAGCTTCTTTGAACCAGAATTTTGCCCTTTCTATATTCTGAGATATTTTTGGTAAATAATTGAACTTCAAAGGAGTCCCGAATTTTTCCACAACCTCCATCAGATTGATGTCGTGAAATTTCAGATTATTTTCTTCTACACTGAATTCTTCAGTCGGAAAATAAAGCGTTTGGTCAATTAGTTCAGAATATTTTATTTTCATTTCTGGCTAAAAAAATTTAATTGTTTTACGATGCAAAAATGATGAAATAAACTGAATTTCTGCGTTAATAATTCTATAAAAATTACTGAATTATTTTCCCACAAAAATTAGCAAATCGCCATCTTTATATTGGATTGAAACTTCCTGACTATCTGCAACATTTCTCGTTCCAATTCTTTCTCCCAAAATCAAATCTTCTTGATGTAAAGGCCATTTCAGTCCTTTTGTTTCGATGTTTTTGGCTATTGGAAAAGGCATCAAGGAAATCATTTTTCCTTTGACATCAGAAATTGAGAAATTTTTAGGAATAAAATAATAGGAAGAGTATTCATCAAAAAACTGAAGATTCAATTTATCTTTAAAAGCATAAGCAACACTCAGATTCCCAAGAAAATGATCTTGTTCTCCTCCACTTCCGCCATAAACATCGATATTTTCTAAACCTTTTTCGAGAATAATTTCCAGAGCTTTGTGAAAATCAGTTTTGTTCTGGTCAGGTGTTTCTATAATAACAAAACTGTGATTCTGAGCTTGTCGAAGAATCTCTTCTTCAATTTTATGAGAATCGAAATCTCCCGAAATAAAATCCAATTTATCCAAAGGAAACTTCAGTTGTTTCAAATAATGAAAAGCGCCATCTGTACAAGCAATCAAATCATAACCAGACAAATTGGGAATTGTTTTCGGAGAATCTCCGTTGATGAAAAGAAGTGCTTTAATTTTCATATTTTCACAGTTGTCATTTCGACGAAGGAGAAATCTATATTCTTCACTGTACTACGTTTTGTTCTGAATGACAAATTACTAATTCTAGCTTCTATCATTAGGATTCCAATATTCCTCAGGCTCATTATGAAGTTTCGAAACATATCTCGCCAAAACAAAAAGATAATCAGATAAACGATTTAGATATTTTATCATTTCTGGTCGCACTTCTTCGGATTGATTGAGGAAAACTAAACTACGTTCCGCGCGTCTGCAAACCGTTCTCGCTACGTGAAGGAAAGTCGCCGCTTTTCCACCTCCAGGTAAAATGAAATATTGCAAAGGTTCTACTTTCTCTTCCATTTCGTCCATCCAGGTTTCCAATTCTTCAATTTCTTTATCAGAAATTACGAGTGGCAATCTTGCTTTTCCATTAGCCAAAAACAATTTATCAATCGGAGTCGAAGCTTCTGAGCCAACTGTAAACAAATCAAACTGAATTTTCTTAAGCTGAGCAATGACATTTTCATCTTCAATGTGAGATTTTGCAACACCAATCGAAGCATTGAGTTCATCTATATTGCCGTAAGATTCTACTCTTGCGCTCGCTTTAGAGATTCTGCTTCCACCGTAAAGTCCAGTTTCGCCTTTATCGCCGGTTTTTGTATATATTTTCATTGTTATTTTTTACGAAAGTTTAAAATTAACTTTTTTATTTGAATACAGAGGTTAAACACAAAGGCACAAAGAATTAATTTGAAGTATTCGAATGTTTTTAAGGCACAAGGTTTGACTTTGTTAGCAAAAAATCTTTGATTTTCCTTGTGCCTTAAAAACACATCAATGACAATAAAAACAATTGTGCTTTTGTGTTAAACTCCAATATTTCTTAACTTGCTGTTATGAAAAAACCTTTTCAGAAAACAACCAACCTTATCCATATTTTCAATCAGCTTAAAAGTTTCATAAAACCTTACAAATGGATGGTTTTCGGAACTTTGGCATTGACTTTTATCGGCGCTTTATTTGCACAAGTCAATCCGATTGTTTTGAAATACACAGTTGATGAAGTCACGAAATTAACACAGCTTCCTCATCCTATGTCCGAAGGAATCCACGTTTTGATTCTGATTTCTATTATACTTTTGGGAAAAGAATTAGCAAACATTTTTATTCAGTTTGGGCAGAAATTTTATGGTGAAAAAATTAGAATTAATGTCAGTTCAGAATTGGCACAAGCCGCAATTGACAAAATCCTGACTTACAGAATTGCTTATTACAACGACGACCGACACGAATCCGGAAAACTTCAAATCCGCATCGACAGAGGAATTGAAAGCTTAACCAAACTCGTACAAAACTTTTTCATTGATATTTTGCCATTATTTTCAACTGCAATTATTGCTTTGATTGTAATGTATATGCAGAATCTGTATGTTGGATTGGTTTCGACATTTGTGATTCCGATTTACTTTTACGTGACCTCGAGACAAGCTAAAAAATTAGGCAATGTAAGACGAACCCTGCGAAATCAACGGGAGCAAAAAACATCCGGACTTTTGAATCTTATCAATTCTATAATGGTTATCAAGAGTTTTGTGCGGGAAAAATTTGAAGGCAAAAAACAGTACAATCTCCAGATGCAATTGATGGAAAGTCAATTATACACGAGAAGAACCAGCTTTATTTTCGATGGTTTGAAAACTTTTATCGAACAATTTGGTGTCGTTTTAATTATCCTTTTGACGGTTTATTTGGTTCTCGACCAACAAATGACGATTGGTGCAATTATGCTTCATATTATGTTGTTCAACAACGTTTCCGCGCCTATCCGTCAGCTTCACAGGATTTATGATGATATGAATGATGCATTTATTTACGCAGAAGGTTATTTCGAAATCTTGAATGACGACGACGAAACCGAACCAAATGGAACCATCAATAACATTCCAATTCAAGGCAGTTTTGAAATCAAAAATGTAGATTTCACTTACCCAAACGGAATGAAAGCTTTGAAAAATGTTTCTCTCAAAATCGAAAATGGGAAAACCACAGCTTTAGTTGGATTAAGTGGCGCTGGAAAATCAACGATTATCAATTTGCTTTGTAAATTTTATGAACCAGATTCCGGAGAAATACTTTTGGATGGCAACAATCTGAATGATTTTGATAATGATTATCTGCGGGATGACCTTGGTTTGGTACTTCAGAAAAATCACATTTTCAAAGGAAGTATTGAAGATAATATCCGATACGGAAATCTGGAAGCGACATTAGATCAAATCAAAGAAGCTGCGACAAAAGCTTATCTTCACGAGCAGATTTTGGATTTGCCAGATGGTTATAATCACGACGCCACACAACTTTCCGGTGGTCAACAACAGAGAATTGCGATTGCAAGATTATTTCTGAAAAATCCGCCAATTATTTTCTTGGACGAACCAACAGCAAGTCTAGATGCTATTGCAACAGAACAAATCAAAAACTCTCTGGATGCGATAAAAAAAGACCGAACTGTGATTATTATTTCGCATTCGTTGTCGCAGATTTTGGATTCGGATATGATTTATGTGATGAAAAAAGGCGAAGTTGTGGAAAACGGAACACACGAAGAATTGTATGAAAAAGACGGAACTTACCGCGAAATCTTCGATGCTTCCGCAAGAAGTTTAAATCTGGATAGATTGGTGAAAACTTATAAGGAGGAAATCTAGTTTATTAATATTATTTATATCAATTGCGTCGGGCTTTAGCCCGATGATAAAATATTTGATTTTGGAGAGGCTTCAGCCGAAATTTAAACTAAGTTTTGGCTAAAGCCAATTTATACTTCACTTTATAAAATGGGCTAAAGCCCATTCCTATTGATAATTTCACAGAATCTGAGCAAATGAACGAAGACCATTACATAAAAAAAATAGACCGAGTCACATCGATTCTCACACAACTACAAACCAAATCGATTGTCCGTGCTCAGGATTTGGCGGAGAAATTTGATGTAAGCATTAGAACGATTTACAGAGATATCAAGACTTTGGAAAATGCGGGAATTCCGATTTTTGGAGAAGCTGGTTCCGGTTATTCTTTGGTAGATGGCTACAAACTTCCACCCGTGATGTTTACTAAAGAAGAAGTTCTGAGTTTCATTACTGCAGAAAAATTGATGCAGAAATTTTCTCACGAAAGTCTCGATTCTCATTACAATTCTGCAATGGAAAAAGTGAAAGCGGTTATTCGAAGTTCGGAGAAAAATTTGGTTCAGAATCTCGAAAATCAGATTGATATCTATTCTTATCGACCAGAAAAATCGGATGCTATTAAAAATATCATCCCTACAATTCTGGAAAGTATCGCTGAAAAGAATCAGTTAAAAATCCATTATCAAAACGTAAAAGACGAAGCGAGCGAAAGAGTTATCGAAGCTGTTGGGATTTTTTATGAAGTCAACTATTGGTATATGATGGCATTTTGTACGATGCGAAAGGATTTCAGACAATTTCGAATTGACAGGATTTTGAAAATCGAGAAAACTCAAACTCCGTTTCTTCAAGAATATGGCAATATCGGCGATTACAGAAAAAAATCTGAAGGTAAAAAAGTAAAAGTTGAATTATTGGTCGAGAAGAAAATAATGCCACTTCTTGTCAATTCAAAAAAATATTACGGGTTGATTTCTGAAGAAGAAACTAAAAATGGAATGCTTTTGACTTTTGAAACCGAATGGATTAAGGAAGGTTTTCCTCGCTGGTTGATTACATTTTTAGACTTTGCAAAAATCATTGAACCAGAATATCTCAAAGACACGATGAATGACTTAATGAACAAGATTTCTGATAATTTGAATAAAAAATAAAGTCTGCTAAAAAGCAGACTTTAAATTCAAATCAAGCATATAAAATTATCTTTGTCTTTCCCAGAAAAACGGAGGTTCGATTCCCAAAGCTCTCAAATAAACATAACCTTGACCTCTGTGATGAATCTCATTATCAACAAAATATAGAATATTCTGATAAATCGGAAACTCATATTGTCCAAAAAGATTGAACATCTCCTGAAAACGTTCTTCTGAAATTTGAGAAAAATACTCGTTGATTGTTTCCGTTTCTTCGTCCCATTTTGCTAGGATTTCGGATTTCGTTGTTGGATTGAAAGATTCATCGAATGCATTAATTGTTCCGTCAACAATTGATTTCAAAGCTGGTCCGCCAATTGCCAATAATTCTAAAGCCAATTTTGCGAAAGGTCTCATTCCGCCAATTGAAAACTCGAATAAATCTTTCTCTGGAAAAGCTTCAATCACTCTTCTAGTAAGATTTCTGTGACCTTGCCAATGGATTAAAAGTTGTTGTGAGTCCAAGACTTTTGCGTTTGCGTTCATAATAGTTTGTTTTATTTGATACAAATTTATGGCGCAGTTGTGACAATAGCTTGTCAGTAGAATTTTGAATTATGAATTTAAAGCTATATTCTTTTCATCAACTTTATTATTTATAATATCTAGCTGTTCTGATATTTCAATAATTTCTGATAAATACTCGTAATTACGAATATTTGCATTGTCTAAGTTTTTTATTTGTACAGCTGTTCCTGCCATACAAACCATCAGCATATTAGTAGAACCTGCTCCAATTTCATTAAAGTCAATATCTGCTGAAATCACTGCATTTCCACCCAACATAGCGCATTGAATTCTTAAATCAGTTTTACAAAGTTCTGTTGCATTATAAATCTTTTTATTTGTAGCATTAGAACCTGTTCCAAAAAAATCATTCCAACTTCTTGATAATTCCGTTGCAAAACCAGTTCCTGAAGTTTGTTGAGTAGAAACCATCTCAATTACTTCATACTCCCAGTTAATTGGAGCTTCAGATGATATTATAGGTAAGAATTTTATTATTGTTTTTAACCTATTATTAAGCTCATTCTTCTTTTCATTCAAAGTCGAATTTATTTTATGTAATATAGGAGTTGAACAGACAGAGCAATAACTATCTTTTTTTTCTATATGATATTTATTTATAAAATCAACCTTATTTTGTGACAACATATGCCCACTAGCAAAAAAGCCCTTAACTTTAGTAGAACAATTTGGACAAACTTTAATATCTTCCATATATTAAAACTTCTCAAACCTAAAATTCTCTCCAAGATAAGCCTGTCTCACTTCTGGGTCATTAGCAAGGTCTTCTGGCAAACCTTCTTTCAGGATTTTCCCTTCGAACATAATATAAGTTTTATTGGTAATCGCCAAAGTCTGTTGAACGTTGTGATCGGTAATCAAAATCCCGATATTTTTCTCCACCAAAGACCTCACGATTTTTTGAATGTCTTCTACCGCAATCGGGTCAACGCCCGCAAAAGGTTCATCCAAAAGAATAAAATTAGGACTTGTTGCCAAACAACGCGCGATTTCCGTTCTACGTCTTTCACCTCCGGAAAGCAAATCGCCACGGTTTTTACGAACGTGTTCCAGGTGGAATTCTTCAATCAATTCATCACATTTCTTTTGCTGTTGTTTTTTGGAAAGTTTTGTTAATTGCAAAACACCCAAAATATTATCCTCAACAGACAGTTTCCTGAAAACCGAAGCTTCTTGCGCCAAATAACCAATTCCGTTCTGCGCACGTTTGTACATCGCATCTTTCGTGATATTTTGGTTATCCAAGAAAACATTTCCCAAAGTAGGCTTCACCAATCCAACAATCATATAAAACGATGTTGTTTTTCCTGCTCCGTTTGGCCCCAAAAGTCCGACGATTTCGCCTTGTTGAACCTCCAATGACACGCCTTTCACCACTTTTTTCGGTCCGTATTCCTTGATTAAATTTTCTCCTCGTAAAATCATAAAACAAAGATATATATTTTTTTGTTGGAAGACAGATGTCAGAAGATGGAAGTTAAAGTTTTACAATTTATTATCTTTGCAAAAATTCTCAAAATGCTCATAGAAAGCCTTCAAAACGAAAAAATCAAAAAACTAACCCGACTTTTAACCAAAAATCAGGACAGAAGAAAAGCCGGTGTTTTCATTGTAGAAGGTCAGCAGGAAAACGAAAGAGCAATGCATTTTGGTAATCAGCCAGAAGAATTTTACATCTGCGAATCTATTTTCAATGGGAAATTGCCAAATTCCAAAATCCATTACGTTTCGGAAAAGCTTTATGAAAAAATCTCCTACCGTGGAACAACCGAAGGAATTATTGGAATTTATAAATTAGAACAAAGAAATCTTGACGAGTTCAAACCAAAACAAGATTCAGCCATAATCATTTTAGAAAGTGTAGAAAAACCCGGAAATCTTGGTGCAATCTTGAGAAGTTGTGAAGCTTTTGGCATCAATGCATTGATTGTAACCGACCCAAGAACAGATTTCTATAATCCAAATGTCATTCGTTCCAGTGTTGGCTGTCTTTTCGGGATGAACATCTTTCAAGCATCCAATGAGGAAACTTTAGAATTTTTGAAAACTTACGAATATCCAATTTTTACAACTTTTATGAGTGAAGATGCAAAAAATATTCATACAAAAAATTTAAAAGAAAAATCTGCGATTTTATTCGGAACAGAACATTCCGGATTAAGTGACTTCTGGAAAGATAAAGGAGAAAATGTTTTGATTCCAATGTCCGGAAGTATAGATTCTTTAAATCTGAGCAATGCTGCTGCTATTACTTGTTATGAAATCTTGAGACAAAAATTGGAGAAATAAAAAAAACCGCTTCTCGAAAGAAACGGTTTCAAATTCTTAACTTGGTTAAGATTATTTTTTAGCAGCAGCAGAGTCTACTTTAGCAACAGCTGAATCAGCAGTAGCTTTAACAGAATCAACACCAGCAGTAGCAGCAGAATCAACTACAGCAACAGCAGAATCAACAGCAGCTGAATCAGCAGCAGCAGTATCAACAGTTTCAGTTTTTTTACAAGCTACAAGAGCTACAGCAGCGATAGCAGCTACGAAGAATGACTTTTTCATAATAATTTAATTAAATTGTTAGTTAATAGATTGTCCATTATTTGAACAGGGCAAAATTATATCGATAAAATATTTTTGTTTTGAAAATTAATTGTAATATATTTGTAAAACACGATTTACAAATAACAAATACTGTAAATCAATAAATTAAGAATAAAATAGAATTTTGAGCGATACCGAATTTTTACATTTTCAATCCTTAAAAAAGGCTGTTCAGGACAAATATCTTGAGACACATTCCCCAGCTTATGATGATATTTCCAAATGGAAAGGAATAGATATTATTTATTTTCAGGAAGATTTGAGACAAAAAGCAAAAGGGAATATCAGCGAGAAAACTTTTTACACTTACTTCAAGAATAATTCTCAGGAAAAAATCCCTAGAATTGATATGCTGAATATCTTATCCGTTTATTCCGGCTTTAATTCATGGTCTGATTTTAAAAAGAAAAATCCGATAGCAGAAACTGTAGAAGAAACAAGTACTGTGGTAGTTTCCGAACCTGCAATAGAAGATCCAATCGAAAAAGTTACAGTAGAACCAATTCAAAATCCAATTACGGAAAAGCCTCCAGTTTCTATTGACAATCAAGCTTTTGATGAGATTAATAAAAATATCAATTTCAAAAGTCAAAAACAAAATTTCTTAAAAAGATATCTATGGTTGGGAATTTCGGCTTTCCTATTCGCAATTGTCTTGATATTAATATTTTATGACAATTTGTTCTATAAAAAATATACTTACGCTTTTACAGATGCGGACAGGAACTCATCAATAAAAGGCGAACTAGATGTTAAAATCATCAGAGAAAATGAATCTCCAATTCTTTTTAAGGTGAAACCGAATTCTCCTTTCGTATATGAAACAAAGAGTAAAAGCTTGAAGATGATTATTTCTTCTCCTTTCTATAAGTCTGAGGAAATTACACGGGATTTGACAAATGCACCTGAAACAGAAAATATCGAGCTGAAACCTAATGAATATGCTGTTCAGTTATATTATTACTCAAAATCGATAAAGGATTTCAAGAAAAAAACGCAGCAATTGAACAGATTAATTAGTGATAATGCACTGATTTATCAGGTCGTTGATAGTGATATTTATGGAATAGAAACGATGGACAAGCAGAAATATATCTCGCTGGTTACGCTTCCTACTACGAGTTTGGAAAATCTGGAAGTGATAGATTCTCAAATGAAAAACGGAAAAATTGTAATGATTAAATTTAAAATCACTGACGATGAAAAAACAAAATAAAGTATATTGTTGGATATTGGGCTTAACTATAATAACCGCTACAGTAATCTCGTGCAATAAAAAATATGAAGGCGACGAAAATTCTATAGAAATTATCAGAAATGCCAACAACAATGGAACTTATTCTAAAACAAAATTGGATAGTTTGCAGGCAATTAATCTAATTACGACTCAAAAAGTTCAGGATTTGTTAGACTTATCTGCGCTTTACACTTCTGGTAATAAAGACACAGAAATAGATTCTGTTATTTACACACAAATGCAGGCTCATTTTTTATCAAAAGATTCCAGTAACTTGACTCCTTTGTTAAAAGAAATGGATAGTTTGAAAGTGAAATTCGCTAAAGTGAGTAAACTTTCTACCTCAAAAACGATACAAGAAAACGACACTTTGGATTTTGCAAACTTCGATGTTGAATATTACGATAACAAAAGAACTTACATCACAACAGTCAACAGAAAAGCACAATATACACTGAAAGCATCGCCAGTCAAATTTCAGAAAGAGTTTAAGTTTTACTTTACCAATTTCTACAAAAAGGATTCTGACACTATAAAAGCAACAAAACCCGCTAATTAGCGGGTTTTGTTTTAAAACTAGATTTGGAATCTAATTATTTTTTGATTTCTTCTTTAGCAGCTTTCTCGTCAGCTTTTACTTCAGCTTTAGCAGAGTCAGCAGTAGCTTTAACTGAATCAACAGTTGCAGATGCAGTAGAATCGATAGCAGTTACTGCAGAATCAGCAACAGCATCTACTGAATCAACAGCAGCAGCTTCTACGTTATCAGTTTTTTTACAAGCTACAAGGGCGATAGCAGCGATAGCAGCTACAAATAATGACTTTTTCATTTTCTAAAAATTTAAATTAATTATTATATATTTTATTCGTTAATTATTCATTCATAATTACAAGACAAAGGTAGAACGGTCTGACAAAAATCATTACTAAATAACTTGTAATATCATTGTAAATATTTTTACAAATAAGAAGCACTGTTTATCAATAACTTAAATCAAAAATCAAAATATCTAATAGGTGTAATTAATCCATCTAAAGCTACATCTTTCTCAAAAACATCAGCGATGTCTTCATTTGGAGAAAAGAAATTTAGACCAATTTTATTAAGAATCTTCAAATCTGTTGAAAAGAAATAATCATAGAAACCTTTTCCATAGCCTAATCTATTTCCAAATTGGTCACAATATAATAATGGTGTTAAAACGTAGTCTAATTCAACATTAGCATCAATATTAGAAATAGGCTCTTTGATTCCCCAATTGTTAATTTCAAATTCTGAATTATGAAAAATCTCCACAGTAATCATTTTCTCACCTTGAATTTTCGGCACAAAAACACGAACTTTTTTATCAAAAAAATAATCTATAAAAATCTGAGTGTTTATCTCATTAAATTTTTCAATAGGTAGAAAAACACTAACCTTTTGATTTTCAATAATATTAAATTGTAAAACAAACTTATCAAAGATTTTTTTGGACAAAAAATTGACCTCATCTTGAGATAAGGCCATTCTTTTTTCTTTATAAATGCTTCTAAGTTCCTTTTTGGTGAGACTAAGATTCATCGTAAAAATGATTTAATCTAAAATTTTATATAACTTATCAGACAAACGAACTCTGAACGGAAGCTCAAAAGTAATCTGGTCTCCAACTTTAGCTGTATTGCTAAATGCGCCATCAACAAAAATCTGAGTAATCGTGATTTCCTGTTCTCCAGTTGTTGGGCCAGAAATTAAAACTTTATCGCCTACAGAAAGTTCATTATTTTCAATTAAAAACTGTGCAATCTTAGATTTGGTAAAATAATGTTCTGCTTTACCAACCAAAGTCTTTTTAACTTTAATTTTTTGTCGAATATCTTTCGTTTCAACTTTTGTAGCTTTGGCTAAAGTCTGAGTTGATAAATCTCCGGAGTTTTTAAATTTCAAAGCTTCGGATTTTCCTTTCCTGAAAACTTTGTTGCCTACCTGAAGACCTTTTCTTCTAGCAATTTGTTCTTCTTGAGGTAAATGGATTATCTCGTTACATTCTGTTGAGCAAGTATTTTCCATTATTGCTTTACATTCGTCGCATTGGATAAATAATAGATGACAAGCATCATTGGCACAATTCGTATGATTATCACAAGGTTTTCCGCATTGGTGACACTGAGAAATAATATCGTCTGTAATCCTTTCTCCTAAACGATGATCAAACACAAAATTCTTTCCAATAAACTTACTTTCAATGTTTTCTTCTTTGATTTGACGTGTATATTCAATAATTCCGCCTTCTAATTGGTAAACATTTTTGAAACCCTGATGTTTGAAATAAGCACTTGCCTTCTCACAACGGATTCCACCAGTACAATACATCAAAAGATTTTTATCTTCTTTGAAATCTTGTAATTGTTCATTAATAATCGGCAAACTTTCCCGAAAATTCTCAACATCAGGTGTAATTGCACCTTCAAAATGACCCACTTCACTTTCGTAATGATTTCTGAAATCTACTACAATTGTATTTGGATCCGCCAACATATCATTGAATTGCTGAGCTTTCAAGTGAATTCCTTTATTGGTGACATCAAAAGTTTCGTCATTCAAACCATCCGCAACAATTTTGTTTCTAACTTTGATAGTTAACTTCAAAAAAGAGTGATTATCCTGCTCAACAGCGACATTCAGGCGGATGCCTTTCATAAAATCATAAACTTCCAGCGTCTCCCGGAAGGCTTCAAAATTTTCAGCGGGAACACTCATCTGAGCATTGATTCCTTCGTGCGCCACATAAATACGGCCGAGTGCATCTAGCGCATTCCAGGCTATAAATAAATCGTCGCGAAATTTTTTGGGATTTTCAATTTTGGCGTACGCATAGAAAGACAATGTAAGGCGCTCTTGTCCGGCCTCATCGATAAGTCGAGCTCTTTCTTCTGCGCTTAAGGTGTTGTACAGTTGCATGCTATAAACGTTTTAAGTGAGAAAAATAATGGTGCAAAGATAAGGATTTTTGGTTGATAGTTATTGGTTGATAGTTGTCAGTTTTTCGGCGTGTCCCTCTCCCATTCTAAAGCCACATCTTGGGTCGGGCTATCCGTTACAATCTTTTCTGTTTTATAAACAGAAAAGGATTTCCACTACTATCCCTCACGCATTTACAATTCGATGTTCCAAAGATTGTATTCAAAACAATTTATCTTTATTAT
Organism: Epilithonimonas sp.; assembly: GCF_036780765.1. Lineage (GTDB taxonomy): Bacteria > Bacteroidota > Bacteroidia > Flavobacteriales > Weeksellaceae > Epilithonimonas. The sequence goes on from NZ_DAIQCG010000003.1 coordinate 354,025, forward strand.
ATTTACGTCATTAAAATTTGAAAAATGAAGAAAATCCTTGTTTCTGTTGTTATGATGACAGCAGTTTTCTCACAAAACATTGATGCACAAGAAATTACACTTGATAAAATATACTCCGGATACTATCGTGGAAAAGGCATTGCAGGAATTGCATCCCTTAACGACGGTGAAAACTATGCTACAATTGAGAAAGATGGTATTGCCAAATATAATTACAAAACATCTCAGAAATCTGGCAATATTGTGGATGGAAGCTTCGAATCTTATACTTTCTCAGCAGATGAGTCTAAAATCTTGTTACAAAAAGAAAGTCAGTATATCTACAGACATTCTTTTTTGGGGAAATTTGATGTGAAGGATTTGAAATCGAATACAGTAACACCACTTAATAATGGAAACTGGATTCAGGAACCGAAATTTTCTCCAGACGGAAGCAGAGTAGCTTTCATTGCTGATAATAATTTATTCTATCAGGATTTGACTTCCGGAAAAATAACGCAGATTACAACTGACGGAAAGAAAAATTCTATAATTAATGGATTAGGAGATTGGGTTTATGAAGAAGAGTTTTCTCATGCAGATTATTACCAATGGAACAAAGCGGGTGATGCGATTGTCTTCGTGAGATTCGATGAGTCGAAAGTTCCGGAAATCTATATTCCAATCTACGGAAAATCGCTTTATCCAAAGGAGATGCGATACAAGTATCCAAAAGCAGGAGAGACCAACTCAACCGTTTCTGCTAATCTCTATCAATTAAATTCAGCAAAAACAACTGCGTTAAATATTTCAGGTTTCGAGAATCATTACATTCCACAACTTTGGCAAACCAACGATGCAAACGAAATTGTCATCGCAACAAGCAACAGACATCACAGCAAAGTAGATTTGATAAAAGTGGATACAAAATCTGGAAACTTAACCAAATTATTTTCAGAAACCGATAACGCTTGGATAGAAACCGACAACTTGACCTTGGAGTTTTTAGACGACAATTCTTTCCTTTGGGCTTCGGAGCGCGATGGTTACAGACAATTGTATTGGTACGATAAATCAGGGAAGCTAAAAAAACAAGTAGCGAAAGGCAATTGGGAAATCACAGATTACTATGGTTACAACCCAAAAACCAAAGAAGCTTACATCCAGACAACGGAAAAAGGAAGTCTTAATAAAGTCGTTTCCAAGTTGAATATCAATTCTGGAAAAACAACTTTGATTTCTTATCCGGAAGGCAATAATTCTGCAAGTTTCAGCAAATCTTTCAATTATTTTATTAATACTAATTCAACAGCGTCTTCTCCAAACAAATATGTCTTGAAAGATGCTTCCGGAAAGGAAATTAAAGAACTTCAAAATAATAACGAGTTGCTTTCTAAACTTCAGAAAGATAATTTCGTAACCAAAGAATTCATTACCATTCCGAATTCTGTTGGAGACCAATTGAACGCTTGGATTATCAAACCTAAAAACTTTGACCCTAATAAAAAATATCCATTATTTATGTTCCAATATTCTGGTCCGGGTTCTCAGCAGGTTTCCAATTCTTGGGATGGCGGAAACGGAATTTGGTTCGAAATGCTAGCTCAGAAAGGTTACGTTGTAGCCTGTGTAGATGGACGCGGAACGGGCTATAAAGGTGCAAAATTCAAAAAAGTAACTTACAAACAATTAGGCAAATATGAAATAGAAGATCAAATTACTGCCGCCAAATGGTTTGGAAACCAGTCTTATATTGACAAATCTAGAATCGGGATTTTCGGTTGGAGTTTTGGTGGCTATATGACTTCTTTGGCTCTGACAAAAGGTGCTGATGTTTTTAAAATGGGAATTGCTGTTGCACCGGTTACCAACTGGAGATATTATGACAGCATCTATACCGAAAGATTCCTACAAACGCCACAGGAAAATCCGGAAGGTTATGACCAAAACTCACCAACAACTTTTGCTAATTTGTTGAAAGGGAAATTTCTTTTGATCCACGGAACAGCCGATGACAATGTTCATTTCCAGAACTCAATGGAGTTTTCTGAGGCTTTGATTCAAAACAAAAAACAGTTTGATTTTATGGCTTATCCGGATAAAAATCACGGTATCTATGGCGGACAAACCAGACCTCAGCTTTATGAGAAGATGACGAATTTTATTTTGGAGAATTTGTAAGAATTAATTCTAATAAAATAAAAAAGCATTCCGATAATTGGGAATGCTTTTTTATTTATTAAAATTTAAAGACTTATTTTTGGGAAAATTTTACTCCAAACAACCATGAAAAAAATTATTACATTTTTATTTATAACAATTTATTCATTGTCTAGCTCTCAAGTAAAAGCACTTACCGAAGATGGAAAAGAAGTGGTACTTTTTGATAATAAAACTTGGCGTTTTGTAAATGAAACTGATGAAAAAACATTGGATGGAATTGAAACAAATGAAACTGCATTTGTAAAATCAAAAGAATCTACTTTTCTTCTGAAAAGTAAAAAAATTGAAGCCGGAATCTATATCAATCCAAAAAAATGGAGAACTTCTAAAACATCCAACCTTCCTACTGCAGAATATACATTCCAGAACTCGGAAAATCCAAATGTAATGATGATGGGTTGTCTGATTTCTGAAATTGTTCCTATACAAACCCTTAAAAATCTGCTGGAACTTAAAATATCAACTTTACAAGGATCTGTAGATTATTTTAAGATTAATAAGACAGAGTATAGAACGGTTAATGGAATCAAAGTTTTGTTTCTGGATTATTCTGTCAATACAAAAGGAATAGATTTCCGATACATTGGAAATTACTATCTTACAGAAGAAGGTTATGCTAGTTCTTTTGCTTTTTCATATGAAAATAGTTTTGATAAAGGGAAAGCAGAAATGCAAAATTTCATCAATGGTCTGGTAAAAGCTGAAAAATCAAAAACTGCAGAAATTATTGAATATACTTCTCCACCACCACCGATGTCAACAAAAAAATAACCAAAAGCCTTTCAAATTTGAAAGGCTTTCTTATTTATTAAATTTAAAATACTATTTTTGGAAACGTTGTGAAAATTGACACTATGAAGACTAAACATCCAAAAGGTTTACCCTTTTTGTTTTTTACCGAGATGTGGGAACGTTTCGGGTACTATTTGATTCTCGGAATTTTTGTTCTCTATTTGATAGAACCTCAAGGCGTTGCCGGAGGATTGGGAATCCCTGATAAAGATGCCGATGATATCTTCGGAACTTTCATAGCTCTGACTTATCTTACGCCTTTTCTTGGCGGTTTTTTAGCTGACCGCGTTTTAGGTTATATCAAATCCATTTATCTGGGGGGCGTTTTGATGGCCGCAGGTTATATTGGCGTTGGAGTTTTCAAAGATTTGCCTTTGTTCTATGGCTCTCTCGCATTGATTATTATTGGAAATGGTTTCTTCAAACCGACGATTTCTACACTTTTGGGAAATCTCTATTCCGAAGAACCTTATAAAGCCAACAAAGATTCTGGCTACAATATTTTCTATATGGGAATCAATATCGGGGCGTTTATCTGTAATATTATTGCAGCGTTTATGCGTAACAAATTCGGTTGGGGCGAAGCATTTATAACTGCTGGAGTCGGGATGTTGCTTGGGTTAGTAATTTTCACCATCGGGATGAAACATTACAGACACGCGGCGGTTATGAAGCCGAGCCAAGAAGGTGACACCAAACTATCCGAAATTCTAATGAAAGTTTTTGTTCCCGCGATTATAGCAGGCGTTATCGGTTGGTTTGTTCCTACCATGATTTTTGGAACTAATATTTTTGGTAGCACAAATACGGATGCATTTATTTTCGCTTGTATTCCTGTGATTTACTTCTATGTTTCGCTTTATTTCAAATCCAATCCATTGGAGAAACCTGCGATTGGCGCTTTGCTTTCGATATTCTTAATCAGTATGTTTTTCTGGGCGGTTTTCAAGCAAAATGGAACTGCGTTGACAAGATGGGCCAATTATTACACAGATAGAAGCGTTTCAGAATCTGTTGAAAAACCTTTGGCTTCACTTTATTTGGTTGAAGAAAAAAGCTATGCAGATAAAGAAACTCCGATTTATGATGAACAATTTCGTTCTCAGAAAGATCCTGACGGAAAAACTTTGAAAGAAACCGGAAAAGATATTTATTTCAGGAATGTTTCGGCAGAAAGAAGAGCTGAACTGGAAACTAAAACTGACAAGCCTGTTTTCCTTTATAACACAGAATTATTCCAATCCATCAATCCATTTTGGGTAATTGCTTTAACGCCTGTCATCGTGGGTGTTTGGGCAATGCTTAGAAAACGAGGAAAAGAACCTTTGACACCGAGTAAAATTGTGTTGGGATTATTCATCACCAGTTTATCTTGTTTGGTAATGGTTGGCGCTGTTTATGCAGGAAACAATGGTGCTGAAAAAGTATCTGCACTTTGGTTGATTGCTGGATATGGTGTTGTAACAATTGGCGAACTTTGTCTTTCACCGATGGGATTATCATTCGTTTCCAAACTATCTCCAGCAAGATTGACAGCTTTGATGATGGGTGGATTTTTCTTAGCTAATTCGGTTGGGAACAAATTGTCCGGAATCCTTGCAAGCACTTGGTACAATTATGAAAATAAAGCCAATTATTTCTTGGTTAATTTTGGACTTTTGATTTTCGCAACGTTATTGGGATTGATGATGTTGAAGAGATTAAATAAAATTATGAGAGAAAGCGGACATTAATTATAATTAAAGTTCCTTTTCTAAATTAAAAAAGCGAAATTAATCTGATTAATTTCGCTTTTTTTGAGTTATAAATTAGTTTTAAAGGACTTTTTCGAACGCTTTTCTAGCACTTCCTCGGAAATGGACTTCTCCACAATATTGATATCCTAATTTTTCTAGAATGGATAACATTGCAGGATTATCAAAGTTGGTATCAACTTTAATACTAAAAGTATTATTCTCCTTGGCAACATCTTCGATAAAGCTGAAAATATTTTTGGACAATCCTTTTCCTGCAAACTTATCCGAAATTGCCACTCTGTGAACTACCAGAAAATCACCATTGGTCAGCCACTCTCCTTCAATATCTTTATAAGCAGGTTCATCATTAAAAATTAATGCGCTGTAACCTGCAACAATTCCATCAACTAATAAAACATAGCCAAATCCCTTTTCTATATCGGATTTCACAGTTTCAAGATTCGGGTAGCCATCCTGCCATTGTCTGCTACCATCATTTTTTCTTCTTATAATAGCGTCTTGCAATATATCCCAAATCGCTGAAGAATCTTCTGAAATTGCTTTTCTAAATTCTAAATTCATTTCCATAAAAGACAAAGTTAAGGTAAATTGGTAAAATATGATTTATTAAATCTTGCATAAACAGCATCTGGAATCGCCTACGTTTATGAAAAAAAACTATATTTGTTACCTTTAAGAAAATTTAACAATTAATTTATATGGATACAGTTACGACTAATTCAAAACATCCTAAAGGTTTGTGGGTCCTTTTCGGGACAGAAATGTGGGAGCGTTTTAATTTCTATGGAATGAGAGCGTTGTTGACGCTTTTTATGATTAATTCCCTTGGAATTATCGAGTCAGAAACCTCTATTATTTATGGTGGATTTTTGGCTCTTTGTTATTTAACGCCAATGTTGGGTGGTTTCATCGCTGATAAATATCTTGGAAACAGATATTGTATTCTTCTTGGAGGAACGCTGATGGGAGTTGGGCAGTTGATTCTATTCTTTAGTGCAACATTATTTGGAGAAAATCTTGACCTTGCAAAAACTTTACTTTGGGTAGGTTTGGGTATTATTATTTTCGGTAATGGATTCTTCAAACCGAACATTTCATCTATGGTGGGAAGTCTTTATCCAAAACAGGAAAAGAACAAATTGGATTCTGCATTTACCATTTTCTATATGGGAATCAACTTAGGTGCATTCTTGGGTCAGTTGATTTGTCCAATTTTAGGCGATGTGAAAAGTGTTGACGGAATCAGAGATATCCACGCATTCAAATGGGGATTCTTAGCCGCTTCTTTGGCAATGTTTTTAGGTACAGTTACTTTCCTATTGCTTAAAAACAAATATGTAGTAACGCCAGAAGGCAGACCAATTGGTGGACTTCCAAAAAACAATACTGTTGATGACTTTGAAGAAGGAGAAGCACAATCTGCATCATTTTCTCAAAAATCTGTTATTGGAGCTGTTATCGCCTTTGTATTGTTAGGGCTTCTTTTCCATTACGGAATTGGACAAAATGTTGTTTATTCACTAGTATATTCTGCAGGCCTAACTTTAGCTGGATTAATTATTTCCGATTCATCTATTACTAAAATCGAAAGAGACAGAATCTTGGTTATTTATGTCGTTTCATTTTTTGTAATTTTCTTTTGGGCTGCGTTTGAACAGGCTGGATCATCTTTAACTTTCATTGCAGATAATCAAACCGACAGAAACTTCTTTGGCTGGAATATGCCACCATCAATGGTTCAGATTTTCAACGGATTATTTATTGTTGTAATGGCAGTTCCTTTCAGTTTCCTTTGGGATAAGTTGAGAGGCGCAGGAAAAGAACCGGTTTCACCTTTGAAGCAAGCCATTGGATTAGTTGTTATAGCAATCAGTTATTTTATACTTGCACATAATGTAAAAGATTTGGGAAGCTCAGGCTTATTAGCTATTAAATGGTTGATTTTACTATATTTCTTGCAGACTTGCGGTGAACTTTGTTTATCCCCAATCGGATTATCATTGGTTGGAAAATTGGCGCCTAAGAGATTTGCATCTTTACTTTATGGTGTTTTCTTTATCTCGAATGCAGCTGGTTACGCACTAGCAGGAACACTTGGTTCAATTATGCCAGCAACAGGAGATAAGTTTAAAAAAGCGGAAGAATTAGGAGTTAATCTTCAAGATGTTTTGGACAAAAAAGTAACATTGAGTACAGCTCAAACAGAATTGCTCACAAAAAATCAAATCCCATTAGCAAATCACACTTTTGCAGGATTTGAAATCCATAATCTTTATGAATTCTTTATGGTATTCGTTGTTCTTTGTGGAATTGCAGGAATTATTTTAGCATTGATTTCTCCTTTCTTGAAAAAAATGATGCACGGTGTGAAGTAAAAACTTTCACATTTATTTATAAATTCAAACCACCGTTTAGGTGGTTTTTTTATTTAAATTTGTTTGTATTTTTAACATAAAACAAAATTATATTCGATGAATCTTACACTTGAAGAAATCCAGAGTTTCAAGGGAAAATATCCCAAACAAATTTGGTCTTTATTTTTCTCAGAAATGTGGGAACGTTTCTGTTTCTACGGGATGCGAGGGATGCTCGTTTTCTTTATGATTTCTCAACTGAAATTCGGCGATGAACAAGCCAATCTTCAATACGGCGCAACACAGGCTTTTGTTTATGCCTTTACTTTTGTCGGTGGTTTGTTCGCTGATAAAATTTTAGGATTCAGAAAATCTCTTTTTTGGGGCGGAATTTTGATGATTATCGGAAGTCTTATTCTTGCCACTAACCCGCACGATTATTTCTTTTTGGGAATTTCGTTCACTGTTGTAGGAACAGGATTTTTTAAACCGAATATTTCCACAATGGTTGGAAAATTATACAAAGCCAATGATACAAGAACAGATGCCGGATTCTCTTTGTTTTATGCCGGAATCAATCTTGGAGCACTTCTAGGCGGATATCTTTGCATTGCTATAGGAAAAGGAGAAATGTTCTCTGATTTAATTCCAGAACATAAAAGATGGAACGTTGCTTTTGGTTTGGCAGCAATTGTAATGGTTATTAGTTTGATTAATTTCATTTTTACTCAAAGACAATTAGGTCCAATCGGACTTGCTCCTCAAAAACTGAATTCCGACGGCACTTTTTCGCCTCTTGAAAAATGGAAAGAATATGGTGTTTACATTTTATCATTAGTCTTTATTCCGTTGATTATGACGATGGTTTCTGTTCCACAATACACGGATTATTTTATGTGGACAGTCGGACCTTTGACATTATTGTATCTTTTTTATGAGATGACAAAAGTGAATTCTTCTGAAAGAAAAAAACTTTGGGCAGCTTTGATTTTCATTATCTTCTCAATCCTATTCTGGGGAATCTACGAGCAAAGTGGTGGTTCATTGAGTATTTTCGCAGCCAATAACCTAAACAAAGACCTTTTCGGATTGGATCCCAATGGTGTTAATAACTCTGGAGGTGCATTCTTTATCATTTTCTTAGCGCCATTAGTAGGATTATTTTGGATTTGGTTAAGCAAAAAAAAACTGGAGCCAAACACTATCAACAAATTTGGATTAGGATTTATATTATTAGGATTAGGCTATTATGTTCTTTTTGGAACTAAGTTTTTCGCGAATCTTCAAGGAATAACGTCTCTTAATATCTTTACCATTGCGCTACTTGTGATAACCTTCGGGGAACTATGTTTGTCTCCAATTGGATTGTCCATTATGACAAAATTATCTACAGAAAAGTTACAAGGAATGATGATGGGAATGTGGTTTCTCGCATCTGCTTACGGGCAATACGTTGCGGGACAAATTGGAGCTGGATTAGCAAAAGTAAAATCCGGAGCTAATAACTATGATGCTCTTATCACTTACACCGATGGATATAAACAATTGGGATTATATGCCTTGATTGCCGGAGTAATATTAATTTTGATTTCACCTTTTGTAAAAAAACTAATGCAGGGTGTAAAGTAATTTAAACCATTCAGACGTCTATGACTATGAGAAATTAACCGAAATATAAAACACGCAGATGAAAAAAATATTATTATTAACTTTATTTCTGATTCAAGTTTCTGGGTTTGCTCAAGTTCATTGGATGACGATGACTCAGGCGCTCGCAGCACAGAAAAAAGAACCAAAGAAAATTATTATCGATTTCTATGCAAATTGGTGTGCACCTTGTAAAGAGATGGACAAATTCACTTTCAATCATCCAGAGATTGCTAAAATTATCAATGAAAAATTTTATGCCGTTAAGTTTGAAAGTGATGGGAACGAAACGGTTAGTTTTGCCGCACACACATTCACAAATCCTGATTATAAAGGCAAAAAATCTAAAAACGGACTTCATCAGTTTTCCAAATATATGAACATCAATATGATTCCGACAATGGTTTTCTTGGATGAAAAAACAGATCCGATTACTAGTCTTTCCGGATTTCTGAAAGCGAAAGAAGTAGAACCCTATTTTTCTATGATTGCTTCTGATGAGTACAAAACGATCAAAACCAGAAATGAATGGGAAAGCTATCAGAAGAAGTTCAAGTCAAAGATTAAAGATTAATTATATAAACATCCGAATTCGGATGTTTTTTATTATATCCCCTATTTTATTTTACAATAAAATTTCCCGAAATTCGTCGGAACAAATTTTTCTTTCTTGACTTTAGAAACTTCTATAGAATTTCTCAAAAACATCGGAACCGAACGCGCAAAACTCATCAAAAACGTGTTGGGCATCACGACTGTGGAAGATTTATTGACCTTCTACCCGATTCGATATATCGATAAGAGTAAGATTTACAAAATTGGGGATTTGACAAAAGAACCCGATGCAGATATCCAGTTGAAGGGAAAAATCACGGATATCCAAGAAGTTGTTTACGAAAAAGGGAAACGTTTGTCCGCAAAATTTCGGGATGAAACCGGGACGATGGATTTGGTTTGGTTCCGATACACCAATTGGATGAAAGACTCGATTCCACTGAATAAAGAAATTTTTATTTTTGGGAAAGTCAACTTTTTCAACGGCAATTTTTCTATGCCACATCCTGAGATTGAAGCGGACGAAAAAAAAGCATTATCAGGAACACTTTTGCCCGTTTATCCGGGAAGTGAAAAACTGAGTAAGCGAGGAATTAATAATAAGCTTTTTCAGAATATTATCTTCAACATTTTAAAAGATTTACCTCAACTGATTTCAGAAAATTTGCCAGATTATATTTTGAAATCGATGAAGTTGATGGGAAGATTAAATTCTTATTACAACATACACTTCCCAAAAGATTTTAAACATTTTGAAGCGGCTGACAGACGATTGAAATTCGAAGAAGCGTTTTTCTTCCAATTAGGTTATGGACTGAAAAAACTGCATCAGAAAACAAAATCATTCGGAAATCCGTTTCCGATTGTCGGCGATCATTTCACAAATTTCTATAATAACAATCTTCCTTTCGAATTAACCAACGCTCAAAAAAGAGTTCTGAAAGAAATCAGAACCGATATGAAACGTTCGACCCAAATGAATCGTTTGTTGCAAGGTGATGTTGGTTCTGGAAAAACAATGGTCGCATTATTAACAATGTTGATTGCGATGGACAACGGCTTCCAATCTTGTCTTATGGCTCCGACAGAAATCTTGGCTCAGCAACATTTCAATTCAATTAAAGAATTATTAAAAAATACAGATATCAACGTCAAACTTTTGACTGGTTCATCCAAAACTTCGGAAAGGAAAATTATTCACGAGGAATTGGAAAATGGACAACTTTCCATTTTGATTGGAACACACGCTATTCTAGAAGATAAAGTGAAATTTCATAAACTGGGATTAGCAATTATTGATGAGCAGCATAGATTTGGAGTAGCTCAGCGGGCGAAACTTTGGGCAAAAAATAATATTCCACCACACATTCTAGTAATGACGGCAACACCAATTCCTAGAACTTTGGCGATGAGTTTTTATTCTGATTTAGATGTATCTGTGATTGATGAATTACCGGCTAATAGAAAACCGATTATTACCGCCCACCGAAGAGAAAAAGACCGGCTTTCTGTTTATCAATTTTGCAGAGAAGAAATAGAGAAAGGTCGTCAAATTTATTTCGTTTATCCCTTGATTGAAGAATCTGAAACCTTGGATTATAAAAATCTAATGGAAGGTATGGATCAGGTTATGAATTTTTTCAAAAGCTATAATGTAACAATGGTTCACGGACGAATGAAACCTGTAGAAAAAGATATTAATATGCAATTCTTTGCTTCCGGAAATGCTCAAATTATGGTGGCAACAACAGTGATAGAAGTTGGTGTGAACGTCCCGAATGCTTCCGTAATGGTGATTGAAAGCGCCGAGAGATTTGGATTATCACAGCTTCATCAGTTGCGAGGACGTGTTGGAAGAGGCGCAGAGCAAAGTTATTGTATCCTGATGACAGATGATAAACTGAGCAAAGAAAGCAGAACCAGAATCAAAACAATGGTTCAGACGAACGATGGTTTCAAAATATCGGAAGTTGATATGGAATTGCGCGGTCCAGGCGACATTTTGGGAACTCAGCAAAGTGGTGTTGTGGATTTCAAAAAACTAAGTCTGATAGAAGATTCTGCCATTATCAAAGCTTCAAAACTAACTGTAGAAAGAATTCTGGAGAAAGATTCTCTTCTCAATCATCCCGATAATCAGGTGATGAAACAATACTATATCCGCCAATACAAAGGAAAAAATAAATGGTCGCAGATTAGTTAGAAAGTTGGAAGTTTATAAGAATTTTACTTCAAAAGCAGTTCCATCAGAAAATCATCCATCACATAGCCGTTTCCAATGTCGAAAATCGCTTCATCATAGATTTTGAAACCTTGAGATTGATAGAAATTTTTGGCTTGGTTATTTTTATTAACTGTCAATATAATTCTTTTATCACCAGATTTTTCAGCTTCATTGATAATAAACTGCAAAGCTTTTTTGCCCAATCCTTTTCCTTGCGCTTCTTTTAAAAAATATATCCTGTGAAGTTTTGTGGTTTCCGGTTCTAGATGGAATTCAAACCCAACAAAGCCTAAAAATTGATTGTCTTCCTGTATCAAATAATAATGATAATTCGGATTTTCAAAATGTTCATTAAGCGTTTCTTCGGAATACATCAAATCCAACATATAATCAATCTGATCCTGTTCCAAAATATCAGCATAAGCAAAACTCCAAGATTTTTTTGCTAAATCTTGAATAACAGAGATGTCTTTTTGTTCGGCTTTAATAATCATAATTTAAAAAATTTCTTTGATGATTTCCAAGGATTTTGGTTCTCGGAAATCTGTAAAATGATAATGAAAGTAGACTAAAACCGAATCCAGAAAATTCTGTTTCCCTAATCTGCTTAATTTAATGTCATACGGATTTTGCGAGACAATCAGCTCCTTCCAAATTGCTGAAATATCTTGATTAAAAAAATGGTGAGACTCGATGTCTTCAAAGTTTCCTGATTCAGGATTCAGATAAGTTTTATCAGAGAATAACGGCTGTAAACCTTGCTGTTTCAATAATCTGAAAATAAATATCAAATGTGATTGGAAATTATCCATTTGTAATTGACTCAGAAAAAGAGAAATTTCCGAATAAATATTCTGATTCTGATTTTCATTCCTAAGAACTTGATGCAACAAATCAGATATGAAAAATAAAATCGAATTCTTTCTAATATCAGACGTGAAAAGTTCAGAATTTTTCTGTTCTAATTTGATAACATTCTGGATATTTTTTTTTTTGTCAGAAGTATAAACCAATAGTTCATTTAGAGGAAAAAGAAATGCCTTTTTTTTATTTTTGGGAGCATAGATACCTTTGGCAAAAAAACTTTCGAATCCGTTTTCTCTGCAAAAACAATGGAGAACAGCATCGTGATCTCCATATTTCGTATAAGACAGTAAAAAAACTTCTTGGGTCATTTCTTAATTTACGACAGCAATTTTGGCTGTAGCAGTATCAGTTCCATCCTCGTTGGTCATCAAAACATAATAGATTCCTGAAGCTACCCGCACTCCTCTTTGGTTGTTAAGATTCCACTCAAAATAGCCTCCATTCGCCACTGCAGAATGGACTAGATTACCTGCAGCATCCGTAATCCTGATATTGGTTTTCTGTGCCAAACCTTTTATTCTCACATTACCTTTATATTGAGCATAAACTACTGGGTTTGGGTAGACTAGGACATTTCCAAAATTGGATGTAACCTCAGAAGCATCACCTTGATAAACCATCACTCCATCTAATGTTACAAAATATACTTTTCCCGTGTTATTATCAACCTTAATATCAGTAACAGTATCGTTAGGCAATGGAGAATTGGATTTTGTAAAATGATAGATTGTTTTATCTCCAGATGGACTTATATAAAATACTCCACCACCATTGGCCGAAACCCATTTCTGATTACCCGAGTCCACAGCAATTTGTAAAATTTCAGCATCTCTAAAAAGCTCTTCAGCTAAACCATTTTCTTCAATAATTATGGGATCTGTCTGAGGATTTTCCTCTAAAATTGCTGCTTTTGGATTTGATATAATCCTTAATCCTTCTCTCGATCCGATCCAAACATCATCATTATTATCTACAATAACACTTGAAGTCCCATTAACAGGTAAATTATTTGTTGTTTTTAAAACTTTATATGAATCATCTGAGGTTGAATCTGTATTATTATAGTTATACATTAAAAGACCTCCATCACCTGAAAAAGGAGAAGCAATATATAAAACTCCATCTTTAGTAACAGGAGCTTGAGCACCTCCAACATTCGCAACAGGATTTAAAATAAAGCTATCTGAAGTTTTATTATATAAATAGTATCCCATAGTCCCATTTCCAATATTCAAAAGCATTGCACTACAAAATAATCTATTTTGATCATCAAAAGATAATCCAACAGGGCGATTATAAAACGAGCCATCAGTAATATAAGACTTTGAAAATTGATCATTTTGCATTTTAAATATTCCTTTTTGATCAGATCCTGGACGATAATTTGTAAAAAAAACTTCTGAAACATTAGATGGATTTGGAACCACGTCTAAAACATTAAAACCCATATTCACTTTAAAATATTCTGGATAAATCCATTTACTTCCATCAAAATGATAATAACCTAAATTCCTTACTATGGCATTATTATAACTATCTCGACCTCCAGAAGATATCCATATTTGATCATTCAATAATGATAACCTATAGGAGGCATTATTGTAAGGACCGTCTGGCTTGAAACCATTTTTCAGTTCATTATATAGTCCTGAAATTTGAGTTCCTGTAAATAATTGGTCATTGTAAATTAATGCTGTATTTATTAATTCCTCAGCGTTAAAATTCTTTTGTTGGATACCGTTTGTTCCGTAAACATAAACCTGAGTCTGATCTGTTACAACAATCTGATTATTGGTAACTTTAATATCTTGAATCGCACTGAAAGTTCCTGGAATAGTAGAAAAACTAGTCCCAGATCCATATCTTACCTGCGTTGCATCAGCAAAAGCAATAGTACCACCTGTAGCATCAATTTTTTTGAAAGAGCCCGAGAATATAATATTGGTATTCCATTCAGAATATAAAGCAAATGTTGCGTTGATTGGATGAAACTTAATACCTTTATCAGTGGCTACATAAACAGTGTTATCTTTCTCAACAGCAGAATTTACAGCTTCATAGATCCCTCCGGCTGAAAAAAATGCGGTATCTCCAAACTCTCTTTTGGTAATATTGAAGATAGAAACCCCATAACCAGCAGAGATTACGGCTCGATCTCCATTGATTGAAATATGATTAATCTTTTTGCTTCCATTATAACCTGTTGCCAAAGGAATATCTACAATCAAAAAAATCCCGTTAGGTGTGATTACATCTAAAGAACCATTTTGATAACCAATAATTCCCATTTGAGTTGCTGGATTATAATCAAACGCTGAAATTTTCACCTCGTGAAGTCCGTTTGCTTTTGACAATTTTTTGATTTCGCCAGTTCCTGGATAATAATAAAAAATTCCGTTTTCTGTGGCAGCTATTAATCTGTCACCATCTTCTCTTATTTTCAGGACGTTATTGTATGAGAAAAGATCGCTCCATTTGCTGGTTTGCGCGTGAAAAATCAGTGCTGTAAAAACTGATATAATTAATAAAATTTTCTTCATTCTAAACAATTATGTTTTCATCTATTAACTGATTATTCCACGAAATATTTTTCACATTCTTATTTTTATCAAAATAAAAATCTAATCTTCCTAATAAAATCCCTGCCCAACCTACTTGATTGACAATGACATTTTTACCAATTTTATTCTGAAAAATTAATGGTTCTTTTAAGAAAGTATGCGTGTGTCCGCCTAAAATTAAATCTATTCCTGAAGTTTTTGCAGCCAAATGTTTATCAGATATTTTCTCCGGATCATCTTTATAATCAAAACCGATGTGAGATAAACAAATTACCAAATCACATTTTTTCTCATTTCTTAAAAAGTCAGCATAATGTTGAGCAACTTCTATTGGATTTTGATAAATTGTTTCTCCATAATTTTTCTTACCAACTAAGCCATTCAGTTCGATTCCTACAGCAAAAATCCCGATTTTGATTCCGCCTTTGTTGAAGATTTTATATTGTTCAGTTTTTCCGTCTAGGATTGTATTCTTGAAATCGTAATTGGAACAGATGAAAGGAAATTTTGCATTCGGAAGGACTTTTAGAAAACCATCCAAACCATTATCAAAATCATGATTTCCCATTGTAGAAGCATCATATTGCATCATACTCATTAGTCTAAATTCCAACTCGCCACCGAAAAAATTAAAGTAAGGCGTTCCCTGGAAAATATCTCCTGAATCCAAAAGCAAAACATTTTTTTCTTCGCTCCTGATTTTCTTAACTAATGAAGCTCTTCTCGCAAATCCACCTTGATTTGGATTTTTGGTATAAGAAGCATCAAATGGTTCGATTCTACTGTGTTGATCGTTAGTGTGTAGAATTGTCAACTTGTGTGCTGATTCATTTTTCAGAATATCAAATTGCTCTGCCAACAAAAGATTAGGTGCAAGCGTCAAAGCAAGACTTCCGCCACCGATATATTTTAGAAATTCTTTTCTTTTCATTATTCTTGCACTTTTTTGTTTTTGAAAATCAATCTTACATCGTCTGGAGAAGAAACCTCTGGGTTTTGTTTGAACTTATCTAGGAAAAGATCACGCATTTTTATTCCTGTCGATATCATTTCGCCTTTACTGAAAAAGAACATATTATCGCCTCCCAAAGCCAGATAATCTGATGTTGCGATGTAATAAGTCTTATTATAATCGATAGTTTTTCCGTTGATTAATTTTTTAGAAATTGAATTGTTCTCTTCTGTTTCAATAACCAAATGAGAAACCGGATTATTTTTCTGAGTTTTCAAATAATAATCAAACAAACCTTCTACATCTTTACCATTCATTTTGATAATTACCACTTCATTTTCAAATGGCATTACTTCATAAATCTGTTTCGTCAAAATATCACCTTTTGGAATGATGGTTCGGATTCCTCCAATATTAATAACTGCAGCATCCATTGGCGGAACATTGTTCTTTTTTGCCCACTCATCAGCCCCTTCAAAAGTGTAATCTGCCAAAAGATTTCCAAGATTACTGTTATCGCCTGATTTATTAAGTTCTGTATTGGTATGAGAAATTTTGGTATTCATTTTACCTTCCAGCTCGTGCTTATAAGGTTGGATGATGGCAGCCATTTCCTTATCCTCATTGAGATCACTGGTAATGTAAATATTCTTTTCGGTATGGATGTTTGCGATGTTGAGCGGCGTTTTGCAACCAATCAACAACAAACTGGCAATACCAAGTCCAAAAATTTTATTTTTCATTGAAAAAAATTTGATTACAAATTTAATGATTTTATCCTTAAATAATTTAAATTGACAATCATAGAATTATTAATTTTCCGATAAAAACATAAAAACTATGTCATTAGTTTGACATCAAAAATCTTTTTATTTATTATATCTTTATAGCCACATTATTGATTCTTAATTAATGAAAACCACGATTAATAGTTACTTCGGATATTTCTTGTTTTGTTTTTCTTCAATATTCTTTCTTTTTAATCCTGCAAAATTCCCATCGGATGATGGTTTTTTTTATCCGCAGATTGCGTTTAATATTGTACAAGGCAGAGGTTCATATTTTAATGATCTTTATCTCACTAATGGTTATCATCCTCTTTGGATGATCTGTTGTGTCATTGCAGAATTCATTAATCCGTTTGCAAAACAAAATGTAGTTTATATACTTTGGGCTTTCCAAGTCATTTTTGTTTTATTAAGCTTCAAAAAGCTAGAGGTCTTTTTCAGAGATAATCTTATTGGTAAAATTTTGGGATTTTCCTGCATCAGTATTTTATTTTTCAGCTTAGGAACCCTTTATCTTATCGAGGCTCATCTTAATCTTTTATGTTTTTGCTTGTTACTTTGGTTCTTAGCAAGACAAAAAAGCAATGATTGGGTTTTCGGGTTATTGTTTTCACTTGTTTTTCTTAGCAGATTGGATAATATTTTCCTCTTAGCATTTCTAGGGCTTTATTATTTAGTTCAAAGAAAATGGGACTATAGAGTTTTCTTAAAATCCGGAATTATAATTTTATTAATTGTGGGAACTTATCTATTAAGCAATTTTTATTGGTTTGGAAGTTTTGTCCCTATTAGTGGAAGAATAAAAAGTTCTTTCCCACATCTACAACCTAATCTATCGTTATCTATTATTAGCAAGTTTTTCTTAGCAATCAATATTATCGCTATATTATTTTTAATATTTATAAAGAATACAAAATATCATTCTCTAAAATTTTTCTTTGCACTAGGTTCATTATTTCAAATTCTTTATAACATTGGTTTTCAATCTCAAATTGGGCAATGGTATTATGTTGCGCAAATTTTGGTTTTAATTTTATTGATTGGAGACCTTATTTTATTATTAATAAAAAGTAGAAATTCCAATTACTTTGTTTATCCTATTCTGATTTCGGGAATTTTAATTTCTTGTCTTATTGGGTATTTTAAAATGAGTAGTAATTTCAGTATTCAATTTACCTTATTAGATAAAAAATCTGAAATCTCAGATAAAAAACAAGATGAAGTAAAAGTCTTTGCTGAGGAACTTAAAAGTACTTTACCACGTAATTCAAGGATATTCACGTATGATTTTCCCGGAAAACTTGCTTTTTATTCTGATCTTAATATCATTCCTGCAGATGGACTAGTTGCTAACAAAACTTTCTTTAATGAAATTTCTACTTTGAAATTTGATCAGTTTTTAAAAAAGAACAATATTAATTATATCAATCTCCCATCAGCTTTCATTGCAGATGACGATTACAGCTTCATTGGTATTTTTGTAAAGGTAAGAAAAGGTAAACCTACTTATTTTATCAAAAATTCTATGACAAAAGAAAAATTAGATTCTTTGGATTTGAAAAATTATAGCATTACAAAGTCTTATAAGAACCCTATAAAAACCTGGCAAAAAGAATACGATTCTATCACCATTTTCCAACTTAAACATTAATTAGAAAATTTTTCGGATTATATAAGTCATAAACTCTCTGAAAATAATAAATTTGGAAAAATAAAATTTAATATAAAAAATGGGTCAGCTAAAAGGCGTAGGTGTAGCTTTGGTAACACCTTTCAATGAAGATCTATCCGTAGATTTTGATTCTCTTACCAAATTAATCGATTATAATATAGACAACGGAACCAATTTCTTAGTTGTTTTGGGAACTACAGCAGAAGCTGCAACACTTTCTAAGGAAGAAAAGGACAGAGTTGTTGCACACATCACGAAGATCAATAATAACAGATTACCACTAGTTTTAGGAATTGGTGGAAACAATACGGCTGAAGTTGTAAAGCAAATCAAGGAAACAGATTTATCCGATTTTGACGCTGTTTTATCAGTTTCTCCTTATTACAACAAACCGAATCAGGAAGGACTTTATCAGCATTATAAAGCTTTGGCAGAGACTGGTGAAAAAATCATTATTTATAATGTTCCAGGAAGAACAGGACAAAATGTGGAAGCTTCTACAACTTTGCGTCTAGCGAATGAATTCCCGAATCTTTTTATGGTGAAAGAAGCCGCTCCGAATATTCTTCAGTATTTCGATATTTTGAGACAAAAACCTGAAAACTTTTCATTAATGTCTGGCGATGATGAGTATACTTTGCCTGTAACTTTGGCTGGAGGCGATGGCGTGATTTCTGTAATCGGGCAAGCCTATCCAAAAGAGTTTTCTACAATGGTAAAACTGGCTCGTAACAGAGAAGTGGACGAAGCTTACAAGATTCACAATTCTTTGGTAGAAATTACAAGATTGATTTTTGCAGAAGGTAATCCTTGTGGTGTGAAAACCATTCTTGCTGAAAAAGGTTTAATTAAAAACTACCTGAGACTTCCATTGGTTCCAGCTTCGGAAGGTCTTCAGGAAAAGATAAAAGAAGAAATGCAAAAATTAGAACATTAAATCCACATAACTAAATTAAAAACTAATGGAAACACAGATTAAAACTTACAACTTTTCTTTCAAAGGAAAAGGCAGCGATTTTTTTGGCGTTGTAGTCGTAAACTGGCTTTTGACAATCATTACTCTAGGACTTTATTATCCTTGGGCAAAAGAGAGAACACTCAAATATCTTTACGCCAATTCTTATCTGGAAGGCGATAATTTTCAGTTCACAGGAACCGGAAAAGAGATGTTTATTGGTTTTATAAAGATTTTTGGAATTGTTGCGGCTTTTTACATCGGAATTATTATTGCGATAAAAACTCAAAATACATTTCTGATGGGGATTTCTGTCTTTCTATTTTATATGTTTTTTCTAGTAATTATTCCTTTTGCCATCCACGGATTTTACAAATACAGAATGTCCAGAACCAACTGGCGAGGCGTAAGATTTGGATACAGAGGCGACAGAGGGACATTAATGAAAATATATTTCAAAGATTTATTCCTTACGATTATTACTTTCGGAATTTATAGTTTCTGGATGACGACGGATATTCGTAATTATACGTTAAGCAATGTGAAATTTGGAAGCGCTGAGTTCAAATATAAAGCTAGTGGAAGTGACTATTTTTGGCTGAATGTCAAAGGTATTATTTTGACATACGTTACTTTAGGCATCTACAGTTTTTGGTTCCAGAGAGATATCTTGAGATTTTATTTTGATCATTTGACTTTACACAATGGTAATGAGAAAGTAAGATTCCAATCCAAATTATCCGCTGGAGACATCTTCGAATTACTGATTATCAATATGTTGATTTTGATGTTTACATTAGGTTTAGGATATGCTTTTGTAGAAGTAAGAACTTTGACTAAGCTTTTCAGCAGTCTGGAGATGGTAGGTAACATCAATTTGGACTCGCTTCAGCAAACAGAAGAAGAATACAAAAATGCTTTTGGCGACGAGGCTTTGGATGCAATGGACCTTTCTGGTATCATCTAAATGAAAATCACGGCACGAGCAAAATATTTTGACGGAAAAACTTCTAAACCGCATTTTGTGGAGTTAGAAGTTTTTCTGCATAATCAGGTAACTTTTTATTTTGAAAACAGAAGATTTGTATGGAATTTTCAGGATATTAAATTTGAAAAAAATGGAGAAATACTGTCTATCACCAAAAAAGACAACCTCCACGAAATTATCAAAATCGAAAATCCCGAAACT
Organism: Epilithonimonas sp.; assembly: GCF_036780765.1. GTDB lineage: Bacteria > Bacteroidota > Bacteroidia > Flavobacteriales > Weeksellaceae > Epilithonimonas. The sequence continues at coordinate 374,540 of NZ_DAIQCG010000003.1, forward strand.
GTTGATAGAATCTATAAGTCTGCAAAAACTTCCCAAAATCTATCGTGGTATCAAAACATTTTGGATTTCGGTCCGAAGTTTTATTTAACGGCTCTTGTCTCCGTAATCACACTTATCGCTTGTTTTTACATTTTCATCATTCCGTATGTCAGCGAAAAAATCACTGATATTTTACCAATTAGTTTCGATGAAGAAATCGGAAACACCAGTTTTCAGCAAATCAAATCGACTTCTGATATTGATGAAAAAAAGTCTGAAAAACTTCAGGAATTTGCTAATCTTATCAATTTTGGAACCGAGAGAAAACTCCATTTCAAAGTTATTAATGATAAAGAAATGAATGCTTTTGCTTTGCCTGATGGAACTATTGTTGTTTACTCCGGCTTGCTTTCAAAAGTTGAAAATCCGAATGAATTAGCAGCTCTTCTAGGACACGAAGCAACTCACATCAAAGAAAGACACAGTACAAAAATTTTGGCAAGAAGTATCGCCGGATATGCCATCGTTTCATTAGTTGTTGGCGATGTGAATGGAATTATGACAACTCTAGCGAATAACGCCAATGAGCTAAACAATTTGTCTTTTTCCAGAGAATTTGAACAATCGGCTGATGAAGGTTCTTATCAGATTTTAAAACAAAATAAAATCAATCCGGAAGGGATGTATCAACTCTTCAAAACACTCGAAAGAAGTGATAATCTGGAAGTTCCAAAAATCTTATCAACCCATCCATTGACCAAAGACAGAATGAATTATTCCAAAACTTTGATGGACAAAAATAATTACTCTTTTTCGTCAAATCCCGAATTGCAAAAAGCATTTGATAATTTAAAACAATAAAAAAGGTTCAGAGATTTCTGAACCTTTCTTTTTATATATCAAGGATAATTCTGTAGATATCGGAGGAATTCCTCGTAATGCCTTCTTGAAAAAAACCGCCGGACTGAGGAATCAATTCTATAAAATCAAAAACCTTACAATCATCTGGTAATCCAGAAAAAACCAAGGTAAACCAATATTCTTTTGCAATAGGAACTTCTGTCCAAGTCGGGAAAAGACTGATATTCTCAAAATGGATAAGCTTAGAAATATGATCAGAATTCCTGTCAATAAGATATGTTGATGACCAAATCCTGATTTTTTCTTCCATAATGAAATCCGATTTGAAACAGCAATGCAGGATAACCTGTTTCTCTTCTTTCATTTTGGATTGAAGTTCCAACAGAATTTCTTCAGCAATAATTGGTTTTACGATAGTTTCGCTCATTAATATTCCAATTCTAATTTCTCTTTAGAATAAGTTCTGATTTCATTGATAAGTTCGGGATTTTCAGCTAATTTTTTTCCATAACTAGGAACCATTTCTACCAATTTGTCTCTCCAATCGGTTTTCAATTTATCGGCAAAACAGTTTTCCAAAACCATAATCATTGCGAAAGCAGAAGTACTTGCCCCAGGAGATGCGCCCAAAAGTGATGCGATATTTTTGTCTTTGTTCACGACCACTTCTGTCCCAAACTCTAATCTTCCTCCTTCGAATCTATCTTTTTTGATGATTTGAACTCTTTGTCCAGCGTGTTTCAATTCCCAATCTTTATCTTTGGCATCCTTCACAAAATCTCTTAGATGCGACATTCTCTGAGATTTGCTCATCGTCACCTGCTGAATCAAATATCTTGTCAAAGGCATATTGTGCCACCAAGCACCAAACAGAGAACGTATATTTTTGAAATTAACACTTTCTGGCAAGTCCAGATAACTTCCTTCTTTCAAAAATTTAGTAGAAAATCCGGCAAAAGGACCGAATAATAAGGCTTTTTGGCCATCAATTATTCTAAGGTCAAGATGCGGAACCGACATTGGTGGTGCGCCAACGGTGGCTTGCGTATAAACTTTAGCATGATGTTTTTCAACCAATTCTGGGTTAGTGGTTACCAACCATTGCCCACTCACAGGGAAACCACCGTAACCTTTACTTTCTTCAATTCCTGAACTTTCCAAAAGCGGAAGTGCATATCCACCCGCACCTATGAAAACGAACTTTGCATTCACTGTTTGTTTATGCAGATTTTTTCTGTCTTTCACTTTCAAGTTCCAACCTCCGTTGCCGTCTGCTTCTATATCTTTTACTTCTTGGTAAGTGAAAACTTCTACAGACTCAGTTTTTTTGAGATGGTCTATTAATTTCGTAGTCAAATTCCCAAAATCAACATCCGTTCCTTGATCCATTTTCGTAGCAGCCAGTTTATCTGTTGCCATTCTTTTCTGCATCATCAGCGGAAGCCATTCTTCTAATTTTTTATGATTATCAGAATATTCCATCCCTTGGAACAAAGGCGATTTTTGCAAAGCTTCGTGTCTTTTTTTAAGATAAGTCACATCTTTTTCGCCAAAGACAAAACTCATATGTGCGCAAGAATTGATGAATTCTTTCGGATTATCAATAATTCCTTTGTTGATTAAGTAAGACCAGAATTGCTTAGAGACCTCAAATTGTTCAGCGATATATTCCGCCTTCTTGATATCGATTTTGCCTTCTTTTTCAGGCGTATAATTCAGTTCGCAGAAAGCAGAATGTCCTGTCCCAGCATTGTTCCAAGCAGAAGAACTCTCTTTGGCTACTTTTTCCAGTCTTTCGAAGATTACGATTTCCAGACTTGGGTCAAATTCGTGAAGCATTGTTGCCAAAGTTGCACTCATAATTCCACCGCCTACCAACGCAATATCGTATTTAGGTTTTGGATTCATTTATTTAGATTTTTCGGATACAAAATTAGTGATAAATGTCAACTTCTGTGCCTCGTCACTTTTTTAATATCTTATCATTTGTTAAGAAATCTCAAATCTGCCTTTAAAGTCTTTTCTGAAATTTTAAATCATTAATTTTGCAAAGACTTTGGAAAATCGAAGTGTAAAAAATGAAAGCTTTAAAAACACTGAATCCCTATTTCTGGAAACATCGCGTCTTACTTTTTTGGGGATTTTTATTCATCATTCTGAGTAATTTTTTTGCGATTTACAAAATCCAGTATATTGGTCAGACTATCAATATTATCGAGAAAAATTATTCTACACTAAACCTATCTTCTGACCTTAGCCTTATTGATAATGTCAAGAATAATTGGACTTATTTCAGAATAATCTTTATCAATTCTGGAATATTAATTGGCTGTTCTCTACTTTCCGGTTTTTTTACTTTTATGATGAGACAAACCATTATTGTTACATCCAGAAGGATTGAATATGAATTAAAAAACAAAATCTACCGTCATTATCAGGAACTTTCCATCACAGATTACAAAAAAACGACAATTGGAGATTTACTAAATCGCTTGAGCGAGGATGTTGTTGCCATCAGAATGTATCTTGGTCCGGGCGTAATGTATGTGGTGAATTTGATTATTTTATTGATTATCACGAGCACTTATATGTTTATGACGGACTTGCAGATGACACTTTGGACTTTGGTTCCATTACCAATTCTATCCTACGGAATCTACAAAGTGAGTGACATTATCAATAAAAAATCGAAAGTAATGCAGAAAAGCCAGTCTGGTATTTCGACTTTTGTACAAGATAGTTTTTCAGGAATCCGAGTGGTGAAATTTTTCAGTAAGGAAAGATATATCGAGAAAAATTATGGAATCAAGGTTAAAGATTATCAGGACAAAGCGCTGGATTTGGCAAGAACCGAAGCTTACTTTTTCACGATTATTATTTTCGTCATCGGACTTCTGAATGTAGCCATTCTTTACATTGGCGGACAAAAATACATTGCAGGAGAAATGAGTGTTGGAACAATTGCAGATTTCTTCATGTACATCAATATGTTGATTTTTCCTTTCTCTATGTTGGGCTGGGTAACATCTGTCAATCAAAGAGCTGACGCTAGTATGCAACGTGTCAATGAATTTTTGGATATGAAATCCGACATTATTAATACCAATAATGAAGTATATCCAATAACAGGAGAAATCGAATTCCGAAATGTGAGTTACACTTATCCGAATACTGGAATCAAAGCTATTGAAAATCTAAGTTTCAAAATTGATGCTGGAAAATCTCTTGCGATAATGGGTAAAACAGGAAGCGGAAAATCTACAATTGCACAATTGCTTTGCCGATTAATTGACCCTGACGAAGGTGAAATTCTAATTGACGGAAAGAATCTGAAAACTCATAATCTGAAACTTTATCGAGACCAATTGGGCTATACGCCACAGGAAAGTTATCTTTTTTCAGATACGATTGAGAACAATATTGGTTTCGCTGTGGATAACCCAAATCGTAGCTTGGTTGTAGAAATGGCGAAAAAAGCAGACGTTCACAAAAACATACAAGAGTTTAAAGAACAATATGAAACGATGGTCGGTGAACGTGGTGTGATGCTTTCTGGAGGGCAAAAACAGAGAATTTGCATTGCCCGAGCAATGATAAAACAACCCAATATTCTAATCTTTGATGATTGTCTTTCTGCTTTGGATACAGAAACAGAAGAAAATATCTTACAGAATATTGATAATGACATCAAAACCACAACTTCTATAATTATAACCCACAGAGAATCAAGCGCGAAAAGAGCAGACGAAATTTTATATCTCAATTAAATTCAACTACAATATCATTAATATTTTTATCAAAATTTTAAGAAAAAAGCTGATTTAACAGATTTTTTTAACAAAATATTTTGAAATTCCGAGAATTCTGTTATATTTGTTAGAACAGATTTCTAAAAAATATTTAACAATGAGTGAATTTAAGGAACGACATGAGAATGAGATTTTCACTAAAGTGTTGAAAGCAGGAAGAAGAACTTATTTCTTTGATGTGCGAGAGACAAAGGCGGGTGATTATTATTTGACCATTACAGAAAGTAAGAAAAACTTCGGGGAAAACGGTGAGGCAACTTTTGAAAAACACAAAATCTATCTTTACAAAGAGGATTTCAAAAGTTTTCAGGAATTATTTAATGAATCTACAGACTTTATCATCCAGCAAAAAGGCGAAGATGTAATCTCTGAAAGACACGATAAAGACTTCAAATCCAAATCATTTACGATTGATTCTGACGACGAAGTTTAAAACAAAATAAAAGCGCATTTTAGAATGCGCTTTTTTGTTATATATAAAGAAGATTAAAAAATAAAAAAAGCATCTCATAAATGAAATGCTTTTTATCTGTGGGTGAATGAGGGGTCTCGAACCCCCGACCTCCGGAACCACAATCCGGCGCTCTAACCAACTGAGCTACAATCACCGTTTTTGCGTGTGCAAATATATAATATTTTCTTTGTTAATCACAAATAATTCCATCGAAATTTTTCAGAGCAATCAATTTTTCGGTTGTAAAGCCTTCCGCATATTCCACTCCAGAAAGTCTTCCCAAGTCTTGTGCTCTGTAAGTCAGGCTTTCCAGAAAATCTTTTGTTGCAATTGGTGTAACTGGTTCTTTGGAATCCGGATTATAAAATTGAGTTTTATATGCTAAACATGCTTCTATTTTTTGCTCCATAAATCCAGAAATATCAATCACAAACTCCGGAACCACGTTTTTCCATTGGATATAGTGGAAGATATGTTTTGGTCTCCAAACTTCTTGTGAGTGACCATTATCGAAAGTTTCTATTTTCTTCAAACCAGAAAGAAAACAAGCATCGGAAACTAATTTTGCAGCTTTTGCATGATCAGGATGTCTGTCATCAATTGCATTAGCCAAAACAATTTCCGGTCTGTATTTTCTTATTTTCTCAACGATTTTAAGTTGATAATCTTCTGAATTATTAAGGAAACCATCTTTTAGCTTAAGATTTTCTCTTGAACTAATTCCTAATATTTTAGCAGCTTCAGCAGCTTCTTCAGCACGTGTTTCAGCTGTTCCTCTGGTTCCTAATTCCCCTTCCGTCAAATCAATAACGCTGACTGTTTTTCCTTCAGAAATTAATTTTATAATTGTTCCTCCACAACCTAATTCTACATCATCTGGATGCGCACCAATCGCCAAAAAATCACATTTCATTTTAAAAATATTTTTACAAAATTAGTAAAAACAAAACTTCCCAACTTTGGAGGTTGGGAAGTTTTTATAATTTAATAACTTAGATTATTTATTTAATGTTTTTTGAAGATTGATTGCATCCTGATATGTTGGTTCATATTCTAGAGATTTTGCAACATCTTGTTTTGCTTTTTCAGGATTAGCATCTTTTTCCATAAATGCTACAAAGAAATACGCATAACCCAAACTCGGTTTACTAGCTTCTATTTCTGCTGGTTTTACAAGAGAAATAAATTTCTCATACGAAGCTTTAGCCATATCATTATTTTTAGCTTGCTGATAAGCATAGCCTTGGCTGTAATATGCCGGCGCCCACTCTGGCAATGCTGAAATCATTTTCCCCCAAGTTAAGATAGCTCCATTCCAGTTTTGAACGTTCTGATACTCTGTAGCTAATTTGTAAAGAGAATCTGTATCACTAGGATTTTCTACAATCTTTTTCTTAAGAGCTTCTATTGCTGGTGAGGTAGGTCCTTGCTCTACAGATGCTGAATTGATTCCTCCTTTTACTTTTGCAAGTTCTTCGTCCCATTTTAGTGTTTCGTCTTTTGCAGCTTTTGCAATAGCAATTTTTTGTTGAGCAATTGCATCTAATTGTGCTTTTTTAGCAGCATCTTTTTCGCCCTTTGCCATACCTGCTGCAATTAGACCTTGCAAACCTTCATCAGATGGTTGGATTCTGCTTTTGTCTGCTTTTGATAAAAAAGTTTCGATATTTTGCTGAGCTCCTGCATAATCCCCATCTGCATATTGGATATAAGCACGCAATCTATATTTGATTGCATCATCTACTTTATCGAAAACTGCATCTAATGTCTTCTTTGCATTAGCATAGTCTTCATTAGTAAAATAAAGTTTAGCAATTTCTAATTGTGTATATGGATCTTCATCCGCATACTTTGTATAATTAATCAAATTCTGAGTTGCTTCTGCATTTTTCTGATACTTGATATTAAATCCTGCCAAAGCTTTGTAAGCTGGAGCATAAGTTGGATCTACTGCAATCGCTTTATCAATATTGGTTTTTGCTTGTTGCCATTGTTGAGCAGCAATCCAAAGCGTGCCTTTTCTTGTGTAAACAGAGGCTTTATTTTTAGCAACAGCTTCTGCTTTATCATAAGCTGTCATTGCATTTCCTGGATCTTTTTTGATTCTGTAAGCATCGCCTAGAGCGTAATAATAGTTAGCAGGAACACCTTTTTTATCTGCCTTCTCAATAGCTTTATTCAAAAAAGTAATTGCTAAGTCTGGAGAACTATTTTTTTCAAATAATGTCAATGCTTCACCCGCACGGAAAAGAACTTCTGCATCTTTTTCTCTAGAGTCTTTTACAATTTGTTGGATCTCTGCAATTGCTGACTTATCACCTTTGCCTAATTTAACAGAAGCTAAGCCTAATTTATTCAAATAACTTTTAGGATCTGCAGCGAGTCCTTTGTTGAAGTTTTCTTGTGCAGAATCAAAATTGGGATCGAATTGAGTTAAGTATGTATTACCTAAGTAGAAATAATTATTGGCGTCTTTAGGATTTTGATTAATAAGGTCTGTAAAATTTTGTTTTGCTTTCGCATATTTTTGGCTATCTACAAAATTAATTCCGTCTTGTAAAGATTGTGCAAAACTAAAACTTGTAAAAAACCCTACTGCTGCTGTTACAGCAATCTTTTTTGATAAATTCATTATATATTCTGTTTTCATTTTTCTTAACTATAAATTTCTTTTAGTCGCAATATTTAGACCAAAATAAAAATTTATGTTTAAACTTTCTGTTAAATAAATATTAAAAGTTCAATTATCTCATTTGAACCTCTCTTTTAAAAATATTATACGGCTGGAGACCTTCTTTTTCAACAACAATCTGTCCCAATTGTTGGCATGAAAATCTAATAAATCCATTCCCTAGGCCATAATAACCTTCATTGGTTAAGAAATATAAAATTCTTGTAAATGGATAAGTCATATTTTTTAAACTATCATTGGAAACATCATACGATTTATTGCCCTTAACGACTTTCAGTATTTTCAATTCGTTGCGAAGTTTTTCAGCTTCTTTTCCATAAGGACGACTAATTGTATTGTAGCTTATCACACCTATCTTGTCTGGATAATTTTTAAGTTGTTCTACAACATTTTCGTTTCCATTGATGATAGAAAATTTTAAATCGGACGGGTTTTTACTAAATTTTTGCGCGATAAAATTAAGATTACTGGAATTAGTTCCATCAAAAATAAAACGTTTTTTTTCAGACTGAAGTTCGCTAGCAATCTCATCCATAGAAATAGATTCTAAAGGCGAATTTTTTGGAACGACAAACAAAACGGCATCAGCAGCAAATTTCGCAGGCTTCCAAGGTAAATCTACTTTAGTATCGTAAGCTTCTTTTTCTTTTTGAGATAATTCTCTAGACATAACAATCACTCTTACTTTTCTATCTAAAAGATCAAGCAGTCCAAAATCTTCTTTTTTAATAACAAGATTAATCTTGGTTTTTGGGTTGAGTGCTGTATAACGTTCTACTAAAGCTTCTGAGACACTTTTGAAAGATTCGTCTGCTTCTATGGTAATTTCACCTTTGTTAGGATTGTCAACGTCTTTATCTTTTGAACACGAGTAAATCACAGCTAGAATTGCCATGAATAGAAAAAATATTTTTTTCATTCTAATTATCATTTTTGAGCGCAATAATAGCTCTTACAAATCTGAAAATACCATAAACAATTAATAAAGCTCCGAGAGGATAAGCAATATAAGATATTACGATTTCCAGATACCTATAAGCAATAATAAAGATACCGAAAGCAATGTAGAGAAATCCTACAACTAGAGAAAGCCATTTATACATATCACAAATTTAATAAAAAAAAGAGAAGTTATAAAAACTTCTCTTTTATATAATATATTAATAATACAAATTAAATCCTTATTGGAAATTCATTGTAACTGGGAATCTAAATCTAGATCTTACAGGTTGTCCATTAACTTTACCCGGAGTCCATTTGGTTTTAATTCCTTTAACTGTAGATTCAGCCTCTCTGTTGAAATCTGAGTTAGGACCTGTTGCTTTAACTTGAGTCAAAGATCCATCTTTTTCTACAACGAACGTAATCTCTGTTTTAAGAGTTCCTTCTCCTTCCAAATTACTAGCATCAAAGTTATTTTGGAATTTGGATCTGAATGAATTTGTTCCACCTGGGAATTCTGCATTTTGATCCACAGATTCGTAAACTTCATTAGTTACAGGTTTTACCTCGGCAACCTTACCCGTTCCACTAGATGGTGGTGGCGGTGGTGGCGTATAAGCAGGAGTTTTAACCCCTTCTTGGTTAGCAAGCCCAGTTGTTGTTTCCAATTGTTTTGTAATTGGCGGAGGTGGTGTTTCAATCTTTGGCGCCTTTTTAGGCTCTGGAACAACATTCTGAATTACCTCTTGCTGTTCAGGCTCTTTTGGAGGCGGCGGTGGTGGTGGTTCTTCTTCTTTAGGTTGCTCAATAATTGGTTCATCTTCTAAGATATCTACCAACTTTGCATCTACTTCCACAGCATCTTTAGCATTCATTTGCTGAATTTTCAGATAGACAAGAGGAGAAACCGCAAGAAGAATAAAGAAAGCCGTTCCTATCAAGAAAGATCTGGTAAGCAACTTAGGATACGCAGTTCTAAGATCGTACGCACCATATTCTTTATTTCTATTTTCAAATACAATCTCGTCAAGAGAAAGATCGTACTTCAAATTTTCGTCTGCCATTTTAATAATATTAAATATGATATTTGTAGAAAGAAATTATTCTCCAACTTTCTTTTTATAAATAGCTAACTCCCAAGGTTTGATATCGGTAACCCCATATCTTTCATTTTTAGTGATAGCCATTTCATCAAGAATATCTACAAAATTCTTATATACTGCATCGTCTGTTGGCTTGATAATTACTGTGAATTTTTCTTTATCAGAGGCTCCAGCTTTTGCTCTCTCAATTACTTTCGTAATACCTTCTCTATCAAAGTTTGTTTCAACAAGTGTTTGATCGTTAAGACCAGCTTGATCTTGTTGGTGATAGAAAATTTTGTTATCTTTTCCTATGATAATAGAAATTGAATTATTTAATTTGATTTCTGTATCTGGTGGTTTCTGGTTTTCCTTTGGCTTAGCCGGAAGACCAAGATCCATCACATTTGGTTTACTAAATGTTGTGGTGAACATAAAGAACATCAACATCAAGAAATTCAAATCAACCATCGGAGTCATATCTACACGGGGATTGTGCTTTTTCGAGCGGACCTTACCGCCTTTCCCGGAATCCTCTTTTACTTGTACTTCTGCCATTTACTGATTAATTTTTATTTGTCTCTTGTGATGTAATCAACCAAAATTTAAGAAAATCAATATCTCTTAAACCTTCAAACAAGCTTTTAACTTTTGGATATTTTGTAGTCACATCACCTTTAATCGCTAACTTGTAGTTAGGATTAACAGCAAGACTCTGCTCTACCCAATCAATTAATTGCTTATTTGTACTATCCATAGGAATACCTTCTTTTGATTTGTAAGTTTTTTGTTGTTCTGCAGGCAGATTCAAAAAACTTTTCAATTGTCCCATTGGTACGCTTACCGCTTCTACTTTTGCAAATGCAGCTTTTTCTGGGTTTGTAAAAGTCATATTGTACTTTGCTCCCATTTTATCCAAAAGTTGTATTTTTTCTGACCCGTTATCTACAGGCTGAAAATAAAACACACCATCCGGAGTAACACTTACAGTCATAAGACTAGCATCAGGAAGTAACTTCTCTGATATAGAAGAAGGCGGTTTTATCTGTGCCACATCGGGCTTTTTGAACTGGGTAGTCATAATGAAGAATGTAAGAAGTAAGAATGTTACATCACACATTGCTGTCATATCTAGAGCTACACCATGTCTTTTTGGTTTAATTCTCGCCATTATTTTGTCTATTTAACTATTTGATGAAATTTAAAATGTAATAAAACTACATTTTAAGAAAACACTCAGTTTCTTAGTGAAACTCAGCAAAAGATTGTTGGATGCTCATAGAGATCTCGTCGATCTTGTAAGTCAAACCATCAATTTTTGATGTGAAATAGTTATAAAGAATAATTGCAATTGCAGAAGTACCAATACCTAAAGCTGTATTCATCAAGGCCTCAGAGATACCGATTGATAATGCAGCAGCATCTGGTGTTCCACCTGCTTCTCCTAACGCTTGGAATGAACGAATCATACCTAATACTGTTCCTAACAATGCTACCAACGTTGCAACTGTTCCTAATGTAGAAAGGATGTTCATATTTTTCTCTAACATTGGCATCTCAAGAGTTGTAGCCTCTTCAATAGCTTTGTTAAGACCTGCCATTTTTTGTTCTTTGTCCAGAGTTGTATCGTGAGCTAATGCTTTGTAAGTAGTAAGACCTTCTTTCACAACATTTCCGATAGAACCTTGTTGCTTATCGCACTCTTCCAAAGCCTCATCGATTTTGTTTTTGTTAAGCAAGCTTCTGATTTTTACAACAAAATTATCAACATTTCCAGTTCCAGAAGCTTTGTTCAATACAATAGCTCTTTCAATAGCGAAAACAATAACGATAATCATAAAAGTAATCAACACAGGAACAAGAACTCCTCCCATATAAATAACGCCTAATCCGTGAGGGTGTAATTCCGTCCCTTTGATATCAGCAAATGCCACTGAAGCTGTGCCAGCTGTACGCGCATCCTCTTGAAAGTTAGATGGATTACCTAAAACAAATAAAAAGATTGCAATACCAATTGCAAATAAGATTGGTATAATTACCGCAGGATTAAGACCTCCTTTTTTTCTAGCAACTACTTGCTCATCCGTGTTTGAAACATTCATTTCCATATTAAAACTAAATTATAATTGTTAAATTTTATCGTGTAAAATAAAGTCAATTTTTTGAAAAATGCAAAATTATTTCGGGTTTGACTTCTAATTTTTTTATCTACTAAATTAACTTACTTTAAATATTAATTAAATAAAAGCAGGGTTTTTATGAATTCTTTATCTCTTTTCAAAACATTAAGGAAATATAATTAAAATTACACTCCATTATTTATGATTCTTATTCCAGCATTTTCCAATTTGAAGAATAATAAATTTTCTTAATATCTCTTAAGATTCTCTAAAATCAGATAACAATATTAATGATTTTCTTTGGAACGAAGATGAAATTTTTAACTGATTTTTCTCCTAAAAACTTCTTCACGTCATCATTCTCCATCATTAGTTTTTCAACTTCTTCTTTACCTAAGTCAGCGGCTAATTTGATTTTGAATTTCATTTTCCCATTGAAACTCACTGGATAATCTACCTCATTTTCAATCAAATAGCTTTCATCAAGCCTTGGAAATTGTTCAAATTCAATAGAGGCATTATTTCCCAGCAAATTCCACACCTCTTCGCAAATATGTGGCGCATATGGTGATATAATAACAGCCAAAGGTTGCAAAATATTGCGTTTATTGCATTTTAATTTCTGTAATTCGTTCACTGCAATCATAAAAGAAGACACCGAAGTATTGAAAGAAAAATTCTCAATATCGTAAACCACTTTCTTGATTAACGTGTGCAAAACTTTATATTCTTCTTTTGTTGGTTCTATATCAGAAACAGAAAAATTATCACCATCAAAATATAGATTCCAGAATTTTTTCAGGAAACCATAAACACCGCTAAGACCTTGCGTGTTCCAAGGTTTGGATTGTTCTAATGGACCAAGGAACATTTCATACAATCTTAAACCATCTGCTCCGTATTCATTACAGATATCATCAGGGTTGACAACATTGTATTTTGATTTGGACATTTTTTCAACTTCACGTTCAGTAATGTATTTTCCTTCATCATCTAAAACAAATTCAGCATCGGAAAATTCTTGTCTCCATTTTTTAAATGCGTCAACATCTAATTCGTCAGATGTTCCTTTTAACAATGATATATCTATATGTATTTTCTGAAAATTAAAAGTTCCTGGAAAAACATCTAAATTAAATGATTCTATTCCATCTTTTTTTAATACTTCTAAAATTTGAGTAGTGATAAATGGTGAATAAAAGTCAAGGACTTCTTTTTGCTTTAAATTGAATTCTTCGTCCTTAGATACAGTTGTAAAGTACTTCTTTAATTTTGGTGAAACTATTAGATTAACAACTTGTGACTCTAACATTCCAAAAGAGTTTTCTTTAGTTGGAATTCTGTAGTTTACAACCAATCTATAAACAAAAGCACTCATACCCAAAATCATCCCTTGATTAATCAACTTTTGGAAAGGCTCATTTTGTTCAATGC
>NZ_DAIQCG010000003.1:388012-412640 GCF_036780765.1 Epilithonimonas sp.
CCCAAAATCATCCCTTGATTAATCAACTTTTGGAAAGGCTCATTTTGTTCAATGCAACCTCTGTCTTTCAGAAACATATTCCAAAAACGCGAATATAACAAGTGACCGGTTGCGTGCTCGCTTCCGCCGATATACAAATCAACTTGTCCCCAATAATCAGTCAGTTCTTTTTTAGCAAAAACCTCATCATCATTTGGGTCCATATATCTTAAGAAGTACCAAGAACTTCCTGCCCAGCCTGGCATAGTAGATAATTCTAAAGGGAAAACTGTTTTGTCATCAATCAAATCTGTATCAACTACTTTTTGATTCGCCTCGTCCCAAGCAAATGTTTTTGCGTTTCCTAATGGTGGGTCGCCGTCTTCTGTCGGCAAATATTTCTCAACCTCAGGAAGTTCCAAAGGCAAAGCGGAATTTGGCAAAGTGTAAGGCATTCCTTCCTTATAATATATAGGAACAGGCTCGCCCCAATATCTTTGTCTAGAGAAAATCGCGTCACGCTGTCTGTAATTCGTAGTTCCGTGACCAATTCCTTTGTTTTCGATTTCAGCAATGATTTTTGCTTTTGCATCATTATAATTAAGACCATTCAAGAAATCAGAATTCACACAAACCGAATCTTTAGAATCATAAGCTTCTTCCTGAACATCCACATCAGATTCTACAACTTTGATGATTTCTAAATTAAATTTCTTAGCAAATCTGTGGTCACGCTCATCGTGTGCAGGAACCGCCATCACAGCTCCAGTTCCGTAACCCATCAACACATAATCCGAAATATAAATAGGAATTTTGTTCCCATTAAAAGGATTAATCGCATAACTTCCTGTGAAAGCACCACTCACGTTTTTCACGTCAGCCATTCTATCACGCTCTGTCTTTTTCGATGTTTCTTCTATATAAGTTGCGATTTCCGTTGCTTGTTCTTCAGTTGTTAAATTTTGAACCAAAGGATTTTCCGGTGCCAAAACCATAAAAGTTGCACCAAAAATCGTATCAGGTCTTGTCGTGAAAACTTCAATCGTTTCTCCATTTTCAGTTGCAAATCTTACTTGAGCACCTTGAGATTTTCCAATCCAATATTCCTGAGAATCTTTCAAAGGTTGTGGCCAATCCAAAGTTTTCAGACCTTGCAACAATCTTTCAGAATATGCTGAGATTCTCATACTCCACTGCATCATTTTCTTTTGAAAAACAGGGAAACCACCTCTTTCAGATTTTCCGTCTTTCACCTCATCATTCGCTAAAACTGTTCCCAAAGCAGGACACCAGTTTACAGTCGTTTCCGCTCTGTAAGCCAAACGATAATTTAATAAAATCGCACCTTTATCAATTTCAGAAGCATTTTTCCATTCTTCTGCCGTGAAATTCAGTTCTTTATTTTGATTGGCATTTAATCCGTCACTTCCTTTTTCTTCAAAATGTTGGATTAAGGTTTCGATCGATTCTGCCTTGTCTGTATTTTTATTATACCAAGAATGAAACAACTGAATAAAAATCCATTGCGTCCATTTATAATAAGAAGCGTCCGAAGTTCTCACTTCCCTACTCCAGTCGAAAGAGAAACCAATCTTTCTTAATTGCTCCTCATATCTCGTGATATTTTGTTCAGTCGTAATGGCAGGATGCGTTCCAGTTTGGATGGCGTATTGCTCCGCCGGAAGCCCGAAACTATCGTAACCAACCGGATGAAGAACGTTGAAACCCTGATGTCTTTTGTATCGCGCATAGATATCAGAAGCAATATAACCGAGCGGATGCCCCACGTGAAGTCCAGCTCCGGAAGGATACGGAAACATATCGAGGACGTAAAATTTCGGTTTGTCTGTTTTATCGGAAGTCTTGTAAGTTTGATTGTCTTCCCAGTATTTCTGCCACTTTTTTTCTATCTGCTGATGGTCGTAAAACATTATTTTTAATTTCTTTTGTAAGTTTTTAATTCATAAACGGTGTGAAAAACGCCACCAGAATCCGATAAAAAATAAAATTTGGTAACGAGTTCTTTATCCGTAAGTTTAACAATATTGTATTCAAATACTGAATTATTTGTATAATTATGTTTAATTGTATTAGCCGTCTTATCCCAAGTATAATTAGAGCTACCTTCGGAATCCAAAATACACTCCGAAAAAGTTTCTCTATATCTCACGCTAACACTCTTTCCAGTGTCCAAATATTCGATATATGTCTTTTTTTCACAATCTGTGTATTGCGTCTCAGCTAATTCCGGCGTACCAGTCCTATCGTCTATAACAGAATGACTTACTACATACCATCTACCTTGAAGATTAGGTTCTGTAACAGTTGCGGGTTTATCATCATCCTTTCTGCACTGGACAGAAACCAAAACAATGAATAGAAAAAATAAAACTTTCTTCATTTTTCAAATTAAGCTAATATTTGACGAACACAAATTTATGGATTTGAAAACAATTAGCAATAATAATTATTTAGACACCTTATCCTTTATCAGTTTCAAAAGCGAACCTCAATAATTTTCACAATTAAAAACCTATTATCTTAAAGTCTGTATCTTTATCTTTGTAAAAAATCGCAAGTGCCAGAAATCTCAATCATTACACCGAGTTACAATTCTTCAAAATATTTGAACGAAACCATCAATTCTGTCCTCAACCAAACTTTTCAAGATTGGGAATGGCTGATTACTGATGATTGTTCGACAGATAATTCGGTAGAAATTTTAGAACAAATTGAAGATTCGAGAATTAAAGTTTTTAAAGCTGAAAAAAATGGTGGCGCTGGTCACGCAAGAAATATTTCATTGAAAAATGCAAGCGGAAGATTTATCACATTTCTGGATGCAGACGATTTTTGGAAACCGAATTTCCTTGAAGAAATGGTTGGATTTATGAAAAAAGAAAACTCCGAATTAGCTTATTCCACTTATTCCCGTTGTGATGAAAATCTTAATCCCACAAAAATTGGAGATTTCGAAGCAGATAAAATCGTGACTTTTAATAACCTACTGAAAACCTGTCGGTTATCTTTACTTTCGTCGATGTATGATTCTAAAAGAGTTGGTAAATTTTATTTTCCGGAAGGCACAAAACGTGAAGATCACGTGATGTGGCTTGAACTTTTGAAAAAAATCCCGCAAGGAAAACCACTGAAAAAAACTTTGTCAAAATACAGAATGCTTCCCAACAGTGTTTCCAGAAAAAAATCAAATATTATGAAGGATCAATATTTGGTTTACAAAAATTATATGAAATTTTCAACTTTGAAATCTCTGTATTATACAGCTAATTGGGCTTTCAACGGTTTTATCAAATATTCTAAAATCTTTAATTAATGGAATATTCAAAAGAATTCAAACAGGCTTTGAGCGAGTTTTCTCCGATTGAGAAAGACCGATTGATTTACCGATTATTGAAGAAAGATAAATTGCTTTCCAAAAAATTATATTTCGAACTCATCGATCCGGAAACGACTGATGACAAACGAAATGCGATGGAAGAAATCATCAGCGAAAGAGTTACGGAGATTTCAAAATATGTTGCCAATCAGAAATATTTTTTGGTTTTGATCAGAAAACTGAGCGCAGAAATAACGGAACATGTGAAAATCACGACGGATAAATTTGGGGATGTTTATCTGAATTTATTTTTAATTAATAAAATCCTTGAACACAACGAAAAACTGGGACGTCAGAGATTCGATGCGGTTTACAAACTTTACATTTACCTCATCAACAAAATCATCAAAGCATTAATCCAAATCAAAAAACTGGATCAAGATTACTGGATGGAATTTGATGAACTTCTCAGTGACATCGATTTCCAAATCCACGAAACACTTTATTTTGAAAAACTATGTATCAATAATAGTTTTGATTTTAATTGGTTGCAATGCGAGAATATTCCTGACCATTTTGAATTGATTGTAAAAAATATCAAGAGTGAGGGATTTTTGAGGTAATATTAATCAAGGCCCATATCTTTTTTGAAGTCTTTAGAAAATTTAAACCCTTTCGTTTTCAAAAATTCTACTAGTTCAAAATCCCCTTGAAATCCGTAAATAATTTCAATTTCACTTTTATTATTAAATACAAAATTCCACATTCTAGGATTGTAGTTGTAATCATATTTTGCAAGATTAAAAATTTCATAAGGCATCTTTTTAAAAATTCCATTAAAATTATGAGCAAATTCATTCTCATAAACTATTGTTTTGAAATCTTTTACTTTAAAGACATTTTTATAAGGAAAACCACTAAGCAAATCGATTGAAGTAAAATGAATCGTTAATAATTTGCAATTCATTATTGTTTCATCAGGCAACATTCCAACAGCTAATAAATCAGTTGTTCTTTTGATGAATTTTCCTTCTTTCATCCTGTATTCAACAAAACTTTCGACAAATTTTTTGATAGTTTTCTTGTCTTGAGAAAAGCTCAAAACCGAAGTTAAAATCAATAGAATAGAAAGCTTAATTTTCATAAAGACAAAATTTTCTTCACAATAATCTCCGTAGAATTAGGTTGAGAATTGACAAATTCAAAGGCTTTTTCCGACATTTCTTTCAGGTAAGATTTTTCTTCGCCCTCGGTTTGGGAATCTTTTTTAATCACTTCTGTAATGAAAGCCGACGCGACCACAAAATCATCAAAACTTTTTCCACCTTTAGCTTCAATCAACGCATCAGCTTCAGGGTTTTTCTTGTATTGATTTCCGAAAACCACAGGAACACCATAAACCGCCGCTTCCAAAATATTGTGTAATCCCGCCGAATGAAATCCACCACCAACAACTGCCAAATCTGCATAAGAATACAATTTGGAAAGTTTTCCAATGCTATCGATGATTAGAATTTGAGAATTTGAGAATTCTGGAGCGTGAGAATTTGTAAGAGAACTGTATAATATAGCGTTCGGAAACAATTTTTGCAGATGCGCAACGCGCTGCAAGTCGTGCGGTGCAATAACTATTTTAATTTCAGGAAGTTTTTTTGCAACAACCTGAGCAATATCTTCTTCTGCCTGCCAACTGCTTCCAAACACAATCAGTTTTTGATTACCTTTGAATTCTTCTATAAACTCGAGATGGTTGTCTCTATCAAGAAACTGTTTCACTCTATCAAATCTTGTATCTCCAGAAACTGTAGAATTATTTAAACCGAGTTTTTTCGCCAAAGCCTGAGATTTAATCGTCTGATGAAAAAACCAATCAATATTTTTCTTAAGCTGGTTTGCAAACCATTTTCCATAACTTTCAAAGAAAACCTGATGCTCATAAAACAAAGCTGAAATCACATAGATTTTTGTTCCTCGATTTTTTAATTCTCCAAGAAGATTGTACCAATAGTCATATTTCACCGTGAAGAAAATCTCCGTATCGAAAGTGGAAACAAATTCTCTCACGTCTTTTTTTCTATCGAAAGGTAAATAACAAACTGCATCGGCAATCTGTTTTCTTTTTTTCACATTTTCATAACCCGAAGGTGAAAAAAAAGTTACCAAAGTTTTATGTTCTGGGAATTGTTCTTTTAGTTTTTCGAGAACAGGAAGACCTTGCTCATACTCACCAAGACTAGCAGCGTGCATCCAAAGCACTTTTTGCCCTTGGATTTTTTCTTGAACAATTTTCAACGATTCTTTTCTTCCTCGAACTCCTTTTTTGGTTTTGGAATCAAAGAGTGAAAAGATTTTCATCCCGAAAATCATGATATGGATAGAAAGATTGTATATAGATTTCATTTAATCAGCCTTGTAGATTTTGGCGTTTTGAGATTTTGTAAGAATAAACTAGAAGTCCAGCGACAAAAATAAAAACTAAGCCTAGCGAGTAATTCATTGTCGAACTTAATCCCTTGGTTTTTCCTAAAGCATTCTGTATACTTTCATAATTAATATCTGCAAATATCAGCATTATTATTAATAAAAGAACACTTACAACAAATTCAGTAAGAATAGGATTGTCTTTTATATTTTGGGGAATATTCAGTAGAGGGAAATTCGTTTTTTTCGAAACATATATTAAAAATAAGAACAAAACTGAAGTTAGACCTGTTTCAAACCAAATTGTACTTCTTGAACCAAATCCATCAGGAGTTCCATCAAGATTATAATGAATTGGAATGGTTTCTTGCAGGTTCCTAAAATTAACAATAGTAAAGATCCAGATAAATAACAAAACCACAAAAGAAATAACTTTCAGTATAAAAGAGATAGTTTTCATAATTGTTTAGTTCTTTACTACAAATCTATAATTATTTATTGAAGGAATTCATATCACTAGCCAATCCAAGTTTTTTTGATAAAGTTAAATTCATTTTGAATTTTGAACTTGGCGAAGCGCACCCCGGCTTGAGTGGAAATCCTTTTTTGCTTGTACAAAAGTTCTATTTGATCTGAAATAGTCTGCAAAAAAGATTGGGAACGGAAGACGGATGAAGCTGCCCAAATAATTGGAATCAATAGAAAGTGAAAAATTAACATAAAAAAGTTTTTAAATATTTGCCACTCAAAATAAAATCTCTATATTTGCAATCTGAAAATTTAATAGAATTACGAACTAAATATATTAGTGATGAGTAAAAGAACATTCCAACCATCTGAAAGAAAAAGAAGAAACAAGCACGGTTTCCGTGAAAGAATGTCTACACCAAACGGAAGAAGAGTGTTGGCAGCTAGAAGAGCAAAAGGCAGAAAGAGCTTAACTGTTAGTGCAGCACGCGCTAAGAGATAATTCCTTCAAAATTATCATATACAAAGATGTCTGGATTTATTTTCAGACATTTTTTGTTGTTAAAATTTGCCAAAAGTAGAGGACAAAAAATAAGTTTTTGCTATTTTTGAGTTTCACAACTTTCAATTTGAAATTATGCCGCACAGAAATGACCCTGGAGTCGATATTATAGATTTGAGCAGTGCCAAAATTGTTCAGAAAAACTTCACTGTCCTGAATGATGTTGACCTTCATATCAAGAAAGGAAAATTCTGCTACCTGATTGGAAAAACAGGTTCCGGAAAAAGTTCTCTTTTGAAAGTACTTTACGGACAACTTCCTTTACAAGGCGGAAGCGGACAAGTCGCAGGTTTTGATTTGAAAAAATTGAAACAGTCTGACGTTCCTAACCTGAGAAGAAAATTAGGAATTGTTTTCCAGGATTTCCAATTGTTATCTGATAGAAATATTGAGAAGAATCTTCTTTTTGTTCTACAAGCAACCGGCTGGAAAGACAAATTAAAAATGGAAACAAGAATTGATGAAGTTTTGTCAAGCGTTGGGATGAAAACCAAAAAGCACAAAATGCCTCATCAACTTTCTGGTGGCGAGCAACAACGTGCAGCGATTGCAAGAGCTTTACTAAATCATCCGGAATTGATCCTTGCAGATGAGCCAACGGGAAATCTTGACCCAGAAACGTCTAACGACATTATGACGCTTTTAAAAAATCTGGCTGAAGAAAACCATTGCGCAGTTGTAATGGCGACGCACGATTATCATATGATTCAAAATTATCCTGGCGAAGCCATCCGATGCGAAAACGGACAAGTTTCTGTTTTGGATACAGCAGAATTATTCGAATAAAACGTAGAAGTTAGAGATTAGAATTTAGATGTTAGATTCAATTCTAAAATTGTATAAAATACAAACCTCTTTGAAAATTCAGAGAGGTTTTTTATTGAATAAATGGAAGTCTTTTGTAAGATCAAGATATTCATCAGAGTAAACTCTTGGCGATTTTTCTATGATGAAATTTTCTTCTTTAACTTCTGATTGTTGGAATGAATATTCTAAAACTACTCTTTTCGGTTCAGCTGTTTTGATTCCTTTGATGATGACTTTTCTTTTAAGAAACAGATTATTCTCTAGGCAAATTTGAGTGAATTGTTTTTCGGAATCAATTGGAATAATAACAGAAAACAAACCTTCATCAGAAAGTAATTGCGAAGCTTTTTGAATCAAATCAGAGAAATCTAATTCCAGTCTTTGTCTTGCCAGAATATCTTTTTCAGAATTGTTGATTTCAAAATAAGGTGGATTCGAAATGATTAAATCAAATCTTTCTTGGTTTTCAAAGTTTTTAAAATCCTGAAGCCAACTTTTGATTCTATCGGAAAAAGGAGAATTCGAAAAATTAGCTTGAGAAATACTGACTGCTTCTGAATTAATATCAATTGCTAAGATGTTGGCATTAGAATTTCTTTGAGCCAACATTAGAGAAATAATTCCTGTTCCAGTTCCTACTTCCAGAATTTGTTTTGCTTGATAAACATTGGACAAAATCCCCAACAAAACCGCATCCGTCCCTACTCGGAAAACCGATTTATCTTGCTGAATTGAAAATTTTTGAAATTTGAAAGGCTTCATCTAAAGATTTGAAGGCATCGAGATGGTGAATGTCGCACCTTTATCAGGCGCAGAAACTACAGTTATCGTCCCGTTGTAATCTTCGACCATACGTTTTACCATTGTCAACCCTATTCCCATTCCACTATTTTTGGAAGTGAAATTCGGGTCGAAAATCTTTGTTATTTTATCTTCAGAAATCCCTACTCCATTATCTTGAACCGTGATTCGGATTCGTTTTTCAATTTTTTCCAAATCTACATTGATGACGGACTTTCTATCATCAGCTTTTGCCTGACTTGCGTTGGTCACAAGGTTAGTTATAATTCTCGAAAGATAATCTCTGTCAATTTTCATCGGAATATTATCGTGATTGGCGTGAACAAAAATATTTTCATCACTGAAAATCGTCAACACATTTTTCACTTCTTTATTGAGAGAAATCTCTTCATCATTTTTCTGAGGCAACTGTGCAAATTCAGAAAATGCACTTGCTACTCTACTGATAACATCGATTTGTCCGATGATAATTTCACTTAGATTTTTAACTTTAGCAGCGTTATTTGGGTCGTTCGGGTCAAATTTCCTTTCGAAGTTTTGCATCATCAGCTTCATTGGCGTCAACGGATTTTTCACCTCGTGTGCTACTTGTTTTGCCATTTCCTGCCAAGCCGATTGTTTTTCTATATAACTGAGACGTTCACGCTGGTCAGCAATTTCTGCAATCATTTTGTTGTAAGCCTTAACCAAAGCATTCAGCTCATCATTTTTATAATATCTGATAGGATGCAGATTTTTATCAAACAAATTGATTTTACTAATCATCGACGTAAATCGGATAATTGCTTCCGTCAAATTATTCGAAATAATCCAACTAAACCAAATACTGAACAATATAATAAGAAGATTGACACCAATGATGTAAATAAAATACTCTTTGAAAACCTCCATATAAGCACTCTCGTTGTGATAATACGGAAAATACACATAAGCAATATTTTCTAACATATTATTCTTCAACACCATATAAGAAGAAACAATCGTCGCTTTCAGTTTTTCGTCGTAAGCTTTATCATCGTATTGTTTACCGTTTTTCTTAATAGCATTTATGACATCTGCGGGCATTTTCTTCTGGGCAACAAGATTCGGGTCTTTGTTAGACAAAAGATAATTACCATTCAGGTCGTAGATAACAATGTCGTGTTTATTGATATCCGCAATTTCGTAAATTTCATTTTCAAGAATTTTAGGAATATCTTTGGTTTCAACCTGAGAATGACTGAGCGCATAATCCAAAGAAGACATAAGAGCTTCGGACTTGGTTTGCATATCCGTCTGGCTTTGCTTCTTTGCATTGTCTCTCAAAATTACATAAGACAAAGTAGCCGAAGTAATGACACTCAGAAAACAAATAGCGAGAAATCCAATGAAAACCCTATTTCTTAATCGGTAACCTTTATAATCAGTTAATGGCATTTTGCTTTTTCAAATATTGTTTTGTGTTTTTGGAGGTCTATGCAGTTGACAATTCTATTGATATTTTTGCACCATATTAGACAATGGCGATTTCAAAAGCTTTGCAACATATTTTCCAATGATGTCGAATTCCAAATTCACAATATCGCCAATTTTCAAATGCTTCATATTTGTAAACTCCCAAGTGTACGGAATTATTGCCACAGAAAACTGATTTGTTCCACTTTCAGCAACCGTCAGACTCGTTCCGTTCAGCGTGATAGAACCTTGTGGAACCGTCGTATATTCGTTGGTTTCCTCGTAAGAAACTGTAATGAAATAACTTCCGTTTTGGTCTTCGATACTTTTCACAACTCCAGTTTTGTCCACGTGACCTTGCACAATATGACCGTCCAACCTACCTTCGAATTTCAAACAACGTTCCAAATTCACTTCCGTTCCAACATTCCACGCACCAAGATTCGTTTTTTCAAGCGTTTCGTTGATTGCCGTCACCTTGTAAGAATCACTGTTTATTTCCACAACTGTCAGGCAACAGCCGTTGTGCGCCAGACTTTGGTCGATTTTCAGTTCCTGAGCAAAAGGACAACTCAACACAAAATCAATATTACCTTCATTTCTATCGATTTTTTCAACCTTTCCGGTCGCTTCTATAATTCCTGTAAACATTTGTATAATTAATATTGTTAAAATTTTTAGGAGCTTAATCCCGCTTTCCACTCTATCTTTTTCTTTTTTAGCAAAAAAAAGAAAAAGGATGCCGTTGCAATCGGGGCTATGGGCTTTGTCTCCAAAAGAAGTTCTAACTTTCAAATACAAGCCTTTTCCTACCAAAACCTATCCTAAAAAAAACTAAATTTGTAAAATTCTTTTTAAATGTCAAAGATAAACAAATGAGCTCCAAACATCATAAAATCAGAGTAGGAATTTCAATCGGCGATTTCAACGGAATCGGACCAGAGATTATTCTAAAATCTCTGAAAGATAAAAGCATAACAGATTTTTTTACGCCGGTTATTTTTGGTTCGGGTAAACTGTTCACTTATCAGAAAAACATTCTCAAGCTTCAGACCAACTTCAATTACATCAATTCTGCAAGAGAAGCACAGTCTGGGAAAATCAATATGGTGAATCTCACCAAAGAGAACAGCAATGTAGAATTCGGTGTTCCAACGGAAGAATCCACAAAAATGGCAATCGATTCTTTGGCATCTGCAACACAAGCTCTTCTTAATAATGAAGTAGATGTTATCGTAACCGCTCCTATTAATAAGGACGAGATGATGAAATACGGTTTTGCTCACGCTGGACATACAGGTTATTTCGAAGAAAGAGCAGGTAAAAAAGCAGTAATGTTTATGGTAACCAACGATTTGAAAGTCGCTGTTTCCACGCATCATATTCCGGTTTCAGAGATTGCTCAGAATATTTCCAAAGAAAAACTGAAAAAGCAAATCACTCAATTGGTAAAAACTTTGAAAGAAGATTTCTGTGTAGAAAAACCGAAAATTGCAGTTCTAGGACTCAATCCTCACGCTGGCGATGGCGGTGTAATCGGTAAAGAAGAAATCGAAATCATTAAACCTGCGATAAAAGAACTTTTCAATAATGGAACTTTAGCTTTTGGTCCATATCCGGCGGATAGTTTT
Source organism: Epilithonimonas sp. (assembly GCF_036780765.1). Taxonomy (GTDB): domain Bacteria; phylum Bacteroidota; class Bacteroidia; order Flavobacteriales; family Weeksellaceae; genus Epilithonimonas. The sequence continues at coordinate 399,453 of NZ_DAIQCG010000003.1, forward strand.
TTCCAACCAGAAAAATATAAAGCTTTCGATGCAGTTTTAGCGATGTATCACGACCAAGGTTTGGCACCTTTCAAAACAATCGCTTATGAAGAAGGCGTGAATTATTCTGCGGGTTTGCCTTTCATCAGAACATCTCCAGACCACGGCGTTGCCTATGATATTGCGGGAAAAAATCTGGCAGACGAAACTTCTTTCTCCGAAGCAATTTTTACAGCTGTCGAGATTTTTAAGAACAGAGAAGAGTACCACGATTTGATGAGCAATCGTCTTCGTCCGAAAGCTTCTCACGCAAATAATGGGATAGACGAAGACCTTCCGATTGAAAATAACTAGACGAAAAATCAGTTTTTGAGGAGTAAATTTTTGCAAGTCAAGTATTTCCAAAAAAGATTTTGTTATTTAAAAAAAATAAATTATTTTTGCAAACCGTTTTTATGGACAGAATTAGAAACTATGACGTTGCCTTTATAGGCTTAAAACCGGGAAAACACGATTTCGTATTTGAAATCGACCAAGAGTTCTTTGATTTATTTGAGACTGAGCAGGAATTTTTTAATCCAAAAATCAATGCTAATGTTCTTTTGGACAAGCATACTACTTTTTTGGAGTTCTTCATTAATGTTTCAGGAACCGTTCAATTGATTTGTGATATTAGCAATGATGAATTTTCTGAAAATATTGAGAATGATTTGAAAATCCTTGTAAAATTTGGGGAAGAATATGATGACAGCGATGAAGATGTCATTACCATCAATAAAAAAGATGGCGAATTCAACCTTGCTAACCTTATATATGAAGCAGTAGTTTTATCTATTCCGATGAAAAAATTAGCACCATCTGTAAGAGACAATGATGAATATCAAAAGATATTAGACCAATACAGTCCAAAAATAGTCGAAGAGGAAGAAGAAAGCACAGACCCCCGATGGGAAGCTTTGAAAAAATTGAAAGATAATAATTAAGCAATAACAATACAATTCGCAAGAATTTTTTAAAAAGTACTAACAATGGCACATCCTAAAAGAAGACAGTCGTCTACAAGAAGAGATAAAAGAAGAACTCACTACAAAGCAGTAGTTCCTCAATTGGCAAAAGACGCTACGTCTGGCGAAATGCACTTATACCACAGAGCGCACTGGCACGAAGGAAAACTTTATTACAGAGGAAAAGTTGTAGTAGAGAAAAATGTAGAAACTACAGAAGAAAACTAAGATTTATCTTTCGATAATCTTATACTTAGCATAAAAAACCACTCGGATTTTATCAATTTGAGTGGTTTTTTATTATATTTGGCGTTCAAAATAATTTAAAAAATTTATGGATATAAAAGACATTCAGAATCTTGTAAGATTTGTTGCAAAGGCAGGTGTTTCCGAAGTGAAATATAAAAATAAAGACTTCGAGATCTATATCAAAACCCCACTAGGAGGTGAAGCAGTAAGCTATTTAACTCCACAAGTTGCTTATCAGGCTCCAGTTTCTGCACCGGTTGCAAATCAAGCTTCTGCTCCTGTTGCTACTTCTGACGCAGCTAGTTCTGCTGATGACAGCAAATATATTACTATCAAATCTCCAATGATTGGAACTTTCTACAGAAAACCTTCTCCAGATAAAGATGTTTTCGTAAACGTAGGCGATTCTGTAACAGAAGGAAAAGTGGTTTGTGTAATAGAAGCAATGAAACTTTTCAACCAAATCGAGTCAGAAGTTAGCGGAAAAATTGTAAAAATATTGGTAGAGGATTCTTCTCCTGTAGAATATGATCAACCATTATTTTTAGTAGACCCATCTTAATATAATTGATAAATTATAAGTGATTATTAATTGATGCACTTTATCTTAATTTTTAATTCTTAATATTTAATTATAAAAGGATGTTCAAAAAAATATTAATCGCAAACCGTGGTGAGATCGCAATGCGGATCTTGCGTACGGCAAAAGAAATGGGGATAAAAACCGTTGCCGTTTATTCTACAGCGGATAAAGATAGTCTCCATGTTCGTTTTGCAGACGAGGCAGTTTGCATCGGCCCTGCGATGAGCAAAGACTCTTATCTTAAAATTCCTAATATTATTGCTGCTGCAGAAATTACTAATGCAGACGCAATTCATCCAGGTTATGGATTCCTTTCAGAGAACGCAAATTTCTCTAGAATCTGTGCTAAAAACGGAATCAAATTCATCGGAGCAACTCCTGAGCAAATCGAAAAAATGGGCGACAAAGCTACGGCTAAAGCGACTATGAAAGAAGCTGGAATCCCATGTGTTCCTGGTTCTGATGGTTTGATTGATTCTTACGAAGACGCAAAAGCTACGGCAAAAGTAGTGGGTTATCCTGTGATGATCAAAGCTACTGCTGGTGGTGGTGGAAAAGGGATGAGAGCTGTTTGGAAAGAAGAAGATTTGAAAGAACATTGGGATTCTGCAATCCAAGAAGCTGTTGCTGCTTTTGGAAATGGTGGAATGTATATGGAAAAACTAATCGAAGAGCCTAGACACATTGAGATTCAGATTGCTGGAGATCAATTTGGTAAAGCTTGCCACCTTTCTGAAAGAGATTGTTCTATCCAAAGAAGAAATCAAAAACTGATTGAAGAAACCCCTTCTCCTTTTATGACGGATGAACTTCGTGAAAAAATGGGAGCGGCTGCAGTAAAAGCGGCTGAATATATTGGATACGAAGGTGTTGGAACTATCGAATTTTTGGTAGACAAACACAGAAATTTCTATTTTATGGAAATGAATACCAGAATCCAGGTAGAACACCCAATCACAGAGCAAGTTGTAGATTATGATTTGATTCGTGAGCAGATTCTATTAGCTTCTGGAACGCCAATCAGCGGAAAAAATTATTATCCAAAAATGCACGCTATCGAGTGCAGAATCAACGCCGAAGATCCTTATGCGGATTTCCGTCCTTCTCCTGGAAAAATTAAAGAACTTAATATTCCTGGTGGACACGGTGTAAGAGTGGATACGCACGTTTATTCTGGGTATACAATTCCGTCTAACTACGATTCTATGATTGCGAAATTAATTGTGACTGCTCAAACAAGAGAAGAAGCGATTGCAAAAATGAGACGTGCTTTGGAAGAATTTTACATCGAAGGGGTGAAAACTACCATTCCTTTCCACAGACAATTATTGGAAAATGAGGATTTCCTTGCTGGAAATTACACTACCAAGTTTATGGAAGATTTTGTAATGGACAAAAGTTTTGATAATCATATCTAAAGATTATCATCCTTATAGATAAAAATGCCTGACTTTAAAAGTTAGGCATTTTTATTATTACCAATAGCATTCTTATTACTATTTTTGGCAAAATCTTTATTATGGAAAACAAGTCTTATCAATATTTCATTGACTTAGAAAATCAATACGGCGCTCACAATTATCATCCACTTCCTGTGGTTTTAGAAAAAGGTGAAGGCGTTTTTGTTTGGGATGTTGAGGGTAAGCAATATTATGATTTTCTCTCAGCTTACTCTGCTGTGAACCAAGGTCATTCTCATCCAAAAATTGTAGAAGCGTTAGTCTATCAGGCTAAAAAATTAGCCTTAACTTCAAGAGCTTTTTATAATGCTAATCTTGGAGAATACGAGAAAAAAATCACAACACTTTTCGGATTCGATAAAGTTCTTCCTATGAATTCCGGTGCTGAAGCGGTGGAAACAGCAGTGAAATTAGCCAGAAAATGGAGCTACGAAGTAAAAGGAATTTCTGAAAATGCTGCAAAAATAATTGTTTGTGAAAACAACTTCCACGGAAGAACAACTACAATTGTTTCGTTTTCCAATGATCCCGATGCTAATCAAAACTATGGACCTTTCACACCAGGTTTTGAGAAAATTCCTTACAATGATTTAACTGCTTTAGAAGAAGTTTTAAAACAAGATTCACAAAATATTGCAGCTTTCTTAGCAGAGCCAATCCAAGGTGAGGCTGGAGTTTTTGTGCCGGATGAAGGATTTTTGAAAAAAGCTTCAGAACTTTGTAAAAAATATAACGTGCTTTTCATTGCTGATGAAGTCCAAACCGGCATCGCAAGAACTGGAAAATTAATTGCTTGTCATCACGAGAATGTTCAACCTGATATTTTGATTTTAGGAAAAGCTCTTTCTGGAGGAATGTATCCTGTTTCTGCAGTTTTAGCAAATGATGAGATAATGAATGTCATCAAACCTGGTCAACATGGTTCTACATTCGGAGGCAATCCAATTGCTTGTGCAGTAGCTGTTGCGGCTTTGGATGTTGTGGCTGAAGAAAAATTATCCGAAAGAGCTGAAGAATTAGGCCAACTGTTCCGTTCTGAAATTGAAAAATTAATTCAAAAAACAGATTTAATTACAAAAGTTCGTGGAAAAGGTTTATTGAATGCTATTCTTATTAATGACACTCCAGATAGTAAAACCGCCTGGAATCTTTGTGTAAAACTGAAAGAAAATGGTCTTCTTGCAAAACCAACTCATGGAAATATTATTAGACTTGCACCGCCTTTGGTCATTACGAAAGAACAACTTTTAGATTGTGTGAAAATTATTGAGAAAACTGTTTTGGAATTTCAGAATTAATTTTCCAAAATCCTTTCATACAAATCGTGGTATTGTTTTGCCATGACTTTGTAATCAAATTGTAAAGCCCAATCTGTCAACTTTTTTTCCAGTTCCGGTTGGGTTTTATATTTTTCAAGACCTTGGAGAATGACATTCGCCATTTCTTGCGGGTCGAAACTTTGAAAGTAAAAAGCCACATCACCTCCAACCTCAGGAAGACTGGTATAAGTTGATAAGAAAACAGGCCTTCCGAAATACATTGCTTCGATTGGAGGAATCCCAAATCCTTCCGCTAGAGAAGGTTGACAAAGTGCTTCACAGTTTTTTAAAAGTCCAAATTTTTCTTTGTTACTAATGTTTCTTAGAATGTGAACTCTGTTTTCTAAGCCATTTACTTTAATTTCTTCTAAAATCTGATCTTCATAATCTTTCTTACTTCCAGATACTACTAAAACCAAATCTTCTTCCAGAAACTTTAGCATTTTAATCAATGGTAATTGGTTTTTTTTAGGAAATAAAACACCAATATTTAGAAGATATTTTTTGTCTCTGAGAAGTGGAAAATCCTTAATCTGACATTCTTTTTTTTCAGGAAAGGTAATTCCGTTATAAATAACTTCCGTTGATTTTAGTTTTTTCAAATCAAAAAGATGTTTATTTTTCTCAAAATCGTCTTTAACAAAATTCGATATACATACAATATGGTCAGTGTACTTTAAACTTCTATTAACCTTGTAAAGCATTTTAAGCTTTTTGGTACTTTTGAAATTTTCGTGTAAAAAATTAAGATCGTGCAAAGTGACAACCTTTTTTGTTTTAGAATAATTTTTTTTGAAGTAAGGAGATAATTGGTGGCTTACATGGACCAAATCATAACTAGAACTAAAAATATCCGCAAACTTATTCCACACGTGTCTGTTAACAATATTAGATTTTGGAATATATTTCCTGATTCCGTCTATCGGTCCAAAAAAATCCAAAATAAGACTAGAGTCTAAAGTCAACAAACCTTTGGCTAAATTTCTAAACACAGATGCAATGCCTGAGTTAGGATAGCGCAAACGTTCCAAATCTACAAGTACCTTCTTCTTCAAACTTTTTTTACAAAGATATATTTATTATTTTTTTTTCTGTTTCTGGATTGTGATTTTCTGAAAAATAATTAATTGCATTAGATTTAATTTTTTCATAATAATCATCATCGCTTATTAACCTTATTATGGCATTGGCAAAGTCCTGATAATCTTCTACAACGACACAACCATTATTAGTTTTGTTAATAAGTCCATCTACACCTCTTCTGTTAGTAACAACTGGCAGGCCAAACGATAGCGCTTCTAAAACTTTTATTTTAATACCAGTCCCACTTAGCATTGGACATATTGCTATTCTCGCTTGCTTATAGAATGAATCGATATCATCCACAACGCCATGTTTTATGACATTGGGATAATCTTCAGAAATTTTATTACAAATTTTTCCAATCAAATGAATGATAACATTATTTAAATTTGGTAATACTTGTTGTAAAAACCAATGTATACCTATGACATTATGCGGATTATCACTTGCAACATAAATCACATCATACTTAAAATCATTTGTATGTTGATTATACTTAAAAGGAAATGACACCGGCATTAAAGTAATCTTTTTACCCGTAAATTGTTCAAAAATGTAAGCTTCTTCTATTGAATAAGTCCAAATTTCATTAAATTTTCGCAGAATACTAATTTCGTCTTGAAAAAGTTTTCCAATCTTATTCTCTTTAACTCGACTTTGAGCAGTTATAAAATCATGAGTATCAATAATTTTATAAACATTATCAGAAAGACCTTCAACTAATTTACCCCAAACTGCGTAGCTAATAATTGCAGTATCAAAAGAATTCTTCTTCATAATTTCTGAAAATTCTTTTCGCAAAATGAAGCTTGTTAAATCAATCGAATTATTTTTAAAAAAATAAGGTATTTTATACAAAAAGAAATACTTAAAGAAGTTTTTTTTGTATTTCTTATCTAATAAATAAAAACTGATGTTAGGATATTTTTGTTTGAATAAAACTTCATCATTATTATTCCACATCCCCCAATCTCTCAGGGAAACAAAAGTAATCTCCAGATTTTCATTTTCATTAAAAATTGAAAGCAACTGATTGAGCCTAGTTGTATTGCCTGCTTTTCCAGAAATTGGATTATCTGGCATAAAATATAGAAGCCTTTTTTTCAAAATTATTTACAAATTACATTAAAATTGCAGAATTGTTTCATAAATCTTCAAATGCTCAGCAACAGTTTTTTCCCAAGAAAAATTTTTAGACTGCTCTATTGCTTTTCTACCTAAATCTTGTCTATACTCATCATTATCATAAATCTCCCACATTGTATCAACAAGTTGGTCCTGGTCTGTTGGGTCTAATAAAATCCCAGCATCACCTACAACCTCTGGCAAAGATGATGTGTTTGAAACTACTACAGCAGTTCCGCATTGCATTGCTTCTAACGGAGGTAGGCCAAACCCCTCATAAAAGGACATATAATAAAAAGAATTTGCATTGCTATATATACTTGCCAAATCCTCATCTGGAATATGACCCGTGATAATTATTTTATCCTTAAGCTCTTTTGCATTTTCATACTCCTTGAATATATTATCAAAATCCCAACCTTTGTTACCTACTAAAACCAAACTAAGATCATTAATCTTTCTATCAATAATCATTTTTACAAAACTTCTAATGACGTGATCTATATTTTTTCGTGGTTCCAAAGTACTAAGACTTAAAAAATACTTATTAGGAATATTATATTTTTTTTGAACTTCAGAAAACTTCTTCTCATCATCACATTTATAAAAAAAATCTTTTGATGCTGCTAAAAGACTTACAAATACTTTGTTGGGATCAATCTGTGGCGCATATTTTAGTAAATCTTTTTTTGTATTCTCCGAAACACAAATTACGAAATTATTTGAACCAACAGAATAAATTGTTTTTTCCAATAATTCTGTATTAGCATTATATTGGGGAAAAAGAATTGGAATCAAATCATGAATTGTTACTATTTTTTTTATATGTTGATATTTTTGTAAACTGAAATGAATTGGATAATATAAAGTGTGATATATTTGACTATTATTAATTTGACTATTAAATTTTATTTGATAATCAAATATTCCAAATTTTCTGTATATTTTTTTAAATAGTTTTTCCTTTCTAAAAGGTATAAACTTAATTCTTTCACAGCTATTGACACTTTTTATAGACAAATCTTCATCTGAGAGAAATCGCCCAATCTTAGATTTCATCTTTCTATCATTATTAAAGTTAAAATTAGAATAAAGAACATCAAGTTTATTATTAAACATAAATCTTCTTAATAATTCATAAGTAACTCTAAATATACCTGTTTGATTATTTTTGTATGAATTTCCTAAAACTTCTAAATCGAAAATAACTCTAATTTTCATAAAATTTTAAAATTATAGTGTATCGTAAAAAAAATTCTGACTTTTTTGATTGTCTATATCCTTTATATGGATAAGGCAGAATTTTTCATTTGCTTTAATTTTTTTTGTTTTTTTTTGATTAACAAGAATTTCGTGGATTTTATTTTGCCATCTAATATTCCTTTTAAGTCTAAAAATTCTATTTTGAAAATCTGGAAAATTTACATAACCCTTATCATTAATTTCCCATCCCCAATTATTAATATCTTCAGTTGTAATACCATTTACAATATTAATTCTTGGAACCAAAAAACAATCCGTCTTATAGTTTTTTAAAAGAAACCATTTTATATTTGTAATTAATTCTGTTGTTGGATATTCATCAGCGTCTATTTGGAAAAGATATTTTTTTGAAGCCTTTTTAATCAAATTATTTTTAAAAGTTGCAAAATCTCCATCTAAAAAAGAAGTAATTCTTTTAATTTTATTTCCATAGGAATTTAAAACGTTAGTTACTTCTTGACTCTCATTTGTTATATCCTGAAGAACAACAATTTCATCACTCTGATCAATCAATGGGATAAGTTTATCTAAAAGAATTCTAATTTCCTTTGCTTCATTATTTACGGTAATCCCATAAGTAATTGTGGAATTAGTCAATATTTTTAAAATCTTACTAAACATATTATCTATAATAAAGGGGATATTTGCCTGAAAAATGAATAAAATAATTATTCTTCATAATATCTTCAACCAATTTCTTGTAATTTGAAGTTGGATACAAAGAATTTTCTGTTTTTTTGTAGTATATTTTTCTAAAAAATTTCCATATTTTTTGTTCTTCTCTTTCAACAATTCTACCTTTCTCTGTGCCTTTCATCTTATATAATACTTGCGCATTAAATTTTAATGGTGAAGGTTCAAACCAATCATAAATTTGTGAAAAATATGCAAATGGTGTTTCTTCAAAACTATTCAATTCACCTTGGTTATGGTTCGAATAATAATAATCTTTAAAAATACCAAAGGCAATTTTTGGTCTAAATATAAACACCCCTCCATTTATGCTTCCCTTAAGTAAAGGATTTTGTTTAAAATTTCTATCTGTAAAATAGCTTTCACTAGTTTCCCCCCAATATTCTTGGAATATGTTGCCAAGTTTTATTAAACTCATCTGTATTCCTTGGATCAAGAACAGCTCCAAAACACTTATTCTCTGGTAAATAATCGAATATAGATGGAGCAACATCAGATATCAAGATATCCAAATCCAAAAATAAAACTACATCATAATCAATCAACACAGAAGGTATTAAAAGTTTCTGAGACAAAATATTTCTATGAAAAGATTCATCAATAGGTCTATCTAAGATGATTAAATTAGCATCACACTTATTTGCATAATCAAGAAATTGGACTTTGTTTTTGAGATATAATTTTTTATATTTTTCTCCAATTATAAAAAGACAAATTGCTTTTTCATCAAAATAATTTTTAATCTGAAATAAAAATATTTATAAAAAAAACGATAAGTATTAATTATTACTCATCGCTTTTTATATAAAGTTATTCTCTCTCATACTCATCCTCCAATCTAACAATATCCTCTTCTCCAAAATAAGTTCCAGTTTGAACTTCTATGAAAACAACAGGCTTATCAGTAAGATTCATTATTCTATGTTTAGCACCAAGTGGGATAAAAACACTTTGACCGTAACCTAAAGAAATCTCTTCACCATCCAAAACAACAGTTGCATTCCCTTCGATAATAGTCCATTGCTCTTGTCTTTTATGATGATATTGATAAGATAATTTTTGACCTGGGTTCACTTCAATCCTTTTCAGCTTATAGTTTGGTTCATCCGCCAAAACATAGTATTTTCCCCAAGGTCTTTCTCCGATTTCTAGCATAGCTTTTATTTTAATCTACAAAAATAGTATTTCGTAAAAGATTAACCAAATTCAAAAGGCTAACCGCTCAGAATTTCTTAATTTTGCACCACAATTTTTTAAAATGAAATCGGATTGCGATTGCATTTGACTTTAAAAGAATTTAAATATCTACCAATGAAAAAAGTAAGAGTGCGTTTTGCGCCAAGTCCAACGGGAGCTTTACATTTAGGAGGAGTTAGAACAGCTCTTTACGATTATCTTTTTGCTAAGAATCAAGGAGGCGAATTTGTACTCAGAATCGAGGATACAGATACAGCCAGATATGTAGAAGGCGCAGAAGATTATATTATGAATTCTTTGGAGTGGTGTGGGATTATTCCTGACGAAAGCCCAAAAATTGGTGGACCTTATGCTCCTTACAGACAATCTGAAAGAAGAGATATTTACGACAGATACAAAGAGCAAATCTTGAAAACAGATTATGCTTATTTAGCTTTTGATACCCCAGAAGAATTGGATGCTATCAGAAAAGACTTCGAAGCTAGAGGTGATGTTTTTGCTTACAATCATCAGACAAGACAACAACTAAGAAACAGTATTTCTCTTTCCGCTGAAGAAGTTCAGAAATTGTTGGATGAAAATGTTCCTTATGTCGTTCGTTTCAAAATGCCAATTGACAGAATCTTGAATCTTCAAGATATTATCAGAGGAAATTTCTCTGTGAATACCAGTACACTTGACGATAAAGTTCTAATCAAAAATGACGGAATGCCAACTTATCATTTCGCCAATGTTGTAGATGATTTTGAGATGAAAATTTCTCACGTCATCCGTGGTGAAGAATGGTTACCATCTATGCCTTTGCACGTTTTATTATATGAAGCGATGAATTGGGAAGCTCCTGAATTTGCGCATCTTTCATTGATTCTTAAACCTGAAGGAAAAGGCAAATTGAGCAAAAGAGACGGTGCAAAATTCGGATTTCCGGTTTTCCCAATGGATTTCAAAGATCCAGAAAGTGATGAGATTTGGAAAGGTTATAAAGAATCTGGCTATTTCCCTGAAGCTTTTATCAATATGACAGCTTTGTTAGGTTGGACACCAGCAAACGATAGAGAGATTATTTCAATGGACGAAATGATTGCCGAGTTCGATCTTCACAAAGTTCATAAAGCCGGCGCAAGATTCGATCCACAGAAAGCGAAATGGTTTAATCAGGAATATTTGAAGTTGAAATCTGATGAAGAGGTTTTGTTTTTACTGAAAGAAATTGATGAAGTTAAAGCGTTGAATCTTTCTGATGACAAATTATTGAAAATCGTTTCATTGATGAAAGAAAGAGCAACTTTTGTGGTTGATATTTACAATGATGGAAAATTCTTCTTCGAAACTCCAACTTCTTACGATGAAAAAGCAACCAAAAAAGCTTGGAACGATACTACTTCTGCAATTTTGAAAGATTTCTCAACCCAACTAGAAACGTCAAAATTTGATTCAGAAACTTTGAAAGAAGCGATTCATCATTTTGCACAAGAACATTCTATCGGGATGGGAAAAGTAATGATGCCTCTTCGTCTCGCTTTGGTTGGAGAACTGAAAGGACCTGATGTTCCGGATATTATGAGTATCATTGGAAAAGAAGAAACATTGGCAAGAATAGAAAAAGCAATTAGTTTAAATTAATTTAACAATTCAAAAACCATTTAAAAAAAATAGATTATTTTTGAACGGTTTAATCCAAACAAAATATGGAGTATTTAGAATTTGAACAGCCTGTAAAGGAATTGATAGATCAATACGAAAAATGTGTACAACTAGGTACAGAAAGCGGAATAGATGTAGATGAATCCTGCAAAAAGATCAAAACAAAAATAGAAGAAACTAAGAAAAAAATATACGGAAGCCTTACGCCTTGGCAAAAAGTACAACTTTCCAGACATCCGGACAGACCTTATACACTTGATTACATCAACGGTTTGGCAGATGCAGGAAGTTTTGTAGAATTGCACGGTGATAGAAATTTCGGGGACGACCCTGCGATGATTGGCGGAATTGCCAGCATCAGTGGAAATACCGTGATGCTGATTGGAACTCAGAAAGGCAGAACTACCAAAGAACGCCAGCACAGACGTTTCGGGATGTCTAATCCAGAAGGTTACAGAAAGGCTCTTAGATTGATGAAATTGGCAGAGAAATTCAATATTCCTGTGGTAACTTTTGTTGATACACCTGGTGCTTATCCTGGTCTTGAAGCAGAAGAACGTGGACAAGGTGAAGCTATTGCCAGAAACATCTACGAAATGTGTCAATTAAAAACTCCGATTATCACAATTATTATTGGTGAAGGAGCAAGTGGTGGCGCATTAGGAATTGGTGTTGGAAACAAAGTTTATATGTTGGAGAACACTTGGTATTCTGTGATTTCTCCGGAAAACTGTTCTGCAATCCTTTGGAGAAGCTGGGAGTACAAAGAAACTGCAGCAACAACAATGAAACTTACTGCTGATGATATGTTGAAGCAGAAGTTGATTGATGACATCATCCCAGAACCACTTGGAGGCGCTCATTATGACAACGTAGCCACTTTCGACAATGTGAAGAGATTCATATTGAAAGATATCAAAACCCTTTCTAAATTACCGGTTGATAAATTGGTTGCGGAGAGACAAGATAAGTTTATTGCAATGGGAGAATTCAAAGGATAAGTTTTAATTTCCTTTGATTTTTATAAAATTAAAACCTTTTCAGAGTTGAGCTTTGAAAAGGTTTTTTATTTGTATTGATTAACCAATGTTAATCGGAAGCCAAATCTGCGCCCCGACTTGAGCGAAAATCCTTTTTTGCTTGTACTTCGAATTCTATTTAATATAAAATCTTCCTACAAAAAAGATTGGGAGCGGAAGGCGGATAGAGGCGCCCAAACCTAACGAAGTGGTTCGACGAAGTCAAATAATTCACAACAAAAAAAGCGATTCAATAAAACTTGAACCGCTTTTATATTTTAGAAAAGATTCTAATTATTCAGCATCGAAATCAGCATCTGCTTCTGCAGAAACTTTTTCGCCTTCTTCTTTAGATTTTTCTTTATCTGCTTTTCTTTGAGACAAACCATCTTTGATAGAAGCTGAAACAACGCTCAACAACATATCGATAGATTTTGAAGCATCATCATTTCCTGGGATTACGAAATCCACTTTTCTTGGATCTGAGTTAGTATCTACGATACCGAAAACTGGGATACCCAATTTTTTTGCTTCTGTTACTGCGATGTGCTCTCTCATAATGTCAACTAC
>NZ_DAIQCG010000004.1:0-268635 GCF_036780765.1 Epilithonimonas sp.
CAGTCAGATTTGCTAATAATCTCTTTAGCAGAGCATAACAGCACTTACACTACGGCTTTCAAAAATGTTTTCGATTGGATTTCCAGAATCAAAGACAGAAAACATTTTGGTGAGAAACCGGTATTTCTTCTAGCGACAGCACCTGGTCCCGGTGGCGGAAAAAATGTGATGGTAGCGTTCGAGGCCAGAGCACCTTTTAGTGGGGCAAATATTTTGCAGAGCTTTGTATTACCAAAATTCAAAGAGACTTTTGATATCGAAAAAGGGATTGTGGATGAAGAAAAGAATGCTGAGTTTCAGGAGAAGTTATCTGCTGTTAAAAACTTTTTTGGATAAGATTTTGGATATTAATCTTAAGAATGCTTAACTTTGTATCAAAGAAAAATGAAATTTAATCCGATGAAAATCCCACAACTTCATTTCCAGCAGTATTTTAATTCTTGCAAAAAGAATTATACAATTGCCTCCGAAATTGTGAGCTAAAATAACGGCCGACTATCTTAAAAAGATTGTCGGCTTTTTTATTTGATAAAATTGAAAAGTAAAGTTTGAAATAAATCTAATGAATTCCAAGATTCTTTCAGGTGTCAAAGCCTGAAAGAATCGAAAGAATCGCAATTCTGAAAGTAAAAATGAGCAATACCTATAAATCAGCCGGTGTAGATAAGGAAGAAGGTTACAAAACCGTTGACAAAATCAAATCTGCCGTTGCTGAGACCCACAACAAAAATGTTCTTAATAATCTTGGAAGCTTCGGTGCGTTCTATGAGATTGCTGGATATAAAAATCCGGTTCTAGTGTCCGGAACAGATGGCGTTGGAACCAAATTGAAAGTTGCTTTGGATTCCAAAAAGTATGATTCTATCGGTATCGACTGTTTCGCAATGTGTGCCAACGATATCCTTTGTCACGGTGCAAAACCTTTGTTTTTCCTAGATTATCTGGCGTGTGGAAAATTGGATTCAGACATCGCTGCAGAAATCGTTTTGGGAATGGTAAATGCCTGCAAGGATAATAACTGTGCTTTGATTGGTGGTGAAACTGCCGAGATGCCGGGGATGTATCAGCCGGGCGATTATGATGTTGCAGGATTTTGCGTAGGAATTGTTGAAAAAGACCAGATTATTGACGGTTCCAAAATCAGAAAAGGAAACAAAATCATTGCAATCCCAAGTTCTGGATTTCATTCCAACGGATTTTCATTGGTGAGAAAGATTTTCCCAAATTTCGAAGAAGAATTCGAAGGGAAACCATTATACGAAACTTTGTTGGTGCCAACAAGATTGTATTATAAAGACATTCACAAAGTTTTGGAAGAAGTTCCAGTTTGCGGTATTGCGCACATCACAGGAGGCGGATTGTACGAGAACGTTCCGAGAATCATTCCGGAAGGACTTTGCGCCACTATCGATGAAGCTAAAATCAAAGTTCCAACGGTAATGTTGGAATTAGAAAAACGAGGAAACATCGATAGAAAAGAAATGCACGGGACTTTCAATATGGGGGTAGGAATGGTTTTGGTAACAGATGCCGAACATTCTGAAAAAATCCTTGACCTGCTGGAAGACGCTTACGAGATTGGAGAAATCACAGAAGGAAGCGAGAAAATCGATTTAAAATTTTAGGAGCTTAATCCCGCTATCCGCTATATCTTTTTTGTTTTACGACGATTTTGTCATCAATAGAAATTGACAAGAAAAAACAAAAAAGGATGCCGCTACTATCGGGGCTATGTAAATATTGTGATCAAAAGCTCTTTGCTAAGTAAAACGCCTTTGCGAACTTAAAAACATTGAGGATTAAAAAAAGCTTTGCGGACTTTGCGTTTAAAAAGCATAACGTTAAATGAAGAACATTACCATTTTAATTTCAGGTTCAGGAACCAATCTTCAAAGAATCATCGATTGTATAGACAACGGAGAAATCCGAAATGCAAAAGTGAATCTAGTCATTGCAGACAGAGAATGTTTCGGATTGGAAAGAGCAGAAAAACATAACATTCCGAATCTATTAATCAAACGTGGAAAAGACTTTTCCGAGAATTTAGAAAAAGCAATTCCGGAAATTACAGATTTGATTGTTCTGGCAGGTTTTCTATCCATTTTAAAACCAGAATTCTGCCAAAAATGGGAAAATAAGATTATTAATATCCATCCTGCGCTGTTGCCAAAATTTGGAGGAAAAGGAATGTGGGGACATCACGTTCACAATGCTGTGATTGAAGCTGGCGAAAAAGAAAGTGGGGCAACCGTTCATTTTGTGACTTCAGGAATCGATGAAGGTGAGATGATTCTGCAAGGAAAATTTAATGTTGATGAAAATGATACAGCTGAAACGTTAGCTCAAAAAGTTCATCAGATTGAGTATGATATTTTCCCAAAAGCCATTGATTTGGTTCTTAATAAATAGAATTGATTTAGTTAAAGTTAAAATGATATTTTAATTTGTAAATTGTTTTAATATAATTATTTACAAGTTTTAATTTAAATTAACTTTAATTAATAAAAGATAAAATCTAAAGTAAATAAAAAGTAAATCCGGAGGTGAAAGAACCGGTAAATCACAGTTTGAATAAAACTGTAAAAAGTAAAATTTGAAAGAAAAAATGAGTAAAAAGAGAGCACTTATCAGCGTATCTGATAAAAGCGGTTTGGTGGATTTTGCCAAATTTTTGAAAGCTAACAATTACGAATTAATTTCCACAGGCGGTACTTTCAAACATCTGAAAGACGCTGGTCTTAATCCAATTCAGATTGATGAAGTAACCGATTTCCCTGAGATGTTGGACGGAAGAGTGAAAACTTTGCATCCAAAAGTTCACGGCGGATTGTTGGCAGTTCGTTCCAACGAGGAACATATGAAAACAGTTCAGGATTACGAAATCGGACTGATTGATATGGTAATTGTGAATCTTTATCCGTTTTTTGAAAACGTAAACAAGGATATTTCTCTTGACGAAAAAGTAGAATTCATTGATATTGGAGGTCCTTCTATGCTGCGTTCTGCAGCTAAGAATTTCAATTCAGTTACGGTTTTGACAGATGTTAATGATTATGAAGTTGTTCAAAACGAAATGTCCGCAAACGGAGATTCAACAATCGAAACTAGAAAGAAATTAGCTGGAAAAGTATTCAATCTGACGTCTGCTTATGATGCAGCGATTTCCAGTATGCTTTTGAATGAAGAATATCCAACTTACTTAAATGCTTCTTACAAAAAGGTTTCTGACCTTAGATATGGTGAAAATCCACATCAATCTGCCGCTTATTATACTTCGACTTTCGAAAATGGTGCAATGAAAGATTTTGAAATTTTGGGAGGTAAAGAATTGTCTTTCAATAATCTTCGCGATATGGATTTGTGCTGGAAAGTGGTTAATGAGTTCAAAGAAGAAATGGCTTGTTGCGCCGTAAAACATTCTACACCTTGTGGAGTTGCAGTTGGAACGACAGCTTTGGAAACTTATGCTAAAACTTTCGAGTGCGACCCGATTTCTATCTTCGGAGGAATCATTGGAATGAATTACAAAGTAGATGCTGCAACAGCTGAGGAATTAAACAAAACATTCCTTGAGATTGTAATGGCAACAGACTTTGATGAAGATGCTTTGGAAATTCTTAGAAAAAAGAAAAACCTTAGAATCATCAAAATAAAAAATGCGGTTACTGACAAACAAGTTTGGGTAAAAATCGATGGCGGAATGTTGGTTCAGAATGCAGATGACCAATTCTCAGAAGACATCAAATTGATGACAGAAACGGCTCCGACAGAAGAACAAAGAAAAGCCTTGCTATTCTCTCAAAGAGTTGTTAAATACGTGAAATCTAACGCAATTGTGGTTTCAAACGGTGTTCAGGCAATCGGAATAGGTGGTGGACAAGTGAACAGAATCTGGGCGACACAACAAGCAATTGAAAGAGCTAAATCGAAATTCGATGGTGATTTGGTTTTGGCTTCGGATGCGTTTTTCCCATTTAGAGATGTCGTTGATTTCTGCGCTCAGGAAGGTATTAAAGCAATTATTCAGCCTGGGGGAAGTATGAAAGATAATGATTCTATAGAAGCTGCAAATGAGCACAAAATCCCAATGTTGTTCACAGGAATGAGACACTTTTTACATTGATTAATTTGTAATACATAAAACTAACCCTTTTAAGATTCTAATTTTGAAAGGGTTTTCTTTTTAATAATTAGTAATAATCAACGATAAAAATTGTCATTAATTCGAAGGATTTCGAGTTATGATGAAAAATTGATTTTTTGATTAATTAATTTTACAATTCTGATAAAATTTAGCTTCAAAAGTCATTTAAAAATCGAAATAATATTTACATTTGAGACCAAATTTTGGATATGAGTATTTTCAATGATACAAAGCTCGCATTTGCCGATAAAACGGATGCTCAGCTCAAAAAAGCCTATTGGATGTTCAAGGCGATTGAACAGCCTGCATTGACCAATATTGGCGTTTCTCTTCTCAATTTTACTGTTAGGAACAATTTTCCGTTTGTGGATGGGATTGTGAAGCAGACTTTGTTCGAACAGTTTTGCGGTGGCGAAACTCGTGAAGAAAGTATGAAAGTGGTAAAACAGATGTTCAAACGTGGCGTTGGAAGTATCTTTGATTATTCGATTGAAGGGAAAGAAGAGGAAGAAGTTTTTGATGCGGTTTGTAACGAAATCAAAGATATTGTGAGATTTTCAGTAGGAAATCCGGCGATTCCGTTTATCGTTTTCAAGCCAACGGCTTTTGGTAGAATTGATATTTACGAAGAAGTTGGTAAAGGAAAAGAACTTACAACCAGCCAGAAAGAAGAGTGGAATAGAGTAGTTCAGCGTTTTGATGAAGTGTGTAAACTTTGTTTCGAAAGTGATAAAAAAGTGATGGTAGATGCTGAAGAAACCTGGATGCAAGATGCGGCTGACCAACTTTGCGAAGAAATGATGGAAAAGTACAACAAGGAAAAAGCAATCGTTTGGAACACCATTCAGATGTACAGAACCGGTCGTTTAGAATATATGAACGCTCATTTGGAAAGAGCCAGAGAAAAAGGTTATTTTATTGGTTATAAGATTGTTCGTGGCGCTTATATGGAGAAAGAAAGAAAAAGAGCCGAAGAGCAAAATTATCCAGACCCAATCCAGCCAAATAAGCAGGCAACTGATGATAATTACAATGCCGGAATCGATTTTGTAATGGGTCATCTGGAAAAGGTTTCTGCATTTTTCGGTACTCATAACGAGAAGTCGTCAGAACTCGTTATGGACAAAATGAAAGGCAAAGGTTTAGAACACAGCAATCCGCATATCTATTTTGGACAGCTTTACGGGATGAGTGATAACATTACTTATTATTTGGCTGACCAACATTATAACGTGGCGAAATACCTTCCGTATGGACCTGTAAAAGACGTTGTTCCTTATTTAACAAGACGTGCACAGGAAAATACTTCTGTTGCAGGACAAACGGGGAGAGAGTTGGGATTGATACAGAAAGAATTGAAAAGAAGAAAATAGAAATTAGAAAATCCGCTGTGAGGCGGATTTTTTGTTCTTAAATCTTTAGTTAGGAACTAAACAAGTTTTTAAGTTTCCGCATCAATTACCTTATAAGCTTCACCAATCACATCATCTGGCGAAGCATCTTCAAATTTGATTTTCTGAGGTTTCAGGTGAAAAGTCTTTTCTTCAGAAGGCATTTCTTCCTTCATCGTGTTGGTAACTTCCTGAGATAACTCTCCTTTTATCACATCGTAATCAAGAGATTGATGACTTCCGGCACCCATATTATAAGTTTCTATATGGGTCAAAAACAAATCATTTCCGATATATTTAAAATCACTGAAAAGATTACCACTCGGACCAATCCCATAAAGTTGAATTGTCAAAATACCTTTGCTGATCGAAACATTTTCTGTGTCATAAAATTTGAAGAAATAGAAATAACAATATTCTTTTCATACTACTCGTTTTTACTTTTCAATGATTTTTACCTTGAAAAATTTCTTAGCTTTTCCAAATTTACTTGCTTCTGTGAGGAATAAAGTGTTGTCATCTGCCCAAAAAGATTCTCCAACAATGCAAAGCCAAACTTTGGTCAGCTTTTCGAAATCTTCATCCAATTGAATAATCTTCACATAATCATTTCCAATTTTCTTTTGAATGAAATAAGAAGAACATTCTTGTCCGCCGAAATGTCCATTCAACCTGAATTTTCCGGATGGTGAGAAATTAATATAATCTGGATTTCCTGTTTCCTCGATTTCTTGACCGTTTTTCAAATTAAAACTGAAATCGGTTGTATGGCCGCCTTCGCAAAGTAAAATATCTTCTTCCGGATAATAGGCAATGAAAGAATAATAGTCGTATTCATTACTATTGCCGAATTTTTTACCATTTCTGAAATGTATTTTTTTTACAAGCGGATTTTCACCATAATCCGGATTTTCATCAAATTCAACAATACCTTTTAATAACTTTTTTGCTTCTTCAAAGTCTGTGATTTTGGTTAACTTTTTCTTATTGATATTATTTTTGATTGCGAAATGACGATATTCTAAAGAATCAATTTTTTCAACCTCAATAGAATACTGAATGTCTTTTTCTGGTTTTTCAACTGAAACTGACTCGACACTATCTTTAGGTTTTTGAATTTCAGTTTCGGAGAGATTTTCTTGCTCAGTTTCTTTTTTACACGATTGCAATATGAATCCGAAAAGCGTTATTAAGATGATATGGAAGAGTTTATTTTTCATTTGAGGTTACGTTATTATAAGTGGATTCCATCAATTTTGCACCAAATTCTTCAAAAGATTCTTTATTTCCTCCCAAAAATGTTTCTAAGATATTTTCAGATTCACCTTCTCTAATTACTTTTTTTAGTTTATTAGAATTGTCATAATAAAACAAGAAACTGTCGTCAAATGTTTCAGTTAATTCCTCATCCACATACATTTCGACTTCAAAAGTAACTTTGATTGTTGATGGATTAATTTGCTTAATCTCTTTAACATTGTGTGTCATTGCGCAATCAGTTCCACAGCTTAACACAAAACTCTGATTTTTAAGTTTTGAGAAATCTCTTTCTTTATTTTTACTTTTAATTTTTTTCCAGGAAATCAAATACTCACTAAAATCTAAATATTCTGGGTCTCCAGCAGGTCGCAGACTATCCATTTTCCATTGGATTTCCAAATCTGTCCCACGGATTATTCTTGGATCATTGTTTTTGTAAATTAAACTGACAGTATCTCTGTTTTTCTTTACAACAAAATACCAATCATCACCATTATCATTGAAGTTGATGAATTGAATAGTATCAGTATAAATCTTTCCTAATTCAAGCTTTTCGTTGGTTTTTAATAAACTTTTAAATTCTGTTTTATCTCTCTTGGGTTCAGTTTCTTTTTGTGTGGAATGTTCTTTATTTGGATCATTCTTCTTTTTACAGGATTGTAAACCCCAATTCAAGAAAATGACTATGAACAAGTAAGGAATTTTTGTTTTCATAGTTTAGTTTTATTTCAAATATAATTTAAAAATGGTTTTGCTTTCACAAGGCTTTTGCAATACAAAAAATATGCAAATTTTACCTTAATAATATCCCGAAAACTATCTATCTTTATTTGTATAAATTTTTTCAAATTTTGAATCCAATTCTTGACATCGTTGTTCGGTCGCTTGCAGTTTACTTTTTTATGGTGATTGCTGTGCGCGTTTTTGGTAAAAATCAATTATCACAGCTTAATGCAGGTGATGTAATTCTTTTGCTTTTGATAAGTAATGCGGTTCAGAATGCAATGGTTGGCTCCAACAGCAGTTTACAGGGCGGAATAGTTGCCGCTTTGGTTTTATTTTTAGCGAATTTTGCAGTGAAGAAATTTATTTTCAAAAATCAGAAAATCAAAGAATTGGTAGAAGATCATCCTTATATTTTAGTAAAAGATGGAGTAGTGTATCCGGAAGTTTTAAAGAAAGTCTCAATTTCCGAAGATGAATTGGAAGAAGCTGTTCACGAACACGGCATCGAAAATGTTTCTGATGTGAAATTGGCAATTCTGGAAGTGGATGGAAATATCAGTGTAATTTCAACTGATAAAAACACAGAACAAACCCATTATTCCAGACATAAAACTAAGATGAAGCGGAAGTTTAGGAATCAATAAAATAAAATTAAAATATTTTTCTGAAAATAGTAGTGACAATAGCAATTGAGTCTGAGATAAGACTCCCGTCATCACTTTTCAAATCTTTATATGCTTTTCTTTTTTCTTTGAAGTTTTTACTTTTTAGTTTTCTATTGATATTAAGTAAATCAATCATAGACCAGCCGAAACCTATGATGAAGACTAAAACAATTAAAAAAGTTTGAAGCGTTTCATTCATTTGTAGTGATTTTGAAATTTATCATCCCGTAAATTATTGATTATTACGGAATGACAAATATTGATTTTCCATTAAGCTAAAATAGTAATTCCTTTTTCAGCCAAATCATAAATCGTGTTTCTTGCACTGTCAGGTTTTACATTCACAGCTTTTGTTCCGTTGAAATGTAAGCAAGTAATAAATCCAGCATTGAAAGCATCAATCGCCGTGAATTTCACACAATAATCCAAAGCTAATCCAACAATCTCAACCAACTGAATATCGTGGTATTTCAGGAAATCCTCCAATCCGGTTTTCATAAAATGATTGTTATCCTGAAACCCGCTGTAGCTGTCAATTTCAACATTTTTTCCTTTTTGGATGATGTGTGTGACTTTATCACGATTCAAATCTTTATGAAACTCTGCCCCGAAAGTTCCCTGTACACAATGGTCTGGCCACATAAACTGTGGAACGCCGTTTAGAGAAATTGTTTCTCCAACGCTTTTTCCATTATTGGAAGCAAAACTTTTGTGGTCTGCCGGATGCCAGTCTTGTGTCAAAACGATTTGGTCATATTCGTTTTCTTCCATCAGAAGATTGATATAAGGTAAGATGCTGTTAGCTTCTGGAACGGCAAGCGCGCCACCTTCGCAGAAATCATTTTGAACATCAACTATTATGAGTGCTTTTTTCATTGTCTGAGATTTGGGTTATTAAAATACAAAATGTCATTCTGAAAGAACCGAGCCAATTAATATAATTAGCATTTAGATTCCTACAAAATGACATTTTGACTTAATTTATTTTAAAATTATCCTAAATATGGATATTTATAGTCTTTTGGAGAGACAAAAGTTTCCTTGATACTTCTTGTAGAAACCCAACGAGTCAAGTTCATTTTAGAACCTGCTTTATCGTTTGTTCCAGATGCTCTAGAACCTCCGAAAGGCTGTTGTCCTACAACTGCTCCAGTTGGTTTGTCATTAATATAGAAGTTTCCGGAAGCGTTTTCTAAAGCTTTGTAAGCCTCATCAATTGCATATCTGTCTTGTGCGAAGATAGAACCCGTCAAAGAATATTGAGTCGAAGTGTCAACCAATTTCAGAGTATCTTCCCAGTTTTCGTCTTCATAAACATAAACAGTTAAGATTGGACCGAAGATTTCCTCAACAATACTTTCGTAATATGGATTGATGGTTTCGATAACAGTTGGATGAACGAACCAACCTTTTTTGTCGTCATATTTTCCACCGATGATGACATTCGCATCGTTCGAAGCTTCAGCTCTGTCGATGTAACCTTTACATTTTTCGAAAGAATTTTTGTCGATAACGGCGTTAACGAAGTTTGATGGATCTTCTGGAGAGCCAATTTTGATGGTTTTCATTTGAGCTTCCATCACCGCTTTTACTTCATTCCAAAGAGATTTTGGAATATAAGCTCTGGATGCTGCTGAACATTTTTGTCCTTGATATTCGAAAGCACCTCTTACCAAACCAGTTGCAACGGCTTCAACATTGGCAGAAGGATGAACCATTACGAAGTCTTTTCCACCAGTTTCTCCAACGATTCTTGGGTAAGATTTATAGTTATGGATATTGTCGCCAATCATTTTCCACATTCCCTGGAAAACCTTTGTAGAACCTGTGAAATGAAGACCTGCGAAATCCGGATGAGCCAAAACTTTTTCAGCTGTTTCTTTTCCGTCTGTAAAAATCATATTGATAACGCCATCCGGAAGTCCAGCTTCTTTCAACACGTCCATAATCACTTTCGCTGAATATACTTGCTTGTCAGAAGGTTTCCAAACTACAACATTCCCCATCATTGCCATACAAGCCGGCAAGTTTCCAGAGATTGCTGTAAAGTTAAAGGGCGTAACTGCAAAACAGAAACCTTCAAGCGGTCTGTATTCTACACGGTTCCATATTCCAGCATCAGAAACAGGCTGTTCAGCATAAAGCTCAGTCATAAATTCTACATTGAAACGTAAGAAATCGATGAATTCACAAGCTGCATCAATCTCTGCCTGATGAACATTTTTGGATTGTCCGATCATCGTCGCTGCATTGATAATATCTCTGTAAGGTCCAGCCAAAAGATCTGCCGCTTTCAAGAAAATGGCAGCTCTGTGTTCCCATCCAAGTGCATTCCATTTTGATTTTGCAGCAAGAGCAGATTCGATAGCTTGGTCAACGTGTGACATATCGCCTTCATAATAGAATCCGAAATCGTGCTGATGGTCCTGAGGCGAACTAAGTTGTACTTTTTTATCTGTTTTAATATCTTTTCCACCGATTACCATTGGGATTTCGGTTTTTTCTTTCCACATTTTTTTATAAGTGGCAATCAGGCTTTTTACCTCGTCAGAACCCGGAGCATAAGAATTGACAGGTTCGTTTTGTGCAAAAGGCACTTGAGAAATGGCTTTAGACATAAATTTAATTTTTAATTTCCCCAAATTTACGATAAGGATTTCAAAAGACCAATTGAATGCAATTGTTTTATCTCATTAAAAAGACTGTCTGTTTCAAGGTTTTGAAAATCATTGGTTTAATGATTTATTATTTTTAAATTCAATAAAAATGAAACTATTTTGCAATTAAAGATTGATAAAATTTGTTTGATATTTTTACGAGATTTATAATCAACTTTTTAACTTTGCAGGATAATCAAGACGAATGATAAACTTTGTACTGATAGCTGTTTGCATTATTGCAGGAATGATTTTCAAATCAACCAAAACCATTCATCCAGATGCGCATAAGGGCATCAACACCTGGGTTCTTTATTTGGCCCTGCCAGCAGTTTCTTTTAAATATTTGCCCAAAGTACAGTGGTCTCTAGAAATGCTTTTTCCGATTTTGAGTACCGTATTGATAGCTGTTGGAAGTTGGATATTGGTGCTTTTTTACAGCAGAATAAAAAACTATTCTAGGCGGTCAAGAAGTACTATGGAATTAGCAAGTGGGTATAGCAATACCTCATTCATTGGGTTTCCTCTTATTGCTGCTTTCTATGGCGAACAATATCTTAGTATTGCTATTATTTGTGATCAAACGATGTTTTTGATGCTCTCTACAATGGGCATTATCACCGCTTTGAAAGGTGGTAGCAAGTCTGGAAAAATCAGCTCGAGATTTATTTTGAAAAGACTTTTTACATTTCCGCCGTTTTTAGGATGTATAAGCGCACTGATTTTATCTCAATTTTTCAATCTGGATTTTGCAGAACCACTATTTGATAAACTGGCAGCAACTGTCGCACCTTTAGCTTTGTTTTCTGTAGGTTTGCAACTGAAATTCAATGGGTGGAGAAAACTTATTCCGCAGATTTCCACATCAATGCTTTACAAACTGATATTAGCGCCATTATGTGTTTTAGTATTAGCACTTGTTTTTGATATAAAAGAAGATATTGCCAAAATCAGCATTTTTGAAGCAGCGATGCCCACCGTTATTACTTCCAGCATTATTGCTGAACAGTTCCGTTTGAATACAAAATTAATCAATCTCATTATCGGAATCAGTATCCTTGTCGGGTTTGTAACAACTGGAATCTGGTTTGAGATTATTGAGTTTTTATTCTAAGGCAGAATAAATTAAGAATGAGATTAGTTTTAAAAATGTAATTAACAATTTGATATTCGAAAGAATCCAAAATCTTATTATTTAAAACCACAAAAGTCACAAAAGATATACCTACAGATGTTCTTTTGTGACTTTTATGGTTTAATACTTCCTGCGTTTTTATGGCATAATAAAAAAGAAAACGGCACAAAAATGCATAATGCTACCACCTAGAACAAACAAATGCCATATCGGATGGTAAAATGGTTTTCTGTCCTTTGCATAAAAATAAATCCCTAATGTATAGCATAATCCTCCAAGAATTATCAACGTTAGTGCACCGGTGGAAAGGTTTTCTATCATTGGTTTAATAGCAATAATCGCTGCCCAACCCATCAAAGCATAGAGAGAAAGTGATATTTTTTCATTGTTTCTTAATGGAGAAAATTTAAAAATAAAACCAATCAACGCCATTCCCCAGATAACACCAAACATACTCCAGCCCCACGCACCTTTCAGACCGAGAAGAGCGACGGGCGTGTAGGTTCCGGCGATAAGAAGGTAGATACTGAGATGGTCGATTCTTTGGCAAATCTTTTTCCACTTTAGTTTATAAACCGCGTGATAAACGGTAGATGCGGAATAGAGTAATATCAAACTAATCCCGAAGACCAAGGAAGACGCAATCGCAATCCCACTACCGCTAATCGCTGAATAGTAAATCATCAGAATCAATGCAACAACGGAAAGTACAACCCCAAGACCGTGTGTAATAACATTGTATAATTCTTCTTTTTTGCGGTTCTTCTTCGGCATCTTTTCAAATTTTATCAAAGTTAATCATTAAACTTTTTTGAAGCTTTGCAAATAATATTTTTAACAAGAATTTAAAATTTATTTACATAATATAAAATCCTTAGTTTTGATAAAAAATTCAGAAATGAAGAATCTTTTTATTGCTCCGTTGTTGCTTTCGCAAGTTGTTTTCTCCCAAACGGTTTCTGCCAATCTGGACAAATCGGTAAAGGAGATGTTGTCTACATCCAATGCTTTGGCAGCTAATCTTTCTTTCTATGTTGCTGATGAGAATGGAAATTTGGTTTATGAATACAATGGGAACAAAGGACTTTCCACAGCCAGCACACAAAAGATTTTTACATCGGCGGCAGCTTTGGAGACGTTGGGGAAGAATTATCAGTTCAAAACGACCGCTTCTTATTCTGGGAAAATATCAAATGGAAATTTAGATGGAGATTTTTACATTACTTCCAATGGAGACCCAACGCTGGGAACATGGCGTTATGAGAATTACAAACCAGAAAATTTCAAACAACAATTGTTAGATGCCATCAAAAAATCCGGAATCAAGAAAATATCAGGCAATCTTATTGTTGATGATTCTTATTTTGATTTCCAAAGTACGCCTGGTGGCTGGCCTTGGAATGATTTGGGGAATTATTACGGTGCTGGAACTTTTGGCGTTAATTGGAGAGAGAACCAATTTGATATTAATATTAATGGCAATCAATTCAAGAGTTTTTCTTACGATTTGGAAAATGTCAATTGGATTAATGAACTGAAAACTGGCGGAAGCTCTGACCAAAGTTTAATCTTCACAGCGCCACATTCCGAAACCGCAATGATTAATGGAACATTACCTGCCGGAAAAGTAACCACAGTTTCTGGTGCAACACCTAATCCGCCAATGCAATTAGCTCTTGAAATCAAAAAATTGCTGACAGAAAACGGAATTTCCGTTTCTGGAAAAACGACAACTTACTACAATGAAAAAATTGCCGGAAAATCCGTTTCAAAAGCACCTAGCCAAAATCAAATCTTTGAATATAAATCTCCGACGTTGGACAAAATTGTCTTTTGGTTTTTGAGAAAAAGCATCAATCTTTACGGAGAAACTTTAATCAAAACAATGGCGAAAGAAAAACGTAATAATCCGAGTTTTGAAACAGGTGTTGATTTTCTAAAGGATTTCTGGAAGTCAAAAGGTATTAATCCGATGATGATCAACTTTGCTGATGGCAGTGGGCTTTCTCCACAGAATTACGTTTCAGCAAAAGCTCAGGTTCAGGCGCTTTTGTATGCTAAAAAACAAAACTGGTTTGATGCTTTTTATGAAGGTTTCCCAACGCAGAATGGAATCAAAATGAAAAGTGGAACCATCAAAGACAGCAAATCTTTTGCAGGTTATCAAACTTCTAAAAGTGGCAAAAATTATGTATTTTCGATCATCCTAAACAATTATCAAGGTGGAAGTATTAGCAATGCTCTGTTCAAAATTTTGGATAATTTAAAATAAATGAACAGAATCAATTCTTTTCCACCGATTGTTGATGAGCAATCAGAAATTCTGATTCTTGGTTCTGTTCCGGGAGTGAAATCTCTGGAAATGCAACAGTATTATGCGCATCCGCAAAATCAATTTTGGAAAATAATGTTTCATCTTTTTGATAAGCCATTTTCATTGGACTATCAAGAAAGAATAGAGTTATTGAAAGAAAACAAAATTGCGCTTTGGGATGTCATCGAAAGTTGTGAACGAAAGGGAAGTCTGGATACAGAAATCAAAAATGAAATTGATAACAACATTCCTCAACTCATCGAGAATTATCCGAATATCAAGATCATTTTCTGCAACGGACAAAAATCTTACAAGAATCTCATTAAAATTTTAGGCAAGAATTTCAAAATTCCAATTGAAGTTTTGCCTTCCACCAGTCCACTTCATACGGTGAAGTTTGAGGAGAAATTGCTATCTTGGTTGAAAATAAAAACTAAACAATGAAAGCTTTTCTCTTATCACTATTAGTAATGATTTCCGTTAATTGCTTTGGACAAAATCTTGAATCAAAAACTTTTAATTTTGATTATCAAATTAGTTATACTATAAAAAATGAGAAAAGAATAATTGATAAATCTGTACTCATTAACTCTGAAGATTCAAGTTACTATATGTTATTATCTAAAATAGATAATGAAATTCTTGCTGAAGTTATTTTAGTGAAAGATAAAAGGAAAAATATATTTGTATTGAATCAAAAAAATGATAATTTTGATTTTAGATATTCGACAAAAATTAACAATTACTCTGGACATTCGCATCATTATATTATGAATATTTTGGATAATGGAACTGTTGAGTTACTTCAATTTAGAAATAAAAAGAAAACAAAATTAGAAGAATCACAAGTTTTGACTTTTACTACATCAGAAAAACCTTTATTCTTTGCTTATATTTATGCTATTTATAATGTGCAAGATGTGATGGGAATTAATTTTTCTTACTCTGAAAATATTATTGTTAAAGAAGCTAATGTTGAATGCGGAAATGGCTTAACAGCAAAAATTACTCTTAAGGAAGTGAAAAAGATTAACCTTAAGTTGTAGAATTTCATTTAGCTATTCCAAATCTGCCAAGCCTTTTCCGCCTGTTGTTCCAGCATATAAAATCCATTCAGAGTTGTGGCGCCTTTTTCTGCGCAACGTCTTAAAAAAGCCGTTTCTGAAGGATTATAAATCAAATCGATAACATAATGTTTATCGGTAATCGCATCAAAAGGGAATTGAACGAAATCATCCACATTCGGGAAAGTCCCAACCGGTGTTGTTTGGATAATTAACAATGACTCTTTTACCAAATCTTCAGTCAGGTTTTCAAAATTGATTTCGGATTTT
The DNA here is from genome assembly GCF_036780765.1 of Epilithonimonas sp. Taxonomy (GTDB): domain Bacteria; phylum Bacteroidota; class Bacteroidia; order Flavobacteriales; family Weeksellaceae; genus Epilithonimonas. The sequence goes on from NZ_DAIQCG010000004.1 coordinate 15,627, forward strand.
CTGGAAACAGTTTGATGTTCAATGTTATGTTTGTCAAGAATATATCTAACAGCTTTTGCAGCGCCACCATCGCCCAGAATCAAAGCTTTTTTGTGATGGTCTTTTTTGTTGATAAGCAAAGTTTTCTCGAATCCAAAAGCATCTGTATTATAGCCGATTTTCTTTCCGTTTTTGAAACTTACGCAGTTCACAGCGCCAATTTGTTGCGCTTCATCACTCAATCCGTCAAGAAAAGGAATTATCGCTTGTTTGTAAGGAATAGTGACATTCATTCCGATGAGATTCGGGTTTTCTAAAAAAGGTGTTACATTTTCAATTTCAGAGATGTCGAAGAAGTTATATGAATGATTTTTTAGAAATAATTTTTTGAATTTTTCCTCGAAGTATTTTTTTGAAAATGAGTAAGAGATATTTTTCCCAAGCAATCCGAATTCCTGTTTTTCCATAGTTCAAATTTATGAAATATCCCAAAATTAACGATGAATATTTTTGTTTGTTTTTATTGATTAATTATTGTTAAGATTAATTCTGATGGCTTGATTTTCGCTATGGATCTGACAAATTTTAATTAAAATGAATAATGTAATTCTCAATAACGGAACTGAGATTCCTGAGATTGGTTTTGGAACATGGCAAACGACAGAAAGTGTTCAAAAAACTGTAAAATCTGCTTTAGAAGCTGGGTATAGACATATTGATACGGCTGATATCTACGGAAACGAGGAGGAAATAGGAGAAGCGATTGAAGAATCCGGAATCGAAAGAAAGGATCTGTATCTCACTACCAAAATATGGAACAGCAACAGAAGCGCACAAGGTGTGAAATATTCTGTGGAGCAGTCTCTTAAAAAACTGAAAACAAACTATCTTGATTTGTTATTGATTCACTGGCCTGCAAATGAGAAACAATTTGAGAATTGGAAAGACATCAATGCGGAGACGTGGAAAGCAATGGAGGAGTTGTACAAATCTGGCGTTGTGAAAACCATTGGTGTCAGCAATTTTATGTTGCCTCAAATCAAAGCATTGTTGGAAACTGCTGAAGTGATTCCGGCTGTTAATCAGATAGAGTTTCATCCAGGTTACACTCAGCAAAGTGTTGTAGATTTTTGTAAAGAAAAAGGAATTGCGATAGAGGCTTGGAGCCCGATTGGTTCTGGGAGATTATTGAAAGATGAACATCTGAAAGATATTGCTGATAAGTATGATGTTTCGCCAGCAATCCTTTGCATTCAGTTTTGTTTACAATCTGGCGTGATTGTCTTGCCGAAATCTGAAAATCCTGTCAACATAAAAAACAACTTACATTTTGAAAGATTCAAAATATCAGAAAGTGATATGAAAGCTTTAAAAACTTTGGAAGAAACCGGCTTTTCCGGCTTGAATCCAGAAACCGTCGATTTCTAAATTCGCAACTATTGAAGAAAAGAAAAGCAGTTTAAAAATTTTTAAACTGCTTTTTTATGGAGTATTATTTTTTCATAAATTTTAAAAGTTGAATTGAACGCAGCCCGACCTGAGTGGAGCTCTTTTTCTTTTTATTTAAAAATAAAAAAGCGGGAACGGAGGGCGGATTAAGCTGCCCAAATAAAAATTATTCGTTAGCGTGGGAGTAGTATCTGATTTTTTCTACAATCTCTCCAAGGTCAAAAGGTTTTGGGATGAAATCTACCGCTCCGCTTTCTATCGCAGAATCGCCCAAACCTCGGCTAGCAGACATTATCACAACAGGAATGTTTTTGAAATCCTGATGTGCTTTTATCATTTTGCAAATATCTCTCCCGTCTTCTCCAGACAGCCACATATCCATCAGGATCACGTCTGGTTTTGTTGATGTTTCCAAGAGAGATTTGAACATATCTGTCCCTCTTTCGTAATTTGAGACCTCGAATCCTTCCATATCTAGCATCAACTTCACTGAATCTAAAATTGCAGGACTGTCATCTACGACTATAACTTTTTTTGAATTTGGCATTGTAATTTTAACTATTAATTAGATTTGTGTTTTTTGGGAATCTCGAAACAAAAGACCGAGCCTTGTCCTTCAATTGAATTTACAAAAATCCTGCCACCGCTTCTCTTAATGATCTCCGAGGATATATAAAGTCCCAAACCTAGTCCTGGAAATGTATGTTCTTTGCTGCCGCTCACACGATAATATTGCTCAAAGACTTTTTCCGTTTTATCGGCAGGAATGCCTATTCCGAAGTCTCTCACGGCAAAAAGCACACAGTCGTCATCTGTTACTTTTGTTGTAATATGGATTCTGTCGGAATCTGGAGAATATTTTATGGCATTGCCAATGAGATTACTCATCACCTGAGAAATCCTGTGGCGGTCACTGTAGATATTTCCTATTTTTTCAGATTCTACAAGTATTTTGTGACTGGTGCTCATTTGCTGTTCAGTGACAATTTCCTCAACAAGATCATTGAAATCGAAATCTGATTTATTAAGAAGTATTTTTCCATTTTGGATCTTTGTGACATCCAATAAATCGTTCACAAGACTTGTGAGTTTATTGATCTGATCATCCATCTTTTTAGCCACATCCGCATTCTTGTCGTCTTCCTGTTTTCTAAGGTTTTTTTCAAGAAATTGGGAGTATAGTTTCAGGCTTGTAAGTGGTGTTTTCAGTTCGTGACTGGCAATTCCTAAGAAATTATCTTTCTGCTGTTGAAATTGCTTGAATTCGTTAATGTCGGTACAAGTTCCAATCCATTGGATCACATCATTGTGTTCATTTTTGATAGGAATAGCGCGTCCCAGAAACCAACGGTAGGCGTCTTCAGAAGTTCTGTCACGGAACTGGTATTCTATTTCATAATTGGTCTTATTGGCTTTACTGGTCATCCAAATTTCGTTGGCTCTTTTCTGATCATCTGGATGAATGATTTTTTTGGTGGCACTTTCCCTGCTATCTATGGTTTCAAAACCGGTGTAGTCATACCATTGTTTATTGTAATAATCAATATTACCATCTTTATCCGCAGTCCATACAATGATTGGAAGGCTGTTCGCAAGATTTTTGTATTTTTCCTCGTTTAGTTTCAGTTGCTTCTTGGTAAGCACCATTTCCGTAACATCCGTAGCGAAGTTCAATATAGCATACACTTCACCCTTTTCATTGAAAAGTGGTTTGTAAGAAAAGTTATAATAGGTAGTGTATAGTTTGCCATTTCTTTCCAGAATAACTTCGTCTTCAGTAGCAGAATACGTTCTACCTGTTTTAAAAATATCTTTAAGAATATCAAGGAAAGGTTGGCCTTCAAGTTCGGGAAGAGCTTCTTCCAGTTTCATGCCTATCACTTTTTCATTTTTACCCCAAGTTCTGAGCATGCTGTTATTGGCAATATCGATGATAAGATCCGGGCCTTTGTATAACGCTATAGAATAATCTGATTCCTTAATGAGTCTTTCAAAAGTATATTCTGTTTCTGACAATTTTTTTTCAGCAAAAACCTGATCTGTAACTTCTTTAGCAACGACGCTTACGCCGATGATTTCGGTTTCTTCATCATTAAAAATCGGTGCATAGATAAAATCGAAATAACATTCTTCACGCTTTCCATTTCGTACCAGATAGCAAAATTCTTTATAACCTTTGTAAGGCGTTCCTGTAGTGCGTACCTGGCTAAGAACATCCATAAAAGGCTGGTCTTGGAGTTCTGGTAAAGCATCAATTAACTTTGAACCAATAATTTCCGGCGGTTTTCCCCATAGCTGAAGCATTTGAGGATTGGCAACTTGTATAATAAATTCATCACCCATCAACATAGAAAGGGCAACCGGAGCCTGAACCAGCAAAAGTGCTAAAGAATCCTGCGAAATATTTGATTTGATGAAATTTTTCATGGTTGTAGATAATAAATATATTTCCTCATTATTTATTTGTAAATTTTTGTTTTCCGATAAGCAGTTCGAAAAAAAGTCTAAAATCTGAAATAATTGACCATAATGGATATCTGAACGTAGCAGGCTTGTTTTTTTCTATCGCAGCGTGACTGAACCACGCCAGTCCGTAACCAAAAATAGGGCAATACCAAAGAAATCGCTCTTTCCCCGATTTAAAGACATAGAAAATAACCAAAAAAACCAAAAGGATTCCAACAAAATGAAAAATCCGGGTTAGTGGTTTTTTGTGTTCAGTAAGATAAAATTGATAAAAATTTTTATAATTAGTAATTCTTTTATTGGTTGACATTGTTAATAGGGTTTAGTCTACTGTTTTTATAACCGTACAGGAAATAAATTACTAAACCTACAGCAAACCATAAACCAAACCAAAACCAATTTTCGTGGCTCATGCCGGTCAAAAGGTATAAACAAGAACTTAGTCCTATTAATGGTATCAGCGAGAGATTCTTTAGAAATGCTAATACACACAGGATTAGGTTAACAATGATAAAAATAATAATTGCCAGACGGAATTCGCCTTCATTCGGATCCTTGATATTGCTTAAATTTTGGAAAAATTCTGATTGGTAGAAATAGAAGAATACCAAACCACCAATGAAAATTAATGGAAAAAAGAACTTCCCATTAATATAAGGTAAGTGGAATCTACCTTTCAGTTTTTCTTTTGGAGGCAACATCAAAACGCCACCACAAACAAGCACGAAAGCGAAAATAGTTCCGATGCTGGTAAAATCAAGAATGAAAGATTTATCTGTGAATATGATCGGAATGCCCACCACAATTCCTGTCACGACTGTTGCAAAAGACGGTACTTTGTTTTTACTGTGTACTTCCTGAAATTTCTTTGGTAAAAGCCCATCTCTGGACATGGCCATCCAGATTCTCGGCTGTCCCATTTGGAAAACCAAAAGAACGGTAGTAATCGCAACAATCGCAATCAATGAGACAATAAATTCCATCCAGGGAAGGTTGAGATTGGTTTTGTCAAATACAAATGACAGCGGATCTCCGATACCGTCAAATTTCCTGTAATCTACCAATCCTGTTAATGTTAAAGTTAAAATAATATAGATAACAGTACAAAGTCCCAAAGAAATCAACATTCCTTTTGGGAGGTCTTTTTGAGGGTTTTTGGTTTCTTCTGACAAAACAGAAATCGCATCAAAACCAATATAAGCAAAGAAAACTCCTGAAACAGCAGACATTACACCCGCAAATCCATTTGGCATAAAAGAAGGTTCTGAACTTACAGAACTTGTTGGAAACCAGTTCCCAGTATTCACATAAGCGACACCGACTGCGATTACCAGAAGAATCACGAATAACTTCAGAATCACAAAAAAGTTATTAAAATTTTTACTTTCCTTGATTCCCTGATAGCAAAGCCAAGTAATTAATCCATTGATTACCAAAGCCGGAATATCAACAATGATTCTCAAATTTCCAATGACCGGAGCCGATTTCCAAGCGTTAATCAATTCTGCATTAGTCGAATTATTGAGAACCGCTTTTTTAGCTTCGGTATAACTGCAAGTAAAATAATCAGGGATATGAATACCAATTCTTCCCATAAAACTGGTGAAATAATCGGACCAGGAAAAGGCAACATAGATGTTTCCGAAAGAATATTCCATAATCAAAGCCCAGCCGATAACCCAGGCGATCAATTCCCCAAAACTGGCGTAAGCATAGGTGTATGCACTTCCCGCTGTTGGGATTCTGCTGGCAAATTCGGCATAGCAAAGTGCAGTAAAAGCACAGGCAAAACCACAAATCAGATATAGAACAATCACACCCGGACCACCGCGAAAAATGGCTTCTCCCAAACTGCTGAAACTTCCGGCTCCAATGATGGCGGCAATCCCAAAAAATACAATATCCCAAGTCCCAAGAACTCTGTTTAACTGTCCGGAATCTGCATTTTCTGCGTAGTGTTTTCTTCTGAAAAGTGAACTCATCTAAGTTGATAATTTTTGTGAAAGAAACAAATGTAATAAAAATTTGATGGTTTTAACATTTACTTAATGAAATAAGATGTTTTAAAGTCAAAATCAATCAGCAAATTATTTAAGGATTCTTCCAGTTTTCTCCCACAATCCTTCGGAAGCGCTTCGGAAAAAACATCTTTTTTCCGAAGAAGACCCGAAGAAGACCCGAAGAAGATCCGAAGAAACCCCGGTGATGTCCCGTACATACTCCGATGATACCCGTTCAAAACCGGTCACGGGTGTACAAGCTGCTATTTTCGGTTTTAACTTCCTGTCATTAACCTAATGTCTCGGCAAAACGATGAAGTTTTATGCTTCCCTGAATAATGAGAAGCAGACGGCAGCCTCCACCAGTTTCTACCTTGGGCAACATCTGGTGAATTAACAACAGTAACAGAAAGGATGTTATGGAAAATTAAAAATTATTTCGAAGCAAAAAAATGGTCTTCCACAGAGAATTTTTTTTAATGGACGTATTTTGTCCGTTTGTTGGTTTAGCTTTGTCAAAAAATAGATAAAATGAATAAAGAGATTTTAGAACAAGTCAATAATTTTTACAAGCAGACTTCTAGTTTGACTTATAAAACAATTGAACAGAGTAATGCAGATTTTAAAATAGAAATAGATAGAATTTCAAAAATATTTACGATTGATGATTTGGAAGCAATGTTTCTACTTTCGATAATTACAAATAATGCTAGTTATAAAAATTGTCAAATTGAAGATATTGCAGATAATTTGGATGTTTCTAAGTTTGAAGTTTTAAAAAATTATGATAAACTAATTGCGCTCCAAAATAGAAATCTTATTGAAATCTACGAACCCGATGACAATAACGAATATAATCACCGATATTCTCACAAGTTTAAATTCCCTATCAGTGTTTTGAATAAAGTTTTTAAAATAAGCAATGAGGTGGAACTTAAAATTTTTTCAACAGATATATAATGACAAAAAATGAACATTTGTATTTTTTGTGGAAGTAGAATTGGTTTCTCAGAAGAGATAAAAAAGGATATTATCCTTTTTTGTGAACTTATTTCAAATGTCGGATTCGATTTGGTTTACGGAGGAAGTGATTTTGCAACAATGGGTTTGGTTTCTAAAATATTCAGAAAAAATGGAAGAAAAGTAATTGGAGTACGGCCAGAAAACTATCTAAAAAATGAAAACTATCGTCATTCAAATCCAGAACTAATTTTTACGAAAACAATGTCTGACAGAAAAATGAAAATGTTATAATTGTGTGATGTTGTTATTGCGTTTCCGGGCGGAATTGGAACATTGGATGAGATAACAGAAGCTCATTGTTTAAAATCGGTTCGGCAAAATGAAAAATTTGTTGGAATCCTTAATTCTCAGAATTTTTTCGAAGGACTTATTTTACAATATGAAACATTGAAGAAGTTTGGCTATTATAAAGAAAAAGATTCTGGAAAATTGATTATTGAAAGTGATGTGGAAAAACTTTTTAAATTAATAATAGATTCTCCTTTTATCTAATAATAACTAACATTTAATATATTTGAAACAAAACTATAATTATGAATTACAATAACGATTCTTTTAAACATCTAATTAGCCAAATTAATAGCATTAATGAAGCTTACAAAATTGTCAAAAAAAATACTGGAGAAGATTTCAATATTTTCGGAATTCTAGGTATGGAACGAAAGGAAGTGAAAACGCACTCAAGAATTCTTGCAGAACTACTTGATCCCAAAGGATCACATTTACAAGGCAATATATTCTTAAAATTATTTATTGATTATCTCAACAATGTAAAAATCAATAATGGAAATGACAATCTTAATCTTCTGACAGAAGATTCAATCAATTTAAATGTTGAAAATTCAAATGTATTTATTGAAAAATATATTGGTGAGAAAACTCTTGACACAGGCGGTAGGATTGATATATCAATTGAAGATTCCGAAGGAAAATTGATTTGTATAGAAAATAAGATAGACGCAGGAGAGCAAGAAAATCAACTTCTACGTTATCATAACTATTGCAGAAGATTTAAAAAACACCATTTGTTTTTTTTGACGTTGGATGGAAAAGAAACTCAAACTTTAAATATTCCAGATGCGAAAATTTACGCTATATCTTATAAAAAGCATATTGTAGAATGGTTGGAATTGTGTAAAAAAGAAACTGTTAATCTTCCAATTTTACGTGAAAGTATAGGTCAATATATCAACTTAATAAAAAAAATAACCAATCAAACAACCAATGTGAAAATGGCAAAAGATATTGTAGAAATAATAGCAGATAACTCCAAAAATTTTGAATCTTCAAAACTTATCAAAGAAAATTTTGATAAAGCAGTTCAGTTTTTAATTGATAAGCAGAGAGATTATATCATAAGTTTACTGATTGAGAATAATTTTGATGCATCGGATATCAGCAAAGAACGATCTTTAAGAAATGATGGTTTTTTTCTCAAATTGAAAAATTTTGAAATTGAAAATGAGATTTTTGAATTGGGAATTAACTTTGAGTTAGGCAACAATTATTTTTTCTTTTGTATTGTAAAATCTGGCGAGCCAAGAAATCCCAGACATAATGATAATGCCATTTTTTCAGATATTAGAAAGACACTTAAAGAAAAATTTAAAACTCTTATAAGTAATGGATGGACTGTAGGAAAATCTGAAGAATTTGTAATTGGAATAGATGCAAACAGCTTTTATTATCCAGAAAAGAATAACATTGAAATTTACAAAGCTTTGGTCGGTCGAATTATGAAAATTAAAGTAGATGTTGATAATATTTTTAATTCATAAATCCTTCTAACCATTATGACAAATTTTCAAAAAGAGATTATAAATATTCTCTCTGATTATGCATCAAAAAATCCAAATCAAAGATTTGGGCAGATGCTTTTCAATCTTGATATCAATAATTTTAAAAATGAAAAAAATGAAGTCAAAGATATTTATAATGACTCTGACGAAGAAATTTTAAATAGAATAAAAGAAAGATTAAAAAGATTAAATTCTGACATTAAAAACTGATTAATTTTTAGACATATTTTTTATAAACAATGGCAATCCACGACAAAAACATCCGCTTGATGCATATAGCAAGCTTTCTGAAAAGCAAACCCAAAGGTGCGAGCTTCAAAGAAATCTTAAAACATCTTGAGGAATTGTACCATAGAGAAAGTTTTCCAAAGGATTTAGCTTCCAGTCAGAAAACATTTGATAGAGATAAGAAATTGCTTTTGGAAATGGGAATTGAGATTAAGTTCAAGCGTTCCACGATGACTTATCAAGTCATTAATGATGAGTTTTCCGAAAGTTCTCAAACAATTTTTGACAATATTCTTTTGCTCAATGCATACAAACAAACGGAAAATAATTCCGGGATAATGATTTTTGAAAAGCAGTCTTCTCGTGGTTTGGAAAACCTAAACGGACTGCTCCACGCTATTCAAAATCGAAAAACCATCAGTTTCAATTATACCAAACATTGGGAGAATATTCCTCACAATAAAGTTTTGGAACCTTATGCTTTGAAGGAATTCAAAAATCGTTGGTATCTTTTAGCAAATGAAGTAGATGGCAAAGATTTCTTTCTCAAAACCTTTGGATTGGACAGGATTTCTGATTTTGAAGTCAATTCCAAAACCTTCAAAAAACAGGACGTTGATATAGACAAATTGTTTGTCAATTCATTCGGAATCATCTCAACTTTAGACAAAATTCCGGAGACAATTGTCCTTTCATTTGATTATGAACAAGGGAAATTTGTCAAAACATTACCAATCCATCATTCCCAAAAAGTTCTGATTGATAATGATTCAGAATACAGAATAGAACTGATTTTGGTTCCAACAGACGATTTCTACCACGAACTGCTCACGCACACAGGTAGAATGAAAATTATCTCTCCCGAGAATGTGAAGGATAAATATTTTGAGTTTATCAAATCTGCTAAAAAGTAAAGCCAAAATTGTTTATTACTTAGTTTAACACAATTATAATTAATTCCCAATTAAGCTGCCTTCAAATAATATCTTTTCCCTATTTTCGTTGAAAAAGGAACAAACTTTGTTGCTGCTCTGACTTCGACAATGATTTGTCAGTCTGAGGCTCTCGAAGACGATGAACAAAGTTTAAGAAAATTCAATCATCAATGAATTCAAAAAAGATATTAATAGCTTCGTTGTTATCGCTTTACGGATTTTCCGAAGCACAACAATCTCAATATTTTACTCAAAAAGAAGACTATCACTTTGGTCTGGCAGAGAATCTCTACAACACCAAAGTTTACAATGCTTCCCAATACGAATATTCCAACCAATATTTTTATAATAAAAGTCTAAGCAATTCAAGAAAAGAAGCATCATTGTTTTTCAGCAATGTGATAGGTGTGATTTTGCAGCAACAATATGCAGAAGAAGGCTTGAATGCTTTTATGAAAGAATATCCTAAGTCGGCTTATTTTGCTCAGGCGAATGGACCTTTGGCAGATTATTATTTGGCTAAAAAAGACTTCGAAAAAGCATTGGAAACTTTGCAGAACGTGAATCAATATCAGCTGAGCAAAGAAGAAAATACACAGCATATTATGAAGCTGGGTTATGCCAAGTTTATGACTGGAGATTCGGCTGGAGCAATTGAAGCGTTGGAAGAATCTTACAAAAATGCGGATGAAAATAGCAAACCTGCCATTTCTTATATGTTGGGACATCTTTATTATGCAGACAAGCAGAATGATAATGCTTTTGTTTACTTTGACCAAATCAAGAATAATGAAGACTATGCGCATCTGGTAAGACCTTATTATGTGCAGATGTATTATAATCAGAAGAATTATGATTTAGCAATTTCCGAAGGAAACGAAATCCTGAATAACGGAAAAACCACAGCTTACGATACAGAAATCCACAAGATAGTAGGAGAGAGTTACTTTATGAAAGGTGATTATCAGTCGGCTTATCCGCACTTGAAATTATTCTTGGATAAAGAACAAACACCTTCTGAAACTGACCTTTATGAGATGGGATTTGTTTCTTCTCAAGTGGGGAAAAATGCCGAAGCAGTTGGTTATTACAATCAATTGATCAACAGCAATTCTCCTTTAGCACAAAACGCTTATTATCAGCTTGGAAATGCTTATTTGCAAAACAATCAAAAGCAAGAAGCGCTTTCGGCTTATCGTAATGCGTCTCAGATGAACTATGATGCAAAAGTTCAGCAATTAGCTTTGGAACAATATGCAAAATTAGGTTACGAATTAGGTAATCCATTTGAAAATTCATCAAAAGTAATTCAGAGATATTTGGATAAATATCCTAACTCGAAAAGCCAGGAAATGAGGTCGCTTTTGGTCAAATCTTATTTGTATTCCGGAGATTATAAAGCGACTTTGGATGCCCTTTCAAAACTAGACAAGAAAACCAATGAAACTAATAAAATAGAGCAGGAGGTTTCCTATCTTTTAGGTTCTGAGGAATTCAACAAAGGAAATTTTGACCAAGCCGAATCTTATTTTCTAAGAAGTTTAAAATTCAATTTAAACAAAGATTATTACAAGAAAGCTAAATATTGGTTAGGACAGACTTATTATCAAAAAGGTGATTACAAATCCGCCATTGCTGTCTATATAGAGTTAGAAAACGAAACTGCAGAAGGTTTTCCGGAGCGTGAGCAACTGGATTATGATTTAGGTTACGCTTATTTCAAGTCCAAGGATTTTGCTCAGGCTCAGGAATATTTCAAAGAATATCTGAGATTCCCGAAACAAGAATTTAAAGCAGATGCGGAACTGCGTTTGGCTGATACTTATTACGCCAATAATCAGTTGAATGAAGCTTTAGAAATTTACAACAAAACCGAAAATGCCAGCGATTACACTTTGTATCAAAAAGCTTTGGCTTTAGGTTTCAAAGGTGATACAGTTGCAAAGATTTCTGAACTTAAAACCTTGATTTCAAAATATCCAAATTCAGAATATGTGGATGATGCGAGTTATGAAATAGGTTCTGCTTATGCACAGAATGATGATTTTAGTAATTCCAATTCTTACTTTGATAAAGTTATCAAATTAAGTCCAGACAAAGATTTGGTGGCAAATTCTCAGATTTACAGAGCTCAGAATTTAATTGATTTGAATCAGAATGAAAATGCTATTGCCGAATTTCGACAATTGGCAAATCAGTATAAAAACACAGCTTATGCAGACAAAATTGTTGCAGCTGCGAAACCTGCTTTTGTGAAAAACGGCGATGTTGCAGGCTATGAACAATTTGCAAAAGGTCTGAATGTGAATGTGTCCGGAACAGAAATCAGTGAAATCAATCTGAATCTGGCACAGGATAGTTTCTCGAAAAAAGATTACACAAAAGCGGTTTCTTATTACGAAAAATACCTTGACCAAAGTCCAAGCGGAGACAATCTTTTCAAAGCGCAGTATGAGCTGGGCGAAAGTTATTATCAATTGAAACAAACGGATAAAGCATTGCTTCCTTTGCAAAACGTTGCTGACTTCCAAAATGATTATCAGCAGGAAGCTCAAGTGAGATTAGCACAGATTTATTTGGCTCAGGATAAAATTGCTGATGCGAAAAAATATCTGGAACAGAATGCTAACTCAACCAACGTTACAATTAAAAACTTTGCTTCAGTTGAGTTAATGAAAATCTATGCGGACGAAAAGAACTTTGCTGAAGCTGAAAAATATGCAAACGCTGTAATTTCTAACACGAAAAATTCGGCAGCAACTTTGGAACAGGCGAAAGTCATCAAAGCAAGAAGTCTGATGCAGCAAGGAAAAGATAAAGATGCGCAAACAGCTTATACAGTTTTGGAAAAATCTTCTAATACGGAAGTTGCTGCGGAAGCTTTATACGCAAAAGCTTTTTATCAAAATAAAGGAAAAGCTTTCAAATCGTCTAATGAAACCATTTTCAAATTAGCGAACAATTATGCTTCGGAAGAGTATTGGGGTGCAAAAGCTTTGGTGGTAATGGCGAAAAACTATTTGGCTCTGAAAGATAATTACCAGGCAAGTTATACGGTGGACGAAATCATCAATAACTATGGCGATTTCCCAGAGATTGTTACAGAAGCAAAAGAAGTAAAAGCACAGATCAAGAAGTAGTTTTAATGCATACGTCACTTCGAGTAGATTTTGTAAAAATCGTATCGAGAAGTTTTCTACAAAGGTTCTCGATACAAAATTATTTTCCATTTCATTACAAATAATTTCACTCGAACTGACGAACGTTTTAATTTAATAATAAGAAATGAACAAACTAAAATATATCGCCGTTTTGGCATTTTTGGGAACAGTCGGAATCTCGGAATTAGGAGCTCAAATCAAAGAAGAGCAATTGATTCTTAACAGAAAACGTGAGCCAGAAGTCAAGAAAATCGAAAAGAAGAAAACTTCTGTTGTTCAGGAAAAAAACTATCCGCCGGATAATAAGAAAAAGGAAGATTCTCTTAATCTGAAATATGATATTGTGAATGTTCCGCCAGTTTCGGACTTCAAAACAACCGAAATCCAAGGCGAAGATATCTCTCCAAAATTCTCAAATGATTATCAGTCTAATTATTTCAGATTGGGTTATGGGAATTATGGAAAGTTTCTGGCTGATGCTAATGTTGCAGGTAAAATCCAGGACAATGTCGAAATTGGAGCCGACGTTCATTATCTTTCTACAAGCGGTTTGAAGAAAGAATACGATTGGTCTTCAAAGCAGAATCAAGCTAAGATAGGCGGTTATGCTAATATCTATACAGTAAAAGGTAAGTTTAATATTGATGCCAATTACGCTTTTAATAATTATAATTATTATGGAATTTATGCTCTAACACCGCCAAGTAATGATGTTGATTTGGAGCAAAAAGTGAATAAATTCAGCGTTAATGGTTATTATGATCATTATTCCAATGATATTCTCAATAACGTTCGTGTAAAATCATATTTTCTAAATGACCATTTTGGAGCAAGTGAAAATTACGCCAATGCAGAATTGAATTTATCAAAGCACGATTTTGCAGTAACAGATGGCGTAACAGCTAACGGAGATTTAGGAATCAATCTGGAAACAGTTAATTCTAAATTTGATATCCTGAATCAGAACACCAATAATCAATTCAATTTTACATTGTCGCCAAAAGTGACTTTCTACAAAGGCGATTCTTATTTGTTGATTGGTTCTGATTTTAGTTTTCTTAATTCTAAAAATTCCAGCAATGTAACCGATGAATCAAAGAATAACAAATTCTATTGGTTTCCAAAAACAGAAGTTTTGGTTGCAGCGGCGGATGAATTCAAGTTTTATGGAGGAATTGACGGCGGTTTGAAATTGAATACTTATGGAAATTTATTAGACGAAAATCCATTTTTGATTTCTGATTTGGTTTTAACACCAACGGAAACTAAATATCATTTCTATTTCGGTTTGAAAGGCGATGTTGACCAGACTTTCAAATATGACGTGAACGCAGGTTTCAGCAAAGTGAATAATGCGCAGTTTTTTGTAAGTAATCCATTGTTCTATTTGCCTACTCCGAATCCGCTGGGTGTTGATCTGAATCTAGGTAGAAATGGATATGATTACGCGAATACTTTCAGTTCAATCTATGATAATGGAACTTTGATGGAAGTAAAAGGAGATTTGCAAGTATTTCCAATGGAAAACTTGACTGTGGATGCGGGTTTGCATTTTATGAAATATAAACTCGACAATCTGGAAGAAGTTTATTACAAACCATTATTTCAATTCAATCTTGGCGCAAAATATACAATGCTGGAAAAGAAACTGAACCTTGGTTTCAAAGCTTATTTTGTAACAGACAGAACATCTAATTCTTATTCTGTTGTAACAACTTTTCCAGCGTTCAGTATGCAAGAGAATGTTAATGAGAAAGTTGGCGGTTATGCAGATATTAATCTTTCTGCAGAGTACAAAATTCACAAAAATTTCAGTATTTTCGCACTCGGAAATAATCTTCTTGGCGCCAAATACCAGAATTACCTAGGCTACAAAGTTTTGGGTGCGCAGGTTGTAGGAGGTGTTAAGATTACATTCTAATTAGAAAATGGCTTCGTAGTTCAACTGGATAGAATGGCGGATTTCGGCTCCGTTGGTTGGGGGTTCGAATCCCTCCGAGGTCACCAGTACCTTTTAAAGTCAAACAAAGCCAATAGATTTCTATTGGCATTGTTATTTTAATTCCTGTTTTCTCTTTTCTAATATTTGTTCAAAGTGTAGTAATTCTACTACGGTATTTTTAGTTGTGTGGTTCTATCTTTGGTATAATAAAAGTAAGGAACACAATAACACACAATACAATATATTAACAATTAAATTTTAGAAATCATGGCAAACAATTCAAGAGCCGTATTAAAATTCAACGGCGGATCAGAGCAAAAAATTCTTAAACTGAATTATGGTGTATCAAGAAACACGGATGTTTCCGGTAGAGTTGCATCAGACCCTTCCAATGCATTGATCAAAATCACTGTGGAAGCGACTGAAGATTCAGGAATTTTGGAAAGTTTACTGAATGGGAAATACAAACCAACTTCAGGAGAAGTCACTTTCAACAAGTCTCACGAAGAAGGAACTTTGACAACTCTGAAGTGGGAAAATGGATACGTTATCCAGCACGAAGTAGATTATGATGCTCTAAACGAGGACAATATGTTCATCAGTTTTGTAGTAAGTGCAGAGAAAATCGATTATGGCAACTCAGCTTATGATGGCGTTTGGCCAGGTGCAAAATAATCTTTTTAGATTAAACACAATTCTCATATTAACACAAGTAATCCTGATAAATTCATTTGTCAGGATTGTTTATTTTATAAGAAATTATTCTTTTTTCAAAACCTGCCAATCTTGGTTTAGAAAACGTTTGCTTTTGATATAAACATTTGAATTTTATGTTTTGATATAAAAAACGATTGTCTTCAATATTATCTGTACAAATTCCTTCATCAGTATAAGATGCTATTAAAAAATCCTTATTTTTGGTGAGTTGGTATTGTCCTTCTCAGTAAGCATCCTCAGATATGTCAGTCTGAATTCTTAAATTCATTTTTTTATTATTTTCAAAATAAAAATTGAAGTTTATCTTTATAGTTTCTCCTGAAATTAAACTTTCGACATAGGCATTAATGGAATATATTCCTGCCATTGGAAAATCACTTTTGTTTTCATTGACTGGCTTTTCTATACTATTTGCAGATTTGCCGAAATGATAAAAATTTTCTAGTCCCACATTTTCTTCGGATAAGTACTCGATAGGTAAAGGACAATCAGATATATGAGGTTGTTACCGGAAGAAAAACTTAGATGTCTACTTTGGAAGGGCGGATGAAGTCCTCAAAATAAGACAGCAGATAAAATCTGAAACTTTGAAAAGAAGAAAAAGAGAATATTACAAAACTAAAATGGTCCAAATATAATTTTTTTTCTTTAAAAGCAAAAAAAATGTTTTTATCGACTATATTTGAAAACCGAAAACACTATTTAAGGAAAAGTCCACTTTCTTTTGAAGACATACAATCCGCCTGTAGTTTATCCTGAGCTAGTCGAAGGGCTCTAATCCACTCAAGTCGGGCTAAGATTCAAGCTAAAATCTCCATTTCAAAACTGAAATGGAGGTTTTAATATCATTGATAATTCATCATTAACAATTAAAGAACGTCTCTGATTTCTTCATTTTTCTGGAAAGTAGCTTTTGCAAAAGGACAAGACGGAATGATTTTCAAGTTGTTCTCTCTTGCAAATTCTACAGCTTTGTAAACCATTGCTTTCCCAACGCCTTTTCCGTTATAAGCAGGTTCAACTTCTGTGTGGTCGATAATGATTTTATCATCTCCAGCCCAAGAATAAGTCATTAATCCAGCTTTTTGTCCGTCAAATGTCGCAGCGAATTCTCCTTTAGTTTCCCAATTATGTTGTGTTATTTCTAGCATTTTATTTGATTTTAGTTAAAACTTCTATGTCGTTGGTTAATATTTTATGAACTGGAGAAGCGATTTCGACAGCGTTATATCTGTGAGTATCCATTAGATTTTATTTTTAAAGTTTTCGATTTTAGAATGTAGCTCATTTAAAAGTTGAGGTTCAATAACGCCATTGTCCGAATCAAAATTTTCATAGAATTTTGGAAGAGAAAAAGTTTCTTTGATATCGGCTCCGAATTGTGGAAAAAACTTATGAGCTTCAGCCATTACATTTCCACCGCCGTAACCACCTGGAGAAGTCGTCATCAAGAACATTGGTTTATCCTGAAAAACTTTCATATTGATTCTGGAAGCCCAATCAAAAATATTCTTGAAAGCCACACTGTAAGAACGATTGTTTTCTGCCAAAGAGCAAATGATAACATCAGTCTCTTCAATGTTTTTTAAGAATCTGTGTGCTTCTTCTGGAAATCCATTTTTCTCCAAATCAACAGAGAAAACAGGCATCAGATAATCATTAAGATCAATCAAATTAATGTCTTCGTTTGGGAAGCTTTTCAAAACAAATTTTACAAGTTGTTTATTAATAGAAGTGGAAGAGTTACTTCCTGCAAATGCAAATATTTTCATAGTTTGAGATTTTTATAAAGTTAATCATTTTTTGATTTCAAAATTATACAAACCAAAAATGCTGTAAATTGATTTAGGATATTTTAGTAAATTTGATATACCTGCAACAAAAAATCCTGCAAAAATTAATTCACAGGATTCTCGGGTTAAATAACTAACTATATGTTTATAACTCAGTTTCGTTTTTTGTATAGGATATAAGATCCGACATTTTATTGAATTTTGAAGCTTCACTTTTAGGTAATGTTCCTAATCTGTAATAGAAGCTTTTCATTCCTTTTTTTGTGTTGATATTAATAATCATATATAGTTCATAATTCCTCTTTCTATCTTGTAAAACATTACCTTTTGCAGAGGAACTTCCAGAACCGGATGATGATTAGCTGAAAGTGGATGTCTGTATTTTACATATAAAATATGTTCAGAAACTTCCAGTGAGAAAGTTTTCAGTAGTGTAATTCTCCAGATTGAAAACACAAATACAATCCGGAAAATGCCATATAAAGTTGCCTTATCTAATATTAAAAACTTTGTGGCGAAAACCAAAAAAAATATATCCAATATCAGAAGAAAGAAAAACCCATACATTGCGATTGCAATTTCTTTGCGGTTATTTACTTTCATCGTTTTATTTTTGTTTAGATAGATTGATTTTTTCTTAGTCTGAAGTTTTGTTTATTGTGTTTTTTTCTTTCGGTTCCATTTCGTGTTTTTACTAATTTTTGCTTTCAGTCATTGTGATTGACATAATTTACAAAAATAAAAAATCTCACAATAATATGCCTTTATGAAACTATTTTTCATATATATATAATTGTATAGCAGATTTTGTTGGTCTTTTATAGGGATTTAATAAAAAATCCTGCAAAATTGGATTTTACAGGATTAAATTTTATAGTTTTTGTGAGCTATTACAAAGTTTTGAATTGCTCCAGCATTCTGATATCGTTTTCAAAGAACATTCTGATGTCGCTCATTTGATATAGAAGCATTACGATTCTCTCTATTCCCATCCCAAAAGCATATCCGGAGAATTTATCAGGATCGATATTGACGTTTTTAAGAACCGCAGGATCTACCATTCCACAGCCCATAATTTCTAACCAACCTGTTCCTTTTGTGATTCGGTAATCGGTTTCAGAATTCAATCCCCAATAAACATCTACTTCCGCACTTGGCTCAGTAAAAGGGAAATAAGAAGGTCTCATTCTGATTTTCGATTTCCCAAAAAGTTCAGTTGTGAAAAACTGAATGGTTTGTTTCAAATCTGCAAAACTTACATTCTCATCAATATACAAACCTTCAATTTGGTGGAAGATACAATGTGAACGTGAAGAAACTGCTTCGTTACGGAAAACTCTACCTGGAGCCAAAATTCTCATCGGCGGTTCATTCTCTTCCATATAACGAATTTGAACAGAAGAAGTATGCGTTCTCAACAAAACATCAGGATTCTGTTCGATGAAAAACGTATCCTGCATATCTCTCGCCGGATGATATTCTGGAAGGTTAAGTGCCGTAAAGTTATGCCAATCATCCTCGATCTCTGGTCCGTCTGCAACAGCAAAACCTATAGATTTGAAGATGTCAATGATTTTATTTTTAACTAAATTGATTGGATGACGGGAGCCCAATTCCAAAGGAAAAGCAGGTCTTGTAAGGTCTTCTTTTTCAAGAATGATTTTGCTTTCGGAAGATGTTTTCAGTTCCTCTAGCTTTTCATTCACGGTATTTCTTAAGACATTGATTTTTTGTCCAAAATCTTTCTTTTGCTCATTAGGGATTTGTTTCAATGCGTCGTAGAAATCATTCATGATTCCTTTTTTTCCATTGAATTTTAAGCGGAACTGTTCTATCTCATCCTTTGCAGAAGACTGGAAGTTTTGTACTTCTAACAATAGGTCATCAATTTTCTTTAGCATTATTCTTTATAAAAAATAGATTGCAAAAATACGATTTTTAAACCAAAAATTCCATAAAAAAATCTGCCTTTTATGAAAGCAGATTAATTATAATTGTAAGCTAAAAGCAAAATGCCAATTGCAAAAAGTTATTTATTTTCGATAGCTTTCACTTTCATCTGAACATTGATTTCATTTTTAATCAAACCTTCAGCGGCAGGCATTTGAAATTTGATTCCGAATTCATCTCTGTTAATATCTTTTGGCTCTGTTGCAATGCTCAACTCGCCATCTTTAACTTTTACATTAGCGTTGAAGCTTGCAGGCTTCGTAATTCCTTTAATAGTTAAGTTTCCATCAAGAATTGTGTTGTAATCGCTTCCTGCAACACCTTCTGTAACTTTAGTGATTTCATAAGAAGCAGTTGGGAATTTTGCAGTGTCAAAGAAATCAGCGCTTTTCAAATGTCCAAGAAGTTTTCCATTAGATTCAGAATCTTTCAAATCTTCATTGGTCAAAGAATTCATATCAAGTACAAATTGTCCACTTTCCAGCTTATTATCTTTCACGGTTACTTCGCCGCTTTCAAACTTCAAAGCACCGATATGGCTTGTGTTATCAGACTTTATTACTTTAAAACCTTTCCATTCTGCTTTACTGTTAAGTGTATCTACAACATACATCTGTCCGTCTGTGGTAGTCAAAACTTCATTACTTTCGCTGGTTACAGGTTTATCTTTACCACAAGAAATGACAAAAACCGAAGCAGAAATCAATAAAAATGCGACTATTAAAGTTGTCTTTTTCATTTTAAATCTTTTAAATTATAACTAAATTTGTGTTTTTGCTAAAATAATAAAATTATCACGACTTCAAACTACTAATTTTACAAAATGCTTTTAGAAGTTAAAAACCTATATTTCAATTATCAGACCGATAAACCTTTATTCCAAAACTTAAATCTCAATGTAGATGAAGGTCAAATTATCGCTTTGGCGGGCGAAAGTGGCTGTGGAAAATCAACTTTATTGAGTTTGATTTATGGTTTGATGGATTGGCAGGATGGACAAATTATTTTTGATGGTGGAAAACTCTTTGGTCCAAAAGCAAATCTTGTTCCCGGTGAATCTCAAATGAAATTTGTCGCACAAAATTACGATTTGATGCCTTATGCAACGGTTGCTGATAATGTTGGAAAATTCATTTCGAATATCAATTTAAAATCGAAAAAAGAAAAGATCGAGGAACTTTTGGATATTGTTGGCTTGACAGATTTTGCCAAAGTCCTGCCGAAAAATCTAAGTGGCGGACAACAACAACGTGTCGCAATTGCTCGTGCTTTGGCTATTCTTCCGAAGATGCTTTTGTTAGACGAACCTTTCAGTAATCTGGATTTTTCCAGAAAATTTGAATTAAGAGATAAATTGTTCAATTATGTAAAGCAAAATAATCTAAGTCTTTTGATTTCGACGCATAATTTGGAAGAAGTTTTGCCTTGGGCAGACAAAATTGTCGTTCTGCAACAAGGACGATTGATTCAAAATGATTCTCCGAAAGAAACTTACGAAAATCCTTACAACGATTATGTAGCGAAGCTTTTGGGAGAAGTTAATATTTTTACAGAAGAAGAAAAAACTCAATTCAATCTTTTCAAAAAACATTATTTCCCACATCAGATAAAAATTGCTGAAAGTGGAGTAGAAGCAACTGTTTTAGAAAGTCTTTTTGCAGGTTCGCATTACCGAAATAAACTCAGAATTAATGATAAATCAATTGTTGTTTATTCTCAAAATTTACTTTCTGGAAACGTCTTTTTAGAATTCTAAATTCTATACTTTCAAATTTGTTGATAAAATATTGATAACTTATACATTTTCAGTTTGTTGAATTCTGGAAATTTTCTAATTTTGCTAAACGAAAATATATAGGAAATTTTTGGTTAATTCTCTTTCTGCCCCTAAAGACCGAAATTAGCATTCGCAATCAAAGTCTTTGAAAGTTTACCCTGCCAAAATTTTCCTTTTTTTTGTTTGGCACTGTAAAAGGCTTCGACTCCGCTCAGCCTGACATTTAGTATTTAAAATTGTCATACGGTGCGGAGTCGAAGTGTTTTATTTATAGAATTTTTAAGCCTTCTTTACAAACTCAGATTTCAAAGCCATAGAACCGAAACCGTCAATTTTGCAATCAATATTATGGTCAGAATCTGGTCTTAGTCTTATGTTTTTAACTTTAGTTCCTGCTTTTACTGGTTTTGGAGCACCTTTTACCGGTAAATCTTTTATCACAATTACAGAATCTCCGTTTTGTAATTCTTTCCCAAGAGAATCGAAAATTTTGCCTTCTGCTGAAACTTCCGCAGGATCCCATACGTGGAAACATTGAGAACAAACTTGTAGATTATCTTGCTCGTAAGTGAATTCGGATTGGCATTTTGGACAAAGAATAGTGTCGCTCATAGTTTTTAATTTGAGGTGCAAAGGTAAGATTAATACGTTTATCCTGAAATGAGATAATTCATAAGGCATAAAATTTAGTATTAATCATTTATAATTCATCATTAATTTTTAGATTTGTGCGCAACTAAAATAAATCTTCCTTTTAAAATGAAAAAAACCGCTTTATACAATAAACACGTTTCTCTAGGCGCTAAAATCGTTCCTTTTGCAGGATTCGAAATGCCTGTTCAATATTCAGGAGTTACAGAAGAGCATTTTGCTGTCCGCGAAAAAGCGGGAATTTTTGATGTGTCTCATATGGGACAATTTTTCATCGAAGGCCCTTCTTCAAAAGACTTGTTGCAGTTTGTAACATCGAACAATGTTGATGCTTTGGAAAATGGAAAAGCGCAATATTCTTGTCTTCCGAACGAAACTGGCGGAATTGTAGATGATTTAATTGTTTATAAAATCGAAGATGATAAATATTTTGTAGTTGTAAACGCATCCAATATTGATAAAGATTGGAATCATATTGCGAAATACAATGAAAAATTCGGGGCGAAAATGACGAATGCTTCGGATGAAATGTCGTTAATCGCCATCCAAGGTCCAAAAGCAACGGAAATTCTTCAGAAATTGACTGAGACAGATTTGTCATCCATTCCATATTATCATTTCACAGTTGGTTCTGTAGCTGGTTTTTCGGATGTGATTATTTCCAACACAGGTTATACAGGAAGTGGGGGATTCGAAATTTATTTTGATAATAAATATGCTGAAAAACTTTGGGATTCTTTGACTGAAGCTGGAGCTGAATTTGGAATGATTCCTTGCGGATTAGCTTCCAGAGATACTTTGAGATTGGAAAAAGGGTTTTGTCTTTACGGAAATGATATCGATGATACAACTTCTCCGCTAGAAGCGGGATTGGGTTGGATTACAAAATTTGATAAAGATTTTGTGAACAAAGCATTCTTGGAAAATCAAAAAGCTGAAGGAGTTTCAAGAAAATTAGTAGGTTTCGAAATGCAGGAAAAAGCAATTCCAAGACACGATTATGAAGTGGTTGATGCGGAAGGAAACATCATCGGAAAAGTAACTTCCGGAACAATGTCTCCAATGAAAAAAATCGGATTAGGCTTAGCTTACGTTGATAAACCAAACTTTAAACTAGGGTCAGAAATTTTCATCAGAATCAGAAACAAAGATATTCCTGCGAAAGTGGTAAAATTACCTTTTGTTTAAATAGGTTTTACGATAATAGACTGATAGATAATAGAAAAGCGTTCAAATTTTGAACGCTTTTCGTTTGTGTAATTTTTTAAGACAAACTAGAATGTTTTTCATCTATTTGTCTATTATTTAAAAGTCTCAAAAACTATTTCAAATACTTAGTAATACTCTCACTCATTGGATTAGTTTTACTTTCAAAATTATCAATGATGTTGCCTTTTTCATCTAATAGAATTTTAGTAAAGTTCCAGCCGATAGTTGTGTTTTTTACACCGTTTTCTTTTTTATCAGTTAGGAATTTGTAGATAGGAGCAATGTCGTCACCTTTTACAGAAATTTTAGCAGCCATTGGAAACTGAACGCCATAATTTCTTTGGCAGAAGGCCGCAATCTCGTGATTAGCTCCAGGTTCCTGTCCGCCGAAGTTGTTTGCTGGAAAACCTACCACAACCAATTTGTTCTTGTATTTTTCATAAAGTTTTTCCAAATCAGCATATTGAGGTGTAAATCCACATTCTGAAGCGGTGTTGACAACCAATATTTTTTTTCCTTTGAATTTAGAAAAATCAATGGTTGAACCATCCAAAGCTTCTACTTTGAAACTGTGTATTGATTTTGCCTGAGCCTTATTTTTTGAAAATCCGAAAAGTGATAGCATAATAATAAATAAATATTTCATATAAAGTTATTTAAATTTTTTTAATGATTATATGCAATCGCCACTTGGTCCAAATTTCTTTTGAAGATTTGTAAACGGCGATGTCATAAACATAATTTAAAAATCAAATTTAAAACAAGTTTGGGAATTAAAGGTTAATTATCATTTATCATTTATCATTTATCATTTATCATTTATCATTTTTTTTAAATAAGTCCACATTCCAATGCTTTCTTTATAAGTTCTGATATTTTTGTACAATTTGTTTTTTCGAATATGTTCCTGCGATGGGTTGTTATAGTGTGGTATGAGACTTCCAATTGTAAATTAAATCTTTGTGGAGTTTGTGTTCAAGTACTCGATTCATAATAAACAATATCAAAAAATCATCGAAAATCAAAAATGAAGAGAAAAGACTTTATAAGCTTTTCAGGACTGGGATTTTTGGGTTTATTGCTTGCGGAACTTCAAATCTTATGAATAACAGAAAGCCTTTGGCTATTCAACTTTACACAGTTCGGGATGCGGTTTCAAGCAATTGGAAATCTACGGTTATGATGAAAATTCTTCGGGAAAACCAGAACAGAAATTCGAGAACCTCAGCCCAACAATGCTGATATAGAATGCCACTCTACGCATTTTGACCTTGCAGGAAAGAGTTCACTACCAGGTTCTTTACTTTTAGATTAAGTCTTATTCTATCGTGGTTGTAATAATTAATGTATTTTTTTATTTCTTGAAAAATTCCATCAGGTCCATATAGTTTTTCTGATTTACACCGTGTCCAGACATATATTCTCTAAATGAAAAATAAGCACTCAAATCATATAAAAGGTCGGCCGCTTTTCTTCCCCATTCCAAAGGAATCACAGCATCTTCTGTTCCGTGCGAGATGAAGAAACGCATGTTTTCGTATTTCTTTTTATTCCTATCGATGTTTTTCAGAAGTTTTTCCTCAGGATAAGAACTTAGACAAGCCACTTTCGAGAACAGATCTGGATATTGTAAAGCCAAAGAATAAACAATCATTCCACCTTGGCTGAAACCACAAAGATGCGTTTTGTTATCCGTCAATCCGTATCGGTTTGTGACGCTCATAATGTTTTCCAAAACGAGTTTTACCGCTTCGTTTGCTTCATTTTCTTCTACGAAATTTTCAGCATTATTGAAATCAATATCAAACCAAGCATAGCCTCCATAACTGGAATTTTTCGGCGCTCGGAAACTGATAACCAACCAATCTTCCGGCAAAGTTGGAACAAAACTGAAAAGGTCTTCTTCATTACTTCCATAACCGTGAAGCAAAAATAAAACGGGCGTTTCTGGGGTGATATTTTGAGGTTCTCTCACGAGATATTGTAAATCCATTTTGCAAATATAATTAACAGATTTCAGAATTTTGAAAAGTTTTTATCTATAAGTTTTGTGTTGCTATAAAAACCGTATTTTAGCACCACGAAAAATTTCTAAAATGGACAAAATACCTAGTGTAGACCTGCGTGATTTCCTTTCGGACAACCCGGAACGCAAACAGAAATTTGTAAATGAAATCGGAAAAGCTTACGAAGAAATTGGTTTTGTTGCCCTAAAAGGACATTTCCTAGACGACCAACTCGTAGACGATCTTTATGGAGAAGTCAAAAACTTCTTTCAATTCCCAACAGAAACTAAACTAAAGTATGAGATTCCCGGAATTGGAGGACAAAGAGGTTATGTTGGTTTTGGGAAAGAAACTGCAAAAGGCTTTAAAAAAGGAGATTTGAAAGAATTTTGGCATTTCGGACAGTACGTTTCGGATGATTCAAAATACAAAAGCGAATATCCTGACAACGTCATTGTAGAGGAACTTCCAAAATTTAATGAAGTAGGTAAAGAAACTTACCAAATGCTAGAGAAAACTGGGAAATATGTTTTGAGAGCTTTGGCTTTGTATCTTGGTCTTGATGAGTTTTATTTTGATGATAAAATCGCGGAAGGGAATTCTATCCTTAGACCTATTCATTATCCTCCAATTACTCAGGAACCGGATGATGCGGTAAGAGCTGCTGCTCACGGAGACATCAATTTGATTACGCTTTTGATGGGTTCTCAAGGAAAAGGTCTTCAGGTTCAGAACCATAAAGGTGAATGGATTGATGCGATTGCAGAACCAGATGAGTTGATGATAAACGTTGGCGATATGTTGTCAAGACATACGAATAACAAATTGAAATCTACGATTCACAGAGTGGTCAATCCGCCAAGAGAATTATGGGGAACTTCAAGATATTCAATTCCATTTTTTATGCATCCAGTAAGCGATATGCCTTTGAATGCATTGGGAAATTGTGTGGATGAAAATAATCCGAAACTATATCCAGATGCAACAGCCGGAGAGTTTTTAAGAGAAAGATTGATTGAATTAGGTTTGATAAAAATCTAATTGAAATTTATATTTAAAACAAAAATACCGTTGAGTTTTCAACGGTATTTTTTTATTCTGATTTGTAAAATCATTTCTACAATCAAAAAAATAGGCTAGACAAAATGCCTAACCTAAATATTTATTTTAAAATCAAATTTCTCTTTTTACAACTGCTACTGGATTCAGTTTGATTAATTTCATTTTATCCAAAAGAATCATAATGCAATAAGTAACGTCTATTTCGTGCCATCTCACGCCTCCAAAATTTGCTCTTCCGCCGTGTTTGTGATGATTATTATGATAAGCTTCTCCCATCATCAACCAATCAAATCTTAGAAGATTTTTGGAAGTATCAGATACTTTGAAGTTCACATAACCGTAGATGTGACCAAACCAATTGATGATTACACCGTGGATTGGCGCCATCATATAAGCAACTGGCAACAAAAACCATTGCCACCAAGCAGTTGCGAAGAAATAAAAGAATAGCGTGTACAAAACAGCCCATCCAATTCTGGAACCCCAAGAACTAGCGAATCTGTCAAAAGCTTTCCATTGCGGAACATTTTTGGTGAATTTGTCTTCTATTTTTGCTTTTTGCTCGTTGATTTGTTGGTAGATTTTTTTCGTTCTCCACATCATTGCAAAAAGATTCGCATCGTATTTTGGGGAATGTGGGTCTTTTTCTGTATCTGCATATGCGTGATGCAATCTGTGCATTACTCCATAACCATAAGCGGAAAGATAGTTAGAACCTTGTGTAATCCAAGTTAAAACATAACATAATTTTTCGCCAAATTTTGACATCTTAAACGTTTGATGCGCTGCATAACGGTGAAGGAAAAATGTCTGAAAAAATAATCCGGAGTACCAAAGTACTATGATAAAAATGATAACTGCCATTTATAAAAAAAATGTAATTGAACTAATTAATTATTTGTGAATTTAGATTCCTTTTACAATGAAATAATTTTTCTTTCCTTTTTGAAGAAGTAGAAATTTTCCATCAATTAAATCACTTTCTGAAACCGAATAATCTTCGCCAACTTTGGTTTTGTTAACGGAAATAGCGTTTCCGGTTAATTCTCTTTTAGCTTCGCCTTTAGATTTTAAGAAACCTGTTTTTTCTGATATTAAATCAACAATATTGCTTCCAACTAATTCAGAATTTGCAACTTCTTTTTGTGGAACACCATCAAAAATTTGAAGGAATAATTCTTCGTCAAGACTTACCAAATCCTCTGCTGTAGATTGTCCGAAAAGAATTTGAGAAGCTTTCAAAGCTTTTTCATATTCTGCTTGTCCGTGAACCCAAACGGTTACTTCTTCCGCCAGTTTTTTCTGAAGTTTTCTTTCGTGAGCTGCGGTTTTATGTTCTTCAATCAAAGCTTCGATTTCTTCTTTTGGAAGGAAAGTGTAGAATTTGATGAATCTTTCTGCGTCGTCATCAGTTGCGTTCAACCAGAATTGATAGAATTTGTAAGGCGAAGTTTTCTTAGCATCTAACCAATAATTCTCACCACTTTCAGACTTTCCAAATTTGGATCCATCCGCTTTTGTAATCAAAGGAACTGTTAAAGCGTAAGCTTCACCTTGTGCTTTTCTTCGGATTAATTCTGTTCCGGTTGTGATATTTCCCCACTGGTCAGAACCTCCCATTTGAAGCTTCACACCATCGTTTTGGTAAAGATGAAGGTAATCATAACCTTGTAAAAGCTGGTAAGTGAACTCGGTAAAACTCATTCCGTCAACTCCAGAATCTCCGGAGAAACGTTTTTTCACAGAATCTTTTGCCATCATATAATTCACAGTGATGTGTTTTCCAATATTCTTAGCAAAATCCAGAAAAGTGAAATTCTTCATCCAATCGTAATTGTTGACAAGAATGGCTTTGTTATCGCTTTCACCATCAAATTCTAAGAATCTGGATAATTGATTTTTCAGACAATCCACATAATAGAGTAGTGTTTCTTCGCTCAAAAGATTACGTTCCGCAGATTTTCCGGAAGGGTCACCAATCATTCCTGTTGCACCTCCGATCAAAGCAATCGGCTGATGACCGTGCTGCTGGAAATGGGCAAGAATTTTGATTTGGATAAGGCTTCCGATATGCAAAGAATCCGCAGTTGGGTCAAACCCGATATAAGCTTTTGTCATTTCTTTATCCAGTTGTTCCTCCGTTCCCGGCGTCATATCAGAAAAAAGTCCGCGCCATTTTAGCTCCTCTATAAATGCATTCATTATCTTAAAAAATTTCGGGCAAAGATAAGAATTACAAGTTGTAAATGGGTTTAACTTTTAAAATTGTTAAATGTGAAATGATATTTAGTTTCGGTTAATTGTTTTAAATTCATAATATATTATTAATAAATCATTATAATGATTTATATCATATTTAATCTGTGTTGTCGATAATTATCCCTAAGTTTGTCGTTAACACACGACTGAAGAAGGCGATTATAATGCAAATGAGCTAAAATGTATAAAAATTTAAGTGAAAAAGTTTGTCTAATTCTTACTTTTTTTTTCTGTTCTTTAATGTATTCACAATTGAGACCGACAGTCATTTACGGTGATTACAATACTTATTGGACTTCCCAAAATAACTCGGCAACTTATGTTACTGCACAAGATACCACTGGCTGTTTATAACGGGAATATGTGGAGTTTTTGGAGTTATTAATAATTTCAAAACTCGTATTTTATTTTTTTTCTAAAGTTGATTTGAATATTTATCACGTAACTTTGCACGCATGAATCAGGATACTATTTGTGCGCTGGCAACGGCTAACGGAATTGGAGCGATTGGAATCATCAGAGTTTCGGGAAATCAATCTTTTGAAATTGTCAATAAGATATTCGAAGGGAAAAATCTGGAAAAAGTAGATTCTCACACGGTTCATTATGGTTTTATTAAAGATGAAGATGAAACGATTGATGAAGTGATGATTTCTGTTTTCCACGCACCGAAGACTTTTACGACAGAAAATTCCGTAGAAATTTCTTTCCACGGTTCGCCTTATATCGGTAAAAAAATTCTTGAAGCCTTAATTAAAAATGGTGCAAGAATGGCGAAAGCAGGAGAGTTCACAATGCGCGCGTTTATGAATGGCAGAATTGATTTGTCGCAAGCTGAATCTATTGCTGACCTGATTGCTTCCGAAAATGAAGCGTCCAGAAAAGTAGCCCTTAATCAATTAAAAGGTGGAATTTCGAACGAAATTTCATTCCTGAGAAATGATTTATTGAACTTTACTTCATTAATTGAATTAGAACTTGATTTTGCAGAAGAAGATGTTGAATTTGCCGATAGAACAGCCCTTAAATCCTTGCTTTATAAAATAGAAGATAAACTGAACTCTTTGATTGAGAGTTTCCAGTACGGCAATGCAATTAAAAATGGAACAGCAGTCGCCATTATCGGAAAACCAAATGCTGGAAAATCTACGCTTCTTAATGCGCTTTTGAAAGAAGAAAGAGCAATTGTAAGTAATATCGCAGGAACCACTCGTGATACGATTGAAGAAATTCTCCATATCAAAGGTCATGCTTTCCGATTAATTGACACGGCCGGTTTACGCGAAACTGCTGACGAAATTGAAGCAATTGGTGTGAAAAAAGCTAAGGAAAAAGTGGAAAATGCTGAGATTTTGGTATATCTTATTGATTCACAAAGTGAAAATTTAGATGAGGATTTTCGTTTGCTTTTAGAGATTGAAAGAGAAGACCTGCATATTATTGTTTGCTTGACTAAAACTGATTTGGATGATAAAATAAACAGTTCGCATTTTCTAACAAATCTTATAGCAAATTTAAAAAATGAATTTTCGCTTTTAAGTATTTCAGCCAAAGAAAATTGGAATATTCAGGATCTTAAAAACGAATTGTCTTCCTACGTAGAACATTTGAAATCTGAAGAAGGTAATGTTGTAATCACCAACCAGCGTCATTACGAAGCTTTACAAAAATCCCTGAATTCCGTTAAGCAAGTGGGTGAAGCAGTAAGCTCACAGATCACGACAGAACTTTTGGCTTATGAACTTCGTAATGCTTTAGAATATCTTGGAGAGATATCAGGGGAATTCAGCAACGACGAGGTCTTGGGGAATATTTTCTCGAAGTTTTGTATCGGGAAATAAATTAGCTTTTCTTTGATTTCTTTTTCTGTCTTTTAGTTGACTATCAGATATTTATATAATTTTTATTTTCTCTTTTTGGAGTTTATTTATATATTTGTACACCTGGTGTACACCTTGAGCTACTAAAATTAGCCACGAGGTGTACAAATGTACACCTCAAATAAAATGTATGAATATCACTTTAAAACAGAAAAATTTAGCTGATGGAAGGATTAGTCTTTTCATTGAGTATTACAAAGGTTCTTCCACCAATGTACAAGGAAAAAGAATTCATTTGCGGGATTTTGAGTACTTGAAACTATATTTGCACCCCGATCCTAAAACGCCCAAAGAAAAAAAAGAAAATAAAGAAGCTATGGCTCTTGCCGAAAGTATTTTGGCAATCAAAAAAGCTGAATATGTCCAAGGACGTTACGACTTAAAAGATACGGTGAAAAGTAAAAGAACTTTTTTAACATATTTTGAAGAGTTGACAGATGAAAAACGATTGCAAGATTCTTCTAATAATTACGGCAACTGGTATTCTACTTTGCAACATCTAAAAAAAATCGTTTCAAAGAATATGACTTTCGATGAAATTGATGAAAAGTTTGTCAAAAAAGTTCACCGATATTTTGAAAAGGACGCTCTCACCAGAAGTGAAATTCCACTTTCTCAAAACTCAAAGTATTCTTATTTCAACAAGTTTAAAGCTGCACTTCGAAATGCTTTCGATAATGGATATTTGACGATAAATTATGCTTCAAAAATAAAATCGTTTGAACAAGCTGAAAGCCAAAGAGAATATCTGATTTTTGATGAACTACAACGATTAGCAAAAGCGGAATGTAAATATCCGGTTTTGAAAAAAGCTTTTCTTTTTTCGTGTTTATCCGGATTACGTTGGTCGGATATCAATACTTTGATTTGGAAAGAAGTTCGTGATGAAGGTGATATTTCTAGAGTCAATTTCCGACAAGAAAAAACAGAGGGTGTAGAATATCTTTATATTTCAAAACAAGCCAGAGAATTGTTGGGTGAAAGACAAGATCCGCAAGAAAGAGTTTTCAAAGGTTTAAAATATGGAATGACCTACAATACAGAAATTATCCGCTGGTGCAATCGTGCTGCGGTTCCGAAACATATTACTTTTCATTCAGCCCGACATACGAATGCTGTTTTACTTTTGGAAAATGGTGCAGATATTTACACAGTTTCCAAAAGATTGGGACATCGAGAATTGAGAACTACACAGATTTATGCTAAAATTGTTGATAGCAAAATGAAAGAAGCTGCTGAGATTATTCCGGAACTGAATATTGAGTTGTGAAATATTTAATTTATAGAGTAAGTATGAGACAAATGAGGCCTGGAATGTGAAATATTCGATAGATAATCGATTTATTTCCGATTATCTGTTTTTATTTTTACATTATTATTGAGAGTGCTAGTTCTGATTGGGTAAAATAGAGCATTTCCGAAGCAGAGTTCAAAGAGTTGTTAACGGAGCGAACTGGCAGACATTTGCATAGTTTTAAAGCTGGTATATAGATACTTACAACCAAACAGATTTATGCAAAAATTTTGTATAGCAAAATAGAAAAGTTGTCAGAGATTATTCCGAAACTAAATATTGAGTTATGATTAAAAGAAATATAGAAAGTAGACCTTCCTTATTAATTCTGTTTTCATTTATTATCTCAGTAATGATGTTGCTGGGAGTTTATTTAATTCCTGAAAACTTTAGAGTCTATTTATTAAAAAGCATCTTCCTTATTTTGATTCTTCTTATTCTCTATCCATTCTGTAGAATAAATATAAAATGGATCCTTTATTATTTTTTCTGTTTAGATCGTGATTGGTGGATCGCGCGGATCGAAAGGCCGAGAATCTTCATCTACATTATTTATTTTGGTATTTTACTGATGATGTTGAAAAATATTTCGATCTCGAATCAATATGTACTATTCTTATATCGCCTGTCCATCCTGTTCTATTTGGTGGTTGGTGCTATGATGCTTGGAAGATTGATTTGGACCAAAAGATTTGAATCTGCGCTTCTTCCTGAGATCAAGAATTTTGTCAATCAAAGTATTTCGATCCGAAAAATGACATTATCCGAAATTGAAGAGGTCATCAGATCAAATACTAAAAATATTGAGGAAAGTTCATTGGGTGACCTTGAAGATCTGTTGAAAGGAAAAGAAGTCGAGAATAAAATTAAATGGATTGGGACATCTGGAAAAAATGTAATTACCTACACCGAATTATTCTCTCTGCTACATTCTGTTCTTGAGGGCGGCGACATCAAATTCGAGAGAGCAAAAAGACGAAGCTTAATGAACTTTGTTATAGCAAACTTTGTAAAATATGAGAAAGGAGAAATTTCTCAAATTCCGTATGGTAGCTTAAATAGCGCATATACCAATTTTGTCTTGTAAATCAACCATATTCAAATTTTATACTGTAAAACCCTTTATTAGAAGGTGTTTTGACTATCAGAGTATTTTAATGACATTGTCATTTGTTTTCCTTTGCCACACAAATTTTAAAATAGTAAAGCAATGGAAAACGAAATTATCCTTCACAAGCTGAACCGAATTGAAAAGCATATTGTCGGTCTCAAATCAATTCTTAATGTTGAAGAACTTTCAGATTATACAGGATTTAAAAAATCCTACATCTATAAGTTAGTTCATACCAACAGTCTCCCTTTTTCTAAACCTAATGGGAAAGTTCTATTCTTTGAACGTAAAAAAGTCGATGAATGGTTGTTGAAAAACAGCCATAAATCAAATGATGAAATTCAGCAGGAAGCCATAGAATTTTCTTTACGCAAAAAATAAAACCTAACTATAGCAGTAGTTAGGTTTAGATGTTTGTTTTACTTGGAAGTAAGGTAAAAATATAATAATTATTTGTCCCGTTTCCACAATCCCAAATGTTTATGGAAGAGAATAAAACGCTGTACCAGACCGGTACAGAAACTAAAACGATCTTTGACCGGGCATTGAATTATCTCAATTCTAAATATTCAATTCGATTTAATACCATATCTCTGGAGTTTGAGATCAAACTTAGTTCAGATAAAA
This sequence comes from Epilithonimonas sp., assembly GCF_036780765.1. Classification (GTDB taxonomy): domain Bacteria; phylum Bacteroidota; class Bacteroidia; order Flavobacteriales; family Weeksellaceae; genus Epilithonimonas. The sequence continues at coordinate 48,945 of NZ_DAIQCG010000004.1, forward strand.
AATGGTCAGATCTAAATTTGAACTCATTATTTATTGAACTTATTCAGTCAGGAATTGACATCCCGATCAATAAACTGGAGATCCTGGTCAGAAGTCATTTGATTGAACAGTACAACCCCATTTCAGAATATTTTAAAAGTCTGGAAGATTGGGATGGTGAAGATCATATCAAGAAGCTTTGTTCTTACGTGAAAACCAATGATGACGCTTCATTTTTCTATCATACCGAAAAATGGTTTACCAGAGCAGTGTTTTGTGCTTTGGAAAAAGAAAAGATAAACAAACATTGTCTGGTTCTTGCGAATGCCATCCAGAATAGCGGAAAGTCCACATTTTTAAGGTTTTTTATTCCTGAAAAACTGATGAATTATATTTCTGAAGACATCGGTCTGGATAAGGACAGCAGAATCAAATTGTGCAAGAATCTGATCATCAATCTGGATGAATTGTCAGTTATGGCCAAAGCAGATATTAATTCACTGAAGGCCTATATCTCCAAAACGCATATTAACGAGAGGTTGCCTTACGCAAGGAAATCAGAATACCTGGAGCGGATATGCAGCTTTGTGGGTTCTACCAATAAAACAGATTTTTTAACCGATGATTCGGGAAGTGTAAGGTGGATCATTTTCGAAGTGATAGAAAAGATCAACTTCAATTATTCGTCAGAGATCAAAATTGATAAGGTCTGGGCGCAGGCCTACTATAACGCTTTCAAAAGGAAAAATTACAATCCGGAACTGTCTGTAACAGATATTCTGGAGAATGAAAAACGCAATGAAAGATTTACGCAAATGACCTTGGAACAGGAGATTGTAAACAAGTTCTATGAACCTTCCGATAATCTCGAAGAATTTATGACTGCGACAGAAGTGATGATCGATCTGAATTCTCACGGTGTCCGGTTGAACCATTTAAAGATCGGGAGAGCTTTATGCTCTTTCAAATTTCCAAGGGTTAAACATCCCCAAAGACAGATCTACGGTTATCTCATTCGATTGAAGACCATAAAATAATTAGACCGAATTATTCTACCAACCTACCTGAGAGCTGTAAGTGATACAATGTGAATGTTTTAATTAGGTAAGTAGAGAAATCCCAAGCTACCTAAGTTACCTCTATTAGAAAATTGGGTAAGTAGGTAGATCTAGGTAGTCGCAAAAAGAGGATCATCGATTTGATTATCAACAGCTAGGTAACTAGGTAAGTACTTTAATTAAAAACATAGCAAAAATGAACTGTAAACAATTTAACAGCATATCGTTGGAAGAAGTCCTCCTTTCTCTCGGACACCTTCCAACGAAACAAAATGAAAAAGAAGCTTGGTATCTCAACCCCTTTGCCAGCGAATCCCAAGCCTCTTTCAAATTGGATAAAAGAATTAATGCCTGGTATCTCCATTCAGAAGGTATCGGCGGGAACAATACCGACTTTATGAAGAAGTATTTAAATACCACGGTCAATGAAGTTTTGATTTGGGTAGAGAAGCAGAATTTTTCTTCTTTTCATCATCAACGACAGATTAAAAAGTCAGAACCAAATTACACAATTGATCAAATACTAGATCTCCAGAATCCAAACTTGAAACAATATTTGCAGGGACGTGGATTAAGTCCTAAAGTCTATGATCATATAAAAGAGGTACGATTTACCATCGGAAGTAAGAAACTCTACGCCATTGGTTTTGAGAATTTATCTGGCGGTTTTGAATTGCGTAATGCTTTTTATAAAGGTTCATTATTAAAAAAGGATGTTTCACTAATAGATCTCAGCATCAATGATCAGAATATATCAAATATTCAAGATAGAGATGTGAAAGGTATAGCCGTTTTTGAAGGTTTTATGGATGCCTTATCTTTTATCGAATTGCAAAAGTCTTTTTCAGGAGATATTCTTGTGATGAATTCCATTGCTCTTTTAAACAAGTCCATTGAACATCTTAAAAACTATCCCGATATCCATCTTTTTCTGGACAACGATAATGCCGGGATCAAATGCAGGTCTGAAATCATAAAATTCTTTCCGGAAGCAAAAGATCATTCCGGTATCTATTCGAAGCATAAAGATCTCAACGAATATTTGATACACAGAATGAAAAATAACGTATCAATTAAGACAGGAAAACAATCTGGAAATTTTCCAGAAAAGGTTAAACAACAACCAAAAAATCCGGAGCCGGAAATCAAAAAATCAAATGGCTTTAAAAGGAAACGCTGATAAGGCGTGCTGTATTTTTTACCAACTACACGCAGAAGTTAGGAGCGCATTCGCAACTTTGAAGGTCGTGCCTCCCAACAAAGTTTCTAATACGCTCTGCGAGGCTTTTTACCTGAATAAAATAATATCAGGTTGGTTTTATTTACCAGTGTAACGGACACTGTCATTTTCATCCAAGGTGTGTAAAATAAATACAGGTAAAAATTATTGCTGCGTAATATAATTACAGCAATCTTCAGCAAAAATTTAAAAGCATAAAACAATAAAAGTGTAAAACTTTAAAGATGTAAAAGCAATGAAGACTTCTATTAATTTCAAAGCCGTTAAGTCAGATTCTGAAACCCATAATTTCAGGAAGAAAACTTTTGATTACATCCGTAAAGATCTGACGCCAAGAAATGAATACTGGATGGAACAGAAAATAGCTGACAGGATCCTAAAGATCGAAGCGTATTGCAAAGAAAGGTCCGGAAGAAAATTACAGAAGAATGCAATGCCTGTTCGGGAAGCAGTTGTGGTGATCAAAGAAGATACAACGATGCTGGAGCTTCAAAACCTAGCCAAGAGACTGGAAGAAGAATTGAGCTTCCGTGTTTTTCAGATCGCCATTCACAAAGATGAAGGACATACCGATAAAGACACGAAAGAATGGAAACCAAATTACCACGCTCATTTGGTCGCTGATTGGCAGGATCTGAATACTGGCAAAACACTTAAACACCAATCCTTTCATTATTCAAAAATGCAGGATCTGACAGCAGAATGCCTGAATATGGAAAGAGGGATTTCCGGTTCCAGAGGAAGATTAGAAGCGATTGAGTATAAGATTCAGCAGAAAGAAGAAGATCTCAAAGTTTTGGAAGAAAGGTTTGATTTGATGAAATCTGAGATGGGTTCGACAAAATTGGAGGAGCTGGTTGTTAAGGAAAATGATTTTTTAGGTTTTAAAAAAATTAAGACTGACAAGACCATTGAGAATTATGAAAAAGCATTTCGAACGTACAAAAGCACGATTCTGACAAATAAAGCGGAGCTGGAATCCAAATCAAAACAAATTACTGAGCTCACTACAAAGGTTGATGATTTAAAAAAGCAAGTACATCTCTTCAAAAACAAAAACGCTGCACTACTTACCAACCCGACAGTTTTTGCTTCTGAAAAGAAAAAATATCTGGATTCGGTTATTAATATTGTTAAGAGAGAAATCAAATTTTCAAGATTCAGAAATCCACACCTGGACAGAAATGATAAGCAAAAGTTGATATTGGAAATGGAAAAAATAGCACAGAAAATTTCACAGGAAAATACGGTTCCATTTTCAGCCTTCAATGAGATTTTTAAAGATACTGAGATTGTAAATCAGCTTTTCTCTCTTTTGCAATTCGGTAATAACAATACAAATTATGAGGCTGAGGATATTCCAATTCAAAATAAAAGAAAGAGAAAAAGACTCTAATAACCGCAACGTATTGCAGAGTAATCTCTTTTGATTGATAGCAATTAAGGAAGCAAGTATTCAAGATTTCAAGGGTGCAGGGAAGCAGCAAATCAGGCAATCAAGCCATCACGCTAAAGTGATTGATTATATAAATAAAACATTCACCAATCTTAATAAAAATTAAAATAGAATTATTTGTTTGGATCTTATGATAAAATCATCAAAATAAATTTTATATTAGCAGTAAAGATAGCTTTACAGGAGTTATATAAATTAGATTGACGAAATATGTAAATTGAAAATTATAGCCAATACTAAAACACACTACACAAATGATATTAGAAGAAGTAAGAATAAAAAATTTTAGAGGTTATCGGACAGAAACGATAATACCAATTTCTAATTTGACTGCATTCATTGGAAAAAATGACGCAGGTAAATCCTCTGTTCTTGAGGCGTTAGAAATCTTTTTTAATAACTCACTTGTCGTTTGTGAAAGAGAAGATTTAAACATAAATGCTGACAACAATCAAATAGAAATAACTTGTGTTTTTAGTGATTACCCAAATGAAATTATTATTGATGCGGCTGCACCAACAAGTTTGGCAAATGAATACTTACTAAATGAAAACAATAGACTTGAAATAAAAAAAGTATTTGCAGCATCAGCCGCTAAGCCAAAAGAAAAGGTTTTTATTATTTGTAATCATCCAACTGCTGAAAATTCTAGTGACCTTTTAGAGCTTAAAAAGGCAGAACTTAAAACAAGAGCAAATGGGTTAAATATACCGCAAGGGAATTACAATGGAAATATAAATTCAACAATAAGACAAGCTATTTGGGCAAGCTTTGAGGACTTACAGTTAGCTAGAACAGAATTGCTAGTAGATAAAGAAGATACAAAAAAGGTATATGATACATTGAAAAATTATTTACCAATTTATGCACTATTCCAGTCAGACAGACAAAGTAAAGATGATGACAAAGAAGTTACTGACCCAATGAAACTTGCGGTACAACAAGCATTAGCAGAATTGACTGACGAAATAGAACACATAAAGAATGAAGTTAGAAACAAAGCAATAGATACAGCAAATCGAACACTAGCAAAACTAAAGGAAATGTCTCCAGAATTGGCTAACGAACTAATTCCTGAATTTAAGACAGAACCCAAATTTGATTCACAATTTAAATTGACAATAAATTCAGAGGACAACATTCCGATTAACAAACGAGGAAGCGGAGTAAGACGACTAATTTTACTAAATTTTTTCCGAGCCGAAGCAGAACGATTAAGAAACCAGCATCAAGGGAATCAAATAATTTTTGCTTTTGAAGAACCTGAAACATCTCAACATCCAGACCATCAGGAAATGCTAATTCAAGCCTTTATAGAACTAGCGAATACAGGCAATTCCCAAATTATTTTAACAACACATACTCCTGCCCTAGCTGGACTATTACCATTAGAAAGTTTGAGGTTTATTGAAAAAACTATTGACGACAGGAATATCGAACTAGGGACGGAAGAAGTTTTTGAAAAAATCGCACAAACACTTGGTGTTTTAGCCGACCCTATTCCTAAAAATGCAACAGCAATAATACTAATTGAAGGGAAAAGTGATGTAACATTTTTTAACCACACAGCTAACCAACTTAAAAATGGAGGACACTTGACACATACGTTTCAAGAGAAAAGAATTGCTCTCATTCCAATTGGTGGTTGCGGAAACTTAAAACATTGGCAGACTCTAAGATTAGTTGACCAATTCCAAATTCCATATTGTGTTTTACTAGATTCAGATAAAGGAACAAATGAAGAGCAGAAAAATATTGATACTATTACTAACTTGGTTCAAAGTGGGATAAAAGCTTATGTGACTAGAAAAAGAGAACCAGAAAATTATATCCATCTGGACTGTCTTCAATTACCAGCAGGAAGCACTTTCGCATTTACAGACACTTGCGATGCGAAAGTTTTAATCGCAAATGAAAAATCAACAAAAAAAGAACTTATTCTTGAAAGATTTTGGACGAGAATGACTGCTGAACAAATAAGAGAGGTAGAACAATATGAAGACAATGGAACAACTAGGCATGAATTTTCCGAAATGTTCCAAGACTTTATAAACGTAATATGACAAGAGGTACTGGCTATAACATCGGTTTGGCAATATGGTGGCTGAAGTGCTTCTATGAAACAATTATGCAAGGTTTAACAGCAGTAATTCTATTGAACTTTTGTGCTAAAAATTCGCCACATCGCCAAGCTGTTAGTTACTAGCAAATACAATTAAACAACACTGCTTAAAAATGAAGATATATATATCTGCAAAATACAATGATGAATTCCCTATAATTGATGCATTATATCAAAGTCAAATTTCGAATTTAAATATTCTAAAACTTGATTATTTTAATACCGAAGAACAAATTGCACCAAATATAATTGAAACCATAAAGGACGCTGATGTTGTAATTGCTGACATTACAAGCGAAAACTCTAATGTTTATTATGAAATAGGTATTGCTCAAGCTTTTGGTAAACCGTTAATAATTGTAAGCCAGTTAAATAATTTCCGAATGGCCTCTCTTATTTCGTTAAGATTTTATAATTACAGTACATCACCAACAGGTATAAAAAATCTTGCATTTAGGCTTAATGAGATTTTAACTAATCCTAATGAATTAAAACAGCTTAAACCAAATATTGGAAAGAAAAATAAATTAGATTTTACATCGTCAACAAACAATAATCGTCTTGATGCGATTCTAAATCTTAAGGGTGTTTCAAAATTTTATGAATTAGAAAAATGGATTTTTTATCTTTTGTCTGAGGTACCTGGTTTTGATGTACAATATAATGAAAAACGCAATGGAAAAGAATATGATTTCATCTTATGGAATTCTAATGAAAATGAAGAGTTAAGAAGTTTAGGCAATCCTATTCCTATTGAAGTCAAAGCATCAAATTATATTGAAAACACATTAATTCATTCATTAATAAGTAAAGCTAACCTACAAGGTTTTAAATCGTTCATATTAATTACAACTGCTTCTTTAACTGAGGGGAATAAAAAATTAATTAGAAATTTGAAAGCTCATTCTGAAATATCAATTTTAGTTGTCGATAGAAATGAATTGGAGCGAATACAAAACTCTAGTGATTTGCTAAAAGCTCTTATTATTTCATATCGAAAATCTTTTATTTACTAAGCTTATGTTTGATTTAGCAACATATCAAGCATTACTTGCGTCCGTAGATGCAGCTACAACAACTACTGATAAAGGAGATCGTTTTGAAGAATTATGTAATTATCTTTTTGAAAATCTTAGTGGAGTAAGTATCGAGGGTAGAGATTCTGTTACTGTTTCTGAGGAAATTGATATTGTATTATGGAATGCACAATTAGAAGAAGTATTAAGACCTTTTGATAATACAATATTAGTTGAATGTAAAAATTGGAGTGCTCCTGTAGGTGCTCCTGCATTTGATAGTTTCATATCAAAAATTAGAAGAAGAACATTAAAAACAGGAATTTTTATTGCTGCTAACGGAGTAACTGGAGATTTTTTAAACAGTAATGCTGGGAATGGTGCAATAGACATAATTAAATCTGCATTAGGAGAAGGTATTAGAGTAATAATAATTAATCGAAGCGATTTGGATGCTATCACATCGTTAGATGATTTTAGAACTTTAATTAAAAAAAGGTATTGCGGTTTATTTCTACACAAACCATTTAACAATTAAAAATCCTTAGCTAAGATATTCTATGCTAAAAAAAGACCAGATCCTTTGAAATAATTGAAAAGAGGTGGTATTTCATTTAATCTAATAGGTTTTCAAAATCAAAGTGGCTTATTTCAAGGTGTGTCCAATTCTTATTTCCTTTGAAAAAGAACCCACGCCGTTGTATATACTAATAGAGTATTTAGTGAGTGTTCTTGACCTCACCCTACGGGTTTACAAGCACCCTCATTTTTTAGCTATCCGATGATCAATTCGATACCGGCTTTTTCTGCTTTGTATTTTATTTTGGTCTGCAATTCATAATAGCTCCAGTTGCGAAGTACAAACTCCTGTTCTTTTGCGATCCCTATTTTGTCTTCCTGATCTTTAAGAATCAAGGTGCCTGCCTGTTGCCGGATGCAGAAATCAATCAGCTTTCGGCTGTACAGATGAAGCCGATGACTGACAAAACGGTTTTCCAGATTCTCTGTTTTGTGCAGTGCCTTCTGTTTCCGTTTGGTTCCATGTCCGGAACGGGAATAAGCGATTCCGGCTCTAATCCTTTTGTTACCGGCCTGGATCGCCAGCCTGCGGTAGAGGAATTCCTCTTTCGAGCCAATGTTCATTCGTACATTGTTGGCTTTTACCACGATTGGATGTTCTAATGATAGGGACGCTTCTGCAATGATTTCGGGTTTTAGACCGTGGTCTTCCTTTTCAAATTCAAAGACGGCCAGCCAAAATATTTTCCCGTCTTTCAGTTGCACCTGTGAGTTGCACAGCTTGATCTCTTCTGTTAAGAAGCGTTCCAGTACCAAATGTTTATCAGAGAAATCTCTGCCTAAATAGGTTTTTACAGGAATCGCAAACATATTGAAGCTGAACGCTTTCTTTTTCACATCATACTTCATTTTACTGATGCATTTGACCGGAAGCGGAATGGGAATGTCTTTTTTAAAGTTCATTAAGGATTTTGATCCCTGCCAATAGTCGGCTTTGTTCTTGGAAAAGGTGGACTGGATGGTATTGTTCAGGCATCCGAGAATATCGGTGGGGATTTCTCCCTTGAAACGGTCAAAGACCAGGCGTGCCGTCGTGTTTGTTTTCGAACGGTCGAAGATTCCCATTTCATCTTTTTTTTCATCAGCTAATTTATATTGGATTTCTTCGGTGAGGTAAAAGAAATCCTTGATCATTTCCTGTACATAAAGATGGGAAACAATCAGATTAGCCGCACGGAAACATCGGTTCTGATACCGGTAGAGCTTTTCCCACATTTGGTTTTTTTCATTTGTAGGAACGTCGATCACCAGCTGAATTTTCCGGGTCAGGGTTATCGTGGATTTTTCCATGTCAAAGCGGTATTTCAGATCGGTTATGATTGTGCAGATGCTGATAGGCGTACAGAAATTCACGATGAACTTCCTTTTCCGGTAGTTGGAGTTCTTGTGCAATCACCGCAAATGAAGATTTTTGTTCAAACCTTCTTTTGATAATCTCCAGCTGCTGAATGCTGAGTGGTTCTGACTGATTTTGTTTAATTGCAGCTTTTTCCTCCGGCTGCTCAAACGAGGTGACTTTAAGAATTTTCCGAAGCTCATCGATAGCTTTGCCAACCTCCATGCTGATGCCTGTCACGCTGCTTCCCATAGCCTCTGCGATGGGTTTGTATTGGAAACCATATTCCAGGCAGAGTTCTATCAGGTGTTTTCTCTTGGGATTCAATACGGGTAACACCTTTGTGATTTCATCGAATTTGTTTTGGTCAGATTCCTGGCCGTGTAAATACTCTTTATCTTTCAGAGGGTCGTAACCTGCAAGATACTCCTGATAATTCTCAAAACTTTCAAGAGAAGCCATAAGGCGTGTGAATTTATTCCTGGGAGCAGTCACGTAAGCAATACAATCCCTTTTCATCACAAAGCGTAAAAAGCCTGTAATATGATCAGGTGATTCAATGGTTTCGCGGTGCAGCCACAGTTTGAGGAAGGTATCCTGAACAATCGTGTCCACTACAAAATCATCCTTCAGCACCTGCAATCCAACCCAGAAAAGAAGTCTTTTGTGGCGCAAATGAATGTGTTCAAGAGAGGCAGGGTCGCCTTTCTTCAGCAGTTCGTACAACTGAAGATTGGACAGTTTTCGGGGCAAAGAGTCTGTTCTTTTCATAAGTAGCATTTTTAGCTATTTTATTGCTGGAAGAAACTGCTTAGATTTCCGTATGAATTATCTTTACCCTTTATATACTATCTCACTATATCCTGCCCCCAAATAAATGGCGTGAAACTCAACATATCCGAACTGGGGCACTGGTATACCTTATATGCAGATAAGTGAGCTCACGCCTAGGTCGTGAGCTACTTTACTTATCCTCTCGCATATTAAAAATTACCAGTTTTCAGTTCGAGATTCTAAGCAATAGCTTCTATATTTCTTTGAAGTATCGCAAAGTTACATTTCAATAACTTATTTTACAAATTTAATAAAGTTTATCGAAATATGTACTATAGTACATAATATTTTTTAATGTTTTTCATTCACTTTGATTTATGAATGAATCATTAGCTGAAATAGAAAGATATGTTATAACACGTGTTAAAGAAATACGTGAATCAAAGAACATTACCCAAGAGGAGCTCTCACTTTCTATTGGGAAGAATATTGGATTTATCTCACAGATAGAGGCTCCATCTAAAAAAGCAAAATATAATTTAATCCATATAAATTTAATTGCAATTGCACTAGGATGCTCCATTAAAGATTTTCTTCCTGATGCACCAATCTTAGATAAGAAAAATGATGTTAAAAGAATAAAAAGTGAAAAATCCTAATGATTGTTAGGATTTATTATTTGTAAGTTTATAATTGTTTTATTTACATTAGACAAATCTAGCAGAATTTAAAAACATCTACTCATCATCTTCATCAGTATCCCATTGTCTATTAGATGACCATTTCGAACCTTTAGTATACTTGTAATAAAACTTTGCAAGAGCGGCTTCAAATTGAACCATAATAATTACTATGTCACTATTTGATGGCAAACTATCAATATCTATAATATCTAAAAACTCTATAGTGGGTTCATCTGCTAAAAGTTTTTTAACTCTCTCCAGTATTTTGTTTATAGTTTTTGCTTTAAAATTATTTATTGCATCATCTGGTTTTTTTTTTGATAGTTCTTTAACTTCGTTAAGCAAAGATGAAAAAAGAGGTTTAAGTAACGAGTATTCACTCATCTGGTTTTCAGTTGTCTTCATAATTATTTTATTTTTTTTGGTTCTTTTGTCTTATGATTTTTTGAGATTTTCCCGTCTATCTTCCAATACCAAGATAATTCTAACTTTTCTCTATTCCAATAACCATCTGAACCTACATTATCAGTTCTCAATTTTTCAAAACAATTCAAATACTGCATAAGTATCATAGCTACATCACTATTGGTAGGAATACTATTTTCATCGAAAACTGCGAAATCATCAAACGGTTTATAATTTGCATTTAAAACTATATTTGAATCTACTAATATTTTATTGATGAATTTTAGTTTGAATAAACTCACTCCATCATTTTGAGATTTCTTTGAAAGAATACTAATTTCATTGTACATTCCCTCTAATTGCGTTTGTACTTTTTCAAAAATATCAATTTGTTTTTCCGTCATGCCATTTGTATTTAAGATGGTAACAATCTCGTAAATTCTATATATTTTTTATTAATAACGTCAATCGGATTTCTTTGTTTACCTTCATATAATTGACACATCAATTTTAAATCTTCATCATCCAATATCAAAATACATTTTCTTTGTCCTGACCATAAACTTATCGTATTTTCAATAACTTTTTTAGGAGGCTTATTACGAGTAAAGATAATTCCAAAATTACCAAAACTATTTGTTAAATATCTATTCAATTGATTGACATGCTCATTCTCAACCTCTTTTACATTTTTTAATTCAAAGATAATTTGCTTACAATTGTATAATTCATATAAATCCTTCAAAATAGGATACGATTGATTGTTATAAAAAATTAAATCTCTAATATGAACACCATTCTCCGTCCTGCTTTGTTCGCTAGCAAAATCTAAATGAGGATATAAAACCGAAGCAAGTATTTGACACAAATTTTTTTCATACTCTTTATCCGCATTCTCTGTTTTACCTGTTGGAAGTTTCGCAATAGTCCTGAATTTTCTTTTGCTTGATAAAATCGGAATTTGTTTAAACAAAGGGTCATTCTTTAATGTCTCCGAATTCCTTTCCTTGATTTTAATGTAGGTTTCAACAACGTCATAATTATATCGATTGTAATCAAGTATTTCGACTCTTGATAAAGGTTCTTCAAATTGCCCTCCTAATTCTTTTAAAAAATATTTTTCAAAATATTCCTCATAATTAATATAAGGAATGAATCTCAACCATCTTTTTGGAGTAAAGATTATGGGAGATTTTGTATTAGGATTTTCAGGCAACCAAGTTTCTTCTTCTTTAAATTTTCCCGATTTGTAATCAAATACATTTATCTTAGATTTTTCAATAGGAATGTTATGTTTATCACATTGTGATATCGTATAATCAATTAACCAAGATTTAATAATATTACAAGTAATATCACTTACTCTATCTTTTGAAATATTCTCTACAAACAATTGTATTTCTTCAAAGTGAGTAAATCCAGATTTATGAATTTGAGGAATATTTTTGAATAATTCAAGTATCTTTGAAGATTCTTTTAGGCTGATTTTTTTTCCTTGCTTCGTTTTTGAATTACCTAATCCAACTTCTTCACATTCAGAGGATTGAATTAAAATATTAATAGAGTCATTTGTATTTCCCTTTATATAGTTATGTCCTAAACTATTAAAAGAATTCACTAGAACTGTATGCAACGAATTATCTTGCATCGAGGGGGACTTCCATAAAAGAAAAGGATCCACGTATAAAGGAATATCCTCATCTAAGAATGGAATCGCAAAATCTACCTCCTCTTGACTAAAAGGAACATTATAAAAATCGTTAATTCGAGGTCTAATTATAATCAAAGGTTTTTTGTTTTACAACTAATTTCAAAAATCTAACCAATTGATAAACAATGACATTTTGGCAGTTTTTATAATCTTTTTGTTTCATAAGAATATAAGTGATAACGGTAGTTTTGTGAGTTTTTTAGAGTGATTGGATCATATTAATTTATTTTTCAACATGTTTTCTTAAAATGTCGTATCACTAAACCAGGTTTCATAAATTTACAGAGTATGAGTTTAATGTAACAAATTATGAAAATAGGATATGACGGGTTTCGACCAAAAATCAAAATTTAGATTTACAAATTGAAGCTCTCCAAAAAAGCAGGTTGTGAGAAAATCTATCGGGAGCCACAAAGAGTAAGATTTAGAAACTTAATCTGATTATACGCTTACTCTTTTTTTATTTTCATTAAAAGGTCATTAATATTAATATTTTCTACAATTTCAAACTTTCTATTTTTAAGATTAATATGATTTTTTTTAAGATGTAGATTTAAATATTCTGTGATTTTTGAATCAGAGTCAACCATTATGGAATGCCTATTCTCCTCCATACAAGCTATTCCTGTGGTACCAGAGCCAGCAAAAAAATCAAGAACAATAGACCCTTCATAAGAAAGACTTTTTACGAATCTTCTAATTATTTCTAAAGGTTTTTGTGTCGGATGACCAACCCTTTCACTAGAATTTCCGTTAAGTCTACCAATTTCCCAAACGTTTGTTGGGTTTTTACCTTTTTCTATATTCTCAGGGATTAGTCTTTTGTCTTTTAATGCTAATTTCTTAGATTCTTCATCATATTGAACTCGCACTGGATCTAAATTAAAATAATATTTATTAGTTTTTGTTAACCAAACCGCTTCTTCATGTCTATTAGCAAAAAAACGGTGAGCACTCATACCATTTTTGTAATACCAGATTATAAGATTAGTGAATCTAAGATTTGTATGATGTCTAGTGTAATGAAGTATCTCAAGTAGGTCACCTTTTTTTAAGTCTTGATATTGAAAACCTCCAAATATTACACAATTACCAGAATCTTCTAAAACTCTATAAATTTCATCTAGCCATTGTTTAGCCCATTCAAGATAATTATCAAACGTATCCCAATAATCTAAATCAAGATTGTAAGGAGGATCTATCAATATTAATTGTACAGAAGAGTCGGGCATTTTTTTTAAAAATCTTATGGCATCTTCTATATAAAGACCGTGAATGCTACTGGTAATTTTTTTATCATCAATTGAAGAACTATGTTCTTTCCCTTCTTTTTTTTGCTTATTTAATATTATGTGACTACTGTTAAAATGCGATTTATTTGCCATCGTATTTTTTATTTATTCAATTTGTAAATAATACTTTTTAGTTAAAAAATCAGAACCGAACGTTTCTTTTAATAAAGATATTTCGTCTCCTGAAAAATAAGTTTCCTGTAGATGTTCTAGTTTTTTTACATCAATAGGATTTTCTGTTATTGCAGATAATTCTGCATTAAAATCAACAATTCTTGAAATTCGATTATCAATTACTTCATTAGTTTCTTTTAAAGAAGTTTTGATAATTTCTCGTGTTGGAACAAATTCTAAAATTTCAATACTGCTTCTACCTTGTTTGATTATACCTAAAGCTTCTAAAATATTTAAAAGAAAAGGAATACGTCTCTTTATGACTTCTTCGGTTGGGCTTTCTAATCCATGACGCTCTAAATAACTTTTTACAAAGGGAGCTTCAAAAAAATCATCATATATTTCGGATTTAGATATTACAATTTTTCGTTGTACTGTATAAATATACTTCAACAGCATATTTACCGCATCCATTCTTAAAAATTCGCTTCTAATAAGTTTTTTAACTTCTGGGTTTTTAACAATGTAATCTTTTATGGTTTCGTTAATTGTACTTTCGCAGTTCATACTCCATGATTTCACTGCTTTACCACCTTCTTTGAACGAATAATCAATTGTTTTTAGTAGAGGAATTAAAGAATTGTAAATTTCTTGACCAGTTTTGGTTAAGGCAATTTTAAATTCTTGTTCAAGTGCTTCTTGTCTAAAGTCAATGATTAAGCCTAATTCCATTGTGGCTTGTAAAGCATATTTAGTTTTCCTTTCAAAAGTTCCAAAATCTTCAGAATATTTGCCATTAAATTTTACATATTCGGGGGAAATATGACTTCCTTGAATAGCGTTTGACCCAACCGTATTAAGAATATACATTATATGTCCTAAATGGGTACCTTGTGGGAAGTGATAACTAAATTCCGTAAGCTCTCCAATTTCTTTTAAAAAATTCACCCAGGTCCCAAAAACAGCTAGATATCGGTTCATTCTAAATTCACCTTCACGGTTTATGTCATCTGGAGTCGGTTTTTTACTTAGTGCTTCTGCTAAATTGTAGTATGCATCTATTAAATCCTCTTTTGTAATATCTCTTTCAGTTGTATCTTGGTTGTCTAAAATCTCTTCCACCTCAACATCAAAAATGACTTCACACTTGGGAGAATATTCATATTCAATTTTTTCTACTCTTCCGTTTTCTGGATTTGTTTTTGTACTTGAGCCTTTAGAAAGATATTTTCGTATATTATTTGCTTTTTTGTAGTTACCAATGAAATCAATAATTACCACATTTTCTTTGCCATTACAAAGTCTAAGACCTCTACCTAGTTGCTGAAAAAAAACAGTTTTAGATTCTGTAGGTCTTAAAAAAAGTAATACTCTTAAATCTGGAAAGTCCACACCTTCATTAAATAAATCAACAGTAAAGACAACGGAGTATAAATTATCTCTAAAACCTTGAATAAGTTCGTCTCTGTTTACTGATTGAGAGGTTATTGAAACCGACGGGATACCATTTGCAGTAAAAAAAATAGCCATTGCATTTGCATGATTCACAGAACAGCAAAAACCAAGAGCTTTATTGCCTTCTCCTTTCGATATATATTCTTCTAATATTTTTTGGTTACGTTCTTTTATAATTAATTTACTATCTAAATCCGCAACTTTGTATGCTACGCCGTTGTGTCTAATAGAACTATAGTCTATGTTGTCTTGTAGACCGTAGTAAATATAAGGTACTAAAAAACCATTTTCGATCGCTTCAAAGAGATTATACTCAAATATTTTTTGGTAATCAAATAATTCAAAAATATCTTTTCTATCCATACGATCAGGTGTTGCCGTTAATCCTAGCATAAAAAAGTTTGGTTCAAAATATTTTAAAACCATTTGATACGTAGGAGCTTGGCCATGATGAACTTCATCAACAATTATGTAATCAAATTCATTAGGATTAAATGAAGCTAATATTTCCGTATTTCTTAACGAATCTTTTGATGCAAACAAGATTTTGCTATCTAAAATATTCTCTTTTATTTCACCAGTTAGCAAACCTAGAGTTTCATTTGGATAAACTTTTTCGAACGCATCTTTTGACTGCTTTAGGATATCTAAACGATGTACTATAAATAAAATTCGGCCACTTGTTTTTAAAGTGTCAAATGCAGATAGGTACGTTTTCCCTGTGCCTGTTGGCAATACAACAATTCCTTTTTTCCAACCTTTAGAGCGGTAGTAATCTAAAGATTCTAAAACTTGATTTTGAAGATAATTTGGTTTTATTAAAACATCTGAAAGAATCTCTGGAATATTTTTGCGAAGCAAATAAAATAACGAATCAAAAACTCTTTTTCTCCAATCGGGATGTTGTAATTGGGAATAAGAATATCTCAATAAAAACCATCCTGCATTTAATATTTCATTTTGTCTATTAAGATTATCATCAAACATTTCGTTTGGTATAATACCTTCCGCATGATATGTTTCACCATTTACTTCTAATGCGATTCTTTTATTGTTGAAAACAATTCCAAAATCAATCCTTCTTGAACGCCCTTCAGAATCAATAAATGGATATTGAGGAATTACATATTTTATTTTTTCAGCTCCTAACAAAGGATAAAGAAATTCTCTAACAAAAAGGACTTCACTTTCTTGCGTTATTCTAGATTTATAAATGTCAAGATATTCTTGAAGAGTTACTGCTAAAGCATTTTCAAGTAAGTTTCCGTAACTTGTAGTAGTGTTTTCTATTTCTTGGCTCATTATTTATTTTGTTAGAGTTGGTTCTGTAAGGTATGCAAATCAGTTTAAAGAATGAAACTGTTGTTTTACATCTGCAATCTTTTATTTTTTATTAAAATTCTAAAATAAGGACATTTACCATTTATGGATAAGTCCTTATCATCGTTTCCTTTTCTAAATTTAACTAGTTCAAATTGGTCAGGATTAAATTTGTGTAAAAACGTAATGGGAACTCCCATAAAACCTCTGTAATCCTTAGGTATATTTTGAGTTTTATTTACGTTAATAGCATCATAATTATCATATTTCGGATAGTCAATTTCGTTACCAAAATATGTTTTGGTAAGAACTATATCTTCGTGTCTTTTAGAAATGTCTAAATTTGTTAGCCATAAACAATTATTAGGAGAAACTATTCTATTCCCTAAATCATCAATTCGGGCTTCTGAGCCATAAAGTTCATAATGTTCTGGAACTATGAAACCCGAAATACCCCTACCTAAGTGTATGCCCAGCCAAGCTCTGTTATCTTTTATTAATTTGAATATTTCTTTATAAGTAATCGCATTGATATTCCCAATTATTAAAAATTTTTTATCATATTTTATTAATTGATCAACATATTCTCGAAATAATGAGAAAGGTGGATTAGTAACAACAATATCAGACTGTTTTAAAAGATTTATGCTCTCGACACTGCGAAAATCCCCATCCTCTTTAAAAGCAATTATATTAATTTCTTCTGGTCTATTAATTTTGTTTCCGTCTTTATTGCCAGAGTATTCTGCATAATAACCATTTACAGTTGAATAATTGTTAAATAAATTATGTTCCTTATTATTATAACAAGATGCTATGAGTTTTTTCAATCCTAATTCTTCAAAGTTGTAGAAGAAATAATTAAAAAAGTTGCTAACTCGTGGGTCATCACAATTACAAAAGACTGTTTTGCCTTTGAAGTGTTCTTTGTAATATTCCAATTCTATTTCGATATCAATAAGTTGTGTGTAAAACTCATCTTTTTTTGAGGATTTTGCTATGTGTAGAGTTTGATTTTGTACTTTTTCTGCCATGTATTACATAATTTATCCGAACAAAGTCAAATGGACTTATTTGGTTGTAACTTAATATTTAATATTTTGTTATACTTATGAAAAGATTAATTAGCTACCTACAAAAGATAGCATTATTAAAATTTTAAAGTTTTATTTGAGCAAATTTAAGCATTCGAAAACCTCAAAATAGAATTTTATTAGTTAAAACATCTGATCAATTTCCCAAGTTGCTCTGAAATTACATTTATGTTCCCCAACAAAAATCATTCGATTTTTTTAGTTATTTAAGGTGTAATTATTAACTTTAAATTAGCAAAATCATGTCACGAATAAGATGTTGGTTGACTTTGTAGTAGTACAAGTTCCGTAAAAATTTTAATCAGAAAAATTTTCAAAAAATCAATGACTAGATAATGCAAATTCTTTCTATTCGAGTTGGACAAAAAAACCAGAAAGATTAGCAGTATCGAAGAGGACCCATGCTAATAGAATATGCTGGGGTCTCCGATAAATAGGGATATTTGGTCCATATAGTTATTTTCTTTTCAGTTTATCATTGGCTAACTTTTATAAAGTAAATATAGATTGTTATTCATTTGAAAATTTAATATAAGCCAAAGAAGATTATGCATTACGCTGTAATAAAGAACCGGAAGTAAAAAGCTGGAAGCTTCAAAGAAGCATTCAGTTATTTTTATTTAAATTTATTATTGATATTTGCACGGGAATATTATTTTCTCATAAATCTGATTATACTTAGTATTTGATTATATTCTTATTATGCACTATCCACATGTAGAAATTCCGCAAATTTGTAATACAATAATGTTATTTCTCACTAAATCACTGTACTAAATAATACAATTATGTTATTTGTTTCTTTATACAAAACTCAAAAAAAACTTGTTTATAATTTCCATGAAAGACGACTACAAATGAATCTAACTAAGGCAGGTTTGGCTGAGAGATCGGGCGTTTCTTTACCAACTCTCATAAAATTTGAGCAAATGGGCTTGATCTCTACGGATTCATTTTTAAAATTGCTTTCATTTGTTGGTAGATTATAAGAAATGACTGACGTTTTAAAAGCGAAAGAACAGAATTTTAAATCTATTGGATGTATAATAATCAGAGGAACGTCCAATTAAAAACGAGGAAGCAGAAAATGAAAATAGGAAGCCGAGAAATAATTAGAGGATTGAACTGGTCTTGAATTTAACCTCTAGGATGTATAATGATTCGTGATTGATTAAGATATTTTACTACAAATTTGAACTTTACTTATTAGAATTCTAATCCTATTGTTACCCTAAAAATATATGTAAATTAAGGTGTACAGGCGAAATGTATCAATTATCACTGTAGCATTCGGGAAATGTTAATGTTCTAATTTACAGGAATTTATAAGGTTGGAGGTGTACAAAAGTAGTACAAATGTATTTTTTATTTTATTTTAAAATACTGTAAAATACTGATTTACAAGTGTTTAATGTGACGAGATTCGTGCGGAAAAGTAGAAAAAAAAGATGTTGCAGCATCTTAATCCTGTACCACTTTTGTACACCTTATGCTCTGTAAACCACCATCAATAAAAACTTCTTTAGATACTGTATCGGCAAATAAGCCATCAAATTAAATCAAAATAAATTAATGTAAATTGTTGATATTTAATAAATTAAATATTTTTTGATTTTGTATTATTTTATCAGGTTTTAATTTTTTTTGATCATTTTTGTCCCCCATTTTTCCCTCGAAAGTATAACTCTTAAAATTTTTTTAAAGTGGAGAAATAACTTCGCTTAAGGTATCTTAATGCATCTAATTGATGTTTAAAGAGCCTTATTGCATCTTATGACTTCTCTTGCAAAATATTATGAGTTCAAATCTTAAAATTACAAGAATCTGCCAGCATTGTGGCATAGAGTTTATTGCAAGAACAACCGTTACACGATATTGTGGCGACCATTGTTCCAAACGGGCTTACAAAGTAAGAATTAAACAGCAGAAGGTACAAGCAAGTAATAGTGAAACGCAAAAACAACGTGAAAATACGGTTGTGCATTTTACTTCAAAAACCTTAGAATATCTAACCGTCAAGGATGCCGCCGGTCTTCTGCAATGCGACGTTAGAACGAACAAAATTTGATTAATTCTTTAGTGAGAAAATTATTTTAAAAAATGTAGTAATTCTATTATATTATGCTTTTCCTTTTTAATAAAAATAATGGCGCCAACTGTCTTTAGTTGGCGCCATTTGGCTATTTGTGAACTCGACAGGATTCAAACCTGTAACCTTCTGAGCCGTAATCAGATGCGCTATTCAGTTGCGCCACGAGTCCTTTTTATTGGTTTGCAAATATAGTACTTTTTTACGTTCTTTGGAAGATGAAACGCATTTTTTTACTTTTAATTTTTTTTATTTTTGCAGTTTCTTGTAAAAAAGAAATTTCGAAATCCGAATCTGGAATTATAACTATCTCGCAAAGAGTTAATTATTCGGATGACTCAAAAAATTTGATTATCAACTCGGGAAAATTTAAAAATGTCATTTTAAAAGAAAAATTACCTTTTCAGAAAGCAATGTTGCTAAATTCTAGCTTGATTGGTTACTTTTCTGAACTTAATTTGGAAAATAAAATCACAGGTGTTTCAAGTCCCGAGTATATTTTCTCAGAAAAAATCCATCAATTAATTAATCAAAATCAAATTCTCAATATTGGAAATGAACAGAAGTACGATATCGAGAAAATTCTTTTCAATAAACCGGACGTTATTTTTACCAACTATGTTCCCAATTTTACAAATACTTACGACATATTAAAGAAAAATGGAATCGAATTGATTTTCTTGGACGAATTCTTAGAACAAAATCCTTTAGAAAAATCAAAATACCTTTTATTATTTGGAAAACTATTTGGAGTAGAAAAACAAGCTGAGAAAGCATTCAAAAATATTGAAGATAATTACAAAAAAATTCAAACTTTAGCTTCTAAAACGACAAATAAACCAAATATTCTCTGTAACGAGATGTACGGAAGTCAATGGTTTTTACCAGGCGGAAATTCCTTTGTTGCAAGATTAATCAATGATGCTGGCGGAAATTATATTCTGAAAGACAACAAAGAAGCATCTTCCGTTCCGTTGAGCTTTGAGGAAGTTTTTGTTAAATCAGAGAACGCAAATTATTGGATTAATATCAGTCCGCATCAAAATAAAAAAGAATTATTGACTTTAAATCAAAATTACAGTAAAATGAAAGTCTTCAATTCCGGCAACTTATATATGATAAACAATCGCGAAAAAGACGGTTCAAATGACTATTTTGAGTCTGGTGTTGTGAGATGCGATTTGGTTTTGAGAGATTATTTCAAGATATTTCATCCGGAAGATGTAACTTTCAAATCAGAATCTTTAGTTTATATGAAAGTGCTCAAATAATGAAAGAACAGAATTACAAAGTCGATTTTTTCGTAGGAATTTTATTGGTTGTCGGGCTGTTTATCGGTCAGTCGTTGATGTACGCAATTGGTTTAGGATTGTCTGCATTATTCGGGCAAGATATCAGCGATACAGGTATTTTCAATATCCTGATGTATACAGCTACAATGATAGTTCCCATTCTCTTTTTCGATTTTTTCATTGTAAGAAAAGACGGAAACAAACTCAATTTCGATTTCTCAACCAAACCATTCCGGGTTTATTTATTGATATTTCCAATGATGTTCGGGATGATGCTGATCGCAGATTATACAACACAACTGATTCCGACAACGGGAGATTTGCTAGGCGAGATTTACAAAATGTACTCAGAGCAATTTGCAAAACTCGCTAAAGAACCAGTTTCATTAATCATAATGACAGTCATTCTTGCACCGATTCTGGAAGAGATTCTTTTCCGAGGCATCATTATGAAAGGAATGTTGAACAACAAAGTCAAACCAGTCACAGCAATTATCGTTTCTGCTTTCATTTTCGGCGTTGTACATTTCAATCCTTGGCAGTTTGCAGGCGCACTGTTGCTCGGTTTGGTATTAGGTTTGGTGTACTACAAAACCAAATCGCTGCTGATGCCAATTTTGCTTCACGCATTCAACAATTTTCTGTCAGCGATGATGACGTTATATTCAGATTCAGAAACTTTTTCTGATTTTTTTAAAATTAAACCAGAATTATTATTAACAGCAGGATTAGTGATTTTTATAATACCATTTTATTTTTTCGCAATCCAGAAGAATATTATTTATAAAGATTAAATTTAAGATAACTTAATCCGTCTGGACTTTATCATGAGCGAAATCAAAAGTCTCATAGATCAAACTGGGCTGCAAGATTCCACCATTTTATTAGGAGTCTGTTATCATTTATCAACTATCAATTATTTAAGTAAATGGAGATTTTAGTAGCAACACATAATTTGCATAAAAAAGAAGAAATACAGCAGATATTAGGTTCATCTTATGTTGTAACAAGTTTGTCAGATTACAACTTGAATGAAGAAATTATAGAAGATGGAACTACCTTTGCTGAAAATGCATTAATCAAAGCTAAATATTGCTTCGAGCAAACAGGAAAACCAAGTGTTGGCGATGATAGCGGACTGGTTGTAGAAGCTTTGGACGGACGACCTGGGATTTTTTCGGCTCGTTATGCTGGGAATCACAATTTCAAGAAGAATATCGAAAAAGTTTTGGAAGAGATGAAAGACGAACCTAATAGGAGAGCCTATTTCATTACAATGTTGTGTTTCAAAGATCAAGACGGCGAACATTACTTTGAAGGTCGTGTTTATGGTAATTTGACCAAAGAAGTTTTTGGTGCAGACGGATTTGGATATGATCCTATTTTTGTTCCAGACGATTACAATATGACGTTTTCAGAAATGTTACCAGAAGAAAAAAATAAAATTAGTCACCGAAGCGAAGCTTTGAAAAAATTCTTAGAATTTCTCAATTCCAGAGGGGGTGTTTTGTAGTTTTTTGTAATGTTTTTGTATATTTACCTAGTTATTTTCAATACCCTTTAGAAAAATTGAGCACATATCTTACCATTTTAGGATTCAATTCAGCAATTCCAACTATTAATTCCTTACCGACTTCTCAGTTTCTGGAAATGGAAGAACGTCATTTTTTGATAGACTGTGGCGAAGGAACACAGGTGCAGATGCGTAAGGCAAAAGTTCGTTTTTCTAAAATTAACCATATTTTCATTTCCCATCTTCACGGCGACCATTGTTTTGGTTTGCCAGGATTGGTAGCGTCTTTCCGATTATTAGGAAGAAAAACACCGTTGAATATCTATGGTCCGAAAGGTATCAAGAAAATGATGGACACGATTTTCGAAATTACAGAAACGTACAAAGGTTTTGAAGTGATTTATCACGAACTGGAAGGAAAAGAATCCGTCAAAATCTATGAAGACAGAAGGGTGGAAGTCTACACGATTCCGCTGAATCACAGAATCTATTGTAACGGTTATCTTTTCAAAGAAAAACCAAAAGAGCGACATCTCAATATGAAAGAGATTTCAAAATACAAAGAAATTGAGATTTGTGATTTTCAGAATTTACGCTTAGGAAAAGATTTTGTTT
Source organism: Epilithonimonas sp. (assembly GCF_036780765.1). Lineage (GTDB taxonomy): Bacteria > Bacteroidota > Bacteroidia > Flavobacteriales > Weeksellaceae > Epilithonimonas. Next base: position 72,088 of record NZ_DAIQCG010000004.1, read on the forward strand.
CAGAAGACGGAGCGGTTATCAAAAATGATTTATTGACGACTGACCCAAAACCATCGGTTTCGTACGCATTCTGTAGTGATACGAAATATAAAGAGGACATCATCCCAATCATAGAAAATGTTGATGTTCTCTACCACGAGTCTACTTTTCTTCACGTTCTGAAAGAAATGGCAGATTACACAGGACATTCCACAGCTTTAGAAGCAGCAACGATTGCCAAAAAAGCCCAAGTCGGAAAATTAATTTTAGGACATTTCTCAAACCGTTATAGTGATTTAAGTGTTATGACGGATGAAGCTCGACAAATCTTTCCGAATTCTTTTTTACCAAAGGCTTTAGAGACTGTTAAGATTGGATGATAAAAATTATTCTTATCTTAGTTTTTCAATTAAAAATATGAAATTCGTAAAATATTGCGAAAAAATTTTATATTTGTCAAAATCCATTTGTTATGCAATCAACTTATATAGAAACTCAGCAAATCTCTTTTCAGGACTTCAAAAGCAGTATTCTGAATGATTATCGACTAGGAAGAATTTCCCGCGAGATGTCATATTTAGGAAGACGAGAAGTTCTTACAGGGAAAGCAAAATTCGGAATTTTTGGAGATGGTAAAGAATTACCGCAGCTGGCAATGGCAAAAGTTTTCAGAAATGGAGATTTCCGTTCGGGTTATTACAGAGATCAGACTTTTGCTTTGGCGATAGATGCGGTTTCTGTAGAAAGTTTCTTTGCCCAGTTATATGCTGATACAAATGTAGAAAGAGAACCAGCTTCTGCAGGTCGTCAAATGAATGGGCATTATGCTACAAGAAGTTTGAACGCAGATGGAAGTTGGAAAGATTTGACAGCTCAAAAAAATATTTCATCTGATATTTCACCGACCGCAGGACAAATGCCTAGATTATTAGGTTTGGCTCAAGCTTCTAAAGTTTACAAATCGGTTAAATTTGATGGTTCTGAGAAATTCTCAAAAGACGGAAACGAAGTTGCTTTTGGAACAATTGGAGATGCATCTACTGCCGAAGGTCATTTTTGGGAAACTTTAAACGCTGCTTGTGCATTACAAGTTCCAATGATTGTTTCGATTTGGGATGATGGTTATGGAATCTCTGTTCCGACACAAAATCAAAGAGCAAAAACTGATATTTCTGAAATGCTTTCTGGTTTCCAAAGAAATGAAGGCGAAAATCAAGGTTGTGAAATTATTCAAGTGAAAGCTTGGGATTATCCTGCATTGATGGAAGCTTATGCTAAAGCAGAACATTTTGCAAGATATGAAAGCGTTCCAGTGGTAATCCACGTTACAGAAGTCACTCAGCCACAAGGTCATTCAACTTCTGGTTCGCACGAACGATACAAATCTGAAGACAGATTGAGCTGGGAAGCAGAATTTGATGGTTTGATTAAATTCAGAGAATGGATTTTGGATTATAGCATCGAAATCGAAGAACAAGAAGAAGTTTTGGCTACGACTGAAGAATTAGATTCAATTGATTCTGAAGCTAAGAAATTGGTTAAAGATGGGCAGAAAAAAGCTTGGGAATCTTATCAGAAAACAATTTCTGACCTTAAATCTGAAATTATACCTCTTGTAGAATCAATTAAAAATCAAAATTCAGAAATTGGAAATTTAATCGAAAATTTCAACAAAATTATTTCTGTAAGTAAGAAAGATGTTTTCCAATTGGTTAGAAAAACATTATTGCAGACGAGAAACCAAAATTCATCTGAAAGAAATGTATTAAAATCTAAATATGAAGAGATTTTAAAAATCGAAAAAGATAATTATTCTTCCCATTTATATTCAGAATCTGAGTGGAAAGCTACTAATATCAAAGAAATTAAACCTGTATTTTCTGAATCTTCAGAAGATGTGGATGGTAGAGTAGTTATAAGAAATAATTTTGATAAAATCTTTGAAAAATATCCTCAATCTTTGGTTTTTGGAGAAGATGCAGGAAATATTGGAGACGTTAACCAAGGTTTGGAAGGACTTCAGGAAAAATATGGCGATGTAAGAATCGCAGATACCGGAATCCGTGAAGCAACTATTCTTGGACAAGGGATAGGAATGGCAATGAGAGGTTTGAGACCAATTGCCGAGATCCAATATCTTGATTATATTTTGTATTGTCTTCAAGGGATGAGTGACGATCTTGCAACGGTTCAATACAGAACAAAAGGTGGTCAAAAAGCACCAGTTATTATCAGAACGCGAGGCCACAGACTGGAAGGTGTTTGGCATTCTGGTTCGCCTATGGCGGGAATTCTGAACCTTTCTAAAGGTATCAATATTCTTGTTCCAAGAAGTTTGACAAAAGCTGCCGGATTCTATAATACTATGCTTCAAAGTGATGAGCCTGCTGTAATTGTAGAATGTCTGAATGGTTATAGGTTGAAAGAAAAACAGCCAGATAACTTGGGGGTATTCACTGTTCCGGTTGGAAAAATTGAAGTTACAAAAGAAGGTTCTGATGTAACGTTGATAACTTATGGTTCTACCTGGAGAGTTGTGACTGAGGCTGCGAATGAATTAGAAAAATTAGGGATTTCTTCGGAAGTTATTGATATTCAGTCTTTGATTCCGTTTGATTTATCTCACGAGATTGCAGAAAGTGTTAAGAAAACAAACCGATTAGTAGTGATTGATGAAGATGTAGAAGGGGGAACTTCTGCGTTTATTCTTCAGCAGATTTTGGAAAAGCAAAAAGCCTTCAGATATTTGGATTCAGATCCGTTGACAATTTCGGCAGAAAATCACAGACCTGCTTATGCAAGTGACGGAGATTATTTCAGTAAGCCTTCCTCCGATGATATTGTAGAGAAAGTATATCAATTATTTAATGAATTAAGTCCAACGAAATTTCCAGCGATTTACTAATTGAAATTTTAAAATAAACCCAATAAACCTTTTGAAGATTCTATTTTCAGAAGGTTATTTTTTTGTAAATCTTCCACAAAAGATTCTTCATTATCATGGCGGATATCGATGTTCTCAAAAGTAGATTTTCTGTAGGAATAACCTTCCATAAAGTCTTTGTTATCATTCCATTGCTGTAAATCCATCTTTCTCATCCATCTTATAAAATGTGAATGTGAATCTGCTTTGACGCTTTTATTCCTTTTTAACAAAGTATACTTCATTTGGTTAAAGTTATTAAACAAATTTATGATTTTGATTTATTTTTATTATTAATTTAAAATTAATTTTTATTACCTGTTGTGCATTTACCATAATTCAATATCTAAATTTTTTCATATTCAAAAGAAGTTTGAACAAATTAAAAATTAATTTATGCTAAATGCACAACAGGCTATAATTAAAAATCAATCACAATGAAAATAGTAATCGCCGGAGGAACTGGTTTTCTTGGAGAAAACTTAGAACAATTTTTCCTCAATAAAAATTATGAAGTCAAAATATTGACAAGAAATCCAAAACGCAAAAACGAAATATTCTGGGATTCCAAAACCATTGGAGCTTGGAAAGACGAATTAGAAAATGCAGATGTTCTCATCAATCTTGCTGGTAAATCCGTTGATTGTAGATGAATCTAAATTGTCGGGATTCCTTCGGAATGACAAAATGATGGAATATAATTCTCTATTGATATTCTAAATTCACAAACTTTGGAAGCCAACTTTCAAAGTTTTTTCATAATTTTTCAAAATAATTCCAACCTTTTTTAAACAAATGCATCTTTCCTTATAAAAGCCAATGTATGGAACACGACATATACATAAGATGCAGAAATAAAGACCGCAACGCACAGCGGAAACTTTATGAAGAATATGCAGCACGATTCTTCGCGACCTGCAAACGTTACTTGAAGAACGATGAAGATGCGGAAGAAATTTTGGCCGATTCTTTCTACATCATTTTTACAAAACTGGAACAACTCAAAGATTTTCAGGTTTTTGATGCTTGGGCAAAGAAAATTGTGGTGAATCAATGTCTTCAGAAGCTTCGCAAGAAACAGCCATTTTCCATTTCAATTGAAGAAAATTTTGTGGATTTGCCAGATTCTGAACCAGAAAATATTTCGGAAGAGAGAGGGATTTTGTCACTTCTGAATTTCCTTCCCGAAGGCTGCAGAACGATTTTCAACTTGTTCGTAATGGAAGGTTATCCTCACAAAGAAATTGCTCAAATGCTTTCTATTTCTGAAGGAACGTCCAAATCTCAAGTCAGTTTTGCCCGCAAAAAATTACAGGAACTGGTAAAACTGCAAACAATTAATTCTTAAAGTTTAAAAAAAATGGAAAATCAAGATATCGATAAAATGTTCAACGATGCTGGAAAATCAGCAGAAGAAAATCCAACATTTCCTTCTTTTGAAAAAGTTTGGGAAAAAGTTGAAGAAAAGCTGGACAAAAAAGAGCAAAAGAAAAGAACCATCCCGATTTGGTTACCTTACGGAATTGCTGCCGGATTGGCGTTGACATTTGGTGCTTTATATTTTATGAATGATAATAAAGTTAAAATTGAACCTCAAATTACTTCAAAAGATTACGGAAAACCAATTAATCCAAATTCAATAGAAACTCCGAAAAAAGTTGAAGAAATCAATAAAACCTTTGAAGAGAATCTGAGCAAAAATCCAATTAAACCTACTGAAGGAAAAGATATAATTGCTTATCACGAAGTTGAACCTAAGAAAGATGAATTCGATGATTTATACAAGGAATTAGGAGTGAAATATAAAACGGATGATATTTCTATCAAAAAAGATGAAAATGGAAAAATTATAGCTTCTGTGAATAATCAATCCGATTTTAATAACCAAAGAAAACGATTTGAAGGAGTTGAATTAGAAAGAAAAAGTAATGACGCTATTTATTCTCAGAAAAAATCAGAATCTACATCTGATGAAAAATACATAAATCGTGTTGATAAAGGAAAAACCATAATTGCAAAATCTGAATTGCCTCCACCAGCAATTCCAAAACGTTTGGAAACAACAGGTGGACTTGTCACTAATGAAGTTTTTGAATCTACATATGCGCCACCGCCACCGCCGCCTTCTAATGGAAAATCTTCCACTGTTGCAAAAGTTTCTGCATTGTATGCTGCAGAAAAAGCTAGAGAAATTTCTGAGTCCACCAATAAAAAAATGCTGGCGTTAGGTGCAGGAAAATCATCATTAGAAGGTAAGGTCGCAGGTCTGAAAATGTCAGGTGGAGAAGCTGCAGGCGCTTCCAGTAAAATTATGCTGCGTGGAGCCGCTTCTGTTGATTCATCAAAAAAACCGTTGTACACTTTAGACGGAAAAGTGTCTTCTCTAGAATATATAAAGTCTATAAATCCAAAAATTATTGAATCTGTAAATGTTCTTAAAAAAGATGCAGCTACAAGTCTTTACGGAGCTCAAGCAACAAATGGAGTCGTTGTTATCAAAACAAAAAATCTGTCAAGGAAGGAATTAAGAAAATTAAATCGAGAGTATAAAATCGAAAATAAAAATAAAACTAAAGAAGAAAGTTTTCTTCCAGATGCAGGAAAACTAACCGCAGGCGAAGTCAATGATTTTTCCAAATGGGATTATTGGCAAGATATTGCGGTTCCAATTCTTGACCAATACAAAACAACGTGGAAATTTTTCCCAGATAGAAGGGTTTCTGTACAATTGACCAATTTTGATAACAATCCAGTTATTGGTAAGAAATTAAAATTAATTGATGATAAAAAAGAAATCATTTGGGAAAGCGTAACTGATAATCGTGGAAATGCAGAGTTGTGGATTTCTTCATTAATAGACCAGAAAACAAACTCGCAACAATATTCGATTATTGATGAAGAGGGAAATGTTTTATCAAATAATGCAAAAGAATTCCGGAATGGACAAAATTTGATTAAAGTCAAGGAAAACTGTATCAAGAAAAGAGCTTTAGACTTGGTTTTTGTTGTGGATGCAACTGGTTCTATGGGCGATGAAATCAATTATTTGAAATCTGAATTGTTGGATGTTTTGAAAAAGGTAGAATCCAAATTAACTCAAACCAACGTGAGATATGGTTCTGTTTTTTATAGAGATAAGGGCGACGAGTATGTAACTAAGAAATTTGATTTTTCTAATGATGTAGAAAATTTGATTAATTTCATTAAGAAACAAAATGCCAGAGGAGGTGGTGATACACCCGAAGCTGTTGTTGAAGCCTTAGAAACTTCGATTGATGAATTATCTTGGAACAGGGAGAATTCTACAAAAATAATGTTCTTGCTGTTGGATGCGCCACCACATTTATCTGAAGGAAATATTGAAAAACTAAATCAAAAAATAAAATTAGCGTCCAAAAAAGGAATTACAATTATCCCAATCTCTGCGAGTGATACTGATAAACAGACCGAATATTTGATGAGAACATTTGCTTTACTTACCAACGGAACTTATACTTTTCTGACGAATGACAGCGGAATCGGAAATAATCACATTGAACCAACAGCAAGCGAATATGAAGTAGAAAAGCTCAATGATTTGTTACTAAGATTAATTCTTCAAAGGTCAAGTACTCCAGATTGTAAAAAAGGTGTTACCAAAGAATATATTAACAAAAAATTGGAAGTGGAAAGTTTGGACAAAAAAGATTTTGCTACCAAAATCTATCCTAATCCAACAAAAGGAATTTTCAAAATTGATTTAAAACGTGATACTGAAGAGTTTATTTTGTATGATTATACTGGAAAGATTTTAATCAAGAAAAATAACTTGGTAAAAGGACTGCATGATTTTGATATTTCGAGTTATCCTCAAAGTATTTATTTGGTAAAGTTGAAGTATGGACCAGAATCAGAAACGTTTAAAATCATTAAAAACTAAATATTAAGCAACTGATAAAGTTGCTTTTTGTCATATTATGCTTTCAATAATTTTCCGTAAATTCGCTAAAATTTTTTAATTACAATGAACTACGATATTATTGTTATTGGAAGTGGACCTGGCGGTTATGTGACTGCAATCAGAGCTGCTCAATTAGGTTTCAAAACAGCCATTATTGAAAAAGAGAATCTTGGAGGTATTTGTCTTAACTGGGGTTGTATCCCGACAAAAGCCCTTCTAAAATCTGCTCACGTTTTCAATTATTTGAAGCACGCTGAGGATTATGGTCTTAATAAAGTGGAAAATCCAGGCTTCGATTTCACAAAAGTGATCCAGAGAAGTAGAGGTGTAGCTTCTAAAATGAGCGGCGGAATCTCTTTCTTGATGAAGAAAAACAAAATCGACGTTATTATGGGAACTGCAATAGTGAAAGCTGGTAAAAAAGTTTCTGTAGTAGATGCTGAAGGAAAAACAACTGAATATTCTGGAACTAATATTATCATCGCAACTGGCGCACGTTCTAGAGAATTGCCAAACTTGCCTCAAGATGGTAAAAAAGTAATTGGATATAGACAAGCATTGTCGCTTCCTGAGCAACCAAAATCTATGATTGTTGTAGGTTCTGGAGCTATCGGAATTGAGTTTGCGGATTTCTATAATTCTATGGGAACTAAAGTAACTGTGGTTGAATTCTTGCCAAACATCGTTCCTTTGGAGGATGAAGAAGTTTCAAAACACGTTGAAAAATCTTTGAAAAAAGCAGGAATCGAAATAATGACCAATTCTTCTGTAGAGTCTGTTGATACTTCTGGAGAAGGTGTTAAAGCAAAAGTAAAAACTGCAAAAGGAGAAATTACTCTTGAAGCTGACATCTTGCTCTCTGCTGTTGGAATTGCTGCTAACGTAGAAGGAATCGGTCTAGAAGCTGTTGGTATTAAAACTGAAAAAGGTAAAGTTTTGGTTAACGAATGGTATCAGACTTCTGTTCCAGGTTACTACGCAATTGGAGATATTATCCCGACTCAAGCTTTGGCTCACGTTGCATCTGCAGAGGGAATTACTTGTGTTGAGAAAATCAAAGGTCTTCACGTAGAAGCTATCGATTACGGAAATATCCCAGGTTGTACATATTGTCATCCGGAAATTGCTTCTGTTGGTTTGACTGAAAAGCAAGCGAAAGAAAAAGGTTACGAAATCAAAGTTGGGAAATTCCCTTTTTCAGCTTCTGGAAAAGCGACTGCAAACGGTGATGTTGACGGTTTCATCAAAGTTATCTTCGATGCTAAATATGGTGAATGGTTAGGTTGTCATATGGTTGGAGACGGTGTTACCGATATGATTGCTGAAGCAGTTGTAGCAAGAAGATTGGAAACAACTGGTCACGATATCATCAAATCTATCCACCCGCATCCAACATTGTCTGAATCGATAATGGAAGCTGCTGCTGCTGCTTATGGAGAAGTGATTCATATTTAATGAGATTAACATAATATTCATATTATAAAACCACAGAATTTTCTGTGGTTTTTTTAATTTTACTTAATGGAAGATTCAAAATTAGGATTGGTTTTGTCGGGTGGAGGAACTCGTGGATTGGCTCACGCAGGTGTATTGAAGTTTCTTAAAGAGAAAAACATAGAACCAGATATTCTTTCTTGTTGCAGCGCTGGTTCTATTGTTGGTTCTTTATATGCAGTAGGAAAATCACCAGAAGAGATTTTAGATTTTTTTCAGTCTATTTATTTTTTTCATTGGAAACATTTTACGTTTAATCAGCCAGGATTTGTTTCGTCAGCTATTTTCACAACTTATCTTAATCCTATTTTTGAAGATATGACTTTGGGAGATTTGGAAAAAGATGTAAGAATTGTAGCTACGGAATTGATTACTGGTCATCAAAAAGTATTTGAAAAAAAATATAAAATTGTTGATGCTATTATTGCTTCGTCTTGCATTCCGGGGATTTCCACACCTTATATTATTAATGAAGAAATGTACAGTGATGGTGGTGTTTTAAACAATTTCCCTGCCGATGTCATTCAAAATGAATGTGATAAACTGATTGGTGTTTATGTTACACCGCCACAAGATGTCGAGGCTAATGACCTTAAAACAATTCGTTCCGTTACTACAAGAGCTTATGAATTATTATCTCATAGAACAGAGATTTACAAATTTGCTTTTTGTGATTGGTTTATTACTTCAAAAAAATTATCCAAATACGGAATTTTTGAAAGAAATCCCCAGCGTTTAAAAGAAATATTCGATATTGGTTATGAGGAGGCTAAGCGCACTTTTAACGAAAATGAAGAGGATTTTACCTCATTCTTTCTAAAAAAGGAATAATAGCCTGCCTGTTTTCTTCAGCATCATCATAAAAAGAAGATATGGCAATTGTTTCGTGGAGACCTTTTGTTTTTGAAGGTAGATAGAAGTTTTTCCTTGAACTTACGGAGTTATAAATTGATCTCCAATAAGGTTCTTTGTTTCTGGCTGATGAAATATAGACTGGAATTTTAATTTCTTTTGATAATCACAGATGCTTTTATTTTCAATTTTAAAATATTCGCTAGGAGAGTTAGTTGTGAGAGCTTTATAATCTTTTGGATGCTTAGCAATCATATAAAAACATAATGATGCAGAAGAGGAACTTCCCCAACAAATAGTTTCCCTTGTTTTTAAATGATTTTTTGAGTAATTGTAAGATGTTTCCAAATCTGGAATTATATCCAAGAATTCAGTAGCTTTCCCTCAGGTTATATTTTTTTAAATAATTTTTTCTCCGCAGACTTTACAATAACGGGCATTTTCATCATTGTCCAGATTGCCACATTTATCGCATTGGAAATCATTCTTCTTTTGCTTTCTGAACTCTGAAGTCACAATTCCCGTGGGAACAGCAATGATACTGTAGCCACAAAGCATTACAATCATTGATAAGACTTTGCCAAAAGGTGTTCCCGGAGAAATATCACCATAACCAACTGTTGTAATGGTTACAACCGCCCAGTACACACTCTGCGGAATACTGCTAAATCCATTTTTTCCTCCTTCCACAACATACATTAATGATCCAATAATGACAATGAAAATGATCATAAATAGTAGAAAAATGTAGATTTTTCTGGAGCTATGTTTTAATGCGGAAACAATAAACCTCCCGTCGTGCATATAATCTGCAAGGTTGAAAATTCTAAAGATTCTCAGGATTCTCAGGATTCTTATGACTGCAACAAAATGCCAAATCGGAAAAAATAAACTAATATAAAAAGGAATAATGGAAAGAAAATCAATAATTCCTAATGGACTAAAAATATATTCTTCTTTGTCCTTTATGCAAAGAATCCTTAAAACGTATTCGATTGTAAATATTATAGTTATGAAAAATTCTGCGTAGTAAAACTCTTTATAATATTGTAATTTTATAATAGGAATAGTTTCCACCATTAATAAAACAGTAGAAATGAGAATCAGAATCAATAAACTAATGTCAAATATTTTACCAGCCCTTGTGTGAGATAAATAAACAGTTTCGTAAATTTTCTTTCTCCAGCCTTCCTCTGGGATAAGGTCAAATTCTGGTTTTATTTTCATAACTCAAAAGTAAAATTAAAGTTATAAAAGTAATTAAAATAAGTCTTTGTTTATAATATTAGACAAAAGTCTTTTTTATCAAGACAAAAGTCGTATATTTGTAAGAGAAAATTACAAAATGAAAAAATATAAAACTTCAGAAACTTCTTCCAGTATTATTCAAGAGCCGTCTACGGCGTATGGTTATCAAAATTTTGATGATGTTGGTATTTTTAGTTTGATAGATATTGCCCAAAAAGGAATTTCTTTCAAAATCTTTGATGGTTTGTCAAAAAAATTTCCTTTTTCTATGCAAGATTGGGCAGATTTCCTTCACATTTCTGGAAAGACATTATCCCGTTATCAAAAAGAAGACAAGTCTTTTGATGTATTACAATCAGAAAAAATATTGCAAATAGAAATGCTTTATAAAAGAGGAGAGGATGTTTTTGGATCTTCTGAGAATTTCTTGATATGGTTGCAGTCGGAGAATGTTGCTTTGGGTAAAACAAAACCTCAGGATTTATTGGGTAGTGTTTTTGGAATATCACTTCTTATGGATGAGCTAACCCGTATAGAACACGGTGTTTTAGCGTAATTGAGGATGATTGTTTACAGGCTTTCCAAAGAATTCTACGCTAACGACCTTTCTGGAAAAGGAGCGGAAATAGCTGGCGCAAGATGGAATAGCAAAGGAAGACCTGCTCTTTATACAGGTCAGTCGATTGCTTTGTGTGTGACGGAAATTGCGGTTCATATTCCATTAGGTATTTTGCCGAAGGATTATAGATTGGTCCATTTAGAGATTCCAGATATTGAGTTCCTTGAACCAAAAAGATTATCGAAAGATTGGAATACTTTTCCTCACCCAGATAGTACTCAGAAAATTGGAGATAAATTTTTACGAGAAAACAAATTCTTAGTAATGAAAGTTCCTTCGGCTGCTGTTCAAGGGGAATTCAATTATATTATTAATCCAAGACATATTAATTTTCCAGAAGTGAAAATTAAGAAAATAGAAAAATTTACTTTTGATGACAGATTGTTCATCAGATAATATCTCAAATATGAAAATCAAAGAATTTATAAATGAATTTGAACAAATAATTCCGGCAAGACAAGCGGAAGATTTTGATAATGTAGGATTGCTTTGTGGAAATCCTGAAAGAGAAATTTCCGGTGTTTTGATTGCTCACGATTCTTTAGAATTTGTTGTAGATGAAGCTATTGAAAAGAATTTTAATTTGATTCTTTGCTTTCATCCGATTATTTTTTCAGGATTAAAATCGATTACGGGAAAAAATTATGTTGAAAGAGCAGTTCTGAAAGCTTTAGAAAATAAAATTGCCATTTATGCAATTCATACGGCTTTTGATAATGATTATTTTGGAGTTAATTATAAAATCTGCGAAGTTCTTGGTTTGAAGAATCAAAATATTCTAATGCCAAAACAAAAGCAATTGAAAAAACTGGAGGTTTATGTTCCTGTTGATTCCGCTGAGGAGTTGAAAAATGCTTTGTTTGAAGCCGGAGCTGGAAATATCGGTTTCTATGATGAATGCAGTTTTTCAATCAATGGAAATGGAACTTTTCGACCGTTGGAAGGTTCAAATCCTGTAACAGGAACTCACAATGAAAGAGAAAATGCTAATGAAGTTTTACTTTCGGTAATTTTTGAAGATTATAAAAAGCATCAGATTCTTTTTGCGATGAAGCACAATCATCCTTACGAAGAAGTCGCTTATCAATTGATTTCTTTAGATAATGAAAATCAATATACCGGTTTGGGGAGATTCGGAGATTTGGAAACAGAAATGGATGAAGTGGATTTTCTAAAGTTTGTTAAAGAAAAATTTAATCTTAATATCATCAGACACAATAATTTAACTCGAAAAAAAATCAAAAGAGTAGGAGTTTTAGGAGGAAGTGGGGCAAGTGGAATAAAGTCAGCCATATCTGCAAAATGTGATGCCTATTTGACTGGCGATGTGAAATATCACGATTTCTTTTCAGGGGAAGATAAATTGCTGATTTGTGATATTGGACATTTCGAATCAGAACAATTTGTAACTCAACAATTATTTGAAATTTTGTCCGAAAAATTCACTACATTTGCAATCGCTAAAACGACAAAAAAAACAAATCCTGTTAATTATTTTATATAGATATGGCTAAAGTAAACGAAATTTCTGTTGAAGAAAAATTAAGAGCTCTTTACGATTTGCAAATTATCGATTCCCGTTTGGATGAGATTCGCAATACAAGAGGCGAATTGCCGATTGAAGTAGAAGACCTTGAGATAGAAATTGAAGGTCTTGAAAAAAGAGCCCAAAAATTCGAATCTGAAATTGCTGAGCAAAATGCTGAAATCAACAGCAAAAAAGACTTGATGAAGCAAGCTCAAACTCTTATTGATAAATATAAAACGCAGCAAGATAACGTTAGAAATAACAAAGAGTTCGAAGCTTTGTCAAAAGAGGTAGAATATCAGGAATTGGAAATTCAGTTAGCTGAAAAAAGAATCAAAGAATTCGGTGGGAAAATCGACCACAAAAAAGAGACTTTGTCTGATTTGAATGCTAAAATTGAGGAGTTGAAAAACCACTTGAACCATAAGAAAAACGAATTGGATAATTTGATTTCTGAAACTCAGAAAGAAGAAGATTATCTATTGGAAAAATCTAAAGAATTCGCTGAGAAAATCGATGATAGATTGTTGGCTTCTTACCAAAGAATCCGTCAAGGTTCATCTACAGGTCTTGCAGTTGTAGGTTTGGAAAGAGGAGCACCAAAAGGTTCTTTCTTTACAATTCCGCCACAAAAGCAAATGGAAATCGCTCAGAGAAAAAAGATTATCATCGATGAGCATTCTGGAAAAATCTTGGTAGATGACGAGTTGGTAAACGAGGAAACTGCTAAAATGGAAGATATCATCAAGTTCTAAGCTTGATATTTTACTAAATATAAAAGAGACCTGAATTTCAGGTCTCTTTTCGTTTGAGAGAAAATTAATATAAAATTACCGGATATTAACAGAACCGGAACTGCTTTCGTTTTTTGTAACTTTGTTAAGGTCGCCTCTTTTGATTACATTGATATCTCCGCTGGAAGATGCGCTTGCAGTAACACTTTGACGAACACCAATCGTAATATCAGCCGAAGAAGAAGTTGTAAGAACTGCGCTGTCAGCCGTTAAGTTTTCAGCTTTGATATCGCCGCTTGAAGATGCTTGAGCGCTTACACTTTGTGCTTTTCCTGTGATTTTGATTCCACCTGATGAAGAAGTTTGCATATTCAAATTTCTTGCATTGACTTCACCATAAAAATCGCCACTGCTGGAAGCTTGGATATTAATATTGTTTCCGTTGATATTTCCTTTGATGTTCCCAGAGCTAGAAACTTTCACATCAAGGTCAGAAAATTTGAAATCGTCTTTCAAAGTAATACTTCCGCTTGAGTTGGCTACCAATCCGTCAAAATCCTTGGCATAGACTTTAATTTTGATTCTGTCTGTTGAGATGTTGAGTTTACCTTCAGATTGAATTTTTACCTGAACTTTTCTTCCTTCTTGTTTTACAACCACATATTTCATTAGGTCAGAAGGTGCGTAAACAACAATTTTTTCCTCACTGGATTTAAAAACTTCTGCACTAAGAGAAGTAGAAATTTGTAACTCATCAAACTCCATTGAATAAGATTTCTCAATCACTTCACCTTTTCCAGAGTCTGACAATAGGTGAGAAAACATCACGTCATTGGAACCGTTTTTCTGAATGCAAGAAAAATTGCTAACAGAAGCCAAAAGAATTAGGGATAAAAGTTTTATTTTCATAAGTATATTTTTTTATAGTTTGATTTTATATAAAGTAAGACAATTGAAAAGTCTATTTCGTTACATCTGAAAATTATTTTTTATCAATCTAAATAATTTTCTAAATTTACATTATAAAATAAATACCAAGTTATGAAGAATATATTATTCGCATTTGTTTTGATTGGTTTGTCTGTTTCTGCATTTGCGCAGTCTGGTCCGCCGGCTGGTGATGCGAAAGTAGGAGAGTTTTACGGTCAGGATGTTTCTGCAAAAGCTGTTAAGAAAGCTATTTCTACGGATGAACTTAATAAAGAATTAAAATCAACACCGAAAATAGCCAAAACTTCTGTAAAAGGAAAAGTGACCGGAGTTTGTCCTAAAAAAGGATGTTGGGTAAGTCTGGCAACAGATTCCGGAGAAACATTTTTCGTTAAGATGAAAGATTACGCATTCTTCGTTCCTACAGCTTTGGAAGGTAAAACGGTTGTTATGGAAGGCAGTGCAGAAAGCAAAACCACTTCTGTAAAAGAGTTACAACATTACGCAGAAGATGCTAAAAAACCGCAAGCAGAGATAGATGCGATTACAGAACCAAAGAATGAAACAAGATTTTTGGCAAGCGCCATCAAAGTTGTAGAATAAGTTGATTTCAATATAATTTACAAGCTTCAGATTTTTCCGGAGCTTTTTTATTTGGGCGTAACCCTTTGTTTTTCCAAAACATTGGTAAGAAAAATCAAAATTAGCCATAGAAAAACAAGCGGGTCGGGCTATCCACTCATATCTTTTTTTGCCCAAGCTTTTCCCAAATCAAAAAAAGGATAACCGCTACTATCCCTTACGCATTCCAGAAAAACGTTTCATCAATTTCCCTTTGAAACCACATCAGTTCTCCGTATATTTACAAACTAAATTTTCAAAAAATGGCAGACTGGAAAACCGTCAAAGAATACGAAGATATTACCTATAAAAAATTAAATGGCGTTGCAAGAATCGCTATCAACAGACCAGAAGTCAGAAATGCTTTTCGTCCAAAAACAACCTCAGAACTTTATGATGCTTTTTACGATGCTTACGAAGATTCGTCAATCGGCGTTGTATTGTTAACAGGAGAAGGCCCTAGTCCAAAAGACGGAGGTCACGCTTTCTGCAGCGGAGGAGACCAAAAAGCTCGCGGACATCAGGGTTATGTAGGAGATGACGGAAGACATCGTCTTAATATTCTGGAAGTTCAACGTTTGATCCGTTTTATGCCAAAAGCTGTGATTGCTGTGGTAAACGGTTGGGCTGTTGGCGGTGGACATTCGCTTCACGTGGTTTGTGATTTGACTTTAGCGAGTGAAGAACACGCGATTTTCAAACAAACCGATGCCGATGTTACAAGTTTTGACGGAGGTTATGGTTCTGCGTATTTGGCGAAAATGGTTGGTCAGAAAAAAGCCAGAGAAATTTTCTTCTTAGGTAGAAATTATTCTGCTCAGGAAGCGGCTGATATGGGAATGGTCAACGCTGTGATTCCTCACGCTGAGTTAGAAGACACAGCTTATGAATGGGCTCAGGAAATCCTTGCCAAATCTCCAACTTCTATCAGGATGCTAAAATTCGCAATGAATTTGACAGACGATGGAATGGTTGGTCAGCAGATTTTTGCTGGAGAAGCAACACGTTTAGCTTATATGACAGAAGAAGCGAAAGAGGGTAGAAATGCTTTCTTGGAAAAACGTAAACCGAATTTCGGAGACGACCAGTGGATTTCTTAAAACATAATTAATCTAAATATTGCTCGACATCTGCTTTATGCCAAACAAAAACATTTCACTGGAAACAGGATTCGAATTTCTGAAACAATTAAGCAGAAATAACAATCGTGTTTGGTTTTCTGAGCATAAGAAAGAATATGATGCGATTGCAAAGGAAAATAAGAAATTTGTAGAAGATATTTACTCTGCACTAGAGCAACACGATAGTTTAGGGAGTATTCATATGTTAAGAATAAACAGAGATATTCGTTTTTCTAAAGATAAAACACCTTATAAAGATAATTTCGGAGGCGGAATATCACGAAAAAAACCAATGCTAAGAGGTGGTTATTATATTCATTTAGAACCAGACAATACTTTTGTTGGAGGTGGCTTTTGGGAGCCAAATAATGAAGATTTATTGAGAATCCGAAAAGAATTTGAAATTGATGATTCTCAAATTAAGAAAATAACTTCAGATAAAACTTTTATAAAATATTTTGGAGAACTGAGAGGTGAAGATGCCGTAAAGACTGCTCCAAAAGGTTTCGATAAAAATCATCCAGCAATTGATTTGATAAAAAAAAAACAATATGTGGTGAGGAGGAAATTTTCTGACAAGGAAGTTTTTTCAAACAGTTTCCAGAAAGAGGTTATCTCCACTTTTTTGGCAATGCGTCCTTTTTTCGATTATATGAGTGAAGTTCTGACAACTAATTTAAATGGCGAATCTATATTTAAAGATTAAAAAAATAAAATGACCGATTGGATAAAAGCAGCCCGTCTGCGAACTTTACCACTTTCTTTGAGTGGAATTATTATGGGAGCTTTCATTGCAAAATGGAGACTTTCTGAAAATGGAGGAACTTGGGATTGGAGAATTTTTGCTTTGGCACTTTTGGTAACATTATTGTATCAAATCCTTTCCAATTTTGCCAACGATTATGGCGATGGTGTAAAAGGAACAGATAAAAATAGAATAGGAGAGGCAGAGCAAAGAGCTGTGGCTTCCGGGAAAATAACTGCAATTCAAATGAGAAATGCTGTGATTTTGTTATCAATTTTATCTTTTGCTGCAACAGTTGCATTGTTGTATGTTGCTTTTTATCCATCGAATATTAGAGAATTCTTGATTTTTATCGGTTTAGGAGTAGCTTGTATTTTGGCTGCGATTGGTTATACGGTTGGTAAAAAACCTTATGGATACTTGGGATTAGGAGATATTTTCGTGTTCATCTTTTTCGGATTGGTTTCGGTTTGTGGGAGTTATTTTCTGTTCACAAAAACCTTCGATTACGATATTTTGATTCCAGCTTCTGCTATTGGAATGTTGAGTATGGCAGTTCTAAATCTCAATAATATGAGAGATATCGTGAATGACGAATTATCCGGAAAAAAAACTTTTGCATTGAGATTGGGCTACAAAAAAGCGATGATTTATGAAATCATCTTGTTACAATTGCCAATTTTATTAATGTTGGCTTTTTTGATGTACAACGGATTTCAGGAGAGAGGTCTTTATTATCCTTTCATCGTGATGATTTTGATATTTCCTTTTATGAAATTAAGGAGAACAATTATGAAAATCCAAGAACCAAAATTACTAGACCCATTCTTAAAACAAGTCGGAATCTTAACTTTTATGATGGCTGTTTTGACGGCTTTCGGGCTCAATTTTGTTAATTAATAAATCAAATAAAAATGAAAATAAAATTCTTAGGACAAAACTGTTTTTTGTTCACGTATAACGGCGTAACAATCCTTTCTGACCCTTTTTACAACTATCAGAAAGCGCAATCTGGTTTTGATATCAAAGCTCAGAAAATCGATTATATTTTGATTACACACGCACACGGCGATCATACTGCAGATGTAAAAGAAGTTCTTGAAAATCATCCAGATGCAACCGTTATTGGGCAGCCAGAGATTTGCGGATACTTTGGACATTCTAACAATATCGATATCAACTTTGGAGGTTCTGCAAAAATCGATGATTTGAAGATTTCTATGGTTCCTGCTTTACACACCAGTTCTTTCCCAGACGGAACTTACGGAGGTTTAGCAGCTGGATATATTTTCAGATTTGCTGATAGAAGAAACCTTTATTTAGCCGGAGATACAGGTGTAACAGCAGAAATGAGCTTATTTCCGCAGGTTTTCGGGACTTTAGACCTTTCAATCCTTCCAGTTGGGAAACATTATACAATGTGTCCTAGAAAAGCAGCTTTTGCAGCGTCCGAATTATTGAAAACTCCAAAAGTAATTGGTTGTCATTTCGATACTTTTCCACCAATCGAGATTAACCACGACGATGCTAAAAAGCATTTCACAGATAAGAACATCGATTTTACTTTACCAAAACTAGGAGAGGAATTCGAATTCTAACAAAAAAATTAAGAGATTAAGTAATTTCAAAATTTTGAATATTGCTTAATCTCTTAACCTATAGAAATAAAAAATGGCAAGCTACCTAAATCACACCGCTACGACCGATTACCTTTGCTGCGTTCCCACCCTGGAGGATTCTCAGGAGCTGGTTGTTTAGGACTTGCCGGTGCAAAGATAAAATTTAATATTGAATTAAAAAATGAGAAACACATGATATTAAGATTATTAATCCAATTATGATTTTAAAAAACTGATTCTCAGAATTAAAAATTTTCAATTTTTTTTAGAAAAATAAGATTATGACAAAAAATCCTGTAGCCGTTGGCTTTGGTTTATTTTTAGCGACAATGTTGACTTTCTTCGTTGTTTATTACTTTTTCGCAGATGCTAATTATTTTGATACCAGTATGAAAGTCAATGCTTTTGGGATGACTTTTCTGTATGTTTTGGCTGGATTTCTTTCCGTTCTTTGGTTGCGTGGAGACAATAAAATCACATATCCGCAAGCTTTCAAACAATGTTTTGTGACTTTGTTCGTTGGAGGTGGACTTTCTATGTTGGCGATTTTCGCTTTTCTGAATTATGCAGATACAGAAGCAAGAGAAATGCTGAATCATCAATACATCCAAACAGAAATGAAAAACTTGGATGAGTCTTATGCAAAACTGAAAGTTGAAGCGGCCAATCAAAAGGATAGAACTAAAGTTAAAGAATTAGAAGACAATTATAAACAACAAAAATTAGCCAGAGACATTGCAAAAAAGGAAAACAGGAACTATTTTTCTTTCCAATTTTTGTCAGCTATTTTTGGTGGATTTTTACTATTTTATTTACTTTTGTCTATTATCATTGCAGGTTTTTTGAAAAACAAAAAACGCTACGAATAAGATGTTGGATAATAAATGATTATAGGGTTTTATTTAAATAAATGATTTACTCTAAAATTAAAAAATCTAATATCTGATATCTAACATCTAACATCTTTTTATAAAAAAAATGAATCTTTCTATAATCGTCCCATTACTTAACGAGCAAGACTCTTTGGAGGAGTTGTTCACAAGAATCGACAATGTTTGCCGAGACAACAAATTATCATACGAAGTCTGGTTCATAGATGACGGAAGTACAGATTTGTCTTGGTCTATCATAGAAAATATGAAAATCCAACATCCGCAGATTCACGGGATTAAATTTTCCAAAAACTACGGAAAATCTCAAGCACTTCACGCTGCTTTTGAAAAAGTAAACGGCGATGTGATTATCACAATGGATGCTGATTTACAGGATTTTCCGGAAGAAATTCCTGAGCTTTACGAAATGGTAACTGCAGGTAATTACGACATTGTTTCCGGTTGGAAAAAGAAACGTTTTGATAATGTGATGACCAAAAATATTCCGTCGAAACTATTTAATGCAGCGGCTAGAAAAGTTTCGGGCGTTTCTCTTCACGATTTCAATTGCGGCTTGAAAGCTTACAGAAAGCAGGTTGTGAAATCTATTGATGTTTATGGCGATATGCACCGATATATTCCGGTTTTAGCTGCTAATGCTGGTTTCAGAAACATTACTGAAAAGCCAGTTCAGCATCAGGCAAGGCCTTATGGAACTTCCAAATTTGGAACAGAACGTTTTGTTCGTGGATTTTTAGATTTGGTTACACTTTGGTTTGTGAGCAGATTTGGAGGAAGACCAATGCATTTCTTTGGTGCTGCAGGAACTTTGATGTTCATCATCGGATTTTTATCTGCGGTTTGGCTTGGAGTTTCGAAACTGATTGATGTTTATATTTTCAAAATCTATGGAAATCTAATTGCCGACAATCCTTGGTTTTTCATTGCTTTGACAATGATGATTTTGGGAAGTTTACTTTTCGTAGCAGGATTCTTAGGTGAATTGATTATAAGAACCAACCGCGAGCACAAGAATTATCATATCGAAGAAATGATTTAATTATGAGTCATCATTTGTTATTGATTTTCCATCTTTTGGGAGCCTCGGTTTGGGTTGGCGGACATTTAATTTTGTCAATATCAATTTTGCCGGAAGTTCTCAAAAAGAAAGACGTTGAAATTCTTCTAGATTTCGAAAGAAAGTACGAGAAAATAGGAATTCCGGCTTTACTTCTGATGGTTATAACAGGAATTTGGATGGCTTATCAATTCGGAATTGGTTTTTCAAATTGGTTTCATTTTTCGAATCCTATAGAAACTGTTATTTCTCTGAAATTGATTTTACTTCTGATAACAATATTATTTGCAATCAGTGCTAATTTTTTTGTGATTCCAAAACTGACTGCCAAATCTTTACCATTGATGGCTTTTCACATTTTGTCGGTTACAACAATCGGTGTTTTAATGCTGTTATTGGGAAGTTTCGTGAGATACGGCGGACTTTCTTTTTGATTAAAGTCATCTTCTGATTTTCTGAAAATAATTGTAAATTGCTTCGAATAAAAATTACTCAATTGAAACGAATTCTTAATTCCTTTACATATCTCTTTATCTTTTCGATAATCATCATTTCTTGTGGAAAAGTCTCTCCAAAAGGAGAAATTCAGTCCAAAGATATTGAACTTTCTGAGTTTTCTAAATTGGATTTGAAAGGAAAATTTCGTGTGTTTTATGTCCAAAGTCCACACAACTTTGTGAATGTAGAAACTTATCCTAATTTCTTTGATAATCTTAATATTGAAGTTAAAGATAAAAATTTGTCAATAACAGAGAAAAGCGAAACGGATAAAGTTGATTTTTACAATATCACGATTTACGGAAAAAATCCGTTCGATGTGATTAAAATAGCTGATTCTGTAGAACTTAACATTTCAAGTCAAATGAAAGTTGAAAATTTCGCACTTCATTTAAAAGATAATGCTAAATTTATCGGTTCAGTGATTTCAGAAAAATCAGAGATAGAAATGGCGAACAAAAGTCGCGCTAATCTGTTGGGAAAAACAACTTTGGCAAAGCTTAATATCAAAGATACAGCAAGTATTATTTCTCCGTATTGGTATATCAAAGATTTGGAAATCGATTCTCAGAACGGAAATTATGCAGAACTGAATATAGATGAAGAAATCAAAGGAAAAATCGGTAATACATCAAAATTGATTTATTACGGAAATCCTTCGAAAAAACTGAAAGTAACTGACAAAGCGACTTTGGAGAATAAGAAAATTAATTAAGAAACAAAAAACTATAAATAATGTCAGAATTATCAACATTAGATAAAGCAAAACTTTGGCTTTCTGAAACATTTGATGAAGAAACTAGAAATGCTGTACAAACTTTAATTGATTCTAATTCGCCGGATTTGGAAGATTCTTTTTACAGAGAATTAGAATTCGGAACAGGCGGAATGCGTGGCGTAATGGGGGTTGGAACCAATCGTTTAAATAAATATACATTAGGTCAAGCTACTCAAGGACTTGCGAATTATCTTCATCAATCTTTCCCAAATGAAGAAATCAAAGTTGCGATTGCTTATGACGTTCGTAATAATTCAAAGGAATTCGGAAAAATCGTTGCTGATGTTTTAACAGCCAACGGAATCAAAGTTCTATTATTCAAAGAACATCGTCCAACTCCGGAATTGTCTTTTACCGTTCGTGATAAAAAATGCAATGCGGGAATCGTTTTGACGGCTTCTCACAATCCACCGGAATATAACGGTTACAAAGTTTATTGGAATGATGGTGCGCAAATTGTTCCACCAGATGATGAAAATATCATTAGAGAAGTTTATTCAACCAAGTTTGAAGATATCAAATTTAATGGAAATGATGACCTAATCGAATGGGTTGGCGAAGACCAAGATGATGTTTACATCGATGCTTGTATGGAAAATTCTCTTTATCAAAATGTTGGAAGAGATAATCTGAACATCGTTTTCACATCCATCCATGGAACAACTTACACAACGGTTCCAAAAGCATTGAAAAAAGCTGGATTTACCAAATTAGATTTGGTTAAAGAGCAAATGATTCCAAGCGGAAATTTCCCAACAGTAGCTTCCCCGAATCCGGAAGAACCTGCTGCACTTTCTATGGCAATGGATTTGGCTAGAATTACTAATGCTGATATCGTTATCGGAACAGACCCAGACGGCGACAGATTAGGAATTGCAGTTAGAAATCTGGAAGGCGAAATGCAACTTCTAAACGGAAATCAAACCAATACAATCTTAACTTATTATATCCTTGACCAATGGAAAAAAGCTGGTAAAATTACTGGAAAAGAGTTTATTGGTTCTACAATTGTGACTTCTGATGTTTTCTTTGATGTTGCAGAGAAATTTGGAGTGGATTGCAAAGTTGGATTGACCGGTTTCAAATGGATTGGAAAAATGATTCGTGATTTTGAAGGTCAGGAAAAATTCATTTGTGGAGGCGAAGAAAGTTTCGGTTTTATGACTGGAGATTTCGTTCGTGATAAGGATTCTTGTGGTTCAATCTTGACAGCTTGTGAAATCGCTGCTTGGTGCAAAGCCAATGGAACAACGGTTTACGAATATATGATTGACATCTACAAAGAAGTTGGGTTCTATTACGAAGGCTTAATTAATGTCGTAAGAAAGGGTAGAACTGGAGCTGAAGAAATTACGCAGATGATGAGTGATTTCCGAAGTAATCCACCGAAAGAGATTGCTGGTTCTCCTGTAGAAGAAGTGAAGGATTTCAAAGAGCAGACTTGTTTCGTTGTTTCTAAGAACGAGAAAAAAGTAATGGATGATATTCCAAAGTCTAACGTGTTGATTTTCTATACTCAAGATGGGACTAAAGTTTGTGTTCGTCCTTCTGGAACCGAGCCAAAAATCAAATTTTATGTTTCTGTAAAAGACAGCATCACTTCCAAAGAAGATTTTGTGGCAAAACTTCCTAAGCTTGAAGAGAAAATTGCGAAGGTAAAAAAGGATTTAAATCTGTAGTTGAAAATTTTTATCAGATAAAAATATAATCTAAAATATTTTTAATCTAAAGTTCTCAATTACTGATTTAATTTAGTTTTGAGAACTTTTTTGTTATGTAATTTGATTTACTCAGTTGCATTTAAGACTTTTGTAAATCATAAAAAGTAAAAATCCGAATTAAGTTTCGGAAAAACATCAAAAAATAAATAAGTGAAAGTATCTAAACTAGCATCTAACCTGATTGGTTCGGAAATTATCAAAATCGGAAATGAAGTTAACGATTTGAAAGCCAAAGGTGCACAAATCTCAAATCTTACAATTGGCGACCTTAATTCTAATATCTATCCAATTCCATCGGAATTGAAACAGGGAATTGAGAAAGCTTATAAAAATAATCTGACCAATTATCCGCCTGCAAACGGTTTACAGTCTCTAAGAACTTCTGTAAGCAATGACTTGAAAAAACGTTGGAATCTGGATTATTCGGCTAATGATATTCTGATTACAGCTGGTTCAAGACCTTTGATTTACGCAGTTTTCAAAACGATTGTTGACGAAGGTGATAAAGTGATTTATCCGATTCCTTCTTGGAATAACAATCATTATGCTTACTTGACGACTGCTAATGCGGTTGAAGTTCAAACTCAGGAATCTAACAATTTCTTGCCAACAGCGGATGACCTTCGTCCTTATGTTGACGGAGCAGTTCTGCTTTGCCTTTGTTCTCCACTCAATCCAACCGGAACAATGTTTACAAAAGAGCAATTGTCTGAGATTTGTGAATTGGTTTTGGAAGAAAATAAAAAAAGAGGTGCAGGCGAAAAACCGCTTTATTTGATGTACGACCAAATCTACGCAATGCTGACTTTTGGTGAAGATCATTACAATCCGGTAAGTCTTTTCCCAGAAATGAAAGATTACACGATTTATGTTGACGGAACGTCTAAATGTTTTGCTGCTACAGGTGTTAGAGTAGGTTGGGGCTTCGGACCGAGTTTGGTCATTGATAAAATGAAAGCTCTTTTGACGCACGTTGGAGCTTGGGCGCCAAAACCAGAACAGGAAGCAGTTGCTGAGTTTTTAGCGGATGATTCTGCAGTTGATACATTCTTAGATGATTATAAACAAAAACTAAATACAAGCTTAAAAGAACTTCACGCAGGAATCCAAGATTTGAAATCGAAAGGTTTTGCTGTGGAAAGTATTTCGCCAATGGGCGCACTTTATCTGACCATCAAATTAGATTATCTTGGCAAAACTGCTCCGGATGGAAGTAAAATTGAGAATTCTACAGATTTGGTTTTCTATCTGATTAATAATGCAGGAATGGCTTTGGTTCCGTTCTCTGCCTTTGGAAATGATAAATCAGTGCCTTGGTTTAGAGCTTCTGTGGGTGGTTGTTCTTTGGAGGATATTAAAGACTGTCTTCCGAAGTTGGAACAAGCATTAAATAATTTAAAATAAATGGAAAAAATTCGTTTTGTTTTTGGAAAAAATTCTATCTTTGTGTAAAGAAATACAAAGATGGCATATTATAAACAAAACGAAAATTCTAAAAAATCAAAAGTGGGAGAGCCAGTTGCTACTTATGGTGTTGGTTCTTCCGTCTTTAATCGATTTTCTATACAAGACGATTACAAACTATTGAAAAAAGCAAGAGAAGGTCTGAAAACAGATGTGTTCTATTTGCTTGCAGATGCTATCAATATGCCGGAGAAAACCCTGGCATCGGTAATCAATCTTTCTCCAAGAACTATTAGCAATTATAGAGATCAGGAAAAAGGTTTGGATCCAATTTATAGCGAGCATCTTTTAAAATTAATTAATCTTTATAATTTTGGTAAGGATATTTTTGGAAACCTTGATGAATTTACACTTTGGATGAACCGTCCTTTTTGGAATTCTGAGGACAAGCCAATCGATTTTATTTCTACTTCTGGCGGTGTAGATTTAGTGTATGAAGAAATAGAAAAATTGGCTCAGGGTTATCCTGTATAACAATGTTGGTTTATAGGATTGTACATAAAAAATACGCAGACTCACTTTTTGCAAGTGGATTGGAAGGGAGGTGGAACTCAGAAGGCAAGAAAGTTATTTATACTGCAGAAAGTATTTCTTTAGCTTATTTGGAAACATTGGCGCATCGCAAGGGATTGGGATTCAATAAGGATTTCAGGATTATGATCATTAAAATTCCTAATAATGCTGGTTCTCAAATTGTTGATACTTCAGCATTATCTAAAACTTGGAGAGATTTTAGGAATTATTCCGATTGTCAAAAGATTGGAAATGTTTGGTTTGATTCCAATGAAAAACTTTGTTTGAAAGTTCCTTCTGCAGTGGTTCCGGAAAATTGGAATGTGGTTATCAATACATTTCATAAAGATTTTAAAAAAGTAAAGCTCATTGATATTCTCGATTTTGAACCTGATGATCGATTGGAACAAATTATAAAACAAAACAAATAATGAAATCTAAAGGTTTGTAAATCCCTTAAAAAACTAGAAAATCTATGAACAAAGTTATCGCAGTTATTCCTGCCCGTTATAATTCTACAAGATTTCCCGGTAAAATGATGGAGATTCTGGGAAACAGAACTATTATCACAACCACTTATCAGAATGTTTTGGAAACTGGTTTATTTGATGAAGTATTCGTTGCTACAGATTCTGAATTGATTTTTGATGAAATTTCCAAAAACGGCGGAAAAGCTGTAATGACAGGCGAACACGAAACTGGGAGCGATAGAATTGCAGAAGCTGTTCAAAACATCGATTGTGATATCGTGATTAATGTTCAAGGCGATGAACCTTTTCTCAAAAAAGAACCTTTAAAACAACTGATTGACGTTTTTTATAAAGATGAAAAAAAGGAAATTTCTTTAGCTTCTTTGAAAATTCAATTGAAAGAATCTGATGAAATCCGGAATCCAAATAATGTCAAAGTCATTACTGATAATAATGGATTTGCATTGTATTTCAGTCGTTCAGTAATTCCTTTTCAGCGCGAATTATCTTATGACGTCAAGTATTATAAACATATTGGCGTTTATGCTTTCCGAAAAGAAGCCTTGCTAAAATTCTCTTCTTTGGAAATGACACCTTTGGAGATTTCGGAAAAATTAGAACAATTACGCTATTTGGAAAATGGGATGAAAATTAAAATGGTAGAAACTGATTTTGTTGGGATTGGGATTGATACACCTGAAGATTTGGAGAAAGCCAAAAAACTGATTTAATTTAGTCTTTAATAATGTCAAAATTAACGTTCTTTAAGACAAGAAGCCAATTGAAAATTTTATCTTAGCAACCTTAAAAATTCTGAATGAAAAAATTAATTCTCATATTTTCCATCATATTTTCCATCGTTATTTCTGCTCAATCTGCAAAAGATATCATTGATAAAAATATAGAAAATTCTGGAGGCCTTACCAATTGGAAACTTCTGAATACGGTTCAGATACAAGGGCGAGTAACTTTGGGAGTTAATGATTCTTACTTAATGAAAATCTATCAGCAGCGTCCAAATCTTACCAAAACTGCAATTGTAATGGGTGGAAAAGAAACACCTGTTGAAGGTTTTGACGGAAAGAATGGTTATGCGATGAATTATGCTCAAAATAAACTTCAGCAATACACAGATTATATCCCTGAGAATTTTGATAACGACTTTATAGATTGGGAAAACAAAGGTTTTGAAGCAGAATTATTAGGTAAAGAAAAAATCGGAGAACAATTTTATTTCAAAGTAGAACTGACGAAAAATGTGAATAAAACCATCTATTTTTTTGATGTCAAAAACTATATGTTGTATCGCGAAATCAAGAAAGATGAAACCCTGACTTATTCCGATTACAGAAAAGTGGGACAATTGTTAATGCCTTACAGAATCGAGTCGTCTTCGCCTAAGAAGGACAGTGATTATGTTATGTTGATTAATAAAATCGAAATCAACAAAGAACTTCCGAAGAATACTTTTAAGTTCTAATTTCCTCAAAATGGAAATAGAAGAAATCCGCGAATATTGTCTGTCCAAAAAGGCTGTAACAGAAGCTTTTCCGTTTGACCAAGAAACTTTGGTTTTTAAAGTTGGTGGCAAAATTTTCGTATTTCTTCCTATTGAAAAAAATCCTACAACATTTTCCGCAAAAGCAGATCCGGAATGGAGCGAAGAGCTTCGTGAAAAATACCATCAAATCAACGGCGCTTTTCATCTTAATAAAACCCATTGGAATTCAGTTGTTTGTGAGGGTCTCAAAAAAGAATTGATTCTAAAATTAATTGACCATTCTTACGATTTAGTCTTTAAATCTTTAACAAAGAAACTGAAAGAAGAAATTCTGAACAGCTAAATTTTCTAAGTTTATCTTGATTAAGATTCAATTCACAAATACATTCTAAATTATACATCCCAAGCTTGTTTATGGTTATTAATCATAACAAATTTTTATTTTCTCATTTTGAGATAATGAAATAAGTTGTATATTAGGCATTCAAAAATTTCTATTAGAAAAGAGTAAATTTTATGATAAAAAAATTAATATTACTTTCTGTATTGGGCTGTATGTCGCAATTTAGTTTTGCTCAGAAAAAAACACCAGTTTATTTAGACGATTCCAAACCTGTAGAACAACGTATCGAAGATGCTTTGTCAAGGATGACTTTGGAGGAAAAAATCAATTTGATTCACGCACAATCCAAATTCAGTTCTCACGGCGTTCCAAGATTGGGGATTCCAGAACTTTGGACAGCTGACGGACCTCACGGTGTACGTTCGGAAGTGCTTTGGGACGAGTGGGATCAAGCAGGGTGGACTAATGATTCCATTATTGCTTATCCAGCATTGACCGCATTATCTGCAACTTGGAACAGAAATATGTCTTCTATCTACGGAAAATCTCTTGGCGAAGAAGCCAGATACAGAGGTAAAGATGTAATTCTTGGGCCCGGTGTTAATATTTACAGAACACCACTCAATGGTCGTAACTTCGAGTATATGGGAGAAGACCCATTTTTGACTTCGCAGATGGTGGTGCCTTATATCAAAGGTGTTCAGGCTAATGGTGTTGCAACGAGTGTGAAACATTTCGCTTTGAATAATCAAGAAACTTTCAGACATACAAGCAATGTGATTGTAGATGATAGAACTTTGTACGAAATTTATTTGCCTCCATTCAAAGCTGCTGTTCAAGAAGGTGATTCTTGGACGATTATGGGCGCTTATGATTTGTACAAAGGTCAACATGCCAGCCATAATCAATATTTGTTGAATGATATTTTGAAAGGTGAATGGGGTTACAAAGGTGTTGTGGTTTCCGATTGGGGTGCTGTTTTAGATACAGATCAAGCGATTCATAATGGTTTGGATTTGGAATTTGGAACTTGGACCAATGGGTTATCAAAAGGAACAAGTAACGCTTATGAGAATTATTATTTAGCAAAACCTTATTTAGATTTGATTAAATCCGGAAAAGTTGGAACTAAGGAATTGGATGATAAAGTAAGACGAGTTCTTGGCTTGGCTTATAAAACATCTATGAATAAGAATAAGCCCTTTGGTTCTATCGCTTCAGAAGATCATATTGCTGCAGCAAGACAAATCGCTTCAGAGGGTATTGTTCTTCTTCAAAATCAAAAAGCAACATTGCCAATCAATTTAGCTAAGACTAAGAAAATTGCAGTGATAGGAGAGAACGCTATCAAAATGATGACCGTTGGAGGTGGAAGTTCTTCTCTGAAAGTTAAATATGAAACTTTACCTCTTGACGGAATCAAAGAACGTTTCGGTAAACAAACCGAAGTGGTTTATGCCAGAGGTTATGTTGGAGATGTTGGAGGAGATTACAACGGTGTAAAATCTGGACAAGATCTTAAAGAAACCCGTTCTTCCGCAGAATTAATTGCTGAAGCTGTAAAATTGGCTAAAGAGTCGGATTTTGTTGTGTTTATCGGTGGACTTAACAAAAGTGATCATCAGGATGCAGAAGGGATGGACAGAGAAAGTTACGGATTGCCATATAATCAGGATGCAGTAATTTCAGCCTTAGCAAAAGCAAATAAAAATCTGGCTGTTGTTTTGGTTTCTGGTAATGCTGTTGCAATGCCTTGGATCAAAGAAGTTCCTTCGGTATTACAATCTTGGTATTTAGGTTCAGAATCTGGACACGCGATTGCGGCAGTTTTGGCTGGTGATGCAAATCCTTCTGGGAAGTTACCTTTCACTTTCCCTGTTAAGTTGGAAGATAATTCAGCGCACGCTTTGGGAGAATATCCTGGAAACAAAGAGGAACTAGCTGCTGGAAAAGGAAAAGATTTGAAAGATCCGATTAATATTACTTATAACGAAGGGATTTTCGTGGGTTACCGTTGGCACGATACTAAGAATATCAAACCATTATTCAGTTTCGGGCACGGTTTGAGTTACACAACTTTCGAATATGGAAAATTAAAAGCAGACAAGTCTGAATTGACTTCGAATGACAAAATCACTTTCACTGTGAATGTTAAAAATAATGGTAAAGTTGATGGAGCAGAGGTTGTGCAATTGTACATCAGCGATTTGAAATCATCATTGCCAAGACCTTTGAAAGAGTTGAAAGGATTCGATAAAGTGTATTTGAAAGCTGGAGAATCCAAAGATGTTTCTATTACGGTTGATAAATCTGCATTGAGTTTCTTTGATCCCGCAAAACACGATTGGGTTGCAGAACCGGGAGATTTCGAAGCTTTGGTAGGGAGTTCTTCTTCTGACATCAGAACTAAAATCAAATTTACCTTGAAATAAGTTTCATTGGAAATATAAAATTAAAGGATAGCAATTGCTATCCTTTTTTATTTATTAGAACTGAAACTCTTTTGTCAGTTTTTTGTCTTCATCCAATCTTTCAATTAGCTTTTCCAAACCTTCGAATTTGATTTCATCGTGGAGAAAATCTCGAAATTTAATGGTGATTTGTTTATCATAAATATCTTGGTCAAAATCTAAAATATAAACTTCGGTGTGTAAAGATGCGTTCTTGTCATCGATTGTAGGATTGGTTCCGATGCTCAACATTCCTTTATAAAATTGATTGTCGATATAAACTTCAACTATATAAGCACCACTTTTAGGTAGTAATTTATTGATAGGAACTTCAATATTGGCTGTTGGATAACCAATTGTTCTACCTAGTTTTTTTCCGTGGATGACTTTTCCTGTTAAAGGATAATTGTAACCCAACATTTCATTGGCATCAGTAATTTTGCCTTCTGACAATGCTATTCTGATTTTTGTAGAACTCACATTAAGATCATTTTTTTGTACAGCTTCCAATTGATTGACTTTAAAGCCTAATTCATCAGAGAGGGATTTTAATAATTCAAAATTTCCGCTTTTGTTTTTCCCAAATGTATGATCGTGTCCTATTATAATATGCTTAACGTTGAGTTTATCAACCAAAACTTGTTCACAGAATTCAACTCCTGACAAATTTCTAAATTCTTTGTCAAATGTTTTTAGAAAAATATTTTTAATTCCGCTTTTTTCCAGTAATTCTAACTTCTCCTCAAGCGTGTTGAGCATTTTGACATCATCATTTGGATTTAAAAACTTTCTTGGATGCGGCCAAAAACTTAAGATAGCAGATTCAAGATGTTCTTTTTCTGCGATTTTATTTAAAGTATTGATGATAGATAAATGTCCCAAATGAACACCATCAAACATACCTAATGATAATGCTAAAGGTGTTGTAGATTGGTAATCTGTAAGATCTCTGATGATTTTCAAATTCTGAATTTTATGGCAAAACGTAATCAAATCTGCCTGTGTAAAAATACACCTAAATAGGGTGCTAAAAATTGTCATACAAATATGATAAAAATCTTTTTTTCTGACAATGCTCATTTATAAACTTTTATTATCTTTGCGCACAAGTAAAAATTTAGTAATGGCAAACCAAATTAAAGGAAAAATTTCACAAATTATTGGACCGGTTATCGACGTGGTTTTTAATGAAGTTGAAGAATTACCAAAAATATATGACGCTTTAGAGATCACTAAAAGCAACGGAGAAAAAGTTGTATTAGAGGTAGAGCAGCACATTGGTGAGGATATGGTAAGATGTATCGCAATGGATGCTACAGATGGTCTTCAAAGAGGTCAGGAAGTAATTGGTACAGGTAGACAAATTACAATGCCAGTTGGTGATGAAGTTAACGGTCGTCTTTTCAACGTAGTTGGAGATGCTATTGACGGAATCCAGACTTTGTCAAAAGAAGGAGGTTTGCCAATCCACAGAGAAGCACCAAAATTCGACCAATTGTCCACTTCTGCTGAAGTTCTTTTCACAGGGATCAAAGTAATTGACCTTGTTGAGCCTTATGCAAAAGGAGGTAAAATTGGATTGTTCGGTGGAGCAGGTGTAGGAAAAACAGTATTGATCCAGGAATTAATCAACAACATTGCAAAAGGACACGGTGGTCTTTCTGTATTCGCAGGAGTAGGAGAAAGAACAAGAGAAGGAAATGACCTTTTGAGAGAGATGTTGGAATCTGGAATTATCAAATATGGTGATGAGTTTATGCACTCTATGGAAAATGGAGGCTGGGATCTTTCTAAAGTAGACTTAGAAGCTATGAAAGAATCTAAAGCTGCTTTCGTTTTTGGCCAGATGAATGAGCCACCAGGAGCAAGAGCTAGAGTAGCATTGTCTGGTTTGACTTTAGCTGAATATTATAGAGATGGAGGAGAAACTGGTCAAGGTAGAGATGTATTATTCTTCGTAGATAATATCTTCCGTTTTACGCAAGCTGGTTCTGAGGTATCTGCACTTTTGGGTCGTATGCCATCAGCGGTAGGTTACCAACCAACATTGGCATCAGAAATGGGTGCGATGCAGGAAAGAATTACTTCAACTAAAAACGGATCTATTACATCTGTACAAGCAGTTTATGTACCTGCGGATGACTTAACTGACCCGGCTCCTGCAACAACGTTTGCTCACTTGGATGCAACTACAGTACTGGATAGAAAAATTGCTTCATTAGGTATTTACCCAGCGGTAGATCCATTGGCTTCTACATCAAGAATCTTGGCTCCGGAAATCATTGGTGAAGAACATTATAACTGTGCTCAAAGAGTAAAAGAAATCCTTCAAAGATATAAAGCATTGCAAGATATTATCGCAATCCTTGGTATGGAAGAACTTTCTGAAGAAGACAAATTGGTAGTTTACAGAGCTAGAAAAGTACAAAGATTCTTGTCTCAGCCTTTCCACGTTGCGGAACAGTTTACAGGTCTTAAAGGATCTTTGGTTGATATCAAAGACACCATCAAAGGATTTAATATGATTATTGATGGAGAATTGGATCAGTATCCGGAAGCTGCTTTCAACTTGAAAGGAACTATAGAAGAAGCTATCGCAGCTGGACAAAAAATGTTAGCTGAGAACGTTTAATAAATTTTAAATGTCAAATTTTAGATTTTAGATTGAATTTCAATAATTTATAATTTAAAATCTACAATCTATAATTTCATAAAAAATGAATATAAAAATTTTAACTCCGGAATACGTTGTTTTTGATGGCGAAGTAGATTCAGTTCTTCTTCCTGGAAAAAGCGGTGAATTCCAAATATTTAAAAATCACGCAGCGATTGTATCAGCTTTGGTAAATGGTAAAGTGAAAATCTACACAGAGAAAGTAGATGCTGCTTATCAGAAATTTTTGAGCAAAGAATCTGAAGCTAAATCGGCATTTTCTTACGAAATTAAAAGCGGAGTTTTAGAATTTAATAATGATAAAGGAATTATTCTTTGCGAATAAAAGATCCTTAAATCACATAAACAAAAAAGAATCATTAATTATTTAATGA
This sequence comes from Epilithonimonas sp., assembly GCF_036780765.1. Lineage (GTDB taxonomy): Bacteria > Bacteroidota > Bacteroidia > Flavobacteriales > Weeksellaceae > Epilithonimonas. Next base: position 105,177 of record NZ_DAIQCG010000004.1, read on the forward strand.
TTCTTTTTTTATTTTAAAAGCTAATTATATATTACCAGCTTGTCAAACCATTTTCAAGTGCTTTGTTATAATTCTCTTCGTCGAAAGAATAGAGATCTGGCGCTTTATGAGCACCACCACGTCTTTGTTCGTCCAGCTTTCTTAGAATTCCAAGATTTTTGATTTTTCGGTAGAAATTTCCTCTGTTTAATTCTTTACCAAGAATAGCTTCATAAAGCTTCTGAAGCTCAGAAAGGGTGAATTTTTCAGGTAATAAATTAAATCCTATTGGTTTGATGGATATTTTTTCTCTTAAAGCTAACAAAGCTTTCTCAACAATTTCTTTATGATCCATCGCCATTTCTATTTCAGGCAATTGACTAAGATAAATCCACTCGCAACTTTCACTGAACTCATCCGTAGTCAAATCAATTTTAGAAGGATTATATAATGCGTAATATCCTATTGTAATGAATCTCTGCTTATGGAATAAGCTTTCATCAAAATCTTCGAAATAAGCCTCGCTTCTATTCTTTCTTCCAAATACGGCAAACTCCTCAAGATAAGAAACAGCATTCACCCCCGCTCTTTCTTTTAAGATTCTCACAACTGCATCATCCAGATCTTCATCTTTTTGAATGTATCCGCCTGGCAAAATCCACATTTTTCTGTAGTTCATCTTTACGAGTAGAACTTTCAATTCGTTCTGGTCAAAACCAAAAATGACAGGATCCGCCGATAGGTTCGGGATATATAATTGTTTATTTTCTTCTGATCGTTTTAGTATTAGTTCTTTAGAATCCATTTTTTTCTGTTTCTGAAGTCAATGTTACAAAAATATTAATAAAAAATTGACGAAAGTTAAAATTTGAAAAATCAAGAGGTTTTTAGAGATTTTTTCTAATGTAATTTTCATTGATTTTTATTGAAACAATGTAAAATCATTTTGTTTTTTAGCTGTAAACAACTGTATAAGAGTTGTTTATTAGAATGTTAAATTTTATTAAAGTCTCAGTCGGAGCATCTTCTTTAGACATCAAACAGACTACAGAATTCTCTGTTCCAAAAGAGTTGGTTGTGGAGAAAGTTCAGCATATTTTGCCTGCGGATGAGAAGTTTGAGGATTTGAAACCGTAATTATATCAATTTTATATTGAACAATGTTAAGACTTGATTTTAATGACAAATTTAATGTCTCTAAATAAGAATTAATCAACAAAAGGGGCTATCTTTAGCCTCTTTTTAAATTAAAAATATATGGCAAACAATGAAGTTGGAACAAAAAGGAATTATACCGTTCCTTTGGTTACTATTACACTTTTATTTTTTATGTGGGGATTCATCACTTGTATGAATGACATTCTCATCCCTTATCTGAAACAGCTTTTCAGCTTGACATTCTTCCAATCGATGTTGGTGCAGTTTTGTTTCTTTGGAGCTTATTTTATCGGCTCATTAATCTATTTTTTAATTTCAACGACCAAAGGCGATCCAATTGATAAAATGGGTTACAAAAAAGGAATTCTTTTCGGGATTTTCGTAGCAGCTTTAGGTTGTGTATTATTTTTTCCGGCAGCAAGTTTGGCTTCTTATCCATTATTCTTAGGTGCTTTGTTCATCTTAGGATTGGGATTCACAGTATTACAAATCACGGCGAATGCTTATGTTTCTCTTTTAGGACCAGAAGATTCTGCATCCAGCCGACTGAATATGACTCAGGCTTTCAACGCATTTGGGACAACGATTGCGCCGGTTTTGGGTGGTCATTTGATTTTCGAATTATTCTCTGAGGCAGATGGTTCTTTCTCTGCAGCAGCAACTAAGATTCCTTATTTGATTTTTGCAGGCATTCTTTTGTTAGTGGCTTTGATTATCTCTAGAGTTAAGTTACCAGATTTCAAAGTGGCAGGTGAGGAAGTTGTAAAAGGTTTCGGTGCTTTGCAACACAATCATTTGAAGTTCGGCGTTTTGGCGATGTTCTGTTATGTAGGTGGGGAAGTGGCTGTAGGTAGCTTTATCATTAGCTTTTTGGAGCAGCCACAGATTATGAATCTTACCGAATCTGTTAGTAAAAATTACCTTTCGCTATATTGGGGTGGTGCGATGATTGGTCGTTTCTTAGGTGCTATTTCATTGAATCATTCTATTAGCCAAAGTAAGAAAGCTTTGTATATGTTAGGAGCAGCAGCGGCGGTTTTCTTAGTAATTTTCAGTATTGTTGATTTGACGTTTGCACAGATTAGTTTCTTCTTGGTATTTATTGCTTTGAACTTCGTAGCATTCTTTATCGGGAAATCTGCTCCGGCAAGAACTTTATCCATCTTCGCTGCGGTGAATGTTGTTTTATTAATTTCTGCAATGTTGAATCAAGGACCATTGGCGATGTACAGCATTTTAGGAATTGGGATTTTCAACTCTATTATGTTCTCTAACATTTATACTTTGGCAATTTCCGGTTTAGAAAAATACACAAGTCAAGGTTCATCATTAGTTGTAATGGCGATTTTGGGAGGTGCAATTGTTCCGATTTTCCAAGGGTATTTGGCAGACCAGTTTGGTGTACAACATTCCTTTGTGATTCCTGTATTCTGTTATCTTGTGATTTTGATTTTTGGTGGTTATTGTACCAAATATCTGAGCCATGTAAAGCAAGATGCCGATGCTAAATCCAGACATTAAGATTTAATTCTATAATATGAAAACCTGCTATAGAGCAGGTTTTTTTTTGACTTTAATAAACAGATTTTAAATAACTACCTCAGCAAGCAATTGTTTTAGACATCCACTAACTATAGATAATTCCTGGTCCAAGAGAATTAAAAACAAATTTACAATAACTCCAATTTAAATATCTTTATCCTTCTAAAATCAAAACAATAGGCACTTTTGTTGTGGCCGAAAAGTCAATAGACCCGATTATTAGAAATACCGGATTATATCTAATTAAGCCTAAAAAGAATTATTCTTCCAAATAAGCCTCTTCCAACTCATCAATTTTAAAATTTTTGAAGAAAAAAAGATTCCAAAGAATTAATTCGAAACCATAAAAGAAATCCTCTATTGGGATAGTCACAATTCTAAAACCGATGAAATCTTCTGCATTATAATTGACGATTGGATTTTCTAGTCCTGAGCCTGTTAATATTCCATTTACGACTAAGAATCCAGGCAGAAGTATCAGATAAATTGTAAATGCTTTTCCTATCCATTGCGCTTTTAAAACAAATCTTAACACCATCATACTGACTGCTAAGGTTAAAAATGTGATGAAAGTGTAAATCTTATCATAAAATAAAATAGCAATAAAGAGAGAAATTATCCCAAATCCTATAACGAAGATTTTATCACGCAAAGAATCCCAATCCATCGGAAAAAATTTGGTCAAACAATGATAGGTAAAGATACACGAAAAAGGAATGCAGATAAAAAAAAACCATTCCTCAACAGGTAAACCGAGTAATCTCATTCCAATCAAATAATCATCATTGAACCACCAAACGCCCATTTTTGTAAACCACGCATCCCAAATTACAAAGACCATCATTACCAAAACTGATGACTGCAAAAAGGCACGAAAATGTCTTTGGAAATTAATTTTTGGATGAAAAGAAAATATAAAGCAGATAATAACGGTGAAGAAATTAATCAGCAAATAAGTAAGTTGCATTATATAATGGTTATTTTTTTTTATTGAAATACATTTTGAAATATTTGATAGGAACCCAAAGAAAGCCGAAACATTCGCCATGTTCTTTTCCAAGATGCTTGTGATGTTGCTTATGAGCTCTCCGGATGGCAAGCAGATATGGATTCTCAGTATTTTTTAAGATTTTAATTCTTTGATGGATAAAGATATCGTGGACAAAAAAATAGGACATTCCGTAAAGAGTTATTCCGATGCCGATATAAAAATAATAATTGAAGTTTTGTGTAGTTCCATAATACATCAACGCTATGGCTGGAATCGCAAAAATAACAAAGAAATAATCGTTTTTTTCCAAAGGCGGATCTGTAGAATGATCGTGATGATCTCTGTGGAGCGACCACAAAAAACCGTGCATTACGTACTTGTGTACACACCAAGTAAAACCTTCCATCAATAGAAAAGTGCCTACAACAATCAGAAAATTCATGAAGCTTCTCTTTTTTGATTGAATAATACTTCTAAGACTTCTTTTCTGTAGTCGAAAATATGATTTAGTTTTTTCTTTACGAAAAGATTATGTGCAATTTCTCCCAGAAAACCAAGTGGTAATTCATAATCTACAATATCTATGACAAGAACGCCTTCATCATTTTCTTCAAATTCATGATAATGATGCCACAATTTGTAAGGACCTTTGGCCTGAAAATCTATGAAACTCCTCAAATAATCGACTTTAATAATTTCTGTCTGCCAATCCACTTTTATATTAAACAAAGGAGAAACGTGATAGTCTATAATCATTCCTTCGAAAATATCATCGCTTTCAAACTTCGTAAGCACGGTGAAGTTCATATCTTCGGGTGTGATTACGGAAAGATTGTTGGCTGATGAAAAAAACTCCCAAGCTTTTTTAATATCACAATTAAGCTGTTGTTCTCTTTTTAATTGATGTTTCATTTTCTTTCATTTAAACTTACATTATCACGATTGATAAAGTAATACTTGTGCATTTTTGACTAAACAAAATCAGTTCCAATTTATATGGAAAACTTATATTCTACGTAACAGCCCATCATCAATGATATTTTGCGACTGTTAGAAATTCTAATTCTTTGGTTAATAATCTTATTGGCAGAAGTTTTCTTGATTTTATTGAATAACGAAACATAATATCTGTAAGCCAAATAAACTCCAAATCTGGACGAATTTGGCAGTTTTTTAATTCCTTCTAAAGCTTGTGAAAATTCAGTTTCAATTTCTTTTTCAATTTCTGATTTTACATTTTGGTCAAAAGAAGTGATATCAACATTGGGGAAATAAGTTCTTCCCAAAATTTCATAATCGTCCTTCATATCTCGCAGGAAATTCACTTTTTGGAAAGCAGATCCTAAAATCATTGCAAAAGGTTTTAATCTTTCAAATTCTTCTTTGTTACCATCAACAAAAATCTGAAGACACATCAAACCAACGACTTCGGCAGAACCAAGAATATATTCTTTATACAAATCAGAATTATAATCAATCTTGTGAAGATCCATTTCCATACTTCTTAAAAACTGATTGATTAATTCATAATCAATTTCATATTTATGAACTGTCTCTTGGAACGACTGCAGAATAGGGTTAAGAGAAATTTTCTCTTCCAGAGCTAACAATGTTTCATCTCGGAATCTTGATAATAATTTCTGCTTATCAAAACCGTGAAAACTATCGACAATCTCGTCTGCTAAACGGACGTAACCGTAGATAGCATAAATAGAATTTCTAATTTTTGGTGACAATGCCAAAATACCCAACGAAAAACTGGTACTGTATTGTTTTGTAGTTGCTTTGCTTACTTTGTAAGAAAGTTCGTCAAATAATTTTTTCATAGTAGTTTATTTTTTGTTGGCTTCTATTGCTGCTATTTTTCCAGAAATTATCGATGGTGGAACGCCTGGTCCGGGAACTGTCAATTGTCCTGTGTAAAAGAGATTCTTGACTTTTTTATTTTTTAAAGATGGTTTCAAAACTGCGGTTTGTGACAATGTGTTTGCTAAACCGTAAGCATTCCCTTCATAAGCATTGTAATCATTCACAAAATCATCAATACAATAACTTCTTTTATAATCTATTATGGATAGAAGATTGTTAGTTTTAGTATGATTTTCTAATCTTGTTATCATTTCCAGAAAATATTTTTCTCGCATCTCTTCAGAATCTTCAATTCCTGTTGCGATTGGCATTAACAAGAAAACATTTTCGCAATTTTCTGGCGCTAAATTTTCATCCGTTTTAGATGGACAACAAACATAGAACAATGGTTTTGATGGCCATTTTTTATCATCATAGATTTCTTTTGTGTGAAGATCTAATTCATTTTCAAAGAACAAAGTATGATGCTTCAGATTCGGAATTTTTTCTTTGAATCCGAGATAAAATATCAAACAAGAAGGTGCAAAAGTTTTCTTTGTCCAATACTTTTCATCATAATTCCTATATTCTTCTGATAATAATTTTGATTCGGTATGATGATAATCTAAAGAAGCAATAATTTTGTCAAACTTCAGATGTTCTCCATTTACAAGGATTCCAGATGCTTTTTTATCTTCAATAATGATTTGTTCAACATCAGAATTGAGATGAAATTTAACACCTTGAGTTGAAGCAATTTCAGCCATCGATTCAATCACTTTGATGAAACCACCCATTGGATACCAAGTTCCTAATTTGTAACCTCCATAATTCATTAAACTATATAAAGCCGGAATATCTTTTGGTGCTGCTCCCAAGAAAATCACAGGGAATTCCATCAGAGTAATCAACTTTGGATTGGAAAAGTATTTCCTAACGAATTGATGAAAATTAGACAATAAATCCAATTTCAATACACTTTTAGCAATCTTCGGAGAAACAAATTCAAACCACGAATAACAAGGTTTGTTTACGAAATCCTTCATCCCAACTTCATATTTGTATTGGGCATCTTTCATAAAATCATCCAATCGTTTTCCAGCACCTTTTTCAGTTTGTTCAAAAAGAATTCTCATCTCTTCATAACTTTCCGGAATTGCCATCAATCCATCAGAAAAAACCATTTCGAATTGTGGATTAAGAGGAATTAATTCATAAAAATCAGATGCTTTTTTTCCAAAATCATTAAAGAAATTTTCAATAATATCCGGCATCCAATACCAACTCGGACCCATATCAAAAGTATAGCCATTTTCTGTCTGGAAACTTCTTGCACGTCCGCCCAAACTGTTGTTCTTCTCAAAAACGTGAACTTCATTTCCCATTTTCGAAGCATAAGCAGCAGCAGATAAGCCTGAAAATCCCGAACCGATAATTGCTATTTTTTTCTTCATAATTTATCTTTTCCGAATGAATATTCTTTATAAACCGTATCTATAAGATTGGGCGTTTCTATATTTTTTGAAAAAATAGGATGGTGAAATTTATCTAATTTATCCAGAATTTTGATGAGTTCTATTTTCTCAGGATAGCTCAGATTTCCGGTAACAATATTGGTAGCATTTCGGATTTTATCCATTTGTAATTCCAAAGTATATAAACCTTTTTCTGTGATTTTCAGAACCTTGGTTCTTTTATCGGTTTGTGAATTGGTTTGTTCTACCCAACCTAGTTTTATAAGTCTGTTGATAATAAGAACACCTGTAGATTTGTCTTGAATATTCTTTTTAATCAATTCCATTTTAGTCATTGTACCAAAAGATTTTAGATTGATTAAGTAAATGAATTCTTCCTGAGTGTTGAATTCCGAATCGGAAATTGCAGATTTGGAATAAGTTTTTGCATATCGGTTAAGATGAACCAACAAGGTGCTGATAACGCTTTCCGGAGTTCTTCCGTTTTCCTTACCTTCCCAAATCGGCTCATCGTTAACTGATTGTATTCTGCTGACCTCGTTATCATAAATCCAATGTTTGAATCCATCGATATCATCAGAATAACTCTCTCCTGTGTTTTCAGAATCAAATTTTTCTATGAGTTGAATAACATCTTTAATTATTCTAAAATTCATTTTCATTTTTTGTGATAGTTAAAAAATGTACCAATAATTGTGCCTAAATACTCTAAAAATATACTTAAAATTAATAATGACAAGAATTTATTTTAAAATTTCTTAAATCATAAATTAACATTCTTAAAAAAATCTTAAAAACTTTAAAGTTTTAAAATTTTTCCAATTTGTGGAATTGTACTTGCCATATACCTTATAACTTTAAATAAAAGGTTATGAAAACGAATATGAAAATTAAAGGACTATTATTAGGGTTCTCATTAATGACAGTAGGGATGATTAGTGCACAAACAAATCCGGCAACCAACGCAGAGATAGAAACACTTAATCAAAAAATAGTTACAAATCCAAGTGATACAGAAGCTTTGGTGGGATTGGCAACTGCTTATCAAAATGCCAACGATTGGACATCTGCCATCGCTACTTGGAACAAAATCACAGCAATCCTTCCAGATTGGGCTCCGGCTTATTACAGCATCGGTTACGCCAATCAGTCAGCTAAAAATAATGCAGGTGCAAAAGCTGCTTATGAGCAATATATCACCAAAGTTAAACCAGAAGAAGTGGATGCTGCAAAACAAAATTTAGCTTACGCTTATTTCTTCATCGCGTTCCAAGATAAGGATACAGATAAGGAAAAAGCAAAACAATATATCGCAAAATCTTTGCAGTATGACGGCTCAAACCAAGATGCGCTTAACTTAAGCAAAAGCTTGATGAACTAAGAATCAAATTTTCAATAATAGAAAAGACGCTTATAATCTAAGCGTCTTTTCTTTTTATGAGTTCTCTTCAGAATCTTTGTTTGGTAGATTATCATTTCCATTACCATATTTCTTTTTGTATAAATAATATCCCATACCGCCAATCACGAAAACTGGCCAAAAAGGTAGAAGGAAAAGTAAAATATCGCCAATTACTTTCCAGCCGGACGAAATGGCGTCTGCAGATTTTTCTCCAAAACTTTGATTTTCCGATTCTTTTGGTTTCAGATGATTGTCGTATAAAGTAATTTCCAGACTGCAAAGTTTATTCGGATTGTAGGAATCGCCTTTAACTTCAAGGTTTTTATTATGAATGCTTCCCAACATCGATAAATCTTCTACCAAATAATCAAACTTATCATAAGGAACTTTTGTCGTCAAATACAAAGTCTGAAACTCATCATTACTAACCAAATTTTCTGTGTGGATGATGCCATCGTATTTTCTGATAATATCTCTTACCGATTGTTTTGCTAGAGCAATATCATCTACATTCAGTTCAACGGAACCATTTTTTACCATTGCGTTAACTGGCGCAACTGGTTCTTTTTTCACAGGTTTATCTTTGTAGATAACTTTGGTAACGGTTTTTGGTTTTGAGATTTCTTTTTTCATTTGATTTTTTATCGAATCAATATTAGAACTGATTTTCTTCTCTTCAATATCTTTTTTGAACTTTTCAACATTCTCAGAAATAGAATCGATTTTATTTTTGCTATTCTCAAAGGCTTTTTCGATGTCTTCTTTATTCTTAATCAAATCTTTAGCTTTCAGATTTACCGAATCTAAAACTGCATCAGTATTAAGATTGATGACTGTTTCAGAAGCTTTATCAATCAAAGAATCTGCACTGGCGATTGTATTATTAGCTTCCTGTAAATCTGCTTTTTTACACATCGTAAGTGTGCTCAAAATAACTGCGGTCAATATTAATTTTTTCATTGGGATAATTTTATGATGTAAAGCTATCCAACAACCGAAAGAATGATTTGTAAATGAATCCGAAACTTTTTGTAATATTTTAATCCAATGGAAATCAAATATTTAAATTGATTTTACAAATGATTTACAAAAATTTTAATCAATTATAAATGATTTTATTACATTATAATTTTTTGAATTATCTTTTAGAAAAGTTAATACTATTGATATCTTGTTGTAATTTAAATAAGAAAAAAATTTTAATCTAATTTTATCAAGTTTTGAATTCCTTTTCTCACTTACATTTCTAAGATTTTTAACATAAATCAATAAAGAAGAGTTTTTATTACTTTCAAATAATTCTATTTTTTCGATGTTAGCAATATCAACGAAAAAATATCCATCAATAAATACTATTTCATCTTTTTTTGATAAGCTTAATTTACCTTTAATTAATTTGGTTATTAGATGAATTAATAGAAATAAGAATAATAAGTTTAAAATAAAACAGAAGACAAATAATAAAGATGCATTTTCATAAAAACAATTCTCCAACCCATCTATTTCTTCCACTTGAAGAAGGTTTTTTGGAAGCAAGATATTCAGAATTAAACATTATTATTCCAAATATTATTAATAATAGAATGCTTAATAATAGATAACCTACAATTTTTAATTTGTCGTACTGTATAGTTAGAGTTTTCAAGGGTAATTTATCTTAGTTTCAAATATATTGATTTATTTAAAATATAAAATTTCTTCCAACAAAAAATCCGCAGAAAACACTGCGGATTATATATTTTAATGATTCTGAAACTCACTAATAAAATGCAGTTTCACATTCGGAAACTTTTCCTGAGTCATTGTAATCGTAAAAGAAGAATCGGCTAAGAAAACCAGCTGGTCATATTTGTCTCTTGCTAAGAAACGCTGTTTCAGTCTCGCAAATTCTTTGAATTCTTCAGACTTTTCATCCGCTTCCACCCAACACGCTTTATGGATGCTGATAGGTTCGTAAGAACATTTTGCGCCATATTCGTGTTCCAGACGGTATTGGATCACCTCATACTGAAGCGCACCAACCGTTCCGATGATTTTTCTGTTGTTCATTTCCAGCGTAAATAACTGAGCAACACCTTCGTCCATTAGCTGGTCAACACCTTTCGCCAATTGTTTCGCTTTCAATGGATCGTTATTATTAATGTAACGGAAATGTTCCGGAGAGAAACTCGGAATTCCTTTGAAACTCAATTTTTCGCCGGCTGTCAAAGTATCGCCAATTCGGAAACTTCCCGTATCGTGAAGTCCGACAATATCGCCAGGGAAACTCTCGTCCACAACTTCCTTTTTGTCTGCGAAGAACGCGTTAGGAGAGGAGAACTTCATTTTTTTACCTTCTCTTACAAGCAGGTAATTTTCATTTCTTTTGAAAGTTCCGGACACGATTTTCACAAACGCCAGACGGTCTCTGTGTTTTGGATCCATATTCGCGTGGATTTTGAACACAAATCCAGTGAAATTATTTTCTTCAGGCTTTACCAATCTCGTTTCACTTTCTTTCGGCTGAGGCATTGGTGCGATATCGATGAAGGCATTCAGTAACTCACGAACGCCAAAATTATTAAGAGCAGACCCAAAGAAAACCGGCTGCAAATCTCCATTCATATAATCTTCACGATTAAATTCTGGGTAAACAGACTGAATCAAATCCAATTCCTCACGCAAAGTTTTCGCTGCTTTTTCGCCAACCAATTCATCAATTTGAGAATCGTTGATATCATCAATTTTCAGAGATTCACCAACTTTCTGTTTTTTTTCTTCCAAAAACAATTGGATGTTATTTTCCCAAATATTATAAATCCCTTGGAAGTCGCTTCCCATACCAATCGGCAGAGAAAGCGGACAAACCGTCAAACCTAATTTCTGTTCCACTTCATCCAGCAAATCGAAAGCATCTTTACCTTCACGGTCGAGTTTATTGATGAAAACTATCATCGGAATGTTTCTCATTCTACAAACCTGCACCAGTTTTTCGGTCTGTTCCTCAACCCCTTTTGCAACGTCAATCACAACAATCACAGAGTCAACCGCAGTCAGCGTTCGATATGTATCTTCTGCAAAATCTTTGTGGCCAGGCGTATCCAGAATATTGATTTTGTGGTCTCTGTACTCAAAAGCTAAAACCGAAGTTGCCACAGAAATCCCTCTCTGACGCTCGATTTCCATAAAGTCAGAAGTCGCTCCTTTTTTGATTTTGTTGGATTTTACAGCACCAGCTTCCTGAATCGCCCCTCCAAAAAGCAGGAGTTTTTCCGTCAACGTAGTTTTTCCCGCATCGGGGTGGGAGATGATTCCGAAAGTTTTTCTTTTGCTGATTTCTTGTTGTAAAGACATAATAAAATTTGAGATTGCAAAAATCGTGATTTTAGTTGGATTTTGAAAATCGAGTTTTAGTAATATTAATTAGGAGCTAATCCCGCTTTCCGCTATATCTTTTTTGTCTTAGAAGTTTTGCCATCAAAACAAAGTTTTCAGTTCAGACAAAAAAGGATGCCGCTGCACTCGGGGCTAGGGGATTTGTCGTCCAATCAACATTCATCAAAAGAAAAAAAGTTTTAGTTCCAAAACAGTGGTGGGAAACAAAATAACTTTGGCGAAGGTTCCAAAACAGCGTTTTGAAACAAAACAACTTTGGCAGAGATTCTAAAACAATAGTGGGAAGCAAAACAACTTTGGTGGGAGTTCCAAAACGACCGTAGGAAACCAAAACAACATTGGCGAAGGTTACAAAACAACCGTGGGAAACAAAACAACTTTGACGGAGGTTACAAAACGATTAGCAGAACGAAATAGCAGTTTTGATTTTGGATTGTCAGTCTGAGGCTCTCGAAGACATATAAAAATAAAATTCCTTATAAAATCCCAATCTCACTTTGCGACTTTTAAGATATTTAAATTTAAAACTCTTGCGACTTTGCGATAAAATATCAACTTTTCAAAACGCCATATTCCGGGTCTTCGATAATATTAATATCAACCACATTTTCAGCGTTTTTTATCAATCGCCTGCAATCTGGACTCAGGTGTTTAAGGCGAACCGTTTTTCCCTGACTCTGATAACGTTCAGTCAGTTTATTCAGGATATCAATGGCAGACATATCAACCACACGACTTTCTTTAAAATCGATAATTATTTGTTCTGGGTCATTCATCACATCAAATTTCTCTGCAAAAACAGTCGTAGAGCCAAAAAATAATGGCCCGAAAATCTCGTAATGTTTCACACCTTCATCATCAACAAACTTCCTTGCACGGATTCTTTTCGCACTCTCCCAAGCAAAAACCAAAGCCGAAATAATCACACCAATCAAAACCGCCAAAGCCAGATTGTGAAGGAAAACAGTAATTAACGTCACAACTACCATCACGAAAATATCAGACTTCGGAAATCTCTTAATAGCTTTGAAACTTGCCCATTCAAACGTTCCAACAGAAACCATAATCATTACTCCAACCAAGGCAGCAACCGGCATTTTTCCAATAACTGGCGCACCAAAAAGAATAATGAAAAGAATAACCAAAGCAGCGATAATTCCGGATAATCTTGCTCTTGCTCCAGCTGACAGATTCACCAAAGTCTGAGCAATCATTGGACATCCACCCATTCCGAAAAAGAAACCATTCAGGATGTTAGCAGTTCCTTGTGCAACACATTCTCTGTTGCTGTTTCCTTTGGTATTTGTAATTTCATCAACTAGATTTAAAGTCAATAAACCTTCCGTTAATCCAACCGTTGACATAATTAAAGCAAATGGAAAAATCACTTTCAAAACATCAAATGACAATTCAACATTCGGGATGTGAAATGGTGGAAAACCTCCAGCAATATTGGCAATATCGTTAACAGTTTTAGTTTGGATTCCAAAAATCATTACTAATGCAAAAGTCACCGCAATTGCAACTAAAGAAGCTGGAATTGCTTTCGTTAACCTTGGAAATATTAATATGACAGAAATTGTCAAAGCAACCAATCCAAGCATTATATAAAGAGGATTTCCTGACAGCCAATTTTCAGTTCCCTGCATTTTAAATTGATTAATCTGTGACATAAAAATCACAATGGCTAATCCATTCACAAAACCGTACATCACAGGTTGCGGAACCAATCGAATAAATTTCCCCAATTTAAAAATTCCAATAATGATTTGGATAATTCCGGCTAAAACGACGGTTGCAAAAACATATTCGATGCCGTGTGAAATCATTAATGGAATTAAAACAATGACTGTTGCGCCAGCTCCTCCAGAAATTAACCCTGGCCTTCCGCCGAAAATGGCAGTAATTAATCCCATTATGAATGCTGCATACAAACCGGTTAATGGAGAAAATCCAGCAAGAATCGCAAACGACAAAGATTCCGGAATCATTGTCATTGCAACGGTTAATCCCGCGAAGATTTCGTTTTTATAATTGACTTTTTGAGAGAAATCAAAAAGATTGAGAACTTTCTGCATAAAAATTTAAAATGCGAAAATAGTAGAATTAATTTTTATTTGGATTGATTCATTTTCAGATAGTAGGCCAAGACTAGACCTAACATTACAATTCCGATACTGAAAGGGAAAATGTAGGGCAAACCAAACGCATCAGCAACACCGCCAATCAACGGACCTGTAATCCCTAGAGAAATATCGATAAACAAACCATAACCAGCCAAAGCTGAACCTTGATTGGAAGAAGGAACGGTTTTCATTGCCATTACTCCTAAAGCTGGAAATATCAATGAAAATCCTAATCCTGTAATTCCTGCACCGATTAATGCAAAATAGGGATGATAGGACAATGTGATGATTGTTAATCCTAATGTTTCAACAGCCAGACTCGCAATCGCAACGTTGATTCCACCAAATCGATTAATTGCATTACTGAAAACTAATCTACCCGCAACGAACAAAATTCCAAACACAGACAAACACATCGCGCCGTTCTGCCAATGGTAATAATCGTAATAAAGTGTTATAAAAGTAGAAATTGTGGCAAATCCTAAACCTCCCAAAGCCAAACAAAGTCCGAAAGGCGCGACTTTCCCGAGAACATTCCAAAAAGATTTTTGCTCTTCTTCAGATTGTTTTCCAGTTCGGTTTTCTTTGGTTCTTGCGATGAAAAAACCTAGTAATCCTAAGAAAATAATTAAAATTCCCAATCCGTAAAAATTGGAATATTTTACAATCGTTACGCCCAAAGAAGCGCCTAAAGCTAATGCTCCATAACAAGCAACTCCATTATAAGAAATAATCTTTGCCGTATGTTTTTCTCCAAAAGTCATTATTGCCCAGTTAATAGGACTTGCGCCAACCATTCCTTCTGCACCGCCTGTAAAAAGCCTTGTGATAATTAAAAATAACAAACTGATGATAGGAGAGAACCTGAAATAATAGGCCATTATCAATACCAAACCTGTAAAAGCAAAACCAAACATACTGATTAAAACGGCTGGTTTTGGACCTTTGCTGTCAATTATTTTTCCCGAATAAGCTCTCATCAAAAATGTCATTACATATTGTAAACTAATCACAATTCCTGCAACCAGCATACTAAATCCAAGGCCTTTGCTAATAAAAATTGGTAAAACAGATAATGATAATCCTATGATAAAATAACCTATAAATGTGAAAAAGACGTAGGAAATAATGGAAAATGAGAAGTTTTTGCTTTGTCCAATCGTTGCATCCATAACATTAAAAATCAAAGTGCAAAATTACTTCTTATAAACTTGTCAATGGGAATCTTTACGGTTAATTAATCAATAATTTTTATAGACGGAATCAATAATAGTCAGAAAATATTAGAAAAATCTGTAACTTTCGGCTTCTTAATTTTTTAATTCAGTTTGAAATTTCTCATCATTATTCCGGCGCATAACGAAGAAAATAATATTTCTCCTTGTCTAGAATCTCTGAAATGCCAGAGTTTTCAGGATTTCGTTTGTATTGTTGTGAATGATGGCTCGACGGATAGAACTCAACAAATTGTTGAAGATTTTATATCCAAAACTTCAAATTTTAAAGTTTTAAATTTACCAAAATCAGAGCACCAGCCTGGCGCAAAGGTAGTGAGAACTTTTAATAAAGGTTTAGAAACTGTTGATTGGAAAAGTTTTGATGTGATTTGCAAATACGATGCAGATATAGTTTTTTCTCAGAATTATCTAGAGAAAGTCAACCAAATTTTTGAATCAAATCCAAAAGCAGGAATCGTTTCTGGTTTAGTTTATATTAGAAATTATAAACAAAATCCTGAGATCAAAAACCTGAGAAATCCGAATGAAAATTGGGAAGATTTCAGTAATAAAAATCAAGATTGGGTTTTCGAAAATTTATCTTCCAAAAATCACGTTCGTGGTCCGATAAAAGCTTATAGAAAAGAATGTTTTGAAAATATGGATGGTTTAAGAACTGTTTTAGGTTGGGATAATTTGGATATTTTATTGGCTAAAAAAAATAATTGGGAAATCATCACAATTCAAGACCTTTGGGTAAAACATTTGCGCCCAACAGCTTATAAATACAAAGACCAAAAGGCCGAAAAATTAGGTCAATACTTTTATAATATTGGGTTGAATTTGCCATTGGCAATGATTTCTTCTGCTAAATCCAGTTTTAGAAATCATTCGGCAAAAGAGTTTTGCATTACAATTAATTCTTTTCTGAAACAAAAAGATAAACGAAATTTAAGCAAAGAAGAAATCCAATTTATTCGAAATCTGCGTTGGAAAGAATTTTTCAAAAACTTTGGTTTATGAAAAGAATTGCTTACGTAGAACTCGATACACACGCAGAATTAGCAAATAATTTCTATGAGCTAACTAAAGGTTCTCAAGATATTTCTATTGATTTTTATTTTTCTGAGAAAGTTTTTAAGTTGTTAAACATTCACGAGAAAAATGTTTACCTAACGGATTATTCTCAGCTTTTGGAGACGCTGGAAAAGGGAACGTATTATTTGATTATTATTGGGACTGTTCATCGTCACTTTATTTTCTATCAAGCGATTGTAAAGAAATTTAATACTGCAATTCTTGTTCATAATTTGAATTTTACCAAAGCTTCAAAATGGGAATTGTTTAAAAGTATTTTTAAGAAAGATTTCAAATACAGACTCAAATTATTCTTAAAAGAAGGACTTTTGGAAGCTCCGAAAGTTTATCAACAGTCAAAATATCTTTTAGGAATTGATGAAGTGGTTTCCCAGAAAAGTAAGCTCGAATTTTTACCGATTTATTTTAATCAATTTAAATCTCAAAATTCAGAAAAAGAAACAATCAGAATTGTTATTCCTGGCGCTGTTTCGCAAAGTAGGAGAGATTATGATTCATTTCTTAACAAACTGAAAAACTTTGAAAATATTGGAATTAATTATGAAATTATTTTCCTTGGAAAAGCTTCTGGGAAAGAATTAGAAAAATTAAAGTCAATTGTAGATAAACTTCCGCAATTCATTACAATACAGTTTTTTGAAAACAAAATTCCTCAGCAAGAATTTGATGATTGGATGAAGAAATCAGATCTTTTATATTGCCCAATTCAGAATGAAACTGAATTTTTCTCTGTCAAAGAAATCTATGGTAAAACTAAAATCAGTGGTAATATTGGAGACGCTGTTAAATACGCAAAATCTGCTATTTTTCCAGAATTTTATCAATCGGATTTAGAATTCATTATCAAAGAAAAAAAGGATTTACAATCACAATTTTATGAAGTGAAAAATCAAATATTTGATTTTCAATTATATTCATTAAAGAATGTTTCAAAAAAATTAGCGATATTGGTTGATGAATTAATTCATAAAACTATTTAGATGAAAAACCACACACTAATAGCCATTATTTCTCTAGCAATTCTGACATTGACCCATTTGATTTATATATTTCCTCAGATTGGATTTTCACAAAATATCTATACAATAACGAGTATGTTGCAGGTTTTGGCTTATGCAGGCTTAACTGCTTTTTTCATTAAATTATATCAAAAACAGAAATAATATGAATGAAGAATTTAATGAATTGTTTGATATCAAGGAGGACGATGGCAAGAAACCAATCGTTCAAATTACCACTCAAAAAGTTATAATTCACACTTTGATAAGAGCTGTGAGTCTTATAGTTGGAGCAGCTTCAACTTGTGTGCTTTTGTTTATTGCAGCTTATGATTCGCAAGTTTTTCTGGGAGTTTTGGCACTGATATTAGTTGTTGGATGGTTAACTTTTATGATAATGGAATCAGTTAGATTGAAGAAAAGTAATAAAATTCAACTGTCACAAGCTAATTCGATTTTGATTGGGATTGCAGCATTGATGATTTTAATGTTGATTGTAAATATCAGATAGATTATTTTTGAAAGCTTTTTCTTAAAACGACTTTCGATCTTCTCAAATGTTTAATGGAATTAAATCTAACTCTTTCGTTATACAAAAACCAACCGCCAATACAACCTATTGCGCTTCCAATTAATATTTCTAACAATCTCATTTGAAGTAAATAATCGGGATTAAGTGAAGTAGAACTTCCGGTTTCAGCAAGCAGAATTCCCATTGGTGTGAGAAACATTACAGCTAATGCATAATGTCTTGTAATCAACATTTCTACAATGATTTGTAAAGCAATTATACAAACGCAAATTAGAAATGGAGAAGTGACAAATGAGAAAATTAACCAAGCAATTCCAAGTCCGATTGTGGTTCCGATAATCCGGTGCAAACCACGTTTCCAAATATGATATTGGTTCACGCCTTGCAAAACTGCCAAGCTGGAAATCGGAATCCAATAAGGATAATCGAGGTTAAAAAACTTTCCAATAAAAACCGACACCAACATACAAATTCCGATAATAAGAGATTCTACAAGATTCACATAAGGATTGATATGAAAAGTAGTGAGATTTTTTTTAGTTTCTTTTTTTAAATTTAAAACGCAGTAAATTAGACAAATAAGACAAGCACTCACAGTCCCAATGGTGAAAATTCCTATTCGTTTAGGAATTAATTCCGGATGATGCGGAAGTCCAATTGCCATAGAAGCCATCATTATAAAGAAAAAACTTCCCGGCGGTTTTAGATTAAAATATCTTGTAGTATAATAAGCAATTGCCGAAAAAATCCCGAAAACTAAAGCCCCAATCCAAAGATTAAAACTAAAAGTCAATCCCAAACCGTAAGAAATAATCATCCCAAAAGAGCAGACAAACATTTTCATCATCGTCTCTATAAAATCATTGCTTGTTGGGATATAAATGATTACCAAACCTGCCAAACTAGCAGTAAGAGCAGATTTGATATCCCCTAAAAAGTAACCAAACATCAACGGAATTCCGACTGCCAATCCAGCTAAAAATGGAACGTGCCAACTTCTAGGCGAAGGTTTTAATTTGAAAAAAGAAAGAATTTCTTTCTTGATATAGTCGGATTTCAAGATTACTTTGATTGATTTTTAGAGTATTATTAGATTCAATATTTCATTTGCAAAATTAGCCTATAAATGTCGAAATTCAAACTTTCAGGAAATGAGAAATTGCATAAAAAACGCTATTTTTGTTATCTTAAAATTTTGAGAATAGAATGGATTATTTGAAAGGATTGAATGAACCTCAGTTAGAAGCAGTTACCACCTTGGAAGGACCTTTGATGGTTTTGGCTGGTGCAGGTTCTGGTAAAACACGTGTACTTACGATGAGAATTGCGCATCTGATTACGAATGGAGTAGACCCTTTCAATATTTTATCTTTGACTTTTACCAACAAAGCAGCGAAGGAAATGAAAGAACGTATCGCAAAACTCGTAGGAGATAGCAATGCGCGTTCGCTTTGGATGGGAACTTTTCACTCGGTTTTTGCGAGAATTTTGAGAAGCGAAGGTCATCATCTCGGTTATCCTTCCAATTTTACAATTTATGATATGCAAGATGCTCTGAACGTGATGAAAAAAGTCATAAAGGATATGAGCATCGATTCAGAAATCTATAAAGCGAAGAAAGTTTTATCAAGAATTTCTCAGTATAAAAACAATCTTATCACGGTTAACGCTTATTTCAACAATCCGGAATTGATGGAGGCTGATGAGAAAGCGAATATGAAACACATGGGCAATATTTACAAAAAATACGTCGAAGCTTGTTTCAAAAATGGCGCGATGGATTTTGATGATTTGTTATTGAAAACCAATGAATTACTTACTCGTTTTCCAGAAGTTTTAGCAAAATATCAAGATAGATTCAGATATATTTTGGTGGATGAGTATCAGGATACGAATCATTCTCAGTATTTGATTGTCAAAGCTTTAGCTTCAAAATTCGAGAATATTTGTGTGGTTGGAGACGATGCTCAATCAATTTACTCTTTCCGTGGTGCGAATATCCACAACATCCTGAATTTCAAAAAGGATTATCCTGATGCAGTGACGGTTTCTTTAGAACAAAATTACCGTTCGACTCAAAATATCGTGGATGCGGCAAATGTTGTTATTTCTAAAAACTTACAGCAATTCAAAAAAAATGTTTTCAGTGAGAATGAGGTCGGAGATAAAATCAAAGTTTACCGAAGTCTTTCTGATGCGGATGAAGCAAATTTCGTTTCTGCTAATATCTTCGAATTACACAATACACAACAACGACATTACTCTGATTTTGCAATTCTTTACAGAACCAATTCGCAGACTAGAGCTTTTGAAGATGCACTCAGAAAAAAGAATATTCCGTACAAAGTTTATGGCGGATTGTCTTTCTACCAAAGGAAAGAAGTAAAAGATTTGTTGGCTTATCTTCGTATTTTGGTTAATGAAAATGACTCCGAAGCTCTATCAAGAATCATAAATTATCCGGCAAGAGGAATTGGAGAAACTACTCAAAATAAATTGGTTGTTTTTGCAGATTCTCAGAATGTTCCTGTTGCTCAAGTTCTTGATAATCTTGGGTTTTATGCGCCACAATTAGGTCTTAATAATGGAATTTTGACCAAGTTAGGCGATTTTTGGGCAATGATAAAAGCCTTCCAAGTGATGTTGAAAACAGAAAATGTTTACGATGTTGCGATGGAAGTGGCAAAACGAAGTGGTTTGATTAAGTTTTTAAAAGAAGATGCAACGCCGGAAGGGATTTCCCGAGTAGAGAATATTCAGGAATTGCTGAACTCGATGCAGGGTTTTATCGATGAGCAAATTCAGATTGAAGGTGGCGACCCGAGTTTGTCCAATTTTATGGAAAATATTGCCTTGTCGTCTGATACTCAAAATGATAAAGATAATGATAAGAATGTAGTTTCGTTGATGACGATTCACTTGTCGAAAGGTTTGGAATTTCCAGTAGTCCATTTAGTTGGACTCGAAGAAAATCTTTTTCCAAGTTTTATGAGTTCATCCACAAGAGAAGAATTGGAGGAGGAAAGACGTTTGTTTTATGTGGCATTGACAAGAGCGGAGAAGCAAGTTTTCTTCACTTACGCTGTTTCCAGATTCCAATGGGGAAAAATTACCGACGCAGAACCATCCAGATTTTTGAGCGAAATAGACAACAAATATGTAGAAATGATAAATCCTGTGGCGGAATTGAAATTTATCAATCGTTCGGGAATCAATTCTAATATCTTTGATGACACGCCTTCAGAACCTCGATTTTTCAAAAAGAAGGAAGAAAAGAAAACAATTGAACGAAATGTAAATACGCCTGTTCCAAAACAGTTGAAACCAATTGCTACGGCAAGAATCATCAATCCAAGCGGTTCGTCTTCAGAAGATATTCAGGTAGGAGATAACGTGAGACACGACCGTTTCGGAATTGGGAAAGTAGAATTTTTGGATGGAACCGACCCTCAAAATATCAAAGCAAAAGTCATTTTCAAAAATGAAGGCGAGAAAAATCTTATCTTGAAATTTGCTAAATTGACCAAAATATAACTCAATATCACATTAATAAATGATTCGAGCAAAAAACATACACAAATCTTATGGAACTTTGGAGGTTCTGAAAGGTGTTGACATTCATATAAAGCCAAGTGAAGTAGTTTCTATTGTGGGAGAATCTGGAGCTGGAAAATCTACCTTGCTTCAGATTCTGGGAACATTGGATAATCCTTCTGATATTGAAAAATTCGGAACTGAAATCTCTTTGGATGGCAATTCTTACCTGAAAATGAAAGACAAAGAATTGTCCAAATTCCGAAATAGAAATATTGGTTTTGTATTCCAGAATCATCAATTATTGCCCGAATTTACGGCGCTGGAAAACGTTTTGTTACCTACAAAAATTGGTGGGATTCCTGAAAAAGAAGTGATTGAAAAAGCACATTCTCTTTTTGAAGATTTGAACATTGCCAGCCGATTGCATCACAAACCATCAGAGTTATCCGGTGGAGAAGCACAAAGAGTTGCGGTTGCAAGAGCATTGATTAATTCTCCAAAAATTATCTTCGCCGATGAACCAACTGGGAATCTTGATTCCAAAAATGCAGATGCACTTCATCAATTATTTTTTGATTTGAGGGACAAATATCAACAGACTTTTGTGATTGTAACACATAATTCTGTTTTGGCAGAAAGTACCGATAGAAAGTTGGTTATGAAAGACGGACAGATTGTTTTGTAATTCATTAATTGAGAAATATTATTTGGCTTAATTAGCCGTTTAGATTGAAAAACACATTTCCTTGAAAACATTTTTACTAATATTTTTATCGTTTTTCTTGATTTCCTGCGAAGTCAAATCTCAGGAAAATCAATCATTTGTATCAGTAAAATCAAAAAATAATCTTTCTCAAAAAATATCTGATTTAAAGACATTTATACGAGATTCGGATTATAATCAGGATAAAGCTTTTTTGATTGATTTCTCAATTCCGTCTTCACAATTCAGGTTTTTTGTCATCGATTTGAAAACCGGAAAAGTTATCCAAAAAGCTTTGGTTGCTCACGGTTCTGGTTCTGAAGCCGGGAAACAGAAAGAACAATTGAAATTCAGTAATCAAAATAATTCCCGCTGTTCATCTCTTGGAAAGTATGCGATTTCGGAAAAATATAAAGGTCAATTTGGTTTGTCGTATAGATTGGACGGACTGGATAAAACCAATAGCAATGCAAGAAAACGAGCAATTGTTCTTCACAGATTAGATTGCGTTCCAGATAAAGAACAAACAGAAGAAATCTGTCTAAGTTGGGGTTGTCCGATGGTTTCTGACAATTTCTTTAAGATTTTGGAACAGCACATTGATAAATCGGATAAAAACATAATTCTTTACGCTTACAATTAATCCTGATAAAGTATGAAAATAATTGTTCAAATTTTAAAATGGATTTCAATTTCAATTCTTGGGATATTTGTTATTCTTGTGATTACATTTTTTGTTTATGAAGGATTTTTCTATAAGAGAGAAATGAATCATATTAAAGAAGATTTAAATAAAATTGAAAATGTAGAAGTTATAGAAATTTGGGGACACGAAGATGTAACTTTGGAAGAAGTTTCTACACGTTTAAGAATCAAAAATAAAGGCGAAATTGTTTTATACGGCTTAAGTAAAGATGTTTTTAATTATCCTGAAAATATACAAGTAACTGAAATTGGAGGATATTCATTTACAACATTTTCTTGCAATGGTGGAATAGGCTCAAATATAAATATTGGAAATGAAAGTGAATTATTTCCATTAATTAATAAAGAATTTAAAACTGTGAAAGATGTAATTGAGAATTATGATTTTATTTTAGAGAAAATCAAAAATTTAAAAAAGTCTCCAGAAATAAACTATTTTGAATCACAAAATTCCGAAAATTACATTTTAGTACATAACAAAAAGTCAGTTGATCAAGACCCAATTTTTAATTTAGTTGGTGTTGAAAGCTTGTTTGATTATGCAAAGACATTGAAATGGAATAATCCTAATTGTTATTATAATAAAAATTAATAAAACTTTAAAAATTTTAAACTTTGAACCTAAAATCCCTTGCGGAAGACGACCGCCCAAGAGAAAAATTCCTGTTGAAAGGGAAAGCTTCAGTTTCGGATTCGGAGTTGTTAGCTATCATTATGGGAAGCGGAAATAGGGAAGAGTCTGCTGTAGAATTAGCAAGAAGAATTTTAAATTCAGTAGAAAATAATTGGCATAGACTAAGTCAATTGACTATCAAAGATTTGATGAAATTCAAAGGAGTAGGCGAGGCAAAAGCCATTTCTATTGCAACGGCTTTGGAAATCGGAAATAGAAAATCTCAGCAGGAAGTTCTGGAAAGACAACAAATCAGCAGCAGCAAAGATGTTTTCGAAGTTTTGCAACCACATCTTTCGGATTTGTCAACAGAGGAATTTTGGGCTGTTTTTCTGAATCATCAAAATAAAATCCTCTACAAAACTTGTCTTTTCCGAGGTGGAATTGCAAGTTCTGTAGCTGATGTACGAGTTATTTTCAAGACAGCATTGGAACATTTTTCAACAAGAATCATTGTCGCTCATAACCATCCAGCAGGTAGTTTGAAGCCAAGTCAGGAAGATATTACTATAACCAATAAAATAAATGAAGCGGGGAAATTATTGGATATCGAATTACTGGACCACATCATTATTACTCAAAATAAATTTTATAGTTTTAAAGAAGAAGGGGTTTTATGATTAGACGGCTGAAATATCAAGAAATTGATTTTGAAAAATATAACAGATGTATAGAAAATGCTGTTCAGAAGAAATTTTACGCTGAACGTAGTTTTTTAGACATTAGCACAAACAAAAAGTGGGATTTGCTGGTTTATAAGGATTATGAAGCTGTAATGCCTGTTCCCTTGATTTATAAATTCGGGATAAAAATCGTTATCAATCCTAAACTTTGCCAGCAATTAGGCATCTTTTCTGAAATTGATTCTGTAGAGATTAATGATTTGTTTTATGACTATTTTGTTAAAAAATATTCTATTTTGTATTATGGATTCAATGATGTCAATTCTTTTTCAAAACCCTTGAAAAAAAGAAATAATTTCTTAATTTTTCCTGACAACTATGAAACTGTAAGACAAAAATATTCTCCTAAAAGAAAAAGAAAACTTAGACTAGATCAAGAAGTTTTAGATAATTCAGAAATTATTAAAAATTTTGATTTAGAAGAGATTAAAGATTTTATCAGAAGTACAGGTTTAGGAGCAGATGCTAAAGATTTGGAGCAGTTTATAAATCTTTTATCAAAATTTCATCTCAATGATAAGTTAGATTTCTACGGTTTTTTTTATCATCAAAAGCTCATCAATATGATTGCTATTTATAAAGAAAATTATTCTTTGGCGCTTTTAGGAACTTATAATGAAAGAGACTCTGTGAAATTGAGCGGATCATCTTATTTAATTGATAAAGTAATTTCTGAAAATATAGAATCCAAAATTTTCGATTTTGAAGGAAGTGAAATACCTGCCGTAGAAGAATTTTTCAGAGGTTTTCGTCCAGAATTGAGGCCTTATCCTTGTATCCAGGTTAGCAAAAAAGATTTAATCTTACAGATTATTAAGAAATCGTTGTTTCTCAATTAAAAATTCTTTATTAAAGCAAAAAGTATTAATTTTGCAATCCGATTTCAGATATGTTTGATTCAGATTATTTACCATACGCTGTTGCAGTTATCATCGCATTGCCATTCTTGGTTTTTGCGAAACAATTTGTGAACAGTTTTGTAAGACTCAAAAAACAGGAAATTAATTTTTTGGCAACCAAATCAAATAGTGAAATCAAACTTCAGGCTTTGGAAAGAATGACTTTGTTTTTGGAAAGACTCAAACCATCCAATCTTGTGATGAAGTTCGACAAAGGTCTTCAGCCTCACGAATTCGTTTTTCTAACTGAAAAAAATATTACAGAAGAGTTCGAGTATAACGCTTCTCAGCAACTTTACATTTCAAAATCTTCCTGGCAAGATATCTTGACAAGTAAAAACAATGTTATCCAAGCCCTTCATAAAACCTATGAAGAACTGAATGAAAACTCAAAATTAGAAGACTTCAAAACTGTTTTCTTGATGAGTTATCTTAACTCCGAAGATTATATTTCGGACACCATCGAAAATCTTAGAAAAGAACTTAACAAAATAATATAAAATAAACATGATTCCTAGTTTTAAAGCACATCCTTGGCACGGGATTTCTGCGGGAGAAAATTCTCCAGAAGTTGTAAACGTTTTTGTGGAAATCGTTCCAACGGACACTATAAAATATGAAGTAGATAAAGAAAGTGGTTATCTGAAAGTGGATCGTCCACAAAAATTCTCCAACATTATTCCTGCGATGTACGGTTTCGTTCCAAGAACATATTGCGAAGATGAAGTTAAGAATTTGGCTGTTTCAACTGGCGCAACAGACGTTACAGAAGGCGATCACGATCCTTTGGACATCTGCGTTCTTAGTTCGCACAACTTCACTTCGGGTAACATTCTTTTGCAGGCCATTCCAATCGGAGGTTTCCAAATGATTGACAAAGGAGAAGCAGATGACAAGATTATTGCAGTTTTGGTAGAAGATCAGGTTTATGGTCATATCAGAGATATTTCTGAGTTGCCAAAAGCAGAAGTTAACCGTTTGTTGCACTATTTCTTGAGCTACAAAAACTTGCCAACAGAACCTGCAAAAGTGAAAATCGATTTGGTGTACGGCGCAGATCAGGCAAAACAAGTCATTATTGCTTCACAAAAAGATTATACAGACAATTTCGTTGAAAAATTGAAATAATCAAAAATACCAAATGCCATCTTTTATAAGGTGGCATTTTTTGTTTATATTTATTTGGGCGCCTTTATCCGTCCCCCGTTCCCGCTTTTTTCTTTTCAAGAAAAAGAGTTCCACTCAGGCCAGGGCGCGCTTCGCCAAGGTCGAAGATTTGCCAACAATTAGAAAATTAAAACGGTTATAGAAGTTTTCCCGTAAGAAACAATCCTGCAACGGAGAAATAGATAATTAATCCTGTAACATCCACAAGCGTCGCTACAAAAGGAGCAGAAGAAGTCGCTGGATCGAGCTTCAGTTTTTTAAGAATAAAAGGAACCATGGATCCGGAAATAGTTCCCCAAAGAACAATTAACATCAAAGAAATACCGATACTCAATCCAACAAAAGTCCAATGTTCTCCATAATTGAAGAGTCCGACTTGTTGCCAGAAAGCTATTCTCATAAACCCAATAATACCCAAAATACTTCCCAAGAAAATCCCTGTGAAGATTTCTTTCTTCATCACATACCACCAATCTTTCAGTCCAATTTCTTGCAAGGCCATTGCACGAATGATCAATGTTGCAGCCTGTGAACCCGTATTTCCTCCGCTCGAAATAATCAGAGGAACAAATAACGCTAAGACAACAGCTTTCTGAATTTCGTCTTCGAAATATCCCATTGCAGAAGCAGTCAACATCTCAGAAAAGAAAAGAACCACCAACCAAAAACCACGTTTCTTAACCATTTCGAAAACCGAAGTTTGTGTATAAGGAAGATCTAACGCATCCAAACCTCCAAATTTCTGGATATCTTCTGTATTTTGAGATTCGATTTGATCTAAGATATCATCAATAGTTACAATTCCTACCAAAACACCATTTTCTGTGATAATTGGTAATGCACTTCGGTCATATTTCTCAAAATACGGAACTGCATCTTCTTTGGAGGTCGTGGTTTTAATGGCTACAAAATGATCATCACAAAGTTCAGAAATCAACTGTTCTTCATCTGCCAATAGGAGAGAACCTATTGTAATATCATCTATCAAACGGTTTCTTTCATCAACAACGTAAAGAAAATTGAGCGTTTCTACTTTCTTTCCAACTTTTTTGATTTGTTGAAAACATCTTTTTACAGTCCATTCTTTTCGGATTTGGACATAATAAGGCGTCATCAAACGTGCGATTGAATCCGCTTCATAACCTAAAAGTTTTAGGGCAACTCTACGTTCTTGCGGATTAAGAAGATTGATAGAATATTTGATTAATTCATCCGGAAAATCCTCAAAAAGTTGAGTTCTGTCATCAGGCGACATTTCATTCAGGATGTCAGAAACTTCGTGACTTGCAATACTTCTGATAGTATCTTCTTGAAAATCAGGATCAAGATGTGAGAAAACTTCTGCCTTCTCAGATCTTGGCAATTTCAAAAACTGCAAAATACGCTCTTCCGCTGGCAATTTACTCAGAGATTCGGCGATATCCGCAGGGTTTAATATGACTTCTTGATTCTCGATACTTAACTTTTTTGCATTGCAAAAGTATTAAAATCTTAAGAAAAAAAGTATTAAGATTACGTAAAATTACGATGCTTTTCTTAGAAGAACTTGTCTATTTCGGAGTTCTTTCTCCATTTTTCGGATGGCGCCTTTTGTACCGATTATCACAGAGTTTTCCGCACTTCCAAGTAATCTTGCGTTTCCTTTGTACGTATCATAAGAAGTTTCCATTACAAAATCACCGTTTGAATCATATAACTTCAAACTGACAACTACTTGATTAGAAAATACATACTTTCCAAATCCTACTTTGAAATATTTAACTTTTGGTATCACAGCTACATCTGCATTATTGTTTTTACAGATTTCTTTTACCATGTTAGAGTCTACTTCATCAAAAGGAATAGACGTGTTTACTTGTAAATATTTTACACTTCCAAGGGATTTCATTTTGTCGGAAGTCGCATTATAGAAAGCCGAAAATGTAGGATTTTTGATCTCATTAATATCCGGAAATACCTCAGGTTCAAAGTAAAGAACAGTTTTTATCCCATTAATTTTTGCATCTTTATTAAAATAAAGAAGACTATCTCCGTAACTGGCGCAGGAAACCAAAAAGCAAAGGATAAAAACAGAATAAAAAGAGTAATTTTTCTTCATCGTATTGATGCTGCAAAAATACAACCAAATTTCCTTATTCATCATAAAAATTTAAGATTTTTTAACAGAAACATTTTTTATTTTTTCAATGTAACCATTCACAAAATCGATAACAATTGATTACTTTTGTTTCTATGACTTCAACAGACAAAAGATTATTTCTTATCGATGCTTACGCCATGATTTTCCGTGGGTATTTTGCATTCATTAAAAATCCTAGAATTTCTACAAAAGGTGTGAATACATCTGCTATTTTCGGTTTTACAAATTCTTTAATAGAATTGATAAAAAGAGAGCAACCAACACATCTGGCTGTAGTTTTTGATGTCGGAAGAACCAATGTTCGTCACGAGGATTATGCAGAATACAAAGCGAATCGTCTTGAAACGCCTGAGCCGATTCTTTTAGCAAAACCTTACATCCATAATATTCTGGAAGCGATGCATATTCCGATTTTGGGGGTGGAAGGTTATGAAGCGGATGATGTTATCGGAACAATTGCCTGCAAAGCGGAAAAGCAAGGTTACAATGTTTTTATGGTGACGCCTGACAAAGATTTTGCTCAATTGGTTACCGAAAAAATCAAAATGTACAAGCCAAGTATGAAAGGTGGCGATATAGAAATCCTTGGTGTTGAAGAAGTTTTAGCTAAATATGAGATCAACGATCCAAAGCAAATCATCGATTATCTAGGAATGATGGGTGATGCCGTTGATAATATCCCAGGTTTGGAAGGTGTTGGAGAAAAGACCGCTAAGAAGTTTATTCAGGAATTTGGATCTATGGAAAACCTTTTGGCCAATACACATTTGTTAAAAGGAAAGCTTAAAGAAAAAGTTGAAGCTAGTGCAGAAAGAGGTTTGTTATCCAAAAAGTTAGCAACGATTCTTTGTGATGCTCCGATTGATTTTTTGGAAGAACAATATGATTTGGATGTTCCAGATTTTGAAAAAGTTAAAGAGATTTTTGATGAGTTGGAATTCCGAAGACTCTATGAAAATCTTTACCGTGCATTCTCTAATAAAGAATATGTTGAAGAACTAATGGAAGTTGAGAATCCGGTTGGTGGGAAAATCGAAGCAAAAGTTGCGTCACATAAAAACGGAACAATGGATCTTTTTGCGAGTTTCGAACAATTGGAACAATCCACCACGACAAAAACCAATATCGAAGAAAATGACCATTTATATCAATACATCGATTCTCCAAAAGCTCAGAAAGTCCTTGTAGAAAACCTTCTAAAGCAAAAAGCTGTTTGTTTTGATACAGAAACAACTTCTCTCAATGAGTTGGAAGCTGAATTGATTGGGATGAGTTTTTCCTATAAAAAAGGATTGGCTTACTACATTCCGATTTCTGAAAATCAGGAAGAAGCACAGAAAACAATTGAGATTTTCCGTCCGTTTTTCGAAGATCAAAATGTCCTAAAAATTGCTCATAATCTGAAATACGATGTAAAAGTTCTTCAGAATTATAATATAGATGTGATAGGAAAATTGTTTGATACAATGATTGCGCACTATCTTCTGAATCCAGATGGACGACACGGAATGGATTATCTTTCCGAGATGTATTTGGATTATAAACCTGTTTCCATCGAGACTTTGATTGGAAAAAAAGGGAAGAATCAATTGACGCTTCGTGAAGTTGATTTGGTGACTCAAACCAATTATGCAGCGGAAGATGCTGATGTTACTTTTCAATTATATGAACTCTTTGCGCCACAATTAGCCAAAGAAAATTTGGAAGAATTATTCTTCAAAGTCGAAATGCCATTGATGAAAGTTTTGGCCAAAATAGAATTGACAGGTGTAAAACTTGATGAAAAATGGTTAGCTCAAGAAAGTATTGATTTGGAAAATGATTTAAAAGTTTTAGAATCAAAAATTTTCGAATTGTCTGGAGAAGAGTTCAATATGAATTCGCCAAAGCAATTAGGAGAAATCTTGTTTGATAAAATGCAACTGGATCCGAAAGCTAAAAAAACCAAAACCGGACAATATGCAACTTCAGAAGATGTATTGCAAAAATTATCTTCTAAGCACGAAATCATTACTTCAATCCTGGAATACAGAACTTTACAGAAACTGAAATCGACTTATGTTGATGCTTTACCGGGCCAGATTGATAAAAAAGACAATCGTGTTCATACAACTTTTGCACAAACCGTTGCCGCAACAGGCCGTTTGGCGAGTGTGAATCCGAATCTTCAAAATATCCCAATCCGAACTTTGAGAGGCCAACAAATCCGCGGTGCTTTTGTTTCTGATGAAGGAAAAAAAATCATTTCAGCCGATTATTCTCAAATTGAATTAAGATTAATTGCAGAAATTTCCGGCGAGCAAAATATGATAAAGGCTTTCCAAAATGGCGAAGATATCCACGTTTCTACAGCTGCAAAATTATTTAACATTCCTCTTGAAGAAGTCACGAAAACTCAGAGAAGTCAGGCAAAAACAGTTAATTTTGGAATTATCTATGGTCAAGGTGCTTTTGCTTTGGCAGAACAAACCGGACTTTCCAGATCAGAAGCCAAGAAAATGATTGATTCTTATTATGAGAATTATCCAAGACTCAAAGAATATATGGCAGAGCAGGTGAAAAAAGCTCAGGATTTTGGTTATGTAGAAACTATTCTTGGTAGAAAACGCCATTTGAAAGATATCAATTCCAGCAATTTTGTAGTTAAAGCTCACGCCGAAAGAAACGCCGTGAATGCGCCAATCCAAGGAAGCGCAGCAGACATTATTAAACTCGCAATGATAAAAATTGATCAAGAACTGGAAGCACAAAATCTTGAAACCAAAATGCTTTTACAGGTTCACGATGAATTACTTTTTGAAGTTCCTCTCCATGAAATTGAAATCGCAAAATCTCTAATCAAAAAAGAAATGGAATCTGCTTTTGAAACCGAAGTTCCTTTACTGGTAGAAGTTGGTGTTGGCGATAATTGGTTGGAAGCACATTAATAAAATTATGACTTAATAAGTTATAAATGATTAATTATTAAAAACATACCATATGAAAGCAGTAGTATTTTACGAGCACGCAACAGACAAAACAATGGATGAGTTTATGGCAGTTTTTCCTCGTCACGAAGCTTTTGAAGCTGAGTTTCTGAAGTCTGGAAAAGTCTTGGGAACAGGCGCGTTTGCTAATGCTGGAGAAGGTGCAATGGCGATTTTTGTGGACAGACAAGCGGCGGAAGATTTTGTAAATGGCGATCCATTTGTTCAGGAAGGTTTGATTGCAAAAACCACTATAAGAGAATGGAATGATGAATTGGCATAATTTGTTCTGTTTAATTGACTTTAAACAATAAAAATCAATATTATGATTTCACAAATAATTCCAAAATTACCTTTTATTGACAAAGAGAAAACTTTGCAGTATTATCAGAATTTAGGTTTTGAATTTCCTGCCGATTATGGTCAATATTTGATTGCGATTTATAATAATTCGGAGCTTCATTTTTTTGAGTTTGAAAGTTTGATTCCTGAGAAATCAGATTTTATGCTGTATCTGAAAATTTCTAATAATATCGATAAATTTTATCAGCAAATTCAGGATAAAGGAATTGAAATCCACCCCAATGGAAGTCTGGAAACAAAACCTTGGGGAATGAAAGAGTTTTCTTTAATTGACCCGAATGGAACTTTACTAACTTTCGGCGAAAAAAATGAATTAATATGATCGAAAAATTGATGCTAAGTCCTAATATTATTGGAATCATTTTCATTTTAGCAGGATTGATTCAAATGATTTTTCCACCAAAAAAGATCAATAGTCTTTACGGCTACAGAACGCCTCGGTCTATGAAAAATTTCGAGGTTTGGAATTTTGCGCAGAAATTATCACCCAAAATATTAATTCTAATAGGTTTTGTATTGATTCTATTTGGAATAATCGCTTTACTTTTAGGATTGCAAGAAGTGCTAATCAATTCAATTGGATTTGGATTAATGCTTTTATTTGCGATAATTCTCTTCTTTTATATGGAATCTGCCATCAAGAAAAAGTTTCCTTAGAATTGTAACATTAGTTTTAGAAAATCGACATAATAAAAAATTAATTTTATGAAATCGCTATAAGGCGATTCCATATCACAACAAAAAAATAAATATCAACATATGAAAAATATTAAACTATACGGATTTTTCATTGGAGCAGCACTTTTGACAAGTTGTGCATCCAGTAAAAATTTCGGTTATGATGGAAAAGGTTTCAAAGAAGCCTATAACAGTA
Source organism: Epilithonimonas sp. (assembly GCF_036780765.1). Taxonomy (GTDB): domain Bacteria; phylum Bacteroidota; class Bacteroidia; order Flavobacteriales; family Weeksellaceae; genus Epilithonimonas. The sequence goes on from NZ_DAIQCG010000004.1 coordinate 137,628, forward strand.
TTACTGCCGAGGAACTGAAAACCAATCTTTATGTAATTGCTGGTGATGATATGGAAGGTAGAGATACCGGAAGTGCGGGGCAGAAAAAGGCCGGCGTTTATATGATTGAGCAATACAAGAAAAACGGTATTGGTTTCCCTGCTGCATTGGGTTCTTATTATCAAAAAGTACCTTCTGAAGCTATGAAAAAATATGGTGAAACTTTGCCGGATTCTGAAAATATAATGGCCTACATAGAAGGTTCTGAAAAACCAAATGAAGTGATTGTTATCTCAGGACATTATGATCACGTTGGGATGAAAAATGGTGAAGTTTACAACGGTGCAGATGATGACGGAAGTGGAACTGTGGCTGTGATGGAGATTGCACAAGCTTTTCAGGAAGCTAAGAAAAAAGGTTACGGACCAAAACGTTCTATTCTTTTTCTACATGTAACAGGCGAGGAACATGGACTTTTTGGATCAGAATATTACTCAGATCATCCGGTTTTTCCTTTGGCTAATACCGTTGCAGACCTTAATATTGATATGATTGGAAGGGATGATCCTGAAAATAGAGGCAAACAATACGTCTATGTTATCGGATCTGAGATGTTGAGTACCGAATTGAAAAAAATCAATGAAGAAGCTAACAAAAAATCTGTGAATCTGGAACTGAATTATAAATATGATGATCCAAAAGATCCGCAGAGATTGTATTACAGATCAGACCATTACAACTTTGCAAAGCATAATATCCCGGTTGCATTTTTCTTTGATGGCATCCACGAGGATTATCACAAACCAACAGATACGCCAGACAAAATTGATTATCCATTGTTGCAAAAAAGAACACAATTGGTTTTCACGACTGCTTGGGAATTGGCAAACAGACCAGAAAGAATCGTAGTTGATGGAAAGAATACAAGATAAATTTCAATTTAATAAAAACAAAAACCAGCTTATTGTAAGCTGGTTTTTTATTTGAATTAATTACCAAAATCATTATTTTTGACTTCTGGATTGTCTAAAAATCTGTAGAGATAAGGCGCTTTGTTTGCTGATCCGCTGTAATGTTTTTCTAGTCTCTCCAGAATATTCATACTCAATATTTTTCTTTGGAAATTATTTCTTCTAAGTGGTTCTCCCAAGATAGATTCGTACAGATTTTGAAGTTCTTTCATCGTGAATTTATCAGGCAAAAGATTACTTCCCATTACTTGATAATCAATATTTTTTCTGAGATAAAGAAGACCTTTTTCAATCATTTCTTTGTGATCAAAAGCTAGATTTGGGATTTCATCAACATCAAACCATTGGCAAACTTCGTTAAAAGAATCTGGGAAAGTGTAAGTCAATGTGTAATCTATCAAAGCATAATATCCTACAGAAATGAAACGCTGATAAATCCAGTGATTGGTATCAACCTTGATATTTTTGTTCTCTAAAAGTTTTTGATGCGTATTGTTTTCTGTTCTTTTGATATCCCCAAAAGTGTAGAATTGCTCCATAAAAACATCCGAAAGATGTGTTCTTTCATACAAAGTTCTGGCGGCAGCGTCATTCAGATTCTCATCATTAAAAATAAATCCTCCGGGAACTGCCCAAAGGTCAAGATCGTGATATTTTAACAACAAAACCTTGAGTGTATCCTTATGAAACCCGAAAATAACACAATCTACAGACACGTGTTCCACGAAGTCTTTGGTGTCTATAAGTTCCTTTAAATTCTGTTTATTCTTGTTGGTTTCGGTCATAGGTTATATTGGTTTTGTTGAGAAAAAAAGTGAGACCAAATATAATTAATAATGGGAATAAAATAAATATTGGATAAAAATTACTCATATTTTTATGAAAAACCCCCGCCATATACAAAGAACCGACTGAACTTCCCAAGGATGAACAAATCATTACAATTGATATTAACAAGTGCGTTTTTTCCTTTGGAACTTTATTAAGAATTTCTGCATTATAGAGTGGAAATAAGGGTGATAGAAATAATCCAATCAAAGGCATTAAGAATATAAGCAAGAATTTATAATCCAAATAAAAATTAGAAATGATGATTTGACAAATTGCCAAAATGGTGAAAACTGTAAAAAAGCAAATCAGTACCAATTTGAACCAATGGAATCTTAAAATCAATCTGCTGTTAATCAATCTGCCAAAGAAGGAAAATAAAGCTAAAAATGCAGAAGCCTGCAACGCAAAATAGGAATTAAGTTTCAAATTATTCCTAAAAAAACTTGGTAACCAGGAATTAAAACTTTGTTCCACAAAAACCATAAAAAAGACAATGATGAAGAAATAAATGATTTTTGCATTAAGGTAAAATTTCCATTCGCCTGATTTTTTTTCTATGTTAGAATTCTTTACTTCATCGATTTTTAAAGGTTTTAGCATCAGAATATTAATGATACTTAAAACTGCAATTACCCAAAATCCGAATTTCCAATACTGCGAATAAGAACTAGTCAACAAACTTCCGAAACCGATATTAACAAAAAAGATTCCAATCATAAAAGAAGCATCGACACTGCTGATCGCACTTGCCAATTGCTTGTCCTGAAAATTATTTTTGATAATACTGAAGACCGATATTTTAGCCAAAGCAAAACTTACCCCAACAATACTGAGCCAAATCTTGAAAAACCAAAAAGCATCTACAAGAGGAAGTGCAATGCAACTTGTCACAATAAAAATTAGAGAAAAAATCAAGGCATTTTTGTTTCCAGTTTTAGCAATCCAATTAACACAAAACAACGATACAACTGCCATTGGAATGTCTTTAAATGACTCTAAAAAACCTAAACCTTTGTATGAAATTTTCTCCGAAAGTTGGAGGATAATCACACCCATGCTGTTAAGCAACATAGAGAAGATTAAAAAGCTCAACATTAGTGGAGCTTTTATCGATTTTTCATTAACATTCATTTAATCGGTCTTAACTTAAACTTAACAATTGGAAGTGTTTTTGGGGATTCCAAATATAACAATTATAATGACAGTAGCAATAATAAGCATCGTTAAATTATCGATAAACAGTGACTTTTCGAAAAAATAAAAAAATAATTTTGTCATAACAAAAAAAAAGATACTTTTATTGTCTCAGTTTGAGATTAACAAAAATTAATTAAAATATGAACTTAAAGTATTCAAAATGTCTAGGGTTAGCCGCTGTACTTTACTTCACAGCCAATTACTCAGCGCAACAACGGGTAAGTGACACTGCTTCTAAAGAAAAAACGATAGAAGAAGTGGTGGTTATCGGTTATGGGACTCAAAAGAAAAGCAATGTAACAGGAGCCATTGCAAGCATTAAAGCATCGGATATTGAGAATATCCCTGCTGGAAAACCAGAACAAGTGCTGCAAGGTAGAGCAGCAGGTGTTAATGTTGTTTCGAATTCTGGTCAACCAGGTGCATCAGCATCTATTAGAGTAAGAGGTATTACTAGTTATAATTCTAACAATGATCCACTTTGGGTTGTAGATGGAATTGTGGTAGACGGAATTGGCTGGCTTTCTCAAAGTGATATCGAAAGTATAGAAGTTTTGAAAGATGGAGCTTCTTCAGCAATTTATGGTGTTTCTGCTGCTAGAGGTGTAATATTAGTGACTACAAAAAAAGGTAAAGCAGGAAGACTCAACTTATCATATAATGGTTTTTTTGGAGTAAGTAATGCAGCAAGAAAATTAGACTTGCTAAATGCTACACAATATGCAACTGTAATTAATGAAGGATTTGCTAATGATGGTAGTCCAGTTAGATTTGCTAATCCATCATCATTTGGTGATGGTACAGACTGGCAGGATATTATTTTCAGTTCTGCAGATCGACAGAATCATGAAATCAGTGTTCAGGGTGGAAATGAGAAGTCAACCTTTTTTGGTTCATTTGGTTATTACGATCAATCAGGGATTGTAATGAGAGATATATCTTATTACAAAAGATTGACTGCAAGATTAAACTCGACGCATAAAGTGACAAGTTGGTTAACATTAGGGCAAACCTTTGCTTATACTAATCAAAAGAATCATGGAATTAATGCTAATGGTGAGTTTGGAGGACCATTAAGCTCCGCAGTAAACCTTGATCCAATTACTCAAGCTGTGATTACAGATATGTCAACCGTAAATTCAGCACTATACTCAAATCCTAATATTGTACGTGATCCAAATGGTAATCCTTATGGTATCTCTCCTTACGTTAATCAGGAAATGTCCAATCCATTAGCTTTCAAATATACTCAACTTGGTCAGCAGAACTGGTCTGATGACTTAATTGCAAGTGTTTTTGGTGAAGTTAAATTTTTGGATAATTTGACTTTAAGATCTTCTTTAAATGGTAAAAAAGCATATTGGGGCAACCAAGGTTTCACACCATTATTCTATTTGAATCCGAATTATAGTAATCTTGCCAACAACAGCTTGAGTAGAACTACCCAAACAAAATTTGAGTGGAGTATGGAGAATACTTTAACTTACCTTTTCAAGTTTGGTGAACATAATTTTAATGCATTGATAGGTACTGGTTACTATGATTATAATATTGGTGGGGGTCAAACTGTTACATATACCAATCTGCCAATCAGTAATTATCAAGATGCTTCTTTCAATTTTTATGTACCACTCGAAAACAAAACGGTTAATGCTTGGGATAATGTAGAATGGAACAAAGCATCATATTTTGGAAGATTAATATATGATTATAAAAATAAATATCTATTTACAGGAACATTGAGATATGATGGCTCATCAGTATTTGCTTCAGATAAACATTGGGGAGTTTTTCCTTCATTCTCATTAGGATGGAATCTTGACAAAGAGAATTTCTGGCCAGAAAATAAAGTTGTAACAGCTTTGAAACTTAGAGGAGGATATGGAAATTTAGGTAACGATGGTATTGGAACATTTTTATATGCAACATATTATATTCCAGGTGCAAATTATACAGATGGTAATGGTAATGTAATGCCAGGATATTTTCCAAACACACTTGCAAATAATAAACTCAAGTGGGAGAGTACAAGACAAACTAACATTGCTGCTGATATGAAACTATTTAGAGATTTTTCTTTAACTGTGGATGTGTATAATAAAACGACTTATGATATTTTAAGACCAGTACAAATCCCTGGTTATGTTGGAGTTACTGGTGTAGCTGTGGCTAATGCGGGAGATATGGAAAATAAAGGTATCGAAGTAGAATTTGGTTACAAAAAGACACTTAATGATTTCACAATATCATTCAACAGTAATTTTGCATACAATGAGAATAAAGTTTTATCACTAGTAAGTGGTCAAAAATTTGAAGATAGAGCAGGCTTCCAATCAATGGGTCCTATCCAAAGAATAGTTCCTGGAGAATCTTATAACAGTTTTTATGGTTTCCAGACGCTAGGTGTTTTTCAAAATCAAGCTCAGATTGATGCTTATGTTAATGGAAGCGGTCAGAGGTATCAATCTAATGCCAAACCAGGAGATTTTATATGGGCAGACTCTAATGGAGATGGTGTAATTAATGATGAAGATAAAGTTAACCTAGGAAATTCAATTCCAAAATTCAACTTTGGAGCAACATTAAATTTAAATTACAAAAACTGGGACTTGATGGTTTTTGGTCAAGGTGCTGCAGGACACAAAGTATTCCAAGGTTTGAGAAGATTAGATATTCTTGATGCTAACTATCAAACCAAAATTCTTGACAGATGGACTGGTGAAGGTTCTACAAATGATAATCCAAGATTAACAAGAGCCGATCTTAATAAAAATTATTCAAGACTTTCAGATTGGTACTTGCAAAAAGGAGATTACTTTAGAATTAAACTAATATCAATCGGTTATACATTACCTCAGTCTGTTTCTGAAAACTTTGGTACTAGTAAAGTAAGATTCTATGTTACTGGAGAAAATGTTTTCACTTTTACAAAATATACAGGTTATGATCCAGAAATTGCTGCTGGTGATTCTTACGGTATTGATAGAGCATTTTATCCACAAGCTAGAACTTTTATGTTTGGTGCTAATATAACTTTCTAAAAAAATAACAATGAAAAATAAAATATTAAAAATAAGCTTTGCGGCAATATTTCTAGTAAGTATGCCAAATTTAGTAGTTTCTTGTACGGACGAAGATTTAGAAGAAAAAGAATATAAAGGAGCTTTCGCAAACTTTTTCCGTAATGAACAGGAATGTTTCTTTGCTCTTGTAGGCACCTATGATCCGCTAAGAAAATATGCTGGCGGCTTCGAAAATATGGTGACATTTTATAATGCAGCATCTGATGATTTCTATGCTGGTGGAGGAAGTGCAACAGATGGTGCTGGAATTCAAGGAGCTTCCAACTGGCAAATTAATCAGACAACAATGCCTGCAAGCTATTGGAAAGATTATTATCAAGGTATAGCAAGAGCCAACGAGGTTATTAAAAGAGTACCTGATGCAAGTATGAGTGATGCAATAAAAAGCCGTTTTATCTCAGAAGCTAAAACTCTTCGTGCTATTTATTATTTTGATTTATTAAGAGTTTTTGGGAATATTCCATTGATTTTAAATACATTTACTGTTACTGATGACTTTTATAATGTGCCACAGGTAACACCTGCAGAAGTATATGCACAGATAGAAAAAGATCTATCAGAGGCTATACCAAATCTGCCAATGACTGTTAGTGGTGGTGAAAGAGGAAGACTGACACAAGGAGCAGCTAAAGCATTATTAGGTAAAGTTTATTTATATCAAAAGAAAAATGCAGAAGCAACAGTTCTTTTAGCGGAAGTCAATGGAACACCCGGTGGAACTAGTCAATATGGATACAAACTAGTGGATAACTATAATAGCCTTTGGATTACTGATAATAAGTTTACTACAGAGTCTGTCTTTGAAGTTACTCACACTAATAAAGGTAATTCTGATTGGAGTTTTTGGGGTGCTGGAAATGATGAAGGTAATTCTATTTGTATTATGACGGCTCCAAGATCATACACTAGAAAAACTAATGATGCTCCAGATGTTGTTGGTGGATGGGCATTTAATACTGTAACTACAGATCTTTACAATTTTATGCAAGGTGATCCAAGAATGTCTGCAACCATTCTAAATATGGCAATGCTCAAGCAAGAAAGTAAAGCAGATTATTCTCCCGCGTATATGGATACAGGTTACTTCTTAAATAAATATATGCCGACAAGAGATGAAGTAACAACTCTTCCAGGCGCTACTGAACTTAATTATCGACAAAACTATATCCTTATCAGATTAGCAGATACTTATTTGATGGAGGCTGAAGCTTTAGGAGGAACAGGAAGTAGAGCTCAAGCATTGCTGGATGCTGTAAGAGCAAGAGTTGGTTTAGCATCTGTTCCTGTAAGTTTACAAGCTGTAAAAGATGAAAGAAGAAAAGAGTTAGCTGGCGAAGGTCATAGATTTTTTGACTTAGTAAGATGGGGAGAAGCAGCAAGTAAACTTTCCAGTAGAGGATTCGTTGCTGGTAAAAATGAAATTATGCCAATACCTCTGACTGAACTTACTGGTACAGCATTAAAACAAAACCCACATTATAATAATTAATTATGAAAAATTATCTAAAACAGACTTTATTTATAGGATTATCAGTATTCGCAGTTTCTTGTGCACCTGATAGGGTCGATGGTGATGGAAATGGTTTAGTTCCTACTAATTCTGATGCATCTTTCACCGTAACAAAAACATCAGAAAACCATTATAGACTGTCTGCTTCCAATAATAATTATATCTCATCAAAATGGGATTTGGGTGATGGAGGCGGATTTGGAGCTGGTCCTAATATTTATGATGTTTTCATCCCAGATGAAGGAACTTATAATATTCAACATCAGATTATTGGACAAGGAGGCCTTGTTGGCGGAACTGCTAGCCAAACAATTACAGTTGATAAATCTGACCCAGCTGCAGGAAATATGATTCAAGGTGGAAAGTTTACAGATGCAGCAGATGTTGCAAAGTGGTCATTAACTTTTCCTAATCCTTCCAATACAGCTTTGTGGGTTTGGGATCTTACAAACAAGAAAGCAACTTTTACAGCTACAGGCTGGGACAGAAATGTAATGTATCAAGCTGTTGAAGTAGTAGAAGGTCGCAAATACAAAGCAGATGCTGTTGTTAGTTCAAAAGGCGTTTCTGATTCTTGGTTTGAGATTTACGTAGGTTATACAAAACCTACTGCTAATACAGATTATACCGGAGATGGAAATGATTCTACTTGGTTAAGAGGTATCAATACTTGGGCGGGTAGTGGAACTTCTGCTTTCAATGGTAAAATTTCAATTGTTGGTTCAAAAAATTCCAATAATCCGGATGGTGTTTTTACAGCTACAAAATCTGGAGTTGCATATTTTGCAATCAGATCTGGTGGTAATGATATGAAAGACGGAATTTCTATTACGAATATAGAGTTCCGAGGCGTGAACTAATTTTTTCTAATCATATTCTTAGGTGAAAGAGGTCCTCAAAAAACCTCTTTCATTTTTTATATTAATCGAATATTTTTCTATGCTTTTCTTATGAAAGAGAGCTGTATTGGGTATGATCATTTCAATACAATTCTCTTGTTAGAAAATATTTTAAATCAATCTAATAAAATGTATAATAATAAGATTTTTCCAAATAAAGTACTGTTCTGTGGATTGACAGTTTTTTCATTACTGTTTTGTCAAAGCAACAATGTAGACGATTCTTCAAATCCTCCTACTAATGGTGGAGATAATGGTAATTATGCTGCTGCAAATGTATGGCTCACAAAAGCAGACGAAACCGTAAAACTCCAAAAGCAAAGCGATATTTTCTTCAATAATGCAAGCAACAATTATCAAACTCTTGATGTAGACGCTTCACAAAAATTTCAGACAATTGATGGTTTTGGATATACATTAACCGGTGGAAGTGTTGAGGTTATCAATCAGTTATCAACTTCTAAAAAAGAGGAATTACTACAGGAATTATTCTCAAATAAGGATAATTCTATTGGCGTAAGTTACATCAGACTAAGTATTGGCGCATCGGATTTGAACAGCAGTGTTTTTTCTTATGACGATATGCCGGCAGGGCAAACAGATATGTCTTTAGCTAATTTTTCTCTATCAAAAGACCAAGCTCTTATTGATATGCTGAAGAAAATATTGACCATCAATCCAAATATCAAAATTATGGCAACACCTTGGTCACCACCAGTTTGGATGAAAGATAACGGAAGTAGCATTGGTGGAAGTTTGAAACCAGAATATTATGGAGTTTATGCCCAATATTTTGTGAAATATATCCAAGGAATGAAAGCGCAGGGAATCACTGTTGATGCAATTACACCACAAAATGAGCCTTTGCATCCTGGAAACAATCCAAGTTTATTGATGACCGCTCCTCAACAAGCCACTTTTATTAAAAATAATTTAGGACCAGCATTTCAAGCAACTAATATCACAACTAAGATTGTTCTCTATGACCACAATTGTGACAAACCAGATTATCCATTGGAAATTTTAGCTGATGCAGATGCTGCGAAATATGTAGATGGTTCAGCTTTCCATTTATATGCTGGAAATATCTCGGTATTGAATAACGTTCATTTGGCTTATCCTTCTAAGAATCTTTATTTTACGGAACAATGGACGGGTTCTACATCTTCATTTTCGGATGATTTGATGTGGCATTCCAAAAATGTGATTATCGGTTCTATGAGAAACTGGAGCAAAATTGCTTTGGAATGGAATCTTGCCAATGACCCACAATTCAATCCACATACAGACGGCGGTTGTACACAATGTAAAGGTGCAGTTACAGTGAATTCGAGCGAGAATTTGACAAAAAATGTAGCGTATTATATCATTGCTCATGCATCGAAATTTGTTCCTCAAAATTCTCAAAGAATTGCTTCTACTCAACCAGGAAATCTAAGCTCGGTTGCTTTTACAAGACCTGATGGAAAAACAACTTTAATTGTTCTGAATGAAGGAAATGCAACAGAAAATTTCAATATCAAAATGAATGGTAAATCTGCAGCAACTTCTTTACCTGCAAGAGCTGTAGCAACTTTTGTTTTTTAAATCTAAATCCATAATGAATTCCAAAACACTTAAAATAGTATCTGTATTCGCATTGATTTCTGTCTTGAATATTTCCTGTTCGATTCAAAAAAACTCGGGTAAAGGAAAACTTGTTTTTCAGGATGAGTTCAATTATAAAGGATTACCAGATTCATCAAAATGGGAATTCGAAGTTGGTGGCGATGGTTTTGGGAATAATGAACTTCAGTTTTATACTAAAGACAGAACAGAAAATGCAAGAGTAGAAAATGGGAATCTCATCATCGAAGCTAAAAAAGAAAAGTGGGAGAAAAACGATTATACATCAGCAAAGCTGATTACCAAAAATACTTTCCCATTCCAATACGGAACTGTTGAGGTAAGAGCGAGATTACCAAAAGGTAAAGGAACTTGGCCAGCGATCTGGATGTTGAGCCAGAATATAAAAGAATGGCCAGATGATGGCGAAATAGATATTATGGAACATGTGGGTTATAATGAAGGTTTTGTGCACGGTTCTGTTCATACCAAGAAGTATAATCATATCATCAACACTCAAAAAACGGATACAATTATCATCAAAGATGTGGCCGAAAACTTCCACGTTTACAGAGCAGATTGGTCACCAGAGAAAATCGAAATGTTCGTGGATGATCAAAAGTTTTTCACTTACATCAAAACCGAAAATGATTACGAAGCTTGGCCTTTTGACCAACCATTTTATTTGATTCTGAATCAAGCCGTAGGAGGGAATTGGGGTGGAAAAGAAGGTGTAGATTCTACAATTTATCCTCAGAAATTCTGGATAGATTATGTCAGAATTTATAAAAAATAATCAATTGAATTTATAATTTTCACAGACTATATTTTTATAGTTATATATTATTTTCTAGGAACAGTAGCTTTTTTAAGGCTGCTGTTTTTTATTTTTATTTTCGAGTTCGCTAATAGAATCTCTGAAGCAAATTTTTCGCAGGAATTGAAATATTAGACCGAAATATAGAAATAAAATATGTGATTATAACTCTATAAAAGTGTAGTTATAAAATGTCCTATAATTTATATTATGTTAAATTAGATATTATAACTAACTGATTATTATTGCTATTTTAAAAAGTAACGCTAAAAAAATATCCAAAATTTTTACAAACTTCGGATATTAATATTCTCTAAAATTTTATAACTGAATCTTAGCAATTAGTAGATAAAAATTAGTTCGTTCTAAACTCATTTAAAATTTTGCCTGTGTGAGTTACAATTTGATTGAAAATTTTATAACAGATTCTCAGCGATTAGAAATTAAAAATTACTCAATTCTAAAATCAACTAAAGAATCAAGTTTCGGAAATTTCTTTACAGATACAAATCGTTTATCTGCACAGTCGATTTCGGTCCAACCTTTTTTATGATTCAGATCGCCAACTTCTACAACGTATGGTTGATAAGTCAGTTTTTGGTTCTCATCCAAAATTTCTCTGTATTGAACAGCAATATCCAGAATACATTCAAAATCTGTATTTAACTTTACATTTCTATAAATAAGGTCAAAATGTGTTTCTTTATTTTGAGGAATATCAAAGTAAGTTTCATAGCTCAACGTATTACCTTTAAGCACAGAGATTGCCTTTAAAGCAAAATATAAAGCCTGAGTATAATATTCACGTGTTTTGCGACGTTCCAAATCATTTTCGAAAAATCCACCTTCAAATAAAATCGCAGGAATACCGGATTTCATAAAATTGTCACCGGTAGATGTTGGGTAAAATTCATCTGTATATTTTGCAATTCTATTAGGCAAAATCTGTTTCATCTGCATATAGATTGCGGCAATTACAGCCATACTTTTTTTCCTGTTTTCAGTAATATCTCTTTCAGCATTTTCTGATGGTGATAAAAAGGATAATGTCGCCGGATGGATTCCATCTGTACTAAAAATCGTCCTCTGATCGTGAAGATTTAACAGATAACTGTAATTTCCGTTTAGTACAACAGATTTCAAAACACGGATTTCATTACTCGAATTTCTAATAAAATCTCTGTTAATATCAATATCATAAGCATTTCGTCTCGTCCAAGCTTCAGAGCCATCAGGATTTAGCATAAAAATGAAATCCAGTTGGATTAATGTAAAAAGCTTGTCTTTCAATTCAGGATTCTTATCAAATATGGATAACAAATCCAGCATTGCTAATGTCGCAGTGGATTCATTACCGTGCATTTGTGACCAAGCTGCAACTTTCAAATTTCCATTTCCTAAAGACAACATATAGATAGGTTTTCCCAAACTGGATTTTCCTATCTCTTTTATATCATCGCTGTAATTGTCCTCTAAGTAAGAAAATAATTTTTCAGGCGAAATATAGCGATTTGGGAAATTAGCATTTTGGGAATACGGAAAATTAAAATTCATTTTTTCTTTGATTTGATTTGTCACAAAAATAACATTTAATCCGAAATAAACTAATTTACATTTGTAATATGTTTAAACAATACCAAATGTCACTTTGTCTGTTTATTATTTTGTGGAATACATTATTTTTATATTAAATTTATAATTTATATATTTTCAGTACTTTATAAACTTTAAATAAAGTTATTTTTTAAATTTACTTTAATACCAAATTTGCATTTATTGTTTGATTTGTTCAACAAAATACTAAACGTGTTTTAGTGTGTATTTCAAGATGTGTTACAAATGTATAAATGCTTAAAAGTCAATATTTTCTTTAATTCTTCGCATCTTTATCCACAGTTGTTAATTTTGATAAGTTTTTACCTTATTTTATTACCAAGTGGAATAATTATGTTAAATAAATTAGAATTAAAACACAGATGCAATCGACCTCTTCCCTGCTCTACTCTGCGATTTCTATTGTAAAAAAAGAATTTATAACTTCAGTAACTCACTTTTTTATAGACAATATTTTTGATGCTGAATAACGGAAATTTGGAATTGAAAAGATGTTATAAAGTTGCAGACTTTATGCATATTAACTTTATAATATGTTTACTATTCATATTATTTGCAAGCTATTAATTTGGCTGATTAAAGTACTTAAACCAAAAAAAATTCAATCTATTATAATTGACTTCTATAATTAGCTAAATCGAATTATTCATAAACGGAAATTCTAGAATTGGAATTTAAAAGACAGAATATTCTTTACAATATTTGAATTATTAAAATTCTTATTATTTTGATGTTAATAACTACAATTTTAATAAACTACAGATTTTGTAAAGATTTTTATTATTGTGTAAATGTTTGAATTATATTTTATTACAAAGATTATCTCAACTAAAATATAATTAATGATTTTTAAGAGTTAATTGTTGCAACAATGTTTTTAATCTCTATCTAATAACTTTCAGTATAACTTTTTCCACAATTGTCAATATCTAATACATTTAATCAACTTTATAAACAATTACAAAAGCAAACAGTTGTATTTCAATATTTTAAACAAAATTTAGTTAGTTTACAAAAGTAAATTTATAATATTTATAAATGTAATTAAATTTAAAATAAAATAGATTACATTTGTAAAATGGATTTCAATGATAGATTTACAAAAGTTATCGAATACTCTGAACTAACTCCTGCTGAATTTGCTGAAGAGATTGGTGTACAACGGTCAAGTATTTCGCATATTATTTCTGGTAGGAATAAGCCTTCTCTTGATTTCATCACCAAGATAAAATCTAAATTTCCAGATATCGAATGGGATTGGTTAATTAACGGAACTGGCGAAATGCTTATTAATAAAGAAGAAATTACCATTCCGATAACTGAACCGGAACAAAAGAAAGCTGTAAAAAAATCTTTGCCAGATTTATTTTCATTAATAAATGATGAACAGTTTGGACAAATAGAAACTGAGAAGCCCGAAAATCAAAACTCACGAGATTCTAATATTTCTTTACCAATTACAGAAAAAAATAAAATCTCCGATTCTCAGCGATTAGAGAATTTTGATAAAAAACAAGAAATTCCTGCAAAAAAAATCAGACGAATTGTATTTTTCTTTGAAGATGGAACTTTTGAAACTTATGAAAATTAAATATTATGTTAAATGAGAAATAAATCTTTAATAATCTAAATAGCATAAGCTGCTTTATTCTCAAAAACATTCATTCCGGTCATACGATCTTGCTTATAGATAATTTCGACTGAAAAACATGAGATTTCGTACAGTACAAATTTTAGCTCATTCACTGTGCGCTGTTCTCTGATATGACCTTCTTTTTTAGCCATCTCAATTTGCTCATAATCCGGAAGATTTTTAAAATCGTAGAAAGATATTGTCATAACATTTTTATTTAATAGTTCTTACTTTCCACTATACAATTTGTTGACCAAAATCTATTTTTGATTTTAAATTTAATATTAGAATTAGTAATTGTTGATAATTCCGCAATCTAATTAGATTTTAAAAATGTAAGAGATCGTTTTAAATTTCTATATTGTAAACTAACCTTCTGCCGAATACCTTATCCTAATAGAATATTTTATAGCAGTTGTGTCATTAATAATTATTTTTCTAACTTGTTGATAGCCTTCAACATATCAATTCCTTTTCCTAAAAGCGGTTTGAAAAGATCACCTTTTTCTTTCAGTCGGTCTAAAGAATTATGGATATTAAAATCTGTTGGTTGCAAACCATTTTTTACTTCTTTCCACTCTAAAGACATGGAAACCGGCGCACCATTTTTTGGTCGGAGACTGTAAACACTTGCCAAAGTTTGTCCACGTCTATTTTGAAGATAATCGAGATAAATTTTGTTTTTTTCACGTTTCTCTAGACTTCTTTCCAACGTTGTCAAATCAGGTAATTTTTGCTGAACCATTTGCATCAGAAGATGCCCGAAATTCTTGACTTGGTCATAAGTATATTTCGCATTCATCGGAATGTAAATGTGAATTCCCGAACTGCCCGATGTTTTAGGATAGCCATCAATTCCGGATAAATCCAAAATTTCTTTCACAGCCTGAGCAGTTTCTATAACGTCTTCAAATGTATTTTTTTCAGATGGATCAAGATCTAAAACGAGATAGTCAGGATTGTCCGCTTTTTTGATTTTACTCGTCCAGATATTGAGTTCGATGCAACCGAGATTGTTGAGATAAGCCAACGTTTCCTTGTCGTTACAGATAATGTAATTAATATATTTATCAGAACTTTCCGAGAAAACTTTCTGTGTTTCTATCCAATCCGGCGTTTCTTCTGAAGCATCTTTTTGAAAAAAACTCATTCCATTAATTCCGTTGGGATAACGGTTCATAGATTGCGGACGGTCTTTTAAATGCGGAAGAATATATTTTGAAATACTTTGGTAAAACTCGATCACATCCCCTTTTGTAATACCATCATCTGGAAAATAGATTTTATTTTGATTGGTCAATTTCAATTCCTGTTTTCCGATTTTCTTTATCAAATCCTCTTTTTCTGTTCTTTTCTTAGGTTCAGCTTTTCTCATTTCTTCTTTTTTGGATGGTTTTTCAGAATTAAATGTTACATCATCAGGTTCTATATCCTCACGAAGTCTAAGGAAAATCGGATGGCGGTAAAGGTGATCTTTTGTAACTTCTGTGAACTTAATTTCAGCTACCAGCTTAGGTTTTATCCAAGTCGCTTTCGTATTGGTTTTTGGTGTGATTTTGAACACTGAATTTTTCGTAATTAAAGGCTTCATTTTATAGTAGATATCAGAAAGTAATTGATCATTGAAACCGACGCCTGTATGACCACAAAACACCATTTCGCCATTCAGGTATTTTCCCAAAATCAATGCACCAAATTTCTTTCTAGAGCCTTTTGGTTCGGTAAATCCGCAAATAATGGCTTCATCACTTTTATGGATTTTAATTTTCAACCATTCGGAACTTCTCAGATTTTCTTTGTAAAGACTGTCTGTTTTTTTAGCAACTATTCCTTCCAAACCTAAATCTTGGGCTGCTTGAAAAAACGCTTTTCCATTCTCTAAAATATGCTCACTGAATTTGATGACTTCATTTTCCACCAAAGCGTCTTTCAACAATTCTTTTCGTTGAAGATAAGAGAGATTTTCTGTTGAATGGCCATTCAGCCACAACAAATCAAAAACCTGAAAAGTCAATGCAAGATTGGGATTATCACCTATTTGCTGTAACCATTGGAAGTTAGGTTTTCCTTTAGCATCGTAGGCCACAATTTCACCATCAAGAACCATGTTGTGATCCTGCAACTTGAGCGAATTGGTTACTTTTTTAAATTTCTGAGAGAAATCAATTCCGTTTCTAGAATATAATCGGATTTCGTCTTTGCTCAAATCTGCAATGGAACGATAACCATCCCATTTGATTTCGAATGCCCATTCTTGGTCATCAAAGGGTTTATCAGAAACTTTGCAAAGCATAGGTTTGATAAACTCTGTTAATTTTTTAGCACCGGAAAGTGCAGGTGTATAATTTTTGAAATGCTTTATGCCTTCGGATGAATTATTTTTTTTTTTACTGTCTTTCTCAGCGAGATAAGCGGTTACTCTGGATGTTTTTAGCGTATGTTCTTCTGCATTGTAATTTTCATCAACAGCAAATTGGTCTTTATGTTTGATAAGAAGCCAGGCATTATCATCTTTAGGGTTTTTGATTTTAACCAAGGCAAATTCTCCTTTGAGTTTTTTACCGTGAAGAATGAATTTTAATGATTGTTTATGAAGCTCCGCACGCATTATCAAATCGTCACTTTTTCCGGATAACTTTTCAATGGGTTCATAAGTTCCTTCATCCCAAATCTCCACTTCACCGGCACCATAATTACCTTTTGGAATGGAACCTTCGAAAGTCCTGTAAGAATAGGGATGATCCTCAACCATCATTGCCAATCGCTTGTCAGACGGATTAAGCGACGGACCTTTTGGAACTGCCCAGCTTTTTAAAACGCCATCCATTTCCAGACGAAAATCATAATGAAGTCGAGAAGCAGCGTGTCTCTGAATGACGAATTTCAGTTTTTTACTGCTCGCTTTTTCCTTTCCTTCTGGTTCAGATGTTTCTTTGAAATTACGTTTTTTATTATAATCTTCTAAAGCCATTTCCGAGATATTAGTTGTTATCCGACTTTCTTTTTACTCTTTTCCAAACTCGCTTTCAACATAGCCATCAAATCAGTGGCTTTGCTTTCCGTTTCTTTTACTGCCGCTAACTTGACTTTTTTACCTTTTGCTTTTTGTTTGATGATTTTCAGGAGGTCTGCGTTGTATGTATCTTTATATTTTGAGGGGTCAAATTCTGTTGCTAGAGATTTTATCAATTGCTCCGCCATTTTCAGTTCTGCAGGTTTTGGAGCACTTCCTGTTGGGATTTTCAAATCTTCATAAGCTCTCATTTCCTCAGGGTAGCGCATTCTGTTAACCATTAATATTTTGTTTTCATAAGGTCGGATAAGACAAAGGATTTCTCTATCTCGTAGAACAAAAGAACCTAATCCTGCCATTTTTGTTTTGATTAGAGATTTGAGTAGTAATTTATATGCTGATTCTCCATTTTTCTGAGGTTCTAAAAAATAAGGTGTTTCGAAAAGAGCCGTATCCACTTCTGATTCTTTAACGAATTGATTGATGGAAAGTATTTTTGATTTCTCGGGACTTGCGGCTTCAAAATCTTTGTCTTCCAAAACGATATATTTATCTTCGATTTTATAACCTTTTACGATATTTTCCCAACCCACTTCCTTGCCCGTTTTTTCATTGACACGTTTGAATCTGATATTGCTTAAATCTTTGCTGTCCAACATATCCAAATCCAAAGTACTGGAGTCAGTCGCTGAATATAATTTGATGGGAATATTTACAAGTCCAAAACCGATGGCGCCGTTCCAAATTGCTCTCATAATGGTAATTTTAATTAGATAAAAAGAAAGAAGTCTTTATGTTTCCACAACAAACATTCCATTTGTATGCACTAATAAAATTTTTTTAATATTATTCATTTAAATGCAGTCTGACAATGATATTTGCCAAAATGCTACTATAAAAGAAGCAACAGAAACAGGTAAAAAACTTTATTGAAGGGTTCTAAAGGTACAGTTTGGCTTTACAGCAGAGAAGAAAAAATTGATCTAAGCACTATTAATTGTGTCACCTATGTGTTACCCAATAAAAACAAAAAACACTTACATTTCCGTAAGTGTTTGATTATTAAAGTGATCCCACCTGGAGTTATTTAGATATTTTAAAAACTTTAGCATATATTTGTATTTGATAATCAGTATGTTATGAACATGTTTGTATGCATTGAAGTATGAATTAATATACTTTTATTACCATATAATCCCCCTTTCACTCCCCTATTAAAATTAGTACAAATGAGATATTACTTTGAATTACGAAAAGATAAAATCAACCAAAATGGATTGATTCCATTACGGTTAGTAATAGCCAACGGAAGGTATAAAATTAGAAAAAATTTAGGAATCAAGACTATGTTAAATGATTGGAATAATGATCTGCAGATTATTACAAACTTTAAACAAAATCCCTTTTACCAAGATTATGAAAACTATAATGAAATCATTAATAAGGAAAAGAAAAAGCTTGACAAAATATCTGCATTTTTCAAGTATAATGAAATAGCGTTTACGGAAACTTTATTCAATGAAAAATATAATGATGATCGTGATATTAAGGTCACTATAGGATTTTTTGATGCTTATGATGAGTATATTAAAGTCTCTAAGCTAACAAAAACAAAAGGTACAATAACCAAATATGGTACTGTGAAAAATTTTCTGATTGCTTTTGAAAAATATATGAAGTTCGAATTGAGGCTGGATAATATTGATTTTCAATTTGAGGAAGCATTCATGGATTACTGTTTTAATACCAGGCAGACATTAAAATAATTATTATGCTAAAATCGTGAAAACATTGAAATCATTTTTGAATTGGGCATTTGAGAGAGGATATCACAGTTCTTTAAAATTTAAAAAGCTTGTCGCAAAAGAAGCTGAAATTGAAGTGGTATACCTTACTTCGGAGGAGCTAATGCTTCTTTATAACTACACATTTGAAAACAAATCTTTAGATAGAGCCAGAGATATGTATTGTTTGATGGCTTTCACAGGACAACGACATTGTGATATTTATGACTTAACTGATGTTTCGGTCAATGGTGATTACCTGACCTTTACAGTTAAAAAAACAAAAACAGTTCAGCATCAAGTATTTTTAACACATTTTGCTAAGCAATTGATAGAAAAGTATGAAGATACTATCTATTATCCTATACCTAGGTTATCATCACAAAAATTGAACGAAGCTATACAGAAATGCTGTGAGGAAATCGGTTTAACAGAGGAAGTGCAATTAACACGCTATTGCGGATCGAAACGATTTGACCAAACATTTCGTAAATGTGATATCATTACAAGTCATACAGGAAGAAAAACTTTTATCACCAATAGCCTTTTTCTAAACATCCCGGAAAGGATTGTAAAAGCACAGACAAATTCCAAAGATGAAAAGAGTTTTAGAAGATATTTGAAAATTTCAGAACAACACCACAAACGTGAATTAGACAAATGGAACATTTTTGCAACTGAATAGATTACAATCTAGTTAATTCCAAAATGATTATAGTAAAAATTACTTTTAGCCAAATTGTGACAAAGTATGCATATATAAGTCATTTTGATAATACAAAATCTTAAATTTTGAATTTTAAATCAAATAAAAAAAAGAAAACATGGCTAAATTTATTAAAGATGGTTTACCATCAGGTTCAGAAAAAGAATTAAATGAAAAGATTATTACAGAAGATATTTTACTCCCTACTACTTTCCGCCACCAGAAGATCAAATGCGTCAGAAAGAAGTTGCAGAAATGTTCAGCACGACAGTTCAAACAATTATCAATTGGTCCTTAACAGAAAAGATACCGACTTTCAGAATTGGTAAAACTCCTATATATTCAAGAAAGCTTCTCATCTATATTGCGAGGAATAACCGTAAACTGGTAAAACAGTAGTGTAAACGGGTATTTTCCAATTTTGCCTCTTTGAAATGAATTTTTATTTTAAGATTACAACTTCACTTTTGTTAATTATATTTAGTTAATTGACTGACCTTAACTCAGCTTTATATTTAGAGGAAATTTTCATACATCTCCTCCCATTTTCACCAATATAATTTCGTTTAAAAAATCTAAATTCCCAATTCTTTCCAGAATCATTATTTACTTTTATTAAATGAAAAATCCTTGTTTTAGAAGACGAAAAAGAATTATCGCAATCGATTATGTTGGAATGGGAAGAATCAGCGGTTCCGAATCATTAAATCCGATGTCCAAACCATTAATTTTTGTTATTAACCAAGAATTTTACAAGCAAGTCAAAAACAAGATAAAATTTTCACTGGCCTTGAGTTTTATAAATCAGAAAGAAGAAACTCCTTTAGAAAATAAAATTGCTAATCAGAAAGAATTAAGATTTTATAGCAGACTTTCCCAAAGTTTCAACGCTGGAAAACTGAAAATCACGCCAACATTTCGTCAGGAATTCAGAAAATTTTTCGTTGGTGATGGATTGGAATAAGCCGAGTCCTTTTCTTTCTGAAGCCGTTTCAGAGTACAGTTAAGTATCAATTTGAACAGCCAGGAATCAAAAAAAATTATCTTGAGCAACGAACAACTATTTTCTGTTGACAAAAGCCATGAAACCAAGAACTGGAGCCAAATTAAATATAATGAAAGGAGGTTTATGCTCTATTATTCTGTTTCGCCTAAAAATTCTCCAGTTATGATAAACCTTGGTTATATGAACAATCTGGTTGGAGGTATATATCCTTATAATGCAAGTTATATCGCGTTAGATATTATTTTGAAAAATCCTTTTACAGAAAAGTGAGAATAAATCATCACCTGATTATTACATAGAAAGTCCCTATATAGTATTAGTGAGTGAAGAGACAAAAATGCTTATAAGACCAACTTATTTGTTTAAAATCAATTTTTATCTTTATCTAAATCAATAAATTAAAAAATTCCATCTTGCGTAATGAATTATAAAGCAGCCTATGTAAGAAAATAGGGAATAAACAGCTTGAAATAATAATAATAATAATAATAATAATAATAATATATTTAAAGCAATTTTATCTAATAAAAAAGCCTCCTCTAAAGGAAGCTTAAAGAAAATAATATATACTTGATTGTGAGATCAATTTTTTTTAATAGCCATCATTTTGAATTAGATTAGGATTAGCAGTGATATCAGATGACGGAATAGGAAATATATTAAACTTAGCGTCTAGAGCTTTACCTCCCTGAGCATTGCCTTTCCAGCTCCACAGATAATCTGCAGTTGTAAATTTGTTGAAACGAATTAAATCTGTTCTTCTCAGAAGTTCCCAAGATAATTCTCTTGATCTTTCATCTAAAATGAAATTTAAATTCATATCTGACAGGGAAACAGCTCCATTCCCATTGTTGTAGGCCCTGTTTCTAATAATGTTCACATAATTAAGCGCATCGGAATTTTTACCTAATCTAATATAGGCTTCAGCTGCAGTCAAATAGGCTTCAGAAAGTCGGAACATTGGAAAATCCGTATCCACATAGGCCGCATCTGAACCTGCTACTCCATTTTTAGTAACATTTCTCCATTTTGTGAAAGCATAACCATCTTGGAAAGTACCAGGAAGTGCTGCAATTTCTTTTTTGTGACCGATGTTGAAGAACAATGCCCTGCTGTCATTTTTTGTGTATGCATTAATATCTGTAACTACAAAATTTTGATCCGATGATTGAAATTTATTGACAAATTCTGGACGAAGGCGAATATTGCCCCAACCACCAGCAATTCCCATATTCAAGTAATTGAGCATAGTTCCACCTGTCTGAGCCAATACGAAAAACGTTGTTCCTCCATACGTTTTGGATTGAATGCCATCCAAATTCAACGACCAAATAATTTCTGGAGATGTGTGGTTGTCTGCAAGGAAATTATAAAGATATTTCGGAGCAAGACTATAATGACTTTGGATTACTTTTTCTGCATATTCCGCTGCTTTTGCCCATTGTGGACTTTTAGTATAAACTTCAGCATTCAGATAAAGTCTTGATAATAGAAAATTAGCTGCTGTTTTATCAACTCTTCCGTATTCATTAGTTTCAGGAAGTGTTGTTTCAATTTCTTTCAATTCATTTTCTATATATGAATAAAGATCGGCTCTGGAAATTTGCTTTGGTAAAAACTGAGGATCTTGCTTATCCGCATCTGTCACGAATGGCACTTTACCAAAAGTATCCAACAAAACCCAGTAAGAATAAGCTCTCAAAAATCTGGCTTCTGCTCGGAAGTGTGCCACTTGCTGTTTGAAGTTGGAATCTGTATGACCTCTTTCCTGAAGTTTAGCATCAGTCGTTTGTCTTAGAAATTCATTTGAATATCCAATGATCTGATACAATCTGGCATAATAACCGTTCAGAATTGCAGTATTGGAATCCCAAGTATTGGTCGCCATTTGTCTTAATCCATTAGTTTGGGACCCCATAATCGCTTCATCGGTTGTCAAGACCTGAACATAGAAAGCCAATCTAACAAAAGCGCTGTAACCTTCGTCAAAATTGCTGATATCTGGATCTCCGGTTGGACCTTGCTGCCCGCTAAGACTTAATGCTGCATAACATTTAGCCAAAACACCTTTGTAGTTTTCCGGATTTGAATATACTTGTTCCGTGGTTACGATATTCGGGTCAATAGGAACTGTATCAAGGTCGTTAACACAAGAGCTTAATGTGAAAAGTGAAAATATTAGGGTTATATATATGCGTTTCATAATTGGTTTATTTGAAGTTTACATTAAATCCGAACAAGAAAGAGCGTGGTCTGGAATACATATTATTATCGATTCCAAGATAAACCTCAGGATCCAGTCCACTGTATTTGGTAATGACAAAAACATTTTGAACAGAAAGATTTACCCCCAGGTCAAACTTGTCACTGATTGTTTTGAAATTATGCCCAAGAGTAATATTATCCATTCTAAAAAATGATGCTTTTTCAAGGAAAAAATCTGAGTAAAGTTGCAGATTATCAAAACCTTGCTCCGCTGTGTAACTCAATAAATTGGAATAAGTTCCGTTTCCTGAAGTCGCTTTGGTCTTATAATCTTTAGATTTCACGTTGTTATAGACATAGTTCCCAAAATTAGCGTGACCATTGAAGCCGAGATACCAATTTTTATAGCTCACTTTGGAAGAGATTCCCATAAAAGATTTAGGCATCGGATTTTTATCTTTTACCAGTCCACCTTTATATTTTCCTTCGATTGGTTTTCCTGCTTCATCATATTCCTGCTGAAACAAATAAAAAGTATAAGGAGAAAATCCTACAGAATGTGTTTGGATTGTTCCAGCAGTTGAACCTGAAACGTTTCCGATATTCACACCATAATTTGGGCTATCAACAAGTGTTAGTTTTGTAATTTCAGATTTGTTAAAGGTAATATTAGCATCCAAACTCCATTGCCAATCGGTGGTTTTGACAGGAATTGTGTTTAAGGAAATTTCCAATCCTTTATTTTCCATTGAGCCGATATTCGTAAAGATCATATTGGTAAGGTTAGAACCTGCTGCTACAGAAATTTTATTCAATAAATCGTCTGTCGTTCTCTTGTAAACTTCCACAGAACCTGAAACTCGGTTCTTCAAAATTCCAAAATCCAATCCGATATTGTAAGTTGAAGTCGTTTCCCATTTCAGATTCGGGTCGTAACCGTTTGGTCGAATGGTCTGATAATATTGGTTTCCCAATTGATATAGTGCATTGGACTGGCTGAATGTGTAAGTCTGCATCCATTCGTAATCTCCACCAATATCCTGTTGGCCCGTTTTTCCATAACTTAATCTTAATTTCAAATCAGAGAAAAAACCATTGTCCTTCAAAAATGCTTCCTCATTGATTTTCCAAGCAAATGCAGCCGAAGGGAAAAGTCCCCAATGATTATCTTTTGAAAAACGGGAAGAGCCATCGTTTCTAAGTGTTCCCGTAAAAAGGTAACGGTCTTTGAAAGTGTAATTCAAACGGCCATAGAATGAAACCAAATAATATTCTGATTTGGAAATGATATTTTTATAAACTTTATTTCCCGTGATATTGGTCTGATTATCATCATAACTTTGCCAAAATTTTTGCCAAGAATAACCTCCCATCACATCTATTTTATGATTGGAAAATGTCTTAGTATAATTAGCATAAGCATCAAACTGATAATTATTTTTCTTTTGTTTGTAATTTTCCAACAAACCTTGCCCGTCATTTCCGATAGAAGTCCAAGCCAAAGGCGCATTATCAGGAACGAAAATATTGCCATCACTCTTTAAAATATCAAACCCTGAATTAAGGTTTAATTTTAAATCTTCAAAACCGTGAATTTTGTAATCCAACTGTATATTTCCGATTTGACGAATAACCTGAGATTTATCTTTTCTCAAATCAAGAACAGAAACAGGATTGGCACTTGCAATAGTGATCGGCTTTCCAGAAGCATCATTCCAAATAAAATAGCCTAAACCATATTGCGACGAATTGTCGTAAACCGGACGAGTCGGGTCAAATCCGACAGCTGAACTTGCAGGGTTAGAAATAAAATGATTGTTCTCAATACTTGGTTTATAATTAAGATTGATGTTCAAATGTTTATCAAAAAATGAAGGATTGATGGCCAAACTCGCATTCATTCTCTCATAGGAATTTTTCTTGATAATCCCTTGCTGATCCGTATAACCCAAAGACAAACGAAATGGAATTTCTTTAACAGCTCCTGTCATACTGAAGTTCTGGTCATTACTGACAGAAGTTCTGTAAATTTGCTTTTGCCAATCGGTGTTCTCCGTTCCAAGACCGTTGATAATCGTATTGTTTCCGGGATAATAATCCTTAATAAAGCTTCTGTACTCATCACCAGTTAAAACATCCAGCATCTTAGGATTATAGCTCACTTTTGTGTTTGATGAATATTGATATCTGGTCTTTTTACTGCCTTTTTTAGTTGTAATGATAATGACACCATTCGAAGCTCTGGAACCATAGATTGCTGTTGAAGATGCATCTTTCAGAACCGTATAAGTTTCAATATCATTCGGGTTAATCATTCCAAGAATATTACTGGATCCTGAGGTTGAAGAATTGTCAATCGCAATTCCGTCGATAACAATGAGGGGGTCATTACTGGCAGACAAAGATGAACCTCCTCTGATTCTTATCGTAGAACCTGCTCCGGGAGCTCCACCAGGAGAAATAATATTAACTCCGGCAGCTTTTCCCGTCAACGCATCTTGTGCCGAAACCGGACTTCCGTCATTCTCACTATCGATTTTAACGGTCGTAAGAGAGCCTGTTGCATCAGACTTTTTAACTTTCCCGTAACCGATGATTACAACTTCATCAATCTTTTTTTCCTGCACCGAAATAGTGTCTTTGGGAATGGGAAAATTTTCTGATTGTGAAATTAATTTGACACTGGTTTTTCTAAGAACAACTGTATTATTTTTTATTTCATATTCTATCGGATAGAATTTTTTGAGATATTTTAATGATGATTCCAAAGATGAATAATTGATTGCACTGTCATTCACAAAAACATCTTTGAAATCTGTGCTGGAATAGAGAAATGGGATCTTGGAAGATTTACTGAGCTTATCAAAAACTTTGATAATAGACACCCGATTCTCTTTTTTCATAGCAACCGGTGGTGTTTGTCCGGTTTGTCCATAAGCGATTGGAAGACCTGTGGCAACCAACAAGATTACAGACATTACTGTTTTTTTCATAAATTTGGGGATTAATTTGATTATACTTTAGCGAGTCGAATCATTTATTGCATCGATAACCGTCATTATCGGTGCTTTTTTATTTTAATTGTAATTGATTATCAGATTTTTTTTCAGCTTTAAGATTGAAAGGATAACAGATTGCGAACAAAACCTCATTCATATCACCCGAAAATGAACCTTTGATTTTCTTTTTCGCATATTCCTGAGGATAATCTATTTTAACATTATAAACCACTTCCAATTCATTGATGATATTTTCAAAATTTTCATCCTCGAAAGAGAAATTCCTTTTCACATTTGCGACCACATAAGTTTGAGCTTGCTCTTTCATATTCTTGTTCCAAGATTCGTTTGGAAGCAGATAGGTGATTTTTCCTTGATGATCCAACTTTACTTTCCCTTCAAAAAGTTCTACTTTTTCTTTTCCACTTGTCTGGTCCAAGAAGAATTTAGTTCCTAAAACCTGTACTGTAAAACCTTTAGCATTGATTCTAAAAGGCTTGGTCTTATCTTTTGCAATATCAAAAGTTGCTTTTCCTGTAAATATGATTTCCCTATCAGTTTTCCCGAAATCGTTTGCCAGTTCCAATGTACTGTGAGGTTCCAAGACAATATTACTTCCATCAGGAAGGCTTATTTGTTTTGTAAAATCTGTACTTGAATAAAACTGAGACTGGACTTTCTCGACAGAAGTCGGCGAAGAAGGCGTATATAAAAGAACGCCAAATCCTGTGATTACCGCAGCTGCAGCAACCCAATATAATTTTTTGAACTTGTTACCGGATTTTATCTTACGTTGAATTCCAGCTTGGATTCGCTCATCGGTTTGCGAGTCCATTTGCTGATTCTCTTCAGCAACTTTTTTCCAGTTTCTTTTAAAATTTTCGTCTTCTGTGTGATTCATATTTAGTATTACGCAGGATTTTTTAATCGTCAACCTTTGAATCAAAGTTTTTTATAAATTTATTATCTATCAAAAATTTTAACTCAAATTATTTCTGAGAACTTGTCAAACTCTCAAGATAAACTTTCACATCATTCCATTGATAGTAAGGAAAAGTATTGGTTTTGATGGGAATGTGAACTTCATTTTCGTTATGAAGGAATTTTATCAAAACATCATTTTTCTTATTCTTATAAAAAATCATTTGAAGATTCGCAGCCATTGGCGCAACATCATAGGCATTCCAGACTTTGTAAACTTCTCTTGGATTGATTTCTTCCGCACCCATATTTTCAACATCCAAAAGAGCAAGCAATGGCGCAATATTCCCGTCGTGTCCAAATCTGAGAGACGCTCCTTTTTTATTATTTTTAATATAATCTTCAGCCTCTTCCAAAATATTTTTCACCAACGGAATGGCATTATTCTTCACCAATCCTTTACTCAAAGGTGATGCTGCATCATTGACATAAAATTGATAATTGATAGCCTGATAGATATTGAATATTTCTTCTTTCGTGAACAAATCATAGAATGAAATATCAGTTTCAAGATTCTGCATATCGCTTGCTATCCAGTAAAACGACTCAACCACTTTTTCAGGATTTACATTTTTGTAGATATAATCATCATTGTTAAACAGGTTTTTAATAAATCTATCCAAACGAACTCCATCTTGCTTGAATTTTCTTTTCTCTTCCTGCCAAAAACTATCTTGACTTTTGAAATCGATAGATTCTTTGGTGTGATGATTCAAGTACTTCATATACTTATCAGAAGACTCTATGCTGATTTGTAGTTTTGGATTATTCCCTTTTAACTCATTCGTAAAATAAGCCATACTAATAATACATCTTGGAACAACCGTAGATTTTGCAGTCACAATTGCATTCCCCTCGAATGCGTGCAGATTATTTTTGAACATCCTCTGAGAAATCTGCTGATGTTGCAATCCTCCTAACTCTGTCAAATCGCCATTATGACCTTCCGCAATCGTCCAAATTTTCTCGAGACGCTGCAATGCAGATTTTCCGGTTTCTGTCAAAGCATTATTGTCATTGGCTTTTTTCAAAACATCCATTACACCAGAAAAATCTTTATCATTGATAAGCCATCTGGAACCGTGACGACCATAATGACTTACATAAAATTCCTGATAGCCAGGCGGAACAGCCGTTAACTTGTTGGAAGGTTTGGGGTAAGCATAATAAACACCACCTGTTTTTGCAATGTCTGAGAAAATTTCTTCTTTTTTAGAAGTTTGTGCATTGTAAAGAAAAGTCGCCGAAATGACGAGCAGAATAGAAAATGATTTCTTCATTATAAACTTATTTTAGTTTCAGATTGATTTCTGTCTTACGATTAATTACGTAGACTTACCGAAATCGTCAACCTTAAAAAAGCTTTTTAATGAAAATCAATAGTAGAAAAAATAGATTAATATTGGTTTTTAAGATGTCAAGAACTTTATTAACGTGCTTTGCCACAGCATTTTTGGAAATACTACTTTCTTTGGCAATTTGAGAATAACTTAAACCATCAATTTTATGCTTTAGGAAAAGTGATTTGCTTTTTTCTGGAATAAGCTTCAGTAATTTTTCTGCTTGTTCAGATTGTGATTTGAATTCTTCCTCGTCATACTCATCTTTTACAATACTCAGATGAAATTCCTCATTGAAATCTGAGAAAGATAGCTTGTTTTTTCTGTAGAAATTAGCGATTTCCTGCTTTGCAGTTTTGAAGACAATTGCTTCTTTATTTTTATCCAAAGATTCTTTGTATTTCCATAAGTGAACAAAAATATCCTGTACAATATCTTCAACATCATCCTGTCCGTGAATATATTTTTTCACGAAAAAGAAGACCTGATTTTTGTAATCAGAGTATAGTTTTTCAAATAAGGATTCCAAAATGGAAATATGGTTTTAAGGTCTGGTTTCAAATATATCAAAAAAAAGCAATCTGAATAATTTGATTTAAAACGCTAAAAATTAAACAATTAAAATTAAACTAATGAATTTTAATTTCCTTTTTCAGGACTTTGATATAAACTAATTTCAAAAAATTTATCGGACTTGTTTTGAAAGAACAATAATTTTTGATTTGATATACATTCGTGATTTCTTCAGTACGACAAATAACATTTTAAGGAACTGATAATTTATAAGAAGAACGGTGCTGATTTGTGAATTACTGATTTCAAAAATTAACGCTAAAAATTAATAATTAAGTAAGAGAAAAATATGTCGATATTTTCTCCTAAAATTTAGACTAAAGAAGCTACAATTAATAAAGCTATATTGAAGTTTATTGATAGCTAATCAAAATATGTTCAAAATTAAAAAATATTAATGCGGTATGTTCTATATTCAAAAAACAAAAAAAATGACTCAATTTAGATTAAATTGAGCCATTTGGGCATTTGTGCCCCAGAGGTTCAATTTTCGAAAACTTTCCTAGAAGATTTGGATAAACTTTCACAGCTATGGAATCTTAAAATAGTTTGAAAAAACATGCTCATAAATTATTATTTTCATTTAGGTATTCGCGATAAATAATTTTAATTTTTCAAGATTAATAATCTTAACCTATCGTTCCCTCCGAAAATCGGACAGTAAGTTTAGTTGGAAAAAACCTTCTAAATTTACAATAGGTCACAGAGCAGAAAATTCATTTCAATAGTAAGCTGATTACTGAAAGATTTGTAATTTTATCAACATTTTTTTTGGTAGAAATATTCAAAAAAAATATTTTTCAATAATTATTATCAATGCTAATATTTTCTTATACCTGTCAATATGCTATTAAAGCCTGCATTGTTCTCGCTACAGAAAGAAAAAAGATAGGTATCACTGATATTTCTGAGCATATCGGTACCCCAACATATTTCACCTCTAAAATCTTACAACAGCTCACTAAAAAACAGTTGATCTCATCAGGAAAAGGTAAAGGAGGAGGTTTCTATCTAACAGATGAGCAATTTGAAAATCTTACCATTAAAGATATCTACGAAAATTTTGAAAGTAAGGAAGTTCTCACTTCTTGTCTTTTGGGTTTAAAACACTGTAACAGTGAAAACCCTTGTCCTATTCATCATCTTGCAGTTACTGTAAGAGAAAAAGTCCTTATTATGTTCCAATACAAAATCAAAGATCTGAAAGATCTGGGAAGTGTGGTTCAAATTATGAGTAAACCTTCTGAATTATTGTAATTTTTTTTTATTAAATTATTTATTTTCAATTTTTAAAGATTGGATAAAAGTTAGGATTGAAATCATAATAACAACCGAAGCAAAAAGCAACCAATTTTTTGCAGTTAAAAACGGAATGTAAAATATTGAAAATGTTCCCGATAAACCCAATACAATTTCATTACAAACAATTCCAAATACCAGCAATAAAATACTGAATTTCAATAATTTATTAAATTCAATTTCTTTCATTTGTACAATTTTCCAAATTAGAAAAAGGCTGATTCCCATTAGTAAAACCAAGTGCAAATACGCAATTACGATATTAATATTGCTGAATGCAAAAACACCCAAAGCCGGAATTGCAGACAAACTTTGAAGCAGAAATTTTAAAATAAAGGCAAAACCAAAAATACTGAGAAGAAGTTTCTGTATGAAATTTTGATTTTTAAAAAGATTCGTTTTTCTTATCCAATTCAAAAATAGAATTGCGCCGAAGAATTGAATTACGGAAATCACGACAAAAAATCCATATAGAACTGAGTTCATTTCAATCCATAAAACGGACAATCCGTATCCGAAAAAACATCCGAAAAACAAAAGAAAGAAAATGGTTTTGTTGAGTTTTTCCTTGATTTCAATTCCGATTTTTTTTAATGAAATCAACAACAATCCGATGCAGGAAAACAGGAAAAATCCGTTGTATTGATAATGCAAATAAAAGTAAGTGGAAGCTCGAAACAGAACATCAAGCTCCTCTTTCTTACTGGAAAAATATGCCAATCCGAAAATCCCGATTGCTGAAAATGTGGCAAAAAAAGCGCCTGATTTCAACCAAATAATTTCAGGATTTTCATTCGATTTTGTATCAATTAACAAAAAAATAAAATACGCAAACCCAATAAACAAAGCAATTGAGGAGAAAACAATCGACAACCAAAAATAGCCTCCATAAAGAAATGTAAACAACATTCCGTAGGAACCAATTTGATTGCAAATCATTAAATATTGATATTTCGGAAGATTGATTTTCTTGAAATTTTCACTTAAATATTTCGTCACAAAAAGAAAAATTCCCGCCGAAACCCAACCATAAAATGCAAAATGTGAATGCGATTCCTGCATAAATTTATGATTAAATCCAGGCAACGAAAAAGCCATATTGTAGCGCATCATCACACCAACTACAGAAACAATGAAGAAATTGATAACGCAGATTTTTAACCAAAAATTAAAGTGTATTGTCTGACTATTTTTTAACATTTAAAAATAATTTTTGAAGATATTAAAGTTGGTTTTCGCTTACGCTCGGTTGAATTGTATAAAATATGTGGCCAATCCAGTCATTCTCTAAATAAACTGTTGATCATATCGCTCCGAAAACTAAAATTGAGAAATCCTGACAGCACAGTAAAAATTTGATTATAATTTCACAGCGCATACATTCTTTTACAATTTAACATTAAAATTTTTGCTAAAAATATGCAATAAGAAAGCCTTAAATAAACCCAATTTTTCATAATATACACGAAAAAAAAGATTTAAAATAAGACTTTCTTATCCTTTTTAAAGATAAGGCCATCCGTTTAAAATTCAAGAATATTTGTGGGGATTTGTAAAATCAAGCCAATTTTTCCAAAGTTTTGCATTTTTCTTTATCACCAGATTTCACGACTGAAATATCAATGTATTTTACAGTTCCTAGGCTTGCTTCTTCAAATTGTTTAGCTTTTTTATCTGCGTAACCAAAAGTGTAACCAACTGCTATTACAACTTTATGACCGTTGCAGTCACCCATCGCCAAATAAAGATAGTCGCCCAATCGTGATTGAATATTAATACTCATTTTTTTAATTTAAATTCAATAAATTATTTCCAGAATTCATCTTCATAAAGATCATTTTCTTTTTGATGTATTTGCTCAAGTTGAGCTCCAATATTATTCAGTTTTACATCAGATAAATGTTCTTCTAAATGATGAAAATATATCCGCTCTTCGAAACGAATATGATTGCTTAAAGCATTCGCAAAATCTCCTAAAATACGGATATCGTTAGTTTGATTCATGGTATTGATTAACTTACGAATCTCGTTGTGTTCTTTTTCCATCTGAATCTGAAGAATATTGTTTTCTATTTCGGGAAGTACGAGATGTTCGATTTCAAAATGACGGCTTAGATTTTCCTGCCAATAGTGATTGATGTATTTTTTTATTCTGTCATAAGAAACATTTTTTTTGATCCCTTGACGAATTTTCCAGCTGCAAAGCAATCCGAAATGATGATCTCGGGAAAGCGGGGCTAAGTTTTCGTTTCTTTTCATATTTTAAAATTTAAAAGAACCACCACTACAAAAGTGGCAGTTCTCAGGATTAAATAATTGATTATCTTTTATCTTTTAAAGACCAGCCGGTTTTCAGTCCGATAATGAAAATTACTAATAACATTTCTCCTATTGCCAATAAAATATCACCCGGAACACGCAGCCATCTCAATGTATGCATCATATCGGTTTGCATAAATTCGGCGGAACGTGCATACCAATACCCTTCTTTAATTGAGGCTACAGATTGCATAATTCCTATCGGCAGCAAACTAATGGTTACCATCACCAATAATCCGATATTAGTTAACCAAAAAGCCGAACCGATCAGTTTATCATTCCATTCTCTGTCTGGATACAATCCTCTCAACATAAACATCATCAAACCAATTCCAAGGATTCCATACACTCCAAATAATGCAGCATGGCCGTGAACCGCAGTGGTATTAAGCCCTTGAATATAGTACAATGCTATCGGTGGATTAATGGCAAATCCGAAAATACCGGCTCCTAGGAAATTCCAGAAACACATTGCGATGAAACAGTAAATTGGCCATTTATACGCTTTAATCCATTTAGTAGATTTACTGATTTGATAATTTTGATACGCTTCAAATCCTATTAAAACCAATGGAACAATTTCGAGTGCACTGAATGTTGCTCCCAAAGCCAGAACTGCTGTTGGTGTTGCACTGAAATATAAATGGTGGAACGTCCCCAAAATGCCTCCGGCAAGGAAAATAATTGTTGAAAATAATACTGCATGAGTTGCAGCTTTTAATCTTAGTAATCCTAATCTCGTAAATAAAAACGCAGCTACAACGGTTGCAAAAACTTCAAAGAAGCCTTCTACCCAAAGGTGCACTACCCACCATCTCCAATATTCTGCAATTGCCATGTGGGTTTGTCTTCCGTACATCAATCCTGCACCATAAAATAATGCGATTGCCACTGCAGAAAGTGTAAAGAGTAATAATAAATGTCTGTCGCCATCTTTCTTTTTCAATGCTGGTAAAAGAGCTCTTACCATTAAAATTAACCAAAGAATTAATCCCACTAACAATAAGATCTGCCAAATTCTTCCCAATTCTACATACTCGTAACCGGAATGTCCCCAAAGGAAATTATCTACATAGCCCAACTTTTGCATCACGCCTAACCATTGTCCGGCTAATGAGCCAAAAACTACAATCAATAGAGCTCCAAACAAAATATTGACACCCAAAACCTGATATTTCGGCTCGTATCCTGAAACTGCAGGAGCGATGTATAATCCTGTCGCCAACCACGAAGTAGCAATCCAGAAAATAGCTAATTGTACGTGCCAGCTTCTCGAAATTGACTGCGGTAAAAACTCATCGAGCGGAAAACCATAGAACCCACTTCCTTCAACTCCGTAATGCGCTGTGATGACACCTGCAAACATTTGCACTAAGATCAATAAAGCAACAACCCAAATATATTTTAAAGTTGCACGCATTGAAGCTGTAGGTTTCATACTTCTCAAAGGATCTTCCAATGGAAGCATTTCACTGATCTCTTCTTCTTTATTTTTAGCGTGATAGAAAACCAACAACCCAACGCAACCTAATAACATTAATACACTGAATCCAGACCATAAATGCAGCGATGGTGGAGGAATATTTCCTATTAATTCATCGTGAGGCCAATTGTTGGTGTATGTAATTCCTGTGTCTCCGGGGCGATCAGTGATACAAACCCAGGCTGCCCAGGAAAAGAAAGCGTTCATTTTTGCCATCCTCTCCTCAGTTTTCACTGTATTTTTATGAATGGCATAATGGTCACGAAGCTGATTCATCTCCGCATCATTCATAAATATCTTAGCATAATAATCTGCTAATTCTGCCTGTACTTTAGCTCTTTCGGGAGAAATTACAATTGTTTGAGTTGCCTCATCTAAAGTGTTTTTTCGGATTTCTCTTTTCAGAAGCACCTTGTATCTTGCCTGCTCATCATCAGGAAGATCTTTATAAATTTTTCCATCTTTTTTTGCCAATTCATCTAATAAAAGCAGAGATTCGCGATGGAGGTAATCTGCGCTCCAATCAGGTGCAATATAGGCTCCGTGCCCCCAAATACTCCCAACAGTTTGTCCGCCAATCGATTGCCAAACGTTTTGACCGTCTTTAATATCTTGTCCAGTCGCTACAACTTTTCCATCTGTTGTAACTACTTTATCGGGAACAGGCGGAATTTTCCTGTAAATATCAACGCCATAGTAAATCAAAACTACAAATGAACCGATAATCACTGCTGCAAGCCAGGTCCATAATTTTTTAGTTGTCATAATCTTTACGATTTAATGTTCTACAGAAAATTCTTTTTCGAGGTTAATTGCTTTTGGGAATAGAATATTATTTTCTAAATGAATGTGTTTGTGAAGATCATTTTCAAAATCCTGAAGCATTGCAAATGTTACTTTATAGGTATTACAAGCATCTGCAGGAGGTGTATATTCATCTGTAAGTTCTGCAATTTTTCTTAATCTTTCTCCTTCAACTGTATGTTCGTGCTTCATCATATTTACTGGATTTTCTACCGTTCCGAAATGAGGTTGAGGAATTGCTGTGTTTTCAATTCTTGCTTTCACCATATTTTTAACGAATGGGAAAAGTATCAATTCTTCTTTTTTCATGTGAGCTGCCAAATCCTGAGCTGAACCATCAAAAAGTTCTTTAATTTTGAACAATTCTGGATGACTTCCGCCATGAACTTTGCACAGCTTATCTAAAAACTGTTGAAGAATTGGCGTTTTTTCTTCCACATAGCGGTGATGCGTTTTTTCTACGTAATCTGCTAAAAGATCTAATGGCCAACTGTTGAAATCAATCGAATTACCATCAGTCTTCGGAAGGTTTTCAATGTCGGAATAAATTTGATTTTTATCTAAATTTTTCGGACCACACGCTTCTTCTATCGTTCTACCTCCCTTACAACAAAAATCGATGCCATATTTTTTGAATATCGAAGCAGTTCTAAAATCTTCTGCTACAATGTCTCCTATAAAGTCTGTCTGTGTATTCATAATTTAATACTTTTTTATCTTTTATTATTTTAAAATTTTTTTATTTTTTCACTATTGCTTTGTTTCAATTACAGATTTTTAAAATATAAACTGTAACTCAATTATTTCAAAAGCCACTCTCTTCATGGTATTACGATAATTAAAAATTCAGCAAATAAACAACATGGATTCGTAATGCCAGAGAGAAAAATGAGATTAAAACAGGTTCAGCTGTTTTAACTTTCACATATTATCTAAATATTTATCTATTTTTTTAAAGAAAGAATATATTTTACCATCTTCTGAGCATTTTCTTTACTCATTCCTGCGTGAGGTGTCATTGGGATATCTCCCCAGTTTCCTTTTCCGCCATCAATGATTTTCTGCGCAAGCTTATCAATATCTGATTCTGTATACTTTGCTGCAACATCTTGATATGATGGACCAACCAATTTAGCGTCTACTTTATGACATGACAGACAATCCATTCCTTCTAACAACTCTTTTCCTTCGGCTTCGGGTGTTAATGTTTCAGATTTAGATGCCATTGCTGCAGAATCTATTGTCTTAGGCTCTTCAAGCATTACATTAGATTCTACCGCTGTTTCTGTTGGCTTTTTATCTGAGCATGAGATCATTGTGATTGCTGATAAAACTGTACCTAATACTAACTTTTTCATTTTTTAATTTTTTTATAATTTATAACTCTAGTTGTTTTTTAATTTCTTTTGCAGTACTTTGAATATCGTTCTCAAGGCCTTCTTTCTGGTAAGCCAGTGTACCTTTTTTTGAATACACACTAATAATATTGGAGTGCGAAAATTCCATAGGAGAAATCTCTTTATATTTCACGGCCATAATATTGGCAATTTCCCTGGTATCGTTTTCGTTGCTGCGGATAAACATCCATTCTTTTTCATCAAGCTGATTGTTTTTTAGATAAGCCTGCATAACTGTAGGAGTATCTGTTTTAGGGTCAACAGAAATCAATAAATATTCGATATTATCAGAATCTACTTTTCCAACTTCTTTTGCTATTTTTTTCATTTCCGCAGTCAGCCTCGGGCAAGCAGTTTTACATGAGGTAAAGATCATTGTCGTTACAATTACTTTCCCTTTAAGATCTATAAAGGAAATTTTACTTCCATCCTGTTTTTCCCATACTGAACCCAAGTTGTAAATCGAGTCGGGACTGATAATCTCTTCTTTTTTGCTGCATGACAAAACTGAAAATGCAAACAAAAGATATAGTAACCGTTTCATTTTTTTATTTATTTAAATTTTTTGCACATCTGAATCCTAAGTTATTAAGACAGTAATCAGCTTTAAGGCTCCCTCTGAGTGCATATCTCATGAACCCTGCATAATTTCTAAGATCACTGGAAGTGATGGCAGCACCTGCACAGAAGAGAGATTCGTTTGTCGTATTATCCTTGCGGGATTCTCCGCTCATCATTACAGAATTAAAATCAAATGTCCATTCCCAAACCATTCCATACATATTATAAACACCATAATAATTAGGAAAATCTTGTTTGATAACTTGCTTATTTTTATCCTTTTTCTGATATGATTTTAAAATATAGTCCGTAAACTCAGGTTTCTTAGAAGCATTTTTTGAATTGCAATCTGCCAATGCTGTAAATTCCCATTCATCAATTGTAGGTAATCTTTTACCAACACTTCTTGCATACTCTTTCGCTGCGTACCAGGAAACATTTGTAACCGGCGCATCCGGACTTAGATTTTCGGGTATTTCGTAGTCACTTTTCCAATTTTGAAGATATGAGCTGTCTGCATAAAGACGTTTTACTTTACTTTTTGCCCATTGAGGGTTTGCTTTAAGAAATCTGAGATAATCTGCATTGGTAACCGGGCTGTCGTCCAGATAAAACGTTTCTACTTTTACAATTCTTCCTGAATCTTTACCTATAAAAGCTTCATAGACACCTCCGTCAATTCTTACCATTTTTTTTGAACTGGAGACATATTTTAAATGGCTATGAACATCATGAGATTTTTCATGCGTATTAGAATGTCTGGAACAAGAAAATAGGGTTACGGCAATTGCAAAAAACATACTCACCACAATTCTCATTATTTCTATATTTTAGATCCTTAATGTAACCGTAAGTAATTTTAGTTTTTTTTGTAAACCGCAGGATTTTCAGCTCCGGTGATTTTAATTTTACCTAAAGCACCTTTATTAAAAGCTCTGAAAATCGCATGATCCACAATCACATACTCGCCGGGAACTGTCGCTTTAAACTCTACGATTGAAGCTCCGCCCGGAGGAATTACCGTTGTTTGTACATTCTCATTAATTTTACTTCCACCTTCGATGTATACTTTGTCGAAAATTTCACCAATAACATGGAATGATGATGTCAAATTTGGACCACCATTTCCAACATAGAATCTTACGGTTTCACCTACTTTGGCCTGAAGCTCATTTGCGCCTAACAAGGCACCTGTATTACCATTGAAAACAACATAATCAGGATGTTCGGAAATAGCTTTATCCATATCAAATTCCTGAAGACCTTTGTCTCCAAATTTACCTTTTGTGTAGAAATCACCCTGCATAATGTAGAATTCTTTGTCTACTTTTGGCAGTCCACCTTCCGGTTCAATTAAAATCAAACCATACATTCCGTTGGCAATATGCATTCCGACAGGTGCAGTTGCACAATGGTAAACGTATAAACCCGGATTGGTTGCTTTAAAAGTAAACACAGCTTCTTTTCCTGGCGCAACGAAAGTTGCTTCTGCGCCACCTCCGGGGCCGTTTACTGCATGTAAATCTATATTGTGAGGAAAGGTTGAATTTTCGTTATTTTTAAGATGAAGTTCAATGTCATCTCCCACTCTTGCTCTGATGAAACTTCCGGGAACTGTTCCGTTGAAAGTCCAAAAATTATATTGCGTTCCATCTGCAAGTTCGCCCATTTTTTCAATGGTTTCAAGTCTGACAATAACTTTTTTCGCGGCACGGTTACCAACGGGTAAGGGAACATTCGGTGCGACGGCAAACTTGAGTTCTTCGGTAGTTCCGTCCGTTTTGATCTGTTCTGCATCTTGCTTGTTTTCAGATGAAGCAGATTCATTTTGTTTGCAGGAATTAAAGCTAATGAATGCAGACAAAACAGCTGTTACTAAGAGTGATTTTCTCATTTTGTATAGATTTACAAAGATTATCATGTTTTAAAATAATTAAATTAAATAATATATTAATACCTTAAAGTCTTTTATTATTTGATAGTTTTTATATTATAAATTATTATCTTTTTAATTATTTAAGTGGTTTATTTTTTTAGAAAAGTCAACTTCAAATCTAGATTTTTAACAAACAGTTCGATTTTAGAATTTTCCAGCATATCTTTTATTTTCTGGCGAATATGCTTAAAATCATTATGAATAGGACAAGGATGATCTTCCGAACATTCTTTAAGACCGAGACCACAACCCGAAAAGAGTTTATCCCCATCTATTTCTCTCACGATATCAGCTACAGACTGTTCAAGATCTTTTCCTTCCATGTAAAAACCTCCATTGGGTCCTTTTGCTGATTGTACAAAGCCCTTTCTGCTAAGATCCTGTAATATTTTAGCAATAAAATATTCCGGAGAATCTATCCCTGCTGAAATATCTTTAATCCCCACCCTACTTCCGTCCTTAGACTTCTGTGCGATAAATATCAAAGCTCGAATGGCGTATTCACAGGTTTTAGAAAACATTTGCTATTTTTATAATACAAAGATAAAAATCTATTTTGAATAAAAGACAATTTGGTATTTTATTTTAAGTGATAATTATCATGCCAATTCCAAAAGTCTTCGCTCCCCTTCAATTTTTTTTCTCTCAGAAATATCCTGCGACATCTCAATTACGCCACGATAATTTTTTTCGAATCACGGCAAAATATCTAACATAAATCAGTTTATCCCAGTAATTAAACCAAAACGAAGCTTCATTTTGTTCACCTTTACTGAAAGCTTCTAAAACTTTCAGTACCGTATCAACACTTTTCGGAGGATAGCAAAAACGAACTCCCATTCCCATAATACCAGCACTTCTGGGAAAAACAAACTCTTCTCCACGGTTATAGAAAATTATACGATCGTTTTTGGATATGCAAATAGAAATTCCAGTATAAGTTAAGCTACATTTTGATAAATTTTGTTTTGATTGTTAAACTCTTCAATAGTTTGATATTCAAAGCACTGTGGCGTCTTTTTTTGTTGTAACAGATTTCGATGTATTCAAAGATTTCAAGCTCCATTTTTTCTTTGGTGATGAGTTTGTTACCGTAGATCAATTCTGTTTTTAGGGATTTGAAAAAGCTCTCTGCCACCGCATTATCCCAACAATTTCCTTTACGGCTCATACTTCTTGTAACGCCATAAAAATCGATGGTATTTGCAAATTTTTTGCTTGCATATTGAACACCTCGGTCACTATGAAAAATTAAACTTTCCCCTATTTTTCTGTTTTTGACAGCCATTTTCCAAGCAGCTAAACTAGTTTCCTCGGTACTCATCCCATTACTCAAACTCCAACCAATTATTTTCCGGTCATACAGATCAATAACTGTGGTCAAATATAAAAACCCTTCTTTGGTCTGAATATAAGTGATGTCCGAAGCCCAAACTTTCGACGCTTCTCTCACTGAAAAGTTCCTGTCCAAAACATTTTCCACTACCAAATAATTGTGTTTAGAGTTCGTCGTTACTTTGAATTTTCGGCTTAATTTACTTCTCAAACCAAGTTCTTTCATATATTTTGCAACGGTTACTCTGGAAATTTTATAGCCTAAAGAATTCAACTCAAACGTAATCCTGGGGCTTCCATAGCGTTGTCTTGATGAAAAATAAATTGAAGTTATTTGCTCTTTTATTTTTTCTTTCAAAAGCAATCTCTTGCTCCTCGGTCTATTTTTCCATTTATAATAGCCACTGGAACTTAATTGCAAAACATTACACATCTTTTCAATCGGAAATATGGATTCGTAGCTTTTAATAAACACATATTT
Source organism: Epilithonimonas sp. (assembly GCF_036780765.1). GTDB lineage: Bacteria > Bacteroidota > Bacteroidia > Flavobacteriales > Weeksellaceae > Epilithonimonas. The sequence goes on from NZ_DAIQCG010000004.1 coordinate 177,989, forward strand.
CATCGAGCGCTCTTGGAGAAGATGCCGATTGCTTTTTTTAATATATCACGTTCCAGCTCTGCATCTTTGAGTTTTTTCTCCAGTTCGTGGATTTTTTCCTGCTCGGGTGTGAGTTTTAAATTCCCATTCCCAGGAAAGCTGCCTTCTCCAAATTGTTCGTACTCTTTGCGCCATTTGTAAAGCAGCGTGACTGCAATTCCCAATTCTCTTGCGAGTTCTGAGATATTATTTCGCTCATTGCTCAGTTGAACAGCTTTGGTTTTAAATGTTGGATCATAGATTTTTCTCTCTCGTTTCATAGGTTAAAATTAAGGTTTTATGCTTAACTTTAACTGGACGCTAAATTACTACATCCACCTTAAGAGTTTAAATTCTGTTTCACTATAGCTTATAAACAACAAGAACCCTTCAATACATGAAGAATTCTTGTTATTGAAAAATTCTTAAAATTACTCTGTTATATAAGTGATGTTATCGAAATAGTAAGTGTGCTTGTTACCAGTGAATTCTTTAAAAGTAATATTCTGTACAGCTGCTGGATTATTAAGTTGCGACCAAGTAAATTTCACTTCTTTCCAATCTTTTCCAGTAGTAAACTGCCTTACTTCCGCATCACTCCAATCGCCATTGAAAATTAACTCTAATTTTCCATCATCATCGGATCTAACAGCAAATTTAATTCCTGTATATTTAGTTACCGCATCTTGATCCCAACCCCAGTTTCCTTGGATATTATCCCATCCATTAATTTCCTTTTTGATAAACACATTCCCTTGGAAAGCCGCAGAATGGTCAGTAACATAAGTATGATTGTTCCAAGCTTCAAAATCCCAAGGAGCATAAAATTTGTCATCAAAAATAGCCGTTCCAACTGCAGTTCCCCAGGTATTATTTCCAGAAAGTGTAGTCACTGTAATTTTCTTGCCTTGAGAATTTGCAGGGAGTTTGATTTTCATTTCTGTCAAACTTTTGGAAATAATCTCAGCTTCATTTTCTCCAACTTTAACAGTAGGATTTACAAAATAATTACCATAAAGAGTCACCTCTTCTCCGTCTGCAGCATTAATAGGGTTAAAGCTTGTGAAAACCGGTGCTGGTGGTGCAATGATAAAGTCATATTCTATGGTACCAACTCCTGTTACAATTTTAATTTTGTTGTTTCCATTTTCATACGGTGTATCTGTATTAATTGTAACAATGATGTGTGTATCTGTAACTAAATTTGGATTAAAATAAGATTCTTTTTCATTAAAATAGATATGTCTGAGGCTAGCAAAACCTTTTCCCTGAATAACGTAGGTATTATTAGCATAACCAATTGTTGTTGGAGTAAGAGGATCAACTGGTTTCCCATCTGCATCTACAGAAGCTGACACAAACTCTACTGAAGGAGCAGTTGCCTGATAAGCAGCATCGTCATTATTACAAGAACATATAGTTATTAGTGATAATATTACTAATGAAACGTACTTATAAGATTTAAAAAATAGTGTTTTCATAGTTCAAATAATATTAGAATTGATAAGGAACTGGTTGCTCCAAAAGTTTAGGGTTTTTAGCTACATCATTTGCCGGATAAGGTAATGTAAAACTGGATTCAGTTGGAGTAAAGTATTCTGCATTGTTCATATTTCCTCTATTCTGAGCAGACATAATAGAAATCGCTTTGTTACGATCTATTCTTCCCAGATCAAACCAATAATCACCCTCGAAAGCAAGCTCTTTTCTTCTTTCTTTGAATAAATCGTCAAAAGTAAAAGAAGAAACACTGGAAAGACCTGCCCTATTTCTTACAGCATTATAAGAGGCTAAAGCTGTAGCATCCGAAGTTGAACTTCCACCAGCAAGAATACTTTCTGCATGGATCAGCAACAACTCCGCATAACGCATAATGTATGTGTTATTATCCATCATAGCCCAAGAATCGACAGGTCCTGTAAGGCTAGAGTTTACGATTCCGATGCAGTATTTTTTGATAGCTGCACCAGCTCCTTGTCCACCGATAAGATCGGCAGATGGTACAACAAGTCCAGTTTTGAATTCGAGGCCATCCTTGTATTTCATATTGGGATAAACATTGCCGGGAAACATAATTGTTTCATTTCTTCTGACATCATTAGTGCTATAAAGCGAAAGAATGTCTTGTGATGGCGCAAAAACACCGCCATATGACGCATTGGAAGTAGAAATAGTTCCGTTCGCAATTCCAAATTGTGTGTTACAGTTGTTTGCAGAGCCGTAGTTGGCATCGCCTTTCCATTGCAATGCAAAAATGGATTCCTCATTATTGTTATTAGGATACAAGAAGAGATCTCCGAATGATTTTCCTACAGACGAATAAGCAGAAGTTCCGCCTAATAGTCTGAACTCGCCACTGTTTATTACTTCCTGGGATAATTCTCTTGCTTTAGCATAATTTCTATTGTACAGGTACACCTTCGCAAGCATTGCTTTTGCAGAACCTTTAGAAACTTTGGCATTGGTTGCAGAAGCGTTTCCGCGTATTTTGGCATCCAGAAGTTCAATAGCTTTGGTGTAATCTCTTCTGATAAGTTCATACACATCAGAAGTAGGGTTGGTGTTAACCTGAGGTTTGTTGACAATATCCAATGTGTTGACGATGATTGGAACATTTCCCCATAATCTTACAAGATAGAAATAGGCAGTTGCGCGCATAAAATGAGCCTCACCTAATGCATTGTTGATGACAGACTCGCTCACGCTTGATCCTGCACTGTTTTTAAGGTTGTTGATGAGATAATTGGCCTGAGCAATATTAGCCCAAAGGGACTGCCAACCAGCATTCATTTCTGGATCAGCAGAAGTGATGTTGAATGTTCTCATTGCATTTACGTCGGACGAATTGGTGTACATATTACCGGAACCAACTTCCGAAATCGCATAGAAAAATTTGTTATTGAACTGAAACCAAGTCTTAAAATACATAGCATCAGTAGCAGTTCGTACCTGCTCATCATTCTGATAATAGTTGTCTGAAGTAATAGCAGATTCAGAAGGACGGTTTGTAAAATCATCGGCACACGATGCCAAGGACATCATTGCAATAGCTGATGTTGCAAAAAACCGTATTGTTTTATTATTATTATTTAGCTTTTTCATTTTTATCAATTTTAGAATTCTAAGTTAACACCAAAAATAAAAGTTCTCGGCGTTGGGTATCGGCCGTTATCAATACCGGATAGAAGTACATTTTGGTTAAAATCTCCAATCTCTGGGTCGTAGCCGGAATAGCTGGTGATTGTGAACAAATTCTGGGCAGTAGCATACACTCTCATTCTGGAAAGTCCTACCTGTGATGCAAAATTGCCAGGAAGTGTGTAACCTAATGTTATATTTTGAAGTCTCAGATAATCGCCCTTCTCAACATAACGATCAGAAATCATAATGTTTGGGTGAGAGATACTATTGATTAATCTTGGCTGGCTGGCATTGGGATTTTCTGTTGACCAGTAGTCCATGGCCTCTACAAGTTGGTTCTGGAACATCATCGCATTCTGCGTGCCGTTTCTTTTGGTTAGGTTTAAGATATCATTACCCACTGTTCCTGTAAAGAAAAATGACAAGTCAAGACTTTTATATTTGAATGTATTGGTAAAGCCGAAAGTAAAGTCAGGGTTTGGGTTTCCAATAATTGTTCTGTCAAGGTCATCAATTTTTCCATCACCATTAGTATCAGCATATTTCACATCTCCCAAAACAGGTGTTGCTCCGTAAACAGATGGCACATTCTGAAGATCTGCCGAGGTACGGTAAAGTCCTTCGGATTTAAGACCCCAGAAAGTTCCAACTGCCTGGCCAATTAAAGTATTGGTAGCGACCATTGGCTGATAACCGTTGATGTTTACCATTCCATTGATGTCAGATAATCCATTCGCAAGTTCTTCTACAGTGTTTCTGTTTCTTGTGAAAACTAAATTTGTGCTCCAGTTGAGCCCTTCTCCTCTTGTTTCATAATTTACAGAAATTTCAATTCCTTTGTTTTTCATTCTTCCAAGATTGGAGAATGGTGCATCAATACCTCCATACTGTGAGGATCCTCCTGTAAGATAGTCTGGCAATGGAACACTGAAGAGGAATCCGGAAGATGTCTTGTCAAACCAATCAAAAACAATATTCAGACGTTTGAATAATGTAAGGTCTGCTCCAAAGTTGGTCTGTTTCATCGTTTCCCACTTCAGATCAGGATTCGGAAGGTTTGAAGCGAGATTATATTGTGTTAGTAATGCCGCATATCTGTTGTTCGGAATCTGCTGATTTCCTGTTTCACCATATCCAGCACGGAATTTCAAATTACTAACTACATTCTGAGGAATCCACTGCATAAAGCTTTCATTGGTTACACGCCAAGATCCTGAAACACCAGGAAAATAACCTGTCTGATTTTTACCCCCATTATTGATCGGATCAAACTTCGATGAGCGGTCGCTACGGATAGAGGCATTGATACTGTACCGGTTATTAAAGTCATAAATCAAACGTGCAAAGTATGAAAGTAAAGATGCGCTGTCATTGCTTCCGATGACATTGGTGTCCTCCGCAAGGTTCATATTATAGATGTCATTAGATTTAAAACCCTGTCCCTGCGCATTTTGCCATTTCCAATGGCTGTCCAAAGCTTCTTGCCCAACTAATAATGTAAACTTGTGTTGTCCAAAGGATTTATCGTAAGTAAGGAAGTTTTTGATATTGGTAGAGTACCATTCATTATCTCTTACCCAAAGATCAGCAATGTCATTAGACTGAGATCCTCTGTTAAAAGCGGGCCAAAACTCTGTGTTTGTAGAATTTTCAGTATTGGCAGATAATTCTACACGATATTTCAACCCTTTTACGATGTCGGCTTCTGCGTAGATATTACCTAAAAAGTTTTTTCTTACCAGCTTATTAACTTTGGTCAGCGCTTCTGCAACCGGATTGAAATAATTTACATTTTGTCCAGCTGGAGGAGAGGCGTAAGTTCCGTCTGCATTATAAACAGGAAGATCAGGCGCTTGCAGTAAAGTGTTGCTGATTAATCCTGTATAACTTTGGTTAACGGTAAATCTTTCGTTGGAAACCCCTCCTGAAAGGTTGGCTCCCACTTTTAGCCAAGGCTTCAGCTTTGTGTTCAGATTAAGCCTAAGTGTGTATCTTTTGAGACCAGTATTGATAATTGTTCCCTGCTGATCTGTGTATCCTGTTGATAAATAATAGGTGGTGTCATCCTTGCCACCAGAAAATGAAACCTGATGACTTTGAGATATCGCTTTCTGATAGATAGTACGTTGCCAGTCTGTGCCATTCCCTAGAAGTTCTGGGTGTGCAAACTCGGGTCTGATCTGTGTTCCAAAAATGGGAGCCATTGCGTTTTGCAATTTCGCATATTGCTGGAGGTTTAAAACATCCAGATATTTATAATTGCTTGCAATAGAAGTAAAACCTTCATAAGATATTTTGCCCACTCCTTTTTTTCCAGACTTGGTGGTGACAATAACAACACCATTTGCACCCCTGGAACCGTAGATTGCTGTTGCAGATGCATCTTTTAAAACATCAATGGACTCAATGTCATTAGGATTTAGAAATGATATAGGAGATACGGCGACGCTTCCAGATCCACCTGTTGATGAGAGGTCATTTCCAGCAATAGGTCTTCCAGTAGTAGAGTATCCTGTGGCATCACCAGAAATTGGTACACCATCAATGATATACAATGGCTGATTGATCCCGCCTAGTGATGTGGTGCCTCTTACTTTTACAGATACTGCAGAACCAGGCTGTCCACTACTCACCGTTACTGCGACACCAGCCAGCTTCCCTTGTAGCATTTGGTCAACCGAAACCTGCTTCACATCCGCCAAGTCTTTTGCTTTGATGGATGATACAGCAGAGTTAACATCGCTTCGCTTTTGTGTGCCGTAACCAATAACAACGACTTCATCGATACTGGTTTCTTTTAGGCTGTCCTTCTTAGTCTTCTGAGCCTGTAGGGCGCCGAAAGGTAAAAGGGAAAGAGCAAAAAACCATGCTGCCTTGTTCAGGTGAATAGAACTTGCAGCGTTTTGATTTAATTTTCTCATGGTATAACTAAGGTTGATTTTTAAGTCAATTAAAATTTAATTAACATTCTGTTTACATTTATAGCAAATCTAAATTTTGCTTCGCGTTTGCATTAATGTTATTTTGTCATTATTAAATGTTATTTTTATATCACAGAACAATAAAAAATAAAAAAACATTCTCAAATGCCTATCTATAAATACATTAATAAAAACAATACACCATGAAAAAACATGATTATATTTTATTATTTTATATAAATTTACATTAAAAATCAATGAAAAAATATCAATATAGTGTCATTTTAAGACAAAAAAGAACCAATAGAATGAGCAAAAAAGTTAGCTTATTTGTTAATTTTTCTAAAAAACAAAATTATTGCACTTTTTTAATTCCATTAAATTTCGCTTTGAATTCACTTGGTGTTGATTTCTGAATAGACTTGAAAATCTTGTTAAAGTTTGCAATATTATTAAAACCCGCTTCGAAAGCAATCTCCGACACCGTCAAATCCTTTTCTATAAGCCATCTCGCAGCATAACCTACACGAACTTCATTAAGGTAATTAACAAAAGTTTTACCTGTTCTTTTCTTGATATATCGGTTAAAAGTCACAATACTCATATTCACAAGTTGGGCAACTTCTTCCAGACTGATCTTTTTTTCAAAATTATTATGCACATAATCATGAACAACTTTCATACTGTCATTATCTACAAAAGTCTCCTGTTCTATACTATATGATGACAAAATAGTTTTATCCTCCGCAATCGCCAGTTCATGAAGGATAAACATCATCTCCATAAAAGCTTCAAAGCTATTCTTCTTGGACAATCCTAAAAAATTATCCTTTAATCGCTGCGCTGTTTCTTTTGAAAAAAGAACCCCTCTTATAGATAATTTAACAAGATCATTTATAGGCTTCATAATTCTTCTTTTCATCAATGAAGAATCAAAAAAATCTTGATTGAACTGCACCGTGATCTCATGGATCTTCTTGGATTTCCCTTTGTAATTATCCCAGCAATGTGGCAAAAACGCCCCTACCATTACCAGTTCCAAATCATCAATCTCTCCTACGTGATCACCAACAATTCTTTTATTCCCTTTGCCTTTGGAAATAAAATTAATCTCAATTTCCGGATGATAATGAATGGGAAAATCGAAGTTTTTCTTAACCCTATCAAACACCAAGAACGTCTCATCAGGAGAAATAGTAGCAATCTCCCTAAGAATAGTTGAATTTTTGTCCATATTATATCGGATTTAATATTTTACAAAACAGTACTTTATAAAAAACTTGTCTTTTTCATACATAAAAATGACAAAATAACATTACACTACACAAACATACATAAATAATTTTGGCATTAACCAAATGTTAATACATTTAATAAAAACTTCGATCAAATGAATGTTTTCAAAAAAATATTATTATTATACCTAATCCATCTATTGAGTTTGAGTTTTGCGCAAAAATTTGTGAGTGTTAAACAAAATCAATTTGTGTATAAAAACAAAGCTTATTACTTTGTTGGAACCAATTTTTGGTATGCTTCCTATCTTGGTTTGGAAAAAAATCCAGAAAAAGGAATCGAAAGACTAAAAAAAGAATTGGATTTTCTGAAAGATAACAATGTTAAAAACATCCGTGTCTTAGCAGGTGTAGAAGGAGCTGGAAAAATCAACGGGGTGAATCGCGTAGAACCAAGCTATCAGCCGGAAGCAGGGAAATTCAGTGATGAAAATCTAAAGGGATTGGACATTCTAATGTCAGAAGCTGGAAAAAGAAACATAAAAGTTGTACTTTTCCTATCCAACAATTGGGAATGGAGCGGCGGTTGGCTTCAATATCTCAATTGGAACGGCAAAATCGATGATGAGACAATGAAACGAGCGCTCAATTGGGATGAACTTCGTGATTATACTTCAAAATTCTACTCTTGTAAAGAATGTAAAGCTCAATATTATCAGCAAGTTAAAAATATCATCACCAGAAAAAATACAATCACTGGAAAAAAATATATTGATGATACTACTCTAATGGCTTGGGAAATAGCGAACGAACCAAGACCAATGAGACCAACTGCTAATGAGGACTATAAAAAATTCATTTCTGAAACAGCCGCATTTATCAAATCATTAGACAAAAATCACCTGGTTACAACTGGAAGCGAGGGTGAAATGGGAACAGAAGACATGTCGCTATACAAAGAAAACCACAGTGATAAAAACATTAATTATCTTACTATTCATATCTGGCCAAAAAACTGGGGCTGGTTTGATAAAAACAAAATGGATGAGGGTTTTGAAAATGCAAAAGATAAAACATTAGAATATATCAACAAACATATACAAGTAGCCGATGAACATAATAAACCATTGGTTTTGGAAGAATTTGGATTTCCGAGAGATCATCATTCTTTTGACATCAATAGCACAACGACTTTAAGAGATCAATATTACGATGCTATTTTCAAGCTTTGGAAAACCAACAAAGACAAAAACGGAAGTTTTGCAGGAACTGCTTTTTGGGCATTTGGAGGTATTTCCAAACCGATTCCCAGACAAATATATTGGAAAAAAGGAGACGATTATATGGGCGATCCACCAATGGAAGAACAAGGTCTGAATGCCGTATTCCAGTCGGACAAGTCAACTTGGGAAGTCATCAGGAAGTACAGCCAAACATCAGAATCTGAAAATCGTTAAATCATTTAAGTAATACTAAAATGACGGTTATAAATAAAATAAAATTAATGTCCTTAATGGTGTGCTCAGGGTTTTTTCTGGCGCAGAACACATTAGGACCTGTGAACAAAAATGCGACACAAGAAACCAAAAACCTCTACAGGAATCTTTGGGTTCTTTTGGATAAGGGAATTATGTTTGGGCATCAGGATGATTTGGGCTATGGTGTCAATTGGAGGATGCAGGAAGGGAGAAGTGATGTGCTGGAAACTGCAGGCGATTATCCTGCTGTTTTTGGCTGGGATCTGATTCATTTTGAGAACGAAAAAAATGGACCAATTGATTTTTTCAGCTTTAAAGAAATGAAGAAAATGATGGAAGGCGTCTATAACATGGGAGGCATCAATACACTCAGTTGGCATACTTCTAATCCAAAAACAGGAAAAGATGCTTGGGACAATACCAAAGAAAGTATAAAAGTAATTTTACCTGGCGCAGAGAAACATCTGCTGTACAAAAGTTGGTTGGATAAAATCGCGAAATATTTAAGTAGTATCAAAGGGAAAGATGGAAAAAACGTACCTATCCTTTTCCGTCCTTATCATGAGCTTACAGGCGATTGGTTCTGGTGGGGAAAAGGAAACTGCAGCTCGGAGGATTATAAAAAGCTCTGGATCTTCACTTATGAGTATCTTACCAATAATAAGAAAGTAAATAATCTAATCTGGATCTATAATACATCCGACTTCAATACAAAAGAAGAATTCTTAGAATTTTATCCCGGTGATGCGTTTGTTGACATGATAAGTTTTGACAAATATGTCTATAACAATCCTGTTCAAGATAATTCTTTTGTAGAGCAAAGCCAAAAACAGTTCAAGATCATGGATGAGATAGCAAAAGAACATCACAAGATTCCAGCATTGGCAGAAACCGGCTACGAAGAAATACCTTACAACCAGTTTTGGACAAAAACTTTGATGAAAGCCATCGGACCATACAAGATCTCATATGTTTTGGCATGGAGAAATCACGGACTGAATCATGAGAACAAGATGCATTATTATGTACCTTACAAAGGTCATCCTAATGAACAGGATTTCAAAAACTTTCATGACGATGAAAAAACACTATTTCTGAAAGATATTCAAAAGACAAATATTTATAAATAAACTTTTTCAACGATAAAATGAATCAAAATAAAATCACTTTAAAAGAGAAAATCGGATATGGTTTCGGGGATGCAGCATCGTCTATGTTCTGGAAAATATTTGGGATGTATTCTCTCTTCTTTTACACCGATGTTTTTGGAATCACTGCCGCAGCTGCAGGAACAATGTTTCTTATCGCAAGATTATGGGATTCTGTTTTTGATGTCTTCGTAGGAATTGCTGCGGACAGAACCAAATCTAAATGGGGAAAATACAGACCTTACCTGCTTTGGTTTGCAATTCCTTTTGCTGTGATGGGAGTCATTACGTTCTATGTTCCAGACTTTGGAAGTTCCGGTAAATTGATATATGCATACATCACCTATTCTTTGATGATGATTGTTTATTCTTTAATCAATGTTCCTTACGCATCGCTCCTTGGTTCAATTTCTTCAAATCCTGAAGAGAGAAATTCACTTTCGTCATACAGAATGTCGTTTGCATTCATTGGAAGCTTTGTAACATTCATGTTATTACAGCCATTAATTGATTTTTTTGCAAAAACATTTGATTCAGAAAACTATGAAAAAACTCAACAAGCTGTAGAAACTTCAATCAGTACATCTGCAATTGCATGGTCTTTTGGAGTTGGAGTTATTGGCATACTGTGTGTCATTCTTTTCTTTTTATGCTTTAGCTGGACAAGAGAGCGCGTAACGCAAATAGAAACAGAAGATAATACGTCTATAAAAACAGACCTTAACAATCTTTTCCGTAATACACCATGGTGGATATTGGTAGGAACAGGTTTGGCTGCCCTACTCTTCAATGCGGTTAGAGATAGTGTTGCAATCTATTATTTTCGAGATTATGTAAAAGTGAGTTACAAAATGACAGGAACTGGATGGGATATTACAACTATTTATTTCTTAATCGGGCAAGCTGCCAATCTGATCGGAGTAATTGCGGCTCCGAGTATTTCCGCAAAATATGGCAAGAAAAAAACTTATATGATTTCTATTTTACTTGCTGGTATCTTCAGTGTAATCTTCTATTTCATACCAAATAATCTTCCTGTCATATTTTTGTTACAATTCATAATATCAATGTTTGCCGGCTATGTATTGCCCCTATTGTGGTCTATGTTTGCGGATATAGTGGACCATCAGGAACTACTAACAGGAAGAAGAGCTACAGGTCTGATCTTTTCATCATCATCTATGTCTCAAAAGTTAGGTTGGGCACTTGGAGCAGCATTGAGTGGATGGATTTTGGCAATTTTCAATTATATCCCGGATGCATTGGAGCAGAGTGCCGAAACTATTTTCGGTGAAAGAATCATGATCAGTATTTTACCTGCGGTGTGTTGTGTTTTAGCTTTCATTGGAATGCTTTTCTATCCATTATCAGATAAAAAAGTAAAAGAGATCACTCAGCAGCTTGAAGTCAAAAGACAAAACAATCAATAATAAAATTAATATTTAAATTACAATAAAATGAGTGAATTATTCAGTCAACGTCTGAATGTTGTGAAAGAAGAATTTGAAACATTAATAAAAAAAACTAATTCTCCTGTTGCAGAAGCCGGAAACGGAATTTTTACAAGATATCAGAATCCGGTGGTGACCGCGGCCCACGCACCATTGGAATGGAGATACGATTTTGATGCAGAAAAAAATCCTTTTTTTATGGAAAGATTCGGTATCAATGCAGCTTTCAATGCAGGAGCTATGAAATGGAACGACAAGTATTTACTGGCTGTAAGGGTCGAAGGATATGATAGGAAATCATTTTTCGCAATTGCAGAATCCCCAAATGGTATCGATAATTTCAGATTTTGGGAAAAACCTATTGTGATTCCTCAAATTGAAGGAAATCCTGACACCAATGTCTATGATATGCGTCTCATCCAGCACGAAGACGGCTATATTTACGGGATTTTCTGTACCGAAAGAAAAGACCCGAACGCTTCGAAAAGCGACACTTCTATGGCAATCGCCAATGCAGGAATCGTGAGAACAAAAGACCTTTTAAACTGGGAAAGATTGCCAGACCTGATTTCCAATACAGGTCAGCAGAGAAATGTGGTTCTTCATCCTGAATTCGTTGATGGAAAATACGTTCTTTACACCCGTCCGCAAGATGGTTTCATAGATGTAGGCTCCGGCGGAGGTGTTGGTCTTGGTTACGTTACAGACATGACAAATCCTGTTGTAGAAGATGAACATATCATTTACGGAAAAACTTACCATACGGTTTACGAACTTAAAAATGGTCTTGGACCTGCACCTATCAAAACAGAAAAAGGTTGGTTACATATGGCTCATGGTGTGCGTAACACAGCTGCAGGACTACGTTATGTATTGTATATGTTTATGACAGACTTGAATGACTTAGGAAAAGTAACTTACAAGCCGGCAGGTTATTTTATGGCTCCGGAAGGCATAGAAAGAATTGGGGATGTTTCCAATGTACTGTTTTCCAATGGCTGGATTGCTGATGAGGATGGCAAAGTCTTTATATATTACGCATCTTCCGATACAAGAATGCATGTTGCAGTTTCGTCTGTAGATCAGCTTTTAGATTACTGTATCAATACAGCAGAAGATAAATTTACATCCTACGATTCCGTTCAAACGATTATTGGAATTGTAGATAAAAATAAACAATTATAATTTTTTCTCTATTATTTTCAAAAACCTTCGAGGATTTGTCCTCGAAGGTTTAATCTAAAAACAATGCAAAAGGAATCTATCACAAAAGAATTAGAGATCGAACTTCAAAACATTCTTAAATATTGGAGTCAAAATACTCTCGATGAGAGCAATGGCGGTTTTATCGGGGAAATAGATTGTCTTGAAAACAAAAATCCACAAGCCGAAAAAGGCTCTGTAATGTACGCAAGGATATTATGGACATTTTCTGCTGCTTATATACAAAAACCGAATCCCGAATATCTTTCTATAGCACAAAGAGCTTTCGATGAGATCAAAACAAAATTCTACAACCCAGAACAAAAAGGAATCTATTGGAGCATCAATGCGGATGGAACTCCAAAAGACACCAAAAACCAGATCTACGCTTTAGCTTTCGTCATCTATGGATTAAGTGAATTCTATAAAATCACTGAAAACAAAGAAGCTCTGGAACTTGCAATTACTTTATATAAAAGCATTCAGCAACATTCTTTTGATAAAAAAAACAAAGGATATTTTGAAGCTTACACAAGCGATTGGAAAGACATAGAAGATATGCGTCTCAGCGAAAAAGATGTCAATGAGAAGAAAACGATGAACACTCACCTTCATATTGTTGAAGCTTTTGCAAATCTTTATCTTGTTTGGAAAGATGAAGAATTACGTGAGAATATTATAGGGATTTTAGAAACTATTGATGAGCATTTTATCGATAAAAACTCTTGGCATCTCAAATTATTTTTCGATGAAAACTGGAACGAGAAAAAAGACGTCATTTCCTACGGACACGATATAGAAGCGGCCTGGCTATTACAATGGTGCGCAGAAGTTTCAGAGGATGAAAATCTTATCAAAAACTATAAATATTATGCTGTAAAAATGGCAGATGTAACATTGGAAGGTTTGGATAAAGATGGTGGTCTCTGGTACGAATACGACCCTGAAGAAAATCACCTAATTGCCGAAAAACATTGGTGGCCACAGGCGGAACTATGGATTGGTTTTGTGAATGCCTATCAATTGACTAATGATCAAAAATATCTTGACATTTTCGAAAAGAATTGGGAATTCACTCAAAAATATATCATTGACCATCAGAATGGAGAATGGTTTTGGGGAATCGATAAAAACTACCAAAAAATAGAAAAAGACAAAGCTGGCTTTTGGAAATGCCCTTATCATAACGGAAGAGCTTGTATAGAAGTGATTAATCGTTTAAAATAACATCAATGAAAAAAGTTGTATTAAGTATTTTTTCGATTTCAAGCTTAATGACTTTTGGTCAAAAAAACCTGCTAAGTAATGGAAGTTTTGAGTACGACGCTCAATCCTGGAACAACGAAATTGTTCTGACAATCGACCCTTACAATAAAAGAATAGGTAGCAAGGGTGGCAATATTACAGAATACACCTCGCCACAATGGAAAGGCATTGATCAAAGTTTTTCGATTCCAAAAAATACTGCAGCAATAGAAATATCTGCCTGGGTAAAAACAGAAGGTGTAGAAAAAGGAAAAAACGACTGGAACAAAGCTGTAATAATTGTAGAAATCAATGGAAAAGGAGAAAACATCATATCTTTAGATGGAAATTCACCTTGGCAGCAAATCAAAAAAATCATTCCTATCAACAAGGATCGCTCTGGAAAATTGATGCTCGCTTTATCCGAATGTACAGGGAGTTTTTTCTTTGACGACATCAGAATCTCTCCTATTTCTCAAGAAGATTACAACAAAATTGTAGAAGCTGAAACCAAAAAAAACGAAGTTAAAGTTTTTACTGATGATTCACCTGTGGTAAAAGCATTATTTTCCAATGGTGACTTCGAAAATGGATTACAAGGTTGGAGAGGTAACGGAGAAAATACGACAGAGGAAAAATTCTCTGGTCAAAAAAGTATTAAAATCACTTCACAAATTCAAACTTGGACAGGCGTAGATCAGATATTTGACATTCCGGACAATTCTAAAACTTTGGATATTTCCGCAATGGTAAAGACTAAAGATATAAAGCAAGGAAAAAACGACTGGAACAAAGCCGTAATGATCGTAGAATTCACTACGAACGGAACTCAGAAAACATCGCAAGACGAACCTCTCTTCTTTGTAACAGAAGCAAAAGATTGGCAAAAATTTTCTAAAAGTCTACCTATTCCGGAACATTCTAAAAAAATGAGAATCATGCTGGCTCTCAGCGATGCGACCGGAACCATGTATGTAGATGATATAAAACTAAATTTTAATAATTAAATAAAAAATAAAAATTATGGAACACGACGTAAGACCTTGGGGAGAATATTGGGTTTTGGAAGATGCAGACTTTCATAAAGTGAAAAGAATTCAGGTAAACCCAGGAGCAAGACTTTCTCTTCAATATCATCACAAAAGAGCCGAAGTCTGGACGATTGTTTCGGGAATAGGAACAATTACAATTAATGATGATATTCGTGATTACTCTGTAGGGCAAGTTGCTCAAATCCCACTCGGAGCGCACCACAGGATAGAAAATAAAACTTCTGAGCCCGTGGTTTTTATAGAGGTCCAATACGGGACATATTTCGGAGAAGATGATATTGTGAGAATAGAAGACGACTACAATAGAGCTTAAAATATAACTTCCAAATTCTAAAAATGAAAAAAACGGTTCTTTCTCTTTTCGCATTCATTAGTATTTCTCTATCTGCACAGGGTAACAATTATGTGCAGGATTATACAAAATATCCTGATCTTGCGCTTACACCTCCAATGGGCTGGAACTCTTGGAACAAGTTTGCCTGCAATGTTGATGAAAATATGATAAAAGAAATGGCCGATGCTATGGTTTCTTCGGGAATGAAAGATGCCGGATATACTTACATCAATATAGATGATTGCTGGCACGGAGACAGAGATGAGAACGGTTTCATCCATCCAGACAAAACAAGATTCCCATCCGGGATGAAGGCTTTGTCGGATTACGTACATTCCAAAGGATTAAAGTTGGGAATCTACTCTGATGCAGGTTCACAAACGTGCGGAGGAAGACCAGGAAGCAGAGGTTACGAATTCCAGGACGCGCTTACTTATGCAAAATGGGGCGTCGATTATGTAAAGTATGATTGGTGTAATACTGAAGGTTTGAAAGCTGAAGGTGCTTATAAAACATTTACTGCTGCACTCAAAAAAGCTGGAAGGCCAATAGTTTTAAGTATTTGCGAATGGGGAGATAACAAACCTTGGGAATGGGGAGAAAATGTGGGGCATCTTTGGAGAACAACAGGTGACATCTACAACTGTTTTGATTGTGTGAAAGACCACGGAACATGGAAAGCATTTGGAACGATGCAAATCCTAGATATGCAAGAAGGCCTTAGAAAATATGCAGGTCCCGGACATTGGAACGACCCGGATATGCTGGAAGTCGGAAACGGCGCTCTTACCAAAGGAGAAGACAGAGCACATTTCTCTATGTGGTCAATGTTGGCAGCTCCTCTCATCGCAGGTAATGACATCAGAAACATGACCCCAGATACCAAAGAGGTTTTGACAAACAAAGACGTCATTGCAATCAATCAAGACAAATTGGGAGTCCAGGCTCTCAAATATAAAGACGAAGGCGAATTCGAAATTTGGTTCAAACCTTTGGAAAATGGGGATTGGGCAGTTGCTTTTCTTAATAGAGATAAAGCTGAAAAAGACATTTCTTTCGATTGGAAAAGTAATAAATTTACAGATGATGAAGTCTCTAAAAAAACCTTTGATACAAGCATTCAGAATTACAAAGTGGTAGACCTTTGGACAAAAAAAGAACTGGGGAATACAAAGAAAACCCTTAAAGCAACTATTCCATCAAAAGACATTCTAATGCTAAGACTTGTAAAAATCAAATAATCTGGAAAAGACAAAAATGAATTCAGTTTATAAAAATATTATATATCCTCTTGTAATCTCTGCCTCTACTCTACTTTCTGCACAATACAAAATATCAGACTCAAAAGCAACGGTAGAAACTCAAAAGCTTTTTGAAAACCTTGGTAAAGCTCAGGATAAAGGTTATTTTGTAGGTCATCAGGATGATTTGGCTTATGGTGTTTATTGGAAATACCAAAACGACAGAAGCGATGTAAAAGAAACCATTGGAGATTATCCTGCAGTTTTTGGATGGGAATTGGGAGATATAGAACTTGGAAAAGACAAAAATTTGGATGGTGTTCCGTTTGATAAAATGAAACAATACATCCGCGACAGTTACGAAAAAGGCGGAATCATTACCATCAGTTGGCACGCTAATAATCCAATAACAGGAAAGAATGCCTGGGATTTTTCTAATAAATCCATCAAAAGTATTTTTCCGGGCAGAGAAAATCATCAGAAATTTGTGACTTACCTAGATAAAGTAGCAGATTTTTTGGCAGACCTAAAAGGTAAAAATGGAGAAGCAATTCCGATTATTTGGCGTCCTTGGCATGAGCATACAGGAACTTGGTTTTGGTGGGGAGCGAACTCTGCATCAGATGAAGAATATAAAGAACTATTTCGGTTTACAACAGATTATTTCAGAAAGACCAAAGGACTACATAATTTAATTTTGGGCTATAATACAAGTATAGAATTCAAAAATACCGAAGACTTTCTGAAACGTTATCCTGGGGACGAATATGTCGATATGGTTTCTTTTGATGCTTATCAAAGAGGGAGCATAGATAAAGGTAATGAATTTGCTAAAAATCTGGATTTCTGGATGCAAACCCTGGATGAAGTTGCCAAAAAACAAAACAAAATCCCGGCAATTGGAGAGATTGGTTATAATCAAATTCCAGATTCCAAATGGTTTACAGAAGTTTTAAAACCATCTATTGAGAAATACAAATTTTCTTACGTTCTCTTTTGGAGAAATGCTGGATTCAAACCGGAAAATAACGAAGTAGAATATTATCTTCCTTTCAAAGGACACTCTGCTGAAAAGGATTTCATGAAGTTTTATAAAGACGAGAAAACGCTCTTTCTGAAGGATGCTTCAAACCTAAAACTTTACAGATAAACAATAACCCTGAAAACTCAAATTAGACAAAAAATGAAAATTTCTAATCTTTAGCTTTATGAAATCGCCTTGATTTTGTTAACAAAAATGATGATATCAAGATTCCATATAACTATTAAAAAAATAAAGATTGGCATATGAAAAAAATACTTGCTTTTATATTCTTATCAATATGTATCATTTCTTTCGGGAAAAATCCTGTTAAGGAAATCGGCAATCTGCAACTTATCGGCACACAACTATCTGATTCGAAAGGAAAGCCTGTACGTCTTGTAGGAACAAGCTTCGGATGGAACAACTGGCATCCGAGATTTTACAATCAAAAAAACATTCATTGGTTGAAAGAAGACTGGAACGTAAATATTGTACGTGCCTCTTTGGGAATAGAACCTGAGGGTGCCTACCTTCAAAAACCGACAGAAAATCTCAAAACTTTGGAATCTGCCATTGATGGAGCCATCAAGGAAGGCGTTTATGTCATTATCGACTGGCACGCTCATAAGATTCATCCTAAAGAAGCTAAAGATTTCTTCGATAAAATGTCTAAGAAATACGGAAAATATCCTAATGTCGTCTATGAAGTTTTCAACGAACCTGAAAAGCAATCTTGGGAAGAAGTAAAATCATACGCCGAAGATGTTATCAAAACAATCCGTAAAAACGACCCGGACAATATTATTCTTGTTGGTTGCCCGGAATGGGATCAAAGAATTGACTTAGTTCAAAAAAATCCTATCAAAGGGGTTAAAAACCTAATGTACACCGTACATTTTTATGCAGGAACGCACGGAAAATGGTTGCGCGACAGAACCGACGAAGCACTTAATGCAGGAATACCTGTTTTCATTTCGGAATCAGCGGGAATGGAAGCCACAGGAGACGGAAAATTTGATTATCCGGAATGGCAGAAATATTATGACTGGATGATAAAAAGAAATCTCAGCTGGATTACGTGGTCAGTCTCAGACAAAAAAGAAACCTGCTCGATGCTTCTTCCAACCGCTTCATCAGAAGGAAATTGGAAGCTTCTTGATTTGACCGAATCTGGAATCAAAACCAGAGACTATCTTCACCAATTCGATTCCAGGGGGCAGTATATAAACAAATTCAATTTTGGTGGAAGAGTTGAGAAAAATTTTTACAACAAAGCACTTTTAATAGGGCCTGGCTCTTATGTAGAATTTGAAACTGAAGGTAAAACCATCGAAGTGAATCTGAAAAGTGTAGATACTTACAGTCATCACAATTGGATTTCTATTGAGATTGACGGAAAATATATCGGAAGAATAAAAATAGATGCAGGAGATGCAAAAAACTATAAATTAGAAACCAGCTCACCAGTAAAACATCATATCAAACTTACTAAAGCAACCGAAGCCAGCAATGGATATATAGAGTTTGACGGAAGCAATATCAATGCGATTCCCTTTACTCCAAAATCAACCAAAAAAATCGAATTTATTGGAGATTCCATTACTTGCGGAATGGGAAATGATGAGTCCGTTCTTCCTTGTGGACAAGGCGAATGGTACGACCAGCACAACGCTTATCTTGCTTACGGCCCCGTTTCCGCCAGAGCTTTGGGAGCAGATTATTTGCTCAGTTCAGTCTCAGGATACGGAATGTACAGAAACTGGAACACCGAAAAGTCAGAAGAAACAATTCTTCCTGATGTGTACAATAATCTATTTTTGAACGGTAACGGAAAAGCCGATTTCGACAATTTTTATCAGCCGGATTTGGTTTCAATTTGTCTGGGAACAAACGATTTTTCTGACGGTGATGGTAAAAAGGCGAGGCTTCCTTTTGATAAAGATAAATACATCGGAAATTACATCGAGTTTATTAAAATGATTCAAAAACGTTATCCTAAGACTCAAATCATTCTTCTTAACAGCCCAATGGTAAACGGAGAGAAAAATAAGCAGTTCATCAGTTACCTTAATCAAGTAAAAGACTTTTTCAAAAACGATACAAAACATCCACCTATAGAGATTTTTGAATTCAAAGAAATGACACCAAAAGGCTGTGGCTATCATCCTAATATTAATGACGATAAAATAATGGCAGACCAGCTTATTCCTTTTTATCAGAAATTTTTGAAATAAAACCAAACCTTGAAGGTTTAAAATCGAAAAAAAAATGAAAACAAAACTTACCATACTATTATCCCTCATCGCCAATATGTGCTTTGCCAATATCCATCTTCCTGCAATCTTCACAAACAATATGGTTTTGCAACGCAATGCAGAAGTTGTTATCTGGGGAAATGCCAATCCTAAAGAAGAAATCACACTAACTGCAGACTTCCTTGACAAAGAATACAAAGTAACAGCAGGAAATGATGCAACTTTTAAATTCAAAATCCCCACAGGAAAAGAAGGCGGACCTTACACTATTTCTCTCAAAGGCTACAACGAAGTTATTTTGAAAAATGTAATGCTGGGCGAGGTTTGGCTCGTTTCGGGACAATCCAATATGGAAATGAGCGCAGCTTGGGGAATAAAAGATGGAGACACAGAAGCAGCAAAAGCAAATTATCCCAACATTCGGTTTTTCTCGGTTCCTAAACTTTCATCAGAATTTCCTCAGAACAATCTATTTGGAAATTGGCAGGTTTGCACACCGGAAACGATGAAATATTTTAGTGCGATTGGTTATTTCTTTGCTGAAAGACTTCAAAATGAGTTAAAAAATGTTCCTGTCGGTATTATCTGTTCTGCGTGGGGAGGTTCTGCTGCAGAATTATGGACTCCAAATGAAGTTTTCTCCAAAAATCCGATACTTTTGGAAAATTATAAAAAACTCGGAAATTCTGAATATTACCCAACACCCACAGGTGGTGCTTACAATGCGATGATTTATCCAATCAATCAATTCAAAACGAAAGGAATCCTTTGGTATCAGGGTGAAACCAACGCTGGAAATCCTGAAGGCTACTCTACTTTACTTTCTTCTATGATAGAATCCTGGAGAAAAGCAAAAGCAGATGACATTCCTTTTTATATTGTTCAGATTGCAGGTTACACAGGCTGGAGCGATACTACTGTCAGAATCCAAAATGCACAGAGAGTTGTTTCTGAGACTGTCCCTGATTCCGGATTGGTTGTGACATCTGATTTAGATAAAACGGACGACATCCATCCAAAAAACAAGAAACCAGTGGGCATCAGAATGGCGAATTTAATTCTGAAAAATATTTATAAGAAAGACTTAGGTCTAGTAGAAAGTCCGAAAGTGAAATCTGTAGAATATAAGGGCAAAAAAGCTTTTATAACCTATGATTTTGCAGAAGGACTTCATTTTAAGAATAAAGAATCAAAACTATTTGAAGTAGCTGATAAAGATGGAAAATTTTTCACTGCTGTTGTTGAGATAAAAGGAAATCAAATTATCATTTCTGCAAAAGAAGTGTCAAATCCTGTTGCTGTAAGATATGCTTGGAGTAACGTTGCTCAATCTGACCTTTACAACAAAGCTGACTTACCTGCGTCAGCTTACACATCAGAGAACCTTAAATAAACTTAAAGTAAAAATAACTCAGGAAAAAAATCCAATAATGAGAATAACCAAAATATTAATCACCACATTAATGAGCATAATAACAGTGAGTAATGCCAATGCGCAACAAAAACTCAACTCCGAAATAGAGAAAAAAATCGATGTATTGATGGCAAAAATGACCATCGAGGAAAAAGTGGGACAGATGAACCAATACAATGGTTTTTGGGATGTTACAGGTCCAGCTCCGGTTGGTGGGACAGCAGAACAGAAATATGAAAACATTAAGAAAGGTTTGGTTGGTTCTATGTTGACGGTACGTGGTGTAAAAGAAGTAAAAGCAGTTCAGAAAATCGCCGTTGAGCAAACAAGATTAGGCATTCCTTTGATTATAGGTTTTGATGTCATCCACGGTTATAAAACTTTGTCTCCAATTCCTCTGGCAGAAGCTGCGAGCTGGGATTTGGCTGCTATAGAAAAATCGGCAGAGGTTGCAGCCTCTGAAGCAGCAGCTTCCGGTATCAACTGGACTTTTGGTCCAATGATGGACATCTCCAGAGATGCAAGGTGGGGACGTGTGATGGAAGGCGCCGGCGAAGACCCTTATCTTGGTAGTAAAATAGCAGTTGCCAGAGTAAAAGGCTTCCAAGGTGATAACAGCTTCAAATCTCCCCTTAGAATTGCTGCCAGCGCAAAACATTTTGCAGGATATGGTTTTGTTGTAGCAGGATTAGAATATAACGCTTCGGAAATTGGGAGCAATACATTATACAATCAGGTTTTACCTCCATTCAAAGCTGCTGTTGATACAGGCCTGAGAACGGTAATGACATCTTTCAATACCATCAATGGCATTCCTGCTTCCGCAGACAAATATCTTTTAAAAGAAACACTGAAAAACAAATGGGGATTTTCTGGTTTTGTCATCTCGGATTGGGCTTCAATACGAGAAATGATTCCTTGGGGTTATTCTAAAGATGAAAAATCGGCTGCTATTTCTGCTGTAGAAGCTGGAACTGATATGGATATGGAAGGCGGAATCTATGTTCCCCACCTCATCGAGTTGATGAAGCAAGGAAAAGTTGACCAGAAATATGTAGATGATGCCGTAAGAAGAATTTTACGTGTGAAATATGAATTGGGGTTGTTTGATAATCCATATCGTTTTCTAGATGAGAAAAGAGAAAAAGAAGTGATAGGAAGCAAAGCCAATCACGAAGCTGTCCTCGATATGGCAAAAAAATCCATCGTCCTTCTGAAAAACGAAAAACAACTGCTTCCACTTAAAAAGTCAGGACAGAAAATTTTGTTATTAGGCACCTTGGCATCAAGTAAAAACTCACCGCTGGGAAGTTGGAGAATTGCGTCTGATAACAACACTGCAGTATCTGTTTTGGAAGGTTTGAAAAATTACACTGGAAATACCCTTAATTTTGTTGAAGGTCCAAAACTTACTACAGAAGAACCAACGTTCTTAACAGAAGTTAAGTACAACACCACAGACAAATCTGGTCTTGAAGAAGCAAAACAAGCAGCAAAATCTGCAGATGTCATTATAATGGTTTTGGGTGAACATAGCTTCAGCACAGGAGAAGCAAGAAGCCGAACTGATATCAATCTTCCAGGTTTACAGGAAGAATTTTTAAAAGAAATTTATAAAATCAATCCTAACATCGTTTTGGTTCTTAATAATGGGAGACCTTTGAGCATCAATTGGGCATCGGAGAATATTCCTGCAATTGTAGAAGCGTGGCATCTGGGAACAGAATCCGGAAATGCAGTAGCTCAGGTTCTTTACGGCGATTATAACCCGAGTGGAAAATTACCAATGACTTTCCCTAGAAATGTTGGTCAAATCCCAATATATTACAACAATTATAGTACAGGACGCTATACAGACAAAGACAACAATGTTTTCTGGAGCCATTATTCCGATGCAGAAAAAACACCACTCTATCCTTTTGGTTTTGGGTTAAGTTATACCACTTTTGACTATTCTGATTTTAAAATCAATAAAAAGTCGTTTGCGAAAGGCGAAAACATTCAGGTTTCTGTAACCCTTAAAAACACCGGAAAATATGAAGGTAAAGAAGTGGTCCAGCTTTATATTCAGGATGAATTTGCATCGGTGGCAAGGCCTGTAAAAGAATTGAAAGCATTTGAATTGGTCAACTTAAAACCGGATGAATCAAAAACAGTTTCTTTCCCAATTACAGAAAAAGAACTTGGTTTCTATAATAATCAAGGTGATTTTGTAGTAGAACCTGGAAGTTTCAAAATTATGGTTGGTGGCAATTCTCAGGATTTAAAAATAATTGAAGCAGAATTGCTTTAGAATGATTCAACTAAAGCTTAACTATATTGTATATCTGTAACTTATAACACTCCTAACACCTACTAATAATTGGTTTCGATAGAGAGTTCTGTTATGTTGACAAAAAACTACTCCAAATTAAACAAAATTGGAGTCATTTTTTTGTTTTTGATCCTAGAATAAACCAGATTATTATTTTTACTTTTTTAGTAAATTAATGACTTCAAATATTATATTAAAAAAAGAGACTTAAAATTTTGAAGTCACTGAAAAACCCTCCACATTAGATTAGCTCCATTTATTTGGGATGAAAATAAGAGCCTGTTATAAGATTTAAAAAATCCGTAATAAGCTCTTTATTTTTTTGGCGGGGGAATTCTTGGGATCTGTTTAGGGTAATTTTAAGTTTACTGGGAAAGATTTGTATTTTCAATAAAATTTAATAAATTTATAAACCTAAATACTCCTTAAGGAATTATTGAAAAATGTCTAAGTTAGTTTGAAGACGTACAACCATAGTTGTTATTTTTAACAAATTCATTAATAATTAATATTTTAAAACAAAATAGTAATTAAGATTTCACTATTTTTAACCATATCGTTAATACATATAACTACCAATTCCTAAAAAATTATTAATGGAAATTCTGTCTTATTACAAAAAGTTTCTATTATTCTTGATGGTTTTATTTGTAAGTATGTCAAATGCACAGATTATAGATACTTTAAGACATGGCGAGAAACTTATTGAGAATCCTAAGTATCCTCAGTTACAATTCAAAGGGCTTTTCCAAGCTCGATATCTGATTGGAACGACCAAGGATGTTGATGTCAATGGACTACATCATATAGATCATAGCGGAACAGATAATAGTTTTATGATTAAATATATGAGGGTTCAAATGCGCGCTCAAATCAGTAAGCGTACTGAAGTCGCCGTACTTGCAAATCTTGCTGACTTTAAAAATGACCCCAAATCAAGAGTTCTTGAAAATGCCTACCTAAAATATACTTTCAGTCCTAAATTAGCCTTTACTGTTGGGCAGTTCCGACCATTGTTCGGACTTGAGGAAACTTATCCTGTTGATATCATTAAGTCTTTTGATTGGTCAAATCAATATACAGAGTTTGGAAAATTAGGCTGGACTAGTTTCCAGATCGGTTTGGCAGCAACAGGACAATTACAATTGGGTAAAATACCTTTTCACTATGCAGTTTCTGTTGTCAATGGTAATGGTAAAAATCAGATCACTGATAATGATAATGGTAAGCATTACTCCACTCGCCTTGTCTTTGATCTTGTAAAAAAGTATAAGTTGAATCTTGGTTTCAATGCTGGTGTCGGAGAGGTTTTGAGCAAGAAGATTTACGCCGTAGGAGTAGATGTTATTTCGCTTATTCACTTTAATCCGAAATGGAGTTTGGATATGCAGCTTGAAGCTAAGCAGGCTACCAATCATGTTTTATATTTCGCAACAATTTCTGAATTGAGACCTGACAATCCAGATGAATATCAGATTCGAGGCGTTTACTTTCTTCCTAATATTCGGTACGAAATCAAACACAGAAATTTAAGTGCACTTGAACTATCGTGCCGTTATGAATATTTGGATACCAATTTTAGGCTTAATTCAAATCCCAGACAGACCATCACCCCTATGTTTGGATTGGAATTTTTAAAAGACTATGGTGCAAGAATTCAACTCGGTATGCAGTTCGACCGTTATAAACATTCCATTGAAAACACCAGTCGATACAACAACAATCTTTTTATTGTTCAGGTTCAAAGTAGATTTTAATAAAACCAATCATTATGAAAGAAATTAACATTAAAGCTGTTGCAATTACTTTTGCAGTCGCACTTATAATATGGTTTATCCCCGCACCGCAAGGAGTAGCGGAAAATGCATGGCATCTGTTTGCAATTTTTGCAGCCACAATTCTTGGAATCATCTTGAAGGCAGCACCAATGGGGACGATGTGCATGATGGCAATTGGTTTTACAGCTCTTACGCAAGTTGTTGCTCCGGGTGATGCAGGAAAATCAATTACCAAGGCATTAAGTGGTTTTGGAGATAAAGTAATTTGGTTGATAGGAATTTCATTCTTCATTGCAAGAGGCTTTATCAAAACAGGACTGGGAAACAGAATTGCTTTCCTGTTCATCAGAGTTTTCGGTAAAAGTTCATTAGGCTTGGCTTATGGTTTAGGATTAGCCGATGTCTGTTTGGCTCCGGCAATTCCGAGTAATACCGCACGAGGTGGCGGAATTATCTACCCTATTATGAAATCCATGGCGATCAGCTTTGACTCTGTCCCCGATAAGCCGGAAACACACAGAAAATTGGGGTCTTATTTGACGTTGAACAGTTATTACATGAATCTTATTGCATCTTCCATGTTTTTGACCGGAACAGCAAGTAACCCTATGTGTCAGAAATTCGCTGCCAACTTGGGAATCAACATCACTTGGATGTCTTGGGCTGCTGCAGGATTTGTACCGGGATTGGTAGCGTTCTTTGTAGTGCCGTTGGTCTTGTATAAACTATACCCACCTGAATTAAAGAAAACCGCCGATGCTCCTAGAATGGCTGCAGAGAAATTAAAAGAAATGGGACCTATTTCTAAAAATGAATGGCTCATGTTATTAGCATTTTTTATTCTGTTGGCCCTTTGGATTTTTGGTGGTGCATTGTCAATTGATGCCACTACTACAGCTTTTATCGGTTTAACGCTATTACTGCTCACATCAGTCTTAACGTGGGAAGACGTCAAAGCAGAAAAAGGAGCCTGGGATACCATAGTATGGTTTGCTGTGCTTGTTATGATGGCCAGTTCTCTTAATGAGCTAGGATTTATTGGATGGTTTAGCAATCTGATTAAAATGGAAATTGGTGGAATGACCTGGACCATTGCATTTCCAGTTATTATTCTGGTCTACTTTTTTAGTCATTATATTTTCGCAAGTGCTACCGCGCATGTAGCAGCGATGTATGCAGCCTTATTGAGCGTTGGAATTGCCGTAGGAATTCCTCCAATGTTATTAGCAATGATGCTTGGATTTTTGGGTTCAATTTATGGAGTTCTAACCCATTATGGTCATGGTCCTGCTCCTGTATTTTTTGGAAGTGGATATGTTGATTTAAAAGAATGGTGGCTTAGAGGTTTGGAAATAGGAATTGTTTTACTGATTATTTATATGGGCGTTGGTGGTCTGTGGATGAAGATTCTAGGGTACTATTAATCATAAACCATACAATATGCTGTCTACGTTATCACGAAAAATACTGATGTGCGTTACGGGGTTGTTCCTTAGTTTCTTTCTGCTGATTCATTTCCTTGGAAATCTTCAGCTTTTTTTACCGCAGGAGCAGGCTCATCTTCAATTTAATGCCTATTCGCATTTTTTGTCAGGAAATATAATTATAAAAATCATTTCGTATGTTTTATATACGAGCATCATCGTGCATGCCGTGGATGGATTAATCATCACTATAAGAAATCAGAAATCAGGAGGAAATTACAGAACCGACAACAGAAAAAGAGCCAGTACATGGGCATCAAGAAATATGGGAATTTTGGGAACATTGATTTTGATTTTCCTTGTCATTCATTTTCAGAATTTCTGGTATGTCTATAAATTTGGTAATCTTCCTTTGGATGATAGCGGAAATAAAGATTTGTACATTTTAGTCATAACCGTTTTTAAAGAATGGTGGTACGTGCTCATTTATGTGGTATCAATGATTGCATTGTGCTATCACATGATTCACGGAATTCAAAGTGCAGTTAGTACTGTAGGTGTATTTCATCCGAAATTTGTAAAATGGTTTAAAAATGCTGGAATCGCGTATTCATTAATCATAAGTTTAGGCTTTGCATTGATGCCGATTTATATATTTTTCACTAACCGCTAAATTTAGATAGTATGATCTTAGATTCAAAGATACCGGAAGGACCATTAGAAAAGAAATGGGAAAACTATAAGAAAACAGCGAAGCTTGTCAATCCTGCCAACAGAAAAAAATTGGATATCATTGTTGTCGGTACAGGATTGGCAGGAAGCTCGGTTGCAGCTTCATTAGGTGAGATGGGCTATAATGTAAAATCATTCTGTTTTCAGGACAGTGCGAGAAGGGCACATTCTGTAGCGGCTCAAGGAGGAGTGAATGCCGCTAAAAATTACAAAAATGATGGTGACAGTGTGTACCGAATGTTTGTTGATACTTTAAAAGGCGGAGATTTCAGAGCACGTGAAGCCAATGTTTACCGAATGGCAGAATGTTCATTAAACCTTATCGACCAAGCTGTTGCACAAGGTGTTCCTTTTGGCCGAGAATATGGAGGATATTTGAATAACCGTTCATTTGGTGGCGTTCAGGTAAGCCGAACTTTTTATGCGAGAGGACAAACAGGACAACAATTGCTTCTGGGCGCTTATCAGGCATTAATGCGTCAGGTCGGAAAAAAAAGTGTTCAGTTATTTACGAGACACGAGATGCTGGATTTGGTCATCATTGAAGGAAAAGCGAGGGGTATTATTGTAAGAAATTTAGATACTGGAGAAATCGAAAGGCATGCAGCCCACGCAGTTGTTTTGGCGACAGGAGGTTATGGAAAAATCTATTATTTATCTACTTTGGCGATGGGTTGTAATGGTTCTGCAATTTGGAGGGCACATAAAAAGGGTGCCTTGATGGCTTCACCCAGCTGGATTCAGGTGCACCCTACTTCACTGCCACAGTCAGGAGATTATCAGTCAAAATTAACTTTGATGTCTGAGTCTTTGAGAAATGACGGTAGAATCTGGGTTCCTTTAAAAGAAAATGAAACCAGGCCTCCTAATGAAATCCCTGAAAATGAAAGAGATTATTATCTGGAAAGACGATATCCTGCTTTCGGAAATCTGGCACCAAGAGATATTTCTTCGCGAGCTGCAAAAGAAAGAATAGATGCAGGTTTTGGAATCGGACCGTTAAAAAATGCAGTATATCTTGATTTTTCTAAAGCAATTAAAGAACAGGGAAAAGAAAAAATTGAGGAGAAATATGGGAATTTATTCGATATGTATCTGAAAATTACAGGATATGATGCTTATCAGGAGCCAATGATGATTTCGCCATCCGCTCACTTTTCTATGGGTGGACTTTGGGTTGATTATGAATTAATGACCACCATTCCCGGATTGTTTGCTTTAGGAGAAGCTAATTTTGCAGATCACGGCGCGAATCGATTGGGAGCCAATTCCCTACTTCAGGCTTCCGTTGACGGCTATTTTATTGCACCATATACCATTGCCAATTACTTGTCTCAGGAAATCCATACCGGAAAAATCTCAACCGATGGTGTAGAATTTGAGAAATCTGAAAATCACATTAAACAGCAAATTGAAAGTTTCATCAACATTAATGGAACAAAAACTGTTGATTATTTCCACAAAACTTTAGGCAAATTACTTTATGATTATTGTGGTTTAGCCCGGAATGAAGAAGGTTTACAATTCGCCATCAAAGAGATAAAAAAGCTAAAACAAGAATTTTATAGGGATGTAAAAGTTTCAGGAAAAGCCGAAGCAATGAACGCTGAACTTGAAAAAGCTGGTCGCGTTGCTGATTATTTTGAAATAGGTGAATTAATGTGCTATGATGCTCTAACCCGAAATGAATCTTGTGGTGCACATTTTCGTGAAGAGTTTCAAACTCCAGATGGAGAAGCTTTGAGGAATGATGATGAATTTCAATTTATTTCAGCTTGGGCTTGGAAAGGTGAAAACAATGAACCTGAGCTTATTAAAGAGCCTCTGATTTTTGAAGAAATACAGCCAACTGTAAGAAGTTACAAATAAAACACAAAAACCTATGGATTTACATCTTA
Source organism: Epilithonimonas sp. (assembly GCF_036780765.1). Classification (GTDB taxonomy): domain Bacteria; phylum Bacteroidota; class Bacteroidia; order Flavobacteriales; family Weeksellaceae; genus Epilithonimonas. The sequence continues at coordinate 207,295 of NZ_DAIQCG010000004.1, forward strand.
AAATATGGAGACAGAAAGATAATCAGAGTGAAGGGAAACTGGTGAATTATGATTTAAAAGACTTAAATCCTCACATGTCTTTTTTAGAAATGCTTGATACTTTGAACGAGAAATTGATCCTACAAGGTGACGAACCCGTAGAGTTTGACCATGATTGTCGGGAAGGCATTTGCGGACAATGTGGGGTAATGATTAATGGTTTGGCTCATGGACCATTGGAACATACTACCACCTGTCAGCTTCACTTAAGGTCTTTCAAAGATGGAGATACCATTGTTATTGAGCCTTTCCGTGCATTAGCTTTTCCTATAAAAAAAGATTTGAAAATTGACCGTTCGGCATTTGATAGAATTATTTCTTCCGGTGGTTTTGTATCGGTAAATACTGGTCAAGCACCGGATGCCACAGCCATTGCAATTACCCATCAAACTGCTGAGAAAGCCTTTGATTCTGCAGCATGTATTGGTTGCGGAGCTTGTGTAGCAACGTGCAAAAATGCAAGTGCTGCCTTATTTACCTCCGCAAAGATTAGTCACATGGTTTTGCTTCCACAAGGAAAAGAAGAACGAAGTGAAAGAGTGATTAATATGGTAAAACAAATGGATGCTGAGCATTTTGGTCATTGTTCCAACACTGAAGCGTGCGAAATAGAATGTCCACAAGGAATTTCTGTTTTAAATATTGCAAGAATGAATTTTGAATACGGAAGAGCTTTGTTTTTCAGAAAGTAAAACACTGAAATTTGTAATTGTTTTTTTTCACTTAAAAAAGATTCTTTTTCACCAAACTTAATTGTAAGAATCCAGCATTCTATCAGCAAGTGCTTTCCACTGTATTTTAGTTAATTTTAAGAAGCCGCCGAAAGTCACTAGAAAATTTCTAATTGTATTTAAAATTCCAACATTTTTTTTATTCAGCATTTCATTTCGTCCGTAGATACCAACCTTTATATAATCAATTCCTTTTTCAATGATGAATGTTGATGTCGCACTATCAGAATAAAAGTGCTCTATAGTTTTTGGATCTCCTTTTGGAGATGCAGAAGGTCTGCATGTAATTAGATGTCTTTCTTTTTCATTATTAGTTGTCAAAGTGATTTCATCGATTCTTACCCAGTCAAAACCTTTTGAACCGATATTACCTGGACCGGGAATATCGATTCTGATAAAATCCCCAACACGAGGATGCCTGTCTATATATAACCCTAAAGAATTAAACAGTTTAAAGTCAGCAAAACCATTTCCCGAATAATCATTCCAGTGATTAATAGAGTAAAAACGATTTTTTAGAATGCTAAATTTATTATCTAATATTTCCGGTATAATAATGTTTTTTTGACTAAGGTTTCCTCTACCTCTGAATTAGACCGACTAGAATTAGTTAACAACCAATTATCAATTTTCACCCGTTCAAAGAATAACATTTTTCCATTAGGTTTTGAATAGGGAATCAGTCGTCGATGCGCAAGTTTATAAATGTAAGAGCATTTAAAACCTGTATATTTAGATAGTTCTTTGACGTTAAAAATAGTTTTTAGACCCAATAAATATTGTTAAATATTTTCAAGCTTTTCTAATAACACTTCATTTTCCATTTCTTATATTTTATAAGGCAAGTTCCTAGAAATAGTTAAAAAACTTTATTGAAAGGGTCTAAAGGTATAATTTGGCTTTAGAATAGAGAAGAAAAAAAAATGATCTAAGTACCACTACTTGTGTTACCTATGTGTTACCCATTAAAAAAAATAAGCACCTACATTTCTGTAAGTGCTTGATTTTAAACGTGGTCCCACCTGGGCTCGAACCAGGGACCACCTGATTATGAGTCTCATCAAGATTTGGTGCTGTTTTTTGAAGAACAACTACATCCTCTTTGATGAAAGCTGTTACTCCTTTTGTTGATAATATTTTATCATTCTGTTTACTGTTGGACAAGCTTACATTCAGATGTCTACCAAAATCTTCCGAAAGCATTCTTTTTAAATCTCCCGCAATACCATCTACTCCATCCTTATGTAAATAAACCAAAGCACGCTGTCCGTAAGGATCTGTATCTATTTTAGCACTAGTATGGATAATTCTTGTATTACCAGTAAATAAAGCATTACTTGAGATGTTATCGTGAGTTTGTATACTCTGGCAAAAGAGTTGTTCTGTTTCACTCAAACTTTTCTTTTCAGTGTTCTTCTGAAGTATGATTAAATCGCTGCCAACCACTGTACCAGCATCATCCATAAATAAATTATTAGGCAGCCTTACTGCAGAAATTAAATCACTACTCTCCATTAAAGCTCGACGAACAGGTTCATTTTTCGCGCTGTTCAGAATCCCTTGTGAAGTAATAAAAGCCAAAACACCTCCATCTCTAATCATATCCATACCTTTTAAAAAGAAGTAATTATGAACGCTTCGAGCGGCCTGTTCTTTTACAGCATTTTTGCTCCGTGAGTAAGAAAGATCAAAGACGGATGTATTACCAAAAGGAATGTTACTGGCAACAAGATCATAGCTATTTTGTTCACTTTCCGAAATTTCCTCAAAACCGCTTACTCGAATATTGCTTTCCGGATATAGTTGTTTAAGAATTTTTCCCGTCAGCAAATCCTTTTCATATGCAGTAACAATGCTGTTGTTGTTGTTTTGTGAGAAAGACTGAACAAACGAACCAACACCAGCAGATGGTTCCAGAAATTTGTTAATCAAAAAACCACTTTCATTTAAAGCTGAGGACAAAGCATCTATAACTTTAGGTGGTGTATAGAAAGCCGTGAGAACTGATGCTTTCATACTGTCTACATACCTTCGATACTGTTTTTCGTCTACAGAATTATCTCTGAGCAGTTGATGAAGCTCTTGAGTGATTCTAAATAAATCGTGTTCCGTTTTTCTCCATCTGTTAATGTCAATATCATTTTCTACTGGATTTAAAACAAACTTAAGTCCTCCAAATCCACTGTACTGCTGTAAAAGCATTCTCTCACCGGCAGTAGCTCTACGATTCTCTTTTTCAAGCTTGAAAACAATCCGGAGCGAATCAATATTCTGTTGCAGGTGGAAACGCTTATTGAAGCCCATTTTCCTCAATCCATATTGTGATGGTTCCCGTCAGTTCAGTGTATAATATATCGAACTCTAAGCTATAAGCGAAATCATCAGTTAGTACATACCCTTTGAACAAAGGCTCGCACACAGATAGCATTTTTAAGGAAAAGGGCTGTAGTTCCTCATTAGTCATAGTAGTATCGAACTCATTGCACACGACTTGGAAAACGGTAGCAAACTTTGAAAAATGCAAGTCCTCGAAAAGTATATAATGGGCTATTTCTTCACACTGTTCAACGGAGTTACCGGAAATGAATGCTCCATCATAGGCAATGGCTGCCCAAGAAGATCTTTGATTTATAAATTTCTGATCATGTAACTTTTCAGGAAAACTGCTTTTAAGGAGTTCGAGTAATCGTAATCTGAAATACGACAAGTCTCTTTTCTGTACATCCATACTTTTTTTTAGAATTTCTTTTAAATCCTAAAATTATAAGCAGATGTAAAGTATGTCGAAGTTATTGTAGGCTTAGGCACTTAAAAAATGTATTTGGCGCTCCGGAAAGTGATGCAAAGTCTGCAAAGTAACACTCGTAGAAATACACAGAAAGAGATTTATGTAAATGAGAAAACCTCAAATGTCAGTAATCAACAAATGAGGTTCGATCGGTACTACTCGCCTTCTGTATTTAGAAAATGCTGATTGAGATTTTCACTTACTAGGTTCAGGAATTTTGTAGGACCTTGTTTTCGGTTTCGAATTTCGAATATGGTTTTATGAAAGTTACCCAAGTCAGTATCCAATGATTTCTCTACAAATTTGATGACCTCACTCAGTTCAACATTTCCACCATTGAAGCAGCGCATGTGGTACAAGGCATATACTAATTCAATTAAACCAACTTTTGAAGCTGACCACAATAAAGGAGATACCATCTTTCCGCTGACGTTATCACTGAGACTCTCAATTTGCTTTTTTAAAAACTGGTCAAAATGCTGGCTAGCCATAAACCGGGCTATCAAATGATCGTGGGAAGTAGTAAAACTTGTATCAAAATTGTAAAAGCCAAAAGACAGCTTCATTTTTAAGTCATAAGAATTTCTGACGAATATTTTATGATCGAGATAGGTTGCCTCCCTGCGATAATAACTGTAAAATTCAGATTGCTCAACGTAAAACTTTTTTAGCTTTTCCTGCTCTGCTTCATAATACTTTTTCATGGCTTTACTTCCTGCATTGGGTTTATGGGACTCAACATCAAGGATTGTAGAATAGTAAATAAATTTTGATATGAACTGGGGTTTTAGTTTTTTAAAGAAATGAATTTCTTCGCCTTTGTTTTCAAACTTGTGTGGCGATATCATTTCTTTAACTTTCCGAATAGCTTCATCAATTAAGACCAAGGATTTTTCAGCGAGCTTGACCATATCTTTATCATCATCGTAAACCTCATTAATCTTCAGCTCTAACTCATCATGCAATTGTGCAATTTTTCTAAAAATAGTTTTTGTTACCATGTCCTTTTTTTAGAAATTTACAAAAAAACCTTTACTGAAGCCTTATTCAGCTTAATCCAAGATCCTCTTTTCGTTTTTTAATATAATCCGTCGGTCGTATTCCATTAACTTCCAAGAAGACTTTAGAAAAATTCTGCCGTGCCACAATTCCACATTCATCGGCTAAAGCTTCCAGCGTAAAATTCAAATATTTATTATTGGTATTCAATAGATTAGTAATATAATTAATGCGTAATTCTGCGATGTATTTATTGAAATTCATTCCCTTATTCTCATTAATATATACTGAAAGATAATGTGAATTTGTATTTAGCTTACTTGCTAAAATATTTTGTGTTAAACGCTTCCTTATAAATTGATTTTCCCTCTCAAACTTTTCAAGTTTAGTCTTTATTTCATCAGTAATCTCAGGACTTAGAATAGTTTTTCTTAGCGAATTATCTGGTATTTGATATGCATCTATATCAATTACTTTATTGTTACCTTCCGCAATTCTTTTTTGAAGCAGATCATATTGCTTTTTTATTTTCTGGTCTTTAATATATCTAAATGTAAGTACAGTGAAAGCAACTGACCCTGTAATAATTAGAATACTAGCAAACCACATCTTTTGTCTACCTGCATTCTCAATATCTTCCTTTTGCTTTATCAAAGAATTTCGATCGTAATCTCTGTGCAGTGTTTTTGACAGATATGGATAATCTTTGGAAATTAAACTGTCGGCTTTAAGAAGTTGATTAGTATAGTAAAGCTCTTTTTTGACATCTTTATCCTTGTAATGTTCAATCAACGAATTATAATTTTTAAAAATCTCAGGAAGTATAAAACCATTTTTATTAAAAATTGAATCAACTTCACTGTAATATTTAATGGCTTCTTCTTGATTATTTTTTACCTCAGAAATCTTTCCAAAATAATAATAAATAACGGTTGACCAGGCAAAGTCGTTTCTTTTCAGCAAAATGGGTAACGCTCTCTCCAAATCTACTTGGGCTCTTGATAGATCCTTTTTGTAAAATTTTGATATACCCTTGCACTTTAGAAAGTAACTATTCTCAATGATAAAGTCTTTATCATCTTTCGTCAGCTGGTATCCCAGTTCACTTAAACTGTCACTCGTCGAAATATTCTTTAGATACCGATTGATTACTGTCATCTGATGCAGTGAATTGTAATAGGCTTTCTTATAATTAAACTGCAGATTTTCGTGCATTGTCTGCTTTGATTTTGAACTGTAGAATTCTGCACAGTCTTCGAAGTGTTCCAAGGCTTCGTCATAATAGCCCAAATGTTCTTTTACTATTCCTAAATGATAAATAACTTTATAATGATGGTACTCATCTTTTGATCCCTTTGAATATTCGTAGGCTTTTAAATATTGATTTAAGGCCAGCTTATATTTCTTTTGATAGAAGTAATATATAATTCCCTTACTTAGATAATCCTTACTGATATCATCTTTATTATTGTATTTTATGCTTACCGCTAAAGCACTGTCTGCATATTTCATTTTGTTATGAAGGTCAAACTGTCTGCCGTCTCTATAACCCTGAATCAGTTTCGGTAAATTATTTTCTCTCTTGGCTTTTTGAATATAAACCTTCACTGATGGCATTGCTCTAATGTCATCAATGGTCATTTTATCATAATATTCTCTAATCTCCCAGAAGGTCCTTTGTTTTTTTTGCTGCGAAAGTATAAGTTGGGAAAATGCAGAAAAGAGGACAAGAAAGTAATTTAACTTTTTCATATACTTATTTTTAGAACCTCACCATCTCAAAAATACGCATTTTGCTTTTAAATACTGCCTTTTTAAGCCAATCAATACCCTTTAAAACCTAAACCCCACACGATACTGATTAACAGGTGTTTAACAAGGATATTTGAATGGTACTATTTTAAAATAGTAACGTCACCATTTTAAAATAGTGCCGTAATACAGTTTTTTTCTAGGTATCAGCCGGATAACTTTGGCTTCAGAATTCTAAATCAACCGACGTCGGGATAACCACCAAAAAATTATTAAAATGAAAAAGTTTATCCCATTTTTAAGCATAATGATCGGATCAGTATTTTTACAAAACTGTGTCCAACGAGATGAAGATACCATCGCCAATAATAATGTACAAGATGAAGTCAAAAACAATCTTCAAATGAGATCTGATTCTACGAAATCCTCAGAAGAGATTGTAGACCCTGATCCTCCGGTAAGAGATGGCGACAACTGGCGGTATCAACCAAAAAATAAATAATCAATTCTATGACCTATGATTCCTCATACCTCCATATCAGTTGTCACGGGCTTACCATGTCCGGAAAGCGGCATCTGGGAAAGTATGGGGAATTTCATCACAACAATAACCCTTTTTAAAGGGGAACCAATGCCTGACTATTGCGGTAAGAAAATCAAATGGAGACTGATTCAGGTCTGTTAAACAATTAACAATATAGCCATGAAAACTTTCCAGAATATTTTTGTCAAAACAGTTTCCTACTTTTTTATACTGTTGTTTATTTATGCGAGTGTGAGTAAACTGCTTGATTTTGAAAATTTCCAGGTTCAGATTGCGCAGTCACCTCTGCTGAGCGCTTATGCAGGCTTTATTTCTTATGCTGTAATTATCGTTGAAATAATTATTGTGCTGATCTTAATTTATCCAAAAACCCAAATATTAGGTTTATACTTATCAACTGCATTGATGACTGAATTTACGGTTTACATCTACTTAATATTAAATTATAGTGATTTTGTACCATGCTCTTGTGGAGGTATTTTGGAGAAACTAGGATGGACTGAACATCTGATTTTTAATATTATCTGTGTGATACTAGGTATCATTACAATTCTTTGGTTGAAATCTAAGGACAAAATTAAATTAAGACAAACGATATTAGTACTCTGTGCAAGCAATACATTAAGTATTTTAGTAGTGGTTATCCTTTTTTTATCATCAGAACATATTATAAAGAAGGAAAATAATTTTACTCGAAGATTTACCCATCATCCCATTATTGAAGAACAATCGATTGATCTTAAGGTTAACTCTTATTACTTTGCAGGAAGTGATTATAACCATATATATCTTGCAAATTTGACTAGTCCGTTTAGAATTTTCAAGATTGAAAAGTCATTAAAAAAAGTCGACACTATTTCAATTACACCTTCAACTAAAAATAGTTTCCGTAAACTAAAATACTCTATTCAAAACAATAGCTTGTTCGCATATGACGGTAGTGTTCCTGTAATCTATAGATCATCATTAGATTCATTAAACTATCCAATTAAGCAAATTAGTTATAGAGATATTTATTTTAATCATTTAAAGCCTGCTTCACGAACTTCATTTTTTTTTAGCACAGATAATTCAAAACGAGAAACATTAATTGGCACACTGTCAACAAAAAATGTACATCAAAGTAAAATGAGTAATTTTTCGCTAAACACTAAGAAAGATGGAGGTTTCGACTCAGACGGAAAACTATTATATGATGGTAGTACAGGTAAAGCATATTATATGTTTTACTATAGAAATCAAATATTAGATATAGATTCTAATCTACAGGTCAATTCACATATGAAAACGATTGATACAATTACTAAAGCTAAGATAAATATTAAAACCCTAAGAGATGGTACAAAAAAAATGATTTCACCTCCGATTATAGTGAATCAAAATATGGAAATATATAGAGGTTTAATCTTTAATATTTCTAATTTAAAAGGTAAACATGAGTCTAACGACTTATGGAACAAAAACTCAATAGTTGATATTTACACTACTAAACCCGCCGGTTATTGGGGCAGCATCTATGTCGAAAATAGAGGAAAAAACAGACTGTCTCAAATATTAATTACTGATAATTTCTTTTACATATTGTCAGGCACAGAATTGCGAAGTTATCGGTTTGCGCAGGCTATAACAAAGCAATTCAATAAAGGGGAAAGCCGAAAACCCTTATAACAGTAGGCACATCAAAAAATCATTCTTATGAAAAATTTTAGAAATCTCCTTTTGCCAGCATTTATATTGCTTGCGGGAGCAGGTAGCGCATACGCTACTCATTTACAGAAAAATGACAAGTTAGCCATTATTAGAGGTTACGTGTTTAGAGAAGGTGAAACACCAGAATGTGTTGACAGTTTAAAAGACTGCGATACATCAGGATCATTTGTCTGTACAGCAGATATTGGTATGGGAGCTGAACCTCTTTATCAATTAAACGGTTCTGTATGTCCTAATCAGTTGACGCATACTCAACCAAATTAAACAATAGCTGTCTCTAAATGCATCGCTTACAAAGTAATAATTTTAGAGACAGCTTTATTATTTATTCATTTCATTAATCCATCGTACATCTTTGTCTTTTAAATGAAAATCTAACCAATCAGAAATTCGACTATATAAATCAATGCGATTATTTATTTTAAATAAATTGTGTCCATCGTCTGGATAAAAAAGTGCGATAACTCTCTTATGATTTCTTCTAAGCCCCAAATAAAATTCCATTGTTTGCTCCCAAAAAATATTGAAATCTTTTTTACCTGTCCAAAGTAAGATTGGTTTTTGTACCGTCTGAGAATGATAAATTGGGCTGTTATCAATATATAACATCTTATTATCAGTAAAAGATTCGGGCATCTCGTACTGCCCATCTTCAAACTGCCAGAAAAAAGGACGACTGAAATTGTAGTTGAATGAATGATAAGATCTCACCAAATCACTATTTCCAGCACCTGAAATATATGTTGCAAAAAGGTTAGATTGTGTAGCAATAAAATTTGTTTCATAACCACCATGTGAATGTCCTATTAGTGCTACTTTTTTAAAATCTATAAAATTATATGCATTAAGAGCTTTCATAGCATTTGTGATACAGTCTAATGCCGATCTTCCTGTTCCCCTTGAATCAAAAACAACATCGGGCATATAAACGAAATAACCCTTTCGTAGTAAACTACGAACATTTATACCTTCTGTTGGAAAATTCATTCCAATACCATCAACGTTATATTTATTCGCCATATATCTCAACTTTTGGTATATCGCAACAACCATTGGATACTTTTTTTCTTTCTTAAAATTAAGAGGAAATATTAAAACACCCTTTAATGGTTCTCCCCTGCTATTTTTATATGTAATCATTTTGGACAAAATGTGCTTAGCCTCCATATCCTTTGAATTGCTTTCATAAAGGATTTCTTCTTGCCTATCTCCGCCTAGAATAAGTTGAGGAGGCTTATTGATATTACTTTTTACATAGATAAGTTTTTTTAAATCCTCACTCCATTCAACGGACGACACGTCATCATCTGTAATTTCTATAAGATCCTTTACAGAATTATTTCCAAGGGAAACCCAAGCATTTTTGATATTGTCTCTATCATAAAGATCTATGATGACAGGACTATGTGAATCATAACTACTTCGAAAAATATTATAAGATGAAATAATGCTTTGCATATTCCCATTTTTAACTTTATTTCTGTATCCTAGCTTAAGAGGAAGATTTTGTAATTTCTTCTTCGCAATCTGATATTCATAAACTTGTCCCAATCCTTCAAAAAGAATTGTTTTGCCATCTTTAGAAAAATAAGCATTTTCATACTTGTCAAGTGGAATTTCAGTACCTTTTAAAGTTGCTACTTCATAAAGTTTCCATTTACCATCCATATTATGAGTTAAAACCCACTGTCCTTTCGGATCAGTAAAAACCATTGAACCGGAATCAACAATGAAATCGAATTTATTTAGAACTGTATCGTACCGATGTAAGTTAAATGTTGGAAAACGTTTTGTGTAATCATGTTTATAATATGGATCAAAGGAAAGTAAATATCTACTACTGCCTATATAAGCATGATGTGTCAACTTTTGATCTAAAATTTCACTTGAATTTCCAGTTTTGGTAGACAAAATGAAATATTTTCCAATGTAATCTTCAAAGAACTTAGTTTGGATTTTATTATCATTCCCATACCAGACCTCCATAGTTTCTTTTGGCTTTGATTGAATCTCAGGATAATAATGAATGTAATACTTATCATTTTCTAATTTAGCAATATCAATATTTTTAATAGATTCCCTAAAATTAGTACAATGAAATAATTGATTACTCTCAGCACTTACGTATGATAACTGACCCTGCTGATTACTCTCATTCTTCTCCCAAATGAAAAAACCAGCCTGATCTTGATATTTAATTTCCATTTTTGAATTAGTAGAGGAATATAATTTTTTAGTATTTTTTAAATTCCATTCGTGAAGACTGTAAGTTTCGTTATTATCCTGCGTTGTGAAGTATAAAGTGTTTTTTACTTTTTTTATACTGATTACCTCATTTATAGAATCATTTTCCTTTCCCTCGCCGTCAATTATCTTAAGCACTTTTCCTTGTAGCAGAAAAATTAAATTAAGTTCTCGAATCCAAGCATAGTCTTGACTATCTTTCCAAACTTTTAATTTTAAAGAGGGTAGCAATAACATTTGCAAGTTCTTACCCTGACGCATCAATAAATTACCATTAATCGTAAAATTTACATTATTAGCTAAAATATTACCGCCTTCAAATATTACCAGGTTTTTACTATTTCTATCAATGACTACCAAGGTATCTGAACTAGTATCATATGCTTTATTAAAAGTTACATATTTTTCGTTAGGTGATATTTTAGGGAAACTAATATTGTAATAGTGCCTCTTTAAGGAATCAGGAATAATTTGGTCTTTAGACTGCGCTTTATACAGACAACAGAATAAAAACCCTAAGTATGTCAAAAAGACTTTCATTAGTAACCAGAATTTTGAGGATTTAAATTAGGATTAAGCGAAATATCACTCAAAGGAACAGGCCATAGCTTGTGGAAAGTCTTCCAATTAGGTTTCACAGGGCTTAAATTATCAAGTTTACCAAAACGCTTTAGAGTAAGAAAGCGGTTACCTTTTTCTGCAAAGAACTCTCTCCTATTTTCTTTTAGTAATTCTTCAAGTATTTGCTCATTTGATAATAATCCTAAATTAGAAATACCTGCTCTTTGTCTCACTGCATTAATAAATGGTAGTGCTTCTTCTCTTCTATCTTGTCTTACCAAGGATTCAGCTAACAAAAGATTAACTTCTTCCAATCTGAATAAAATCGAGTATTCATCAGTATTATTTATGACATTTACATATTTATTACATCGGTAGAAAACATTTTGGTTTATTGTCATCTTGGTAATCCACTTCTGTAATCTCATGTCTGTCAATTCAAAAGAATTTATCAAACTATTTGACAAAGCATAACCTGTTGGAGCTGCAGTCGTAAAATAATACATTGCTGCTTCATTTGTAGGTTGGTTTGCCTGCAATGGTTTAAACTGCCAGAGAATATGCTTACCTGTTTTTTTAAAAGTTTTTGAAACATCTGCCTCCCAACTGTATAAAGTACTATTTTTAATATCTTTCAGCAGAAGCTCTGCATCCGACCACTTATTCTCATGCATATAGATTATAGCCCTAAGTAGTTGTACAACTTTTTTATTAGGATAAATTCTATCCGAGTGGCGGTAGTTATCCTCCAACAGATCAATTGATAAAGCAAGATCATTATGAATGAATCCATTCAAATCTTGGTAACTAGTCTTCCCAATTTTCTGATTCACTGTATAATCGGTTGTCGTTACATAAGGTACATCACCAAATATTTGAGAGAGATAAAAGTAGATAAGAGACCGTAAAAATAAAGCCTCACCTTTGATTCTATTCTTGTCTTTAATGCCTATACCTGAAGATGAGTTAACTCCAATTATGATTGAATTGGCAAGATAAATCTCTTTGTAAGAATTAGCCCATAGATTTTTAATAACTGAGTTGGATGGTATTTGTTGGTTATTATAAATATCTGGAGCCCCACCCAAAGAAGCTGCCATATAGCAGGTAAGATCATCTGTATAGCTACCAAGCAAGGCTCCTGTTCCTGCAGTTCCTCCATTTAATACCGAAAAATTGTACATTTCTGCATAAAGATTGCTTAATGCACCATCTGCTGTACTAACATTTTCAAATACCTGTGTCACATCAATTTGAGTATTTGGAAAATCAACATCAATACTCTTTTCACAAGACCACATCGTTAATATGATCATCCCGATTAGTAATGTATATGTTTTCATAAAATTATTTTTAAAAAGTTAATTGGAATCCCATTGAAATTGTTTTTAAGGGAGGTAAATAACCATTTACTGTATATTCAGGATCTAATCCTATAAATTTGGTCCACGTCAGTAAATTCTGACCTTGAATATATATCCTCGCTTCACTGACAACTTTATTTACATAGGGAAGTTTATAATTGATCTGTACATTCTTTAATCTTATAAACGAGCCATCACTAATAGCTGCTGTACTGTTTTTAAAATTTGATGTAAGCGTGTTAGTAGTTGTAATTGTACCTGGTGAGTAAGGCATTATGATACCATTTTGATTTGTAGACGTCCACACATTTGTAAACTCTTCAGGTTGGTTATTCATATTACCTGGTGTTGTCATCGTTCGATAATAATTCCAGGAATTCTGCTTTACAAACTGTAGTAAAAATGATAGACTGAAATTCTTGTAAGCTATTTGGTTTTGAAAACCGCCAAAATATTTGGTACCAACATTTCTTATTGCCAACTGATCTTCCGGAGAAGATATTTTACCATCCTGATTAAAGTCTTTAAAGATATATTGTCCCGTTACAGGATCAATTCCTTCGTACTGATAAACTTTTACGATGGAGGTAGGTTGACCTATTACATAGGTATTTGCATACGTTGAGCCTTCCAAGCCTGGAAAAGATAATAGCTTACTCATAGGATATGAAATGTTAAAACTGACATTCCATTTCCAATTTGTAGATTTAAGCAGATTGGTAGAAGCCTCAATTTCCCATCCTGAATTCTGAACAGTAGCATTAAGATTAGCCTGCACATTTGAGAATCCTGTTGTCGAGGCGAGAGGAATTCCTACCAATTGATTAGAAGAACGATTTCTATAATAAGCTGTTGTGATATTAAATAAATTACGAAATAGTGATAATTCCAAAGCTGCTTCCAATTTATCAGTCTTTTCCCACGTAAAGTCAGGATTAAACAATCTTGAGGGATACAACGCCGGAACATCGTTATATGAATTGGTAGCAACAGAATATGAATTGGTAAACTGAAAATCTCCAATGAGATCGCTCCCAGTACGTCCAAAACTTCCTCTTAACTTTCCCAAGCTAAGCCATTTGGAATTTTTAAGTAAAGATTCTTCTGAAAACAACCAAGCTGCTCCTATTGCTCCAAAATTGGAAAACCGATTATTTGGTCCGAAGCGGCTTGAGCCATCCCGTCTCGCTGTCAGGTTAATTATATATCGATTCATAAGTCGATAATTAACCCTACCAAATACAGCTGTATACTTATAATCAAAGTCATTAAAATCCCTAGGTGTAATGAGTGATGCCGCAGCAAGATTATAAAGCAGTGCATTACTAGCGAATCCTGACGCTGTAATTGCAGAAGATTTAGAATTATTAATCTGGAAAGTATATCCTAAAAGAAAATCCAATTTACTTGCTCCTAAATCCTTAAACCAACTTATTTGAGGTTCTATTATATATGACATTAGATTGCTGGTCCCTCTTGAAGATGAAGAACGTGCTGGAGAAGCGCCTGATGCAAAAGCAGGATTATACATGGTGTTTGGAGCTAGGCTGTATTCTTCTAAAGACTGAATGTTTATCCCCCCATTTAAAAGAAATTTTAAATCTTTCCAAACCTCATACGAAGCTTTAATGTTTTGGTTAATCTGTAGAACTTTGTTTTCATAACGCCCGTTCAGTAAAGCTAAAGGATTAGTAAATGTATTATTTTGCCAGTTTAAATTTCCTGACTGATCAAATAATGCAGGTGCATTAGGAGCCAAATTCAAAGATCTATTGGTTAGATCGTTACTAATAACATTATTAGATAAGCTCGACAGAATATTACTAAATGCTAGTGAAAACCTTCTATTTTGAGTTATATAGTTATAATTGGAATTAAGAATATTGGTCTTGTATTTATAATCTCCCGGAAATACAGTTGATTGACTGGAATGTGAAGCACTAATAGAGAACTGATTTCTTTCACTACCGCCACTTACTGACAATTGAACACTGGAAGATTCTGCATTATTTCCTATAAGCGTTTTCTGCCAATCAGTATAGCGATTTGAATCCCAGACACCATTAATATCATAGGCATTTGCGGGAATAGTGACGTTGTAGTTAGTATAAGCATCTCTTCGCATTTTAAGGTATTGTTCTGTGTTCATCAGCTTCATTTGATTCGCTACTTTACTGATCCCGTAATTTGTATCGACTGTAAGCCGAACAGCACCTGTACTCCCCTTTTTTGTGGTGATTAATATGACACCATTTCCTCCTCTCGATCCGTAAATAGCTGTAGCATCTGCATCCTTTAAAACTTCGATGCTTTCGATATCATCCGGGCTTATTGAATTAAGTGGATTGATAGAGCTCATCGGAAGAATTCCAACAGAATAACTGGACGTCAAGTTTGCACTCCAAGGAATTCCATCCACCACATAAAGAGGTTGATTTCCATTTACAGGACTGTTAAGAATTGTTCGAAGACTATTTCTTCCTCTAATCTGAACATCAAAGCCTCCTCCAGCTGTTCCGCCTGCTTGAATAATGTTGACTCCTGCCATTCTACCCTGTGCTGCTGACAGTACATTGGTCACAGGCTGGTTTTCTATATCTTTTGCTGAAACTTTGGCAATACTACCGGTTCTTTCTTTGTCTTTTACCTTATAATAGCCAGCGTTGAGAATAACTTCTTCGATTCCCTTTACTTTTTGTTCTAAGCTAATATTGACGACGGTCTGATTAGTGAGTGTGAATTTTTCTTCTGAATAATCAGGGTGTCTGAACCATAAGATGGGATTTTCTGCTGTGACCTGCAAGGTATAGGTTCCGTTGGCGCTGGTGGTTGTGACCTGCTGACTGCCCTCTTGGGAGATAATCACTCCTGCTAGGGGCTTGCCAGATGTAGTAACCGTACCGGAAATGTTGCGGGTTTGGGCTTTTAGGTTGGTGCTGACGGTGGTCAGCATAAGGCCAAAGAAAATACCTCCTATAGTGTAATAGGAATTTTTCATAGATTTGTAAAGGTTTTTAATTTTCTAAAGATTAATTACTGAACTACGCTCTTTCCTGATGTTTTAGGCGACTGACAGGAAGGGGCTTTTTACATTCATCTGTTTTTAAGTTGAGTAGTTTTTTTGATTCATTTTTTAGTAAAACTTTCCTGATGCCCTTTGGTATGAAAAAGGACTGGTGAGGTTCTGTAAGCAGTGACCGCCAGGCACCGGAAAGAATTTAATATGAATGAATCTGTGTCCCGTGTGAGCTATTGAAAGCCGCAATAGGTTGTACCCTCCTATTGTATCGTGTAGTCTGATACTATTTTTAGGAAGCGGGCTTAGATTGTAATGTAGAGATAGGGCGAACAGCATTGAAAAAACAGCGTGAGACTCTACATTATCAGCTTAGGGGCACTGGTATGCCTTGGAACAGATAAGAGAGCCCACGCCTAGGTCGTGAGCTTAATACTTATCCTCTCGTTCCGTAAATTACCAGTTTTCTAAGCGAGATTCTAAGCAATAGCTTCTATTATTCTTTGAAGTATCGCAAAATTACATTTATTGTAACCTATTTTACAAATATAAAGATTTTTTTCTATTGCGCACAGAAAACCGCACAATTTTTTTTGTCTTTCTTTTAATTTGTCGTAATGGACGAAGAAAAAGATGTAATTATTGCTATTTGCAAGTATGTTTATACAGGCTGGATTTCAAAAGCAAAATCACAGAGAGAGTTTGCGTCCAAGTGCGAAATAGAAGAAAGTACGGTAAGGAGAATCAAAAATATAGCATTAGGCACATCAAAGACTGATTATAATATGTCTATAAAGACTATAGCTAAAATTTGTAGAAAGAAAGAAATCACTTTAGAACAATTGTTCCAAGATATAAAAAAGTAAATCCTAACTATGATAAGTTAGGATTTACTTTTACTTATTAATTTCTTTATAGTAGCGATCTGAACATCGATCAAGAACTTCTTCCTTTTCAGCAGATTTTTGTTCTGACAAGTAGTCAAAGATTAAGAATTTTCGAAACATTTTGCTGAAGATTTGCATATAATATCCCAAATAGATCCGTCTTGTATCTTCTCTTAATAAGCAACAAAATTGATAATCAGAACCACTTCGAAATGATGCAGATAGTCTCTAAATGGATCGAGGGAATATTTAACATTGTTCCCATTGCGCACCAAAAGGCGTGAATACATGAAAGGCTCATTGCGCATCAGATTCGTCCAAAAAGTGATGGTTCCGGAAAACTAAATATTTCGTGCGGATATTCCAACAATAATGCATTGGAATAAAGTAGGTGCTAACGGAAACAATGAAGAGGGTATTTATTACAGGCTTTGAATCGAGTTATTCAAAAATTATAAACTTGTACGCTCACAGAGAGACCAAGACCAATGAGGGACTGGGATTAATACTGAGCGGATTCTTCAACAGGGCTTGCGTGATATTCATCTATGTTGTCCTGCGATATCATCCCAATCAAATCAATATCCAGATTCTTTGGAAGCTTTTTAATATTATGGCCTTCGCTCACGAAAGCGTTAATTTATAATGTACAGCTATTAAAGCAGTCCTCCAGCTACAGTAATTCTTTCACCTGTAACCCAATTGGAATCATCGGACGCAAGAAATACAGCGACCTTGGCAATATCTTCAGTCTGGCCAACACGTCCTAGAGGTGTCATTGATACCATTTGCTTTTCCATATCACTTTCAGTAATTCCTAAAGCTATATTACCTTCGGTACGGGTAACACCCGGTGCGATTGTGTTGACACGTATTTGTTGTGCGCCAAGTTCCTTCGCTAAAGTTTTAGTCATATTATCGATAGCTGCTTTAGCAGCAGAGTAAATAAGTAAGCCTGGAAACGGATTCTGACTAACTGTCGAACTTATATTGACAATACTCCCACCTTCACCTTTAAATAATTCTACCGCCTGCTGCGTACAAAGTAAGTTTCCTAAAACGTGGGTGTCAAATTGATTGTGAAAACTATCTTCAGTTATTTCTGCAAGAGGTTCAAATTTTCCAAAACCTGCGTTATTGATTAAAATATCCAGTCTTCCAAATGTATCTTGCGTTTGCTGAAACATTCTTTTCACATCATCTGCACTTTTCACATCGCATTGCACTGCAATAGCTGTCCCGCCCTTATTCTCTATTTCTAAAACTACTTTTTCTGCATCTTCCTTACCAGATACATAGTTCACTACTACCTTTGCTCCATTTTTTGCCAGTTCTTTTGCAATACCTGCACCGATACCTTTTGATGAGCCTGTAACTACGGCAACTTTGTCTTTTAATTTTAAATCCATTTTCTTTTTCTTTAAATATTCTGCAAAGTTATATTTATAGTATATTTGTGTCAAGTATGTACTTTTATGTATCTTATATACTAAAAAGTATCTATTGTTGATAATCAATGCTTTAAATGATAAATAAAGATAAAACAGATGTAAATGTGCAGTTTTTACCTTGCCCGGTTGACTATGCATTCAAACGTATTGGAGGAAAATACAAAGGGATGATTTTGTGGCATTTGAGCATTCAGAATATCTTGCGTTACGGCGAACTGAAGAAAACTATTCCGAATATTACTACAAAAATGCTTACCCAGACTTTAAGAGAATTGGAAGAAGATAAACTCGTCAACAGGAAGGTTTTCCATCAAGTTCCTCCTAAAGTCGAATATTCTTTGACTGAAACAGGAAATGAACTGATTCCCTTCATCGAATATCTGCATCATTGGGGGAAAAAGCAGATTGAAAATGAACTGTTTGAGATGAAACGTTATAAAAACTGACTTTTACAGTATTTATCTGTTCAGTTTACTGCAACTTTCTAATCCATTAAAAGAGAAAAAGAAAATATCTGACGAAATTGATACTTTAAATAAAAAACTATCTTTTGCTCGAAACAAGTTTCTTAGTGAGATAATTGATGATGATGAATATCTGGGATTACTATTAATCGTTTTATAAATTCCTGTTTTATTTACAAGAAACCAAAATGTTTTGGTGTAGCTATATGAAATGTGAGAGAACATATCTTGGATGTTTTCCCACTTTAAATTTTTGAAGTACTGCGCAATCTCTTTTTTAAAATCTTTTATAACTGCATTATAAGTGACAATGTCTGTAGAACTCCAATCTTTATGTAAAAATCCATTTTATAGATAATCAATAATATGTTGTCGTTCTAAGATATCATCTATTTCTACTGCCTCAGACAGGTGCCTATTATCATTTAAGTAGTTGTTGATCTGCTCGACAGAATATATCCAAGCTAGATCGTTCTTTGAGTAATATATAATTTTTTTCATTAATTTAATGCTTCACAAATTTACTAAAGTAGAGAGACAAAAGATGCCAAACAAATCACTTGATAATAAATTGACATTTAGATGATAGAATCTGGAATACTTATCAGGAGCAGCGCCTTTACACTCAGAGTTATTTGAACTTTTAGTGAATTATAGAATATAACTTCAGATAATAGCGAAAAAGATAAAAATAATGAAAGCTTTAAAACTGTTGAAAAGTAAATATTGGTCATTGCTTTAAATCTGCTATGTTCTAAAACAATAAAGTAAAACCCACTTTTCGTTCTGAAAGTAGGTTTGATTATTTAATTTGGAATTTATTGATCTTAAGAAAATTCAAAAGCTGTAGTATAGTCATCTTTCAAAATGATGAACGCTTCAAACTTTTTACCGTTTTTACTTTTCAAGTTTTTGATGAGCGGTGTTTTTTCGGTTGTTATGAGGGAAGTGATCTGATCGATGCTAAGCTGTATGCCGCATATCATTCTGAATAAAATCCATTGGCATTGTTCATCCGGGCATTTGACGATCTTTTCTTTGATGGTGAGGTTATGCTGTTGGCATTTGGGGCATTTAAGTTCAGGTATGTTTTTTTGGGGAATGTTGAGTGAAAGAATTTCTTGGGTGATTTCCGTCGTGTAGTTTTTGATGTCGCTGATGAACTGGATTGCATTGAGTTCTCTGTTTTCAATCTGATGGAGTGCCATCTCCCACTCTGCGGTCATCCGGACATTGGCTATTTTTTGGTCTTTGATAAGATCATAAACCTTTCCGCCTTTGTCGGTTGGGATCAGTGTTTTGCTTTTTCTGGTAACGTAATTTCTTGTGATCAAGGTTTCAATGATGGAGGCTCGTGTAGCGGGAGTACCGATACCAATGTTTGATAAAACTATTTGCTGTTCTTTGTCTTCGATTTGTCTGCCTGCATTTTCCATAGCAGATAAAAGGTCAGCTTCGGTGTAGAGTTTTGGAGGGCTGGTCAGTTTTTCATTTAGTTCTGTGGATGAGATTTTAAGCTCATCGCCTTTTTTAAATTCCGGAAGTTCAATGAGTTGGGGTTCTGGTGTTTCGTTATTATTGCTATTATTATTGCTGTTATTATCTTGGTCTGGGCTCGCTTCATCAGTCAATAGGCCTCTGATGGCTCGCCAGCCTTTGTGCAGTAGCTTGGAGCCTCGTATTCTGAATTCGTAGTGATGGACTTTGATAATGATGTGGCTGACTTCTTTGGAGCAGTGCTCTGATAATGATTCAAGCAGGCGGTTCACGATTATCTGGTAAATGGCTTTTTCACTAGCTGCCAAAGCGGATGGAATTTTCGTAGTTGGTAAAAGTCCGTGGTGGTCTGTGACCTTGAGATCATTGACAATACGTTTATTGAAGTTGCCGAACTTGAGTGTTGATATCGCTGGCTTAAATGGGTCAGTTTGATTGAGTATTCTTATGAGCTCAGGGACTTCCGGCCAGAGGTCTTCGGGAATATATTTGCTTCCGGTTCGGGGATAGGTAATAAACTTCTTTTCATACAGGCTTTGGGCAGTCTGTAAAACTTCATCGGCTGATAATCCCAGCTTTCGGTTGGCTTCTTTTTGTAGTTCTGTTAAATCAAACAGTAATGGCGATTGTTCTTTAATGATATTGATGGACACATCTTCTACGGTACCTCTACCCTTCCGTTCTATGGTTTTTAAGATCTGCTCTGCGTGTTTTCTGTCTTCCCATTGTTGGTTTGAAAGACTTGTAAAGTTTAAATAATCCTTACGATGCTGTAACTGGATCTGCCAGTATATCTTTTGTTTAAAATTTTTGTTCTCCTGGAATCTTTTGCAGATCAATGCTAATGTTGGGGTCTGAACCCTGCCTAAGGAGTAGACATCGTTGTTCGCTGCAATACTTAATGCCTGGGTAGCATTGATGCCCACCAGCCAGTCGGCTTCACTTCTGGCTTTTGCTGCTTTATAAAGTCCATCGAAATCTGAACCTGGCTTAAGGTTTTTAAAGCCCTGCTGTATGGCTTTTTCGGTCAGTGAACTGATCCAGAGTCTCTCAAATGGTTTTTTGCATTGGAGGTAGTCGTAGAGATAGCGAAAGATCAGCTCGCCTTCCCTTCCTGCATCGGTTGCAGCAATAATGCTCGTGGATTGACTGAACACATTTTTAATGATCTTGAGCTGCTTTAAGGCAGAGGGGTCTGCCTGGTAATTTTTTGATTGGCTCTGTTTTGTCTTTCTTGGAGTGAGGATAAAAGGATTGGGAAAGATAGGCAGAGAGGCTTTGTCAAAGCCTCTGATGCCATAATCTTCCGGCATTCCCAATGATACCAGATGACCTAATGCCCAGGTCACACAGTAGCCGTTTCCTTCAAAGTAGCCGTCTTTTTTGTCGTTGGCATTAAGAATTTGGGCAATTTCTCTGGCAACACTCGGTTTTTCTGCAATGATGGCTTTCATAGGTTTGGATTTGATGGTTGTTGTTATGGTTGATTCATACTCGAAAGATTGAAGATTCTGAGTGGAATGGGGTATCCATTACATTTTTCTTCCTCTTGATCTGGCTGGTTTTTTCTGCTGTTCCTGTTGTTGCTTGTTAACAGGTTCCTGCTGTTTGGATTGAAGCGGTTCTTTGATATTTTTGGTCGCTTCGTTGGTTTTACCATCGGTGTTTACAGCCGTCTGTGTTTTATGGGCTTCTGATGGCTGGGCTTTTTCCCTGAGCTTGTTGGGATTGGTAAATGAGAAGTCGGTCTTCGCAGTCTCTTTGTTAAAAGTTATGTAGCCCTGATATTCTTTGCCT
Source organism: Epilithonimonas sp. (assembly GCF_036780765.1). Taxonomy (GTDB): domain Bacteria; phylum Bacteroidota; class Bacteroidia; order Flavobacteriales; family Weeksellaceae; genus Epilithonimonas. The sequence goes on from NZ_DAIQCG010000004.1 coordinate 229,139, forward strand.
TTGCTGTCAACAAGACCGCTGATATAGACCGTCTCCCCTGCCTTGAATTTTTCATACTGTTTGTCATCCAGTTCTTTATCCCTGAAAACTCTAGGAGGTTCGCTGTTTTTATTTTGATTTTGGTTTTGCGGATTGCTTTCTTTTTGAGACTGGCTATGCTGCTGCTTTTGATTGTTGTCGAATATGAATTCAACATAACGCTTATCGGCATTGAATTGCACAGTAGCATCGAAGGTAGTGCCTTTGGTAGAAGTCATGCCTTCGAGATAGAGTGGCTTGCCTTCTAAAAGGGTCTGTTTCTGGTGCTCGTCCAATTTGATTCCTTTGATCTCGTCTGGAATCTTCATATACTCTGCCCTGTAAGCCACCAGTTCATTGGTCAGGCGGTCACGGCTGATAACGGAAGGGATAATTTCATCTGTCTTGGGATTGATCAATTCGACGACTCTTCCCATATTGCCGTTTTCCATCAGGTTCTTCTTGTCCTCTTCACTGAATTCATGACCCAGGAATTTTAGGTTAAGGTTGGGTTCCCTTCGGATGCCGTGAAGCTTAATGCCGATGTCGCCCGTATCCCCTTCCTGTAGGGATATTCGGACATCCATTTTGCTGACGGCAGCGCCAAGGTTAATGGTGATGGGAATTAAAGTATTGGTTTTGTAGCCTCTGAGCAGAGGATCTAGGGCATTCATCTTTTCAAGCTTTTCCTGGGTAAGCCCGAATTTTTCCATTGTTTTCCAGTCGATCTGCTCCGGCTGGAAACGGTATTCCTGGTTGTCTGTGTTGTTTTCCATTGTTTTTTGATTTTTTAATGGGTTGGTATTTTTAGGTAAAATCTCATATTCCTTGAGTTGTTCTTTTTCTTCAGGAGATGCCTGGTCGACATACTGCTGAAGGTCTTTAGCAGTATCGACCGCATCATATTCCGAAACTTTGAAGAAGTTGAAATGCGTCGGGTTTTTAAGCTGTCGGTAAAAGTTGGAAAAGAAGTTGGAGAAGAGATCCCCGTGCTTATCCACCCTGATAAGTTGTTCATTTTCTTTCTTGTTTTCCGGAGGTACTGTTTGTAGCTTGCCTTCATTATCAATTCCCTTCACCATCTCTATCGTATTGTTATGGATGTTCAGGACCAAAAGCGTATCCGTTGCCGGCTTGATTTCATTGGTGTTGCTGGGCTGGTTATCTTCCATCACTCAATATTTTATCATTTTTATGGACGGAAGATAGTGGAAGCCCGCCCGGAAATTTCAATTGGGAATCTTTCCGAATGATTTGGCTGTGTTTGACTTTATGTGATCTTTGAATTCAGGCTGTTCCTGATGAGCTGGTGCACATCGGAAAGTTTGTAGTAGAGCTTTCCGCTTATGCTATAGTACGGCAGCCTTTTATTGGTGCGGTAACGCTGCAAAGATCTTGAGCTGATTTTAAGCAGTTGTAAAACATCTTGGTTATCCAACAACTGCTCACCATCAACTTCTATAAATTGGGAGCGTTGGTTTGACACCTGTTCTTTGAGAATGTCAAATCGCTCTATGATTCGTTCCATCCAGACTATAAATTCTGTTCTTTCGATATTCATTGTAGTAATTGTTTGATGTTAATATTTTGAACAGTTGATCAACTTTTAATGAGGTAAAATTGAGCATTGAACAGCAAATAAAATCACTACTTCTTCGGAGTACCGATAAGATTTTTTAAATTCAAAAAAATATTGTTGTTAAAGATCGAGCACTGATCAGTATTAAAATAAGTTTTTAGAAGGACAAAAATTTAATGATTTCTACTTCTTAAAAACTTTCATGGAGATAGAAAAGTTTTTTATGAATAATTAAAGTCAAGTATAATTTTTTTAAGAATACTTGAGTAAAATTAATATTTTTAATCGAAATAAAATATTAATGATTTAAGCCAAATTGGTAAGGTTAATTATATAAAGTAATAAAAATTAATTTATTTCTCTTTAAAAAGTAATAAATGAATCAACAACCGAACAACTTATGGAATAATTTATTAGCATTTCCCAAAAGTCTTTTATACCTTTTATTCAAAGTTTTGTGATCTTTTATAAGGAATCTGCAGTCATTCCGTTCAAAAGACTACGGTGACAGAGGAAATAATCAAAATGCTTTTCGTAAGATCTACTCAGAAATTCATTTATCAAAATTCAAAAAACTGATTTTCAATGATGGCAAATCGAAATGTGGGGCTACATGTTCGAGAGTATTATGAGACAATAATATAGACTGCTGTTTCAAAATGGAAAAATTTTCGTATTTCTTTATGATATCGAAAATGTAGCAAAATCACATATCACTTCTGGAAATCTCTTTATATAACTCTTCATGAATTATTATCCATTCGTTTTTTTTAATTGGGAACAAAACCGAGACAGACCGAATTCATACAAAATCATTTTCCTATAGGTTTAGGATCATCATCAAAAATATGCCCAAGAGGAGATTCACATCGGCCACATACAAACTTTACTTCTCTCGATATTGTGAGACATGTCTTTTTTATATGTAACACCGTTTTAACGTAGAGGCTGATGAAAAGATGTTCATCCACGGGTGGTTTTGAACTGCATAAAAATATAGATTTTTCGCATACTGCTCAGTAGTAATACCTTTTTCTTCAAATGGGGGAAATTTGCCAGGGGACACTGTCTCGGTACCGGCCTCTTTTACTACTTGATAAAGCTTAGTCTCCTATATTTTTTTGCACTCTGCATTGCTTACTATTAAAGATTGCGTTCCTGTTATAGAATAGTATGGATTTTTAGACATTAAATTAGATTGTGATAAATGTCGTCGTCCGAAAATTAATAACGGGCCAATTACAAGATTTTAAATTTTTCATATCTGTGATTTTATGTGAAACGTATTATCATTTACGATATAAAAGATTTTTTGAATTGTTTTTATACAACCATATTTGAATGTTCTAAATCACAAATATTAAGATTAAATATTGTCTTATTTAATTTTGAATAATAAGAAAATTTATAGAAATGAAAAAACTGGAGATTATTAAATCGCCAGTTTTTTGTAATTTAATTATTTGTTATTTCCAAGGGTCTAAAACAACTTTGACACAATTATCTTCTTTCTTTTGAAATATTTCATAACCTTTTGCCACTTCGTCCAGAGACAATCTGTGTGTAATGATATCATCTAATCTTACTTGACCAGTTTCTACATATTTTAGCAATTTGTCAACAATGGCGTGGACTGGAGACTGCCCTGCTTTCAACGTAATTCCTTTGTCAAAAATTTGACCGACTTTAAAATTATCATAATTAACTGGATAAACGCCCAGAACTGAAACTATTCCTCCACGGCGAACACTACTCATACAGGCTTCTAAAACTTTAATAGAGCCTTTCTCAAAATTCAGAACAGCTTTAGCTTTATCCAATAAATTTCTTTCAGGTTCAAATCCAACAGCATCGATACAAAGATCGGCACCTCTGCCTTCTGTCATATCTCTAATCTGCTCCACAGTCTGTTCTGCATCCTGCCAAAGAATGGTTTCGCAGCCTGTCAGTTTTTTAATTTGATCCAATCTATATTGCAATGTATCGATGACAATTACTTTTCCTGCATTATGAAGAATAGCACTCTTTACCGCCATAGAACCTACTGGACCTGCACCGAAAATTGCAACAGACTCACCACCTTTCAATTCGCCCCACATTACACCCGTGTAGCCCGTTGGGAAAATATCAGTCAGGAAAAGAACTTGTTCATCTGTCAGAATATCTGGTACTTTTCTAGGACCGAAATTAGCATAAGGCACGCGGACATACTGCGCCTGTCCTCCGTTATAACCGCCATACAAATCGGTGTAGCCAAACATTCCTCCTCCTTTTTCGGTTAAGATTCCGCCTTCGGGACCATAGTGATCCGGATTGCTGTTTTCGCAAGCTCCTGGTAAATCGTGCTCGCAGAAGAAACATCCCCCACAGGCAATCGGGAAAGGCACAACTACTCTATCCCCTATCTGGAGATGGGAAATATTAGCTCCAACCTCTTCCACGATTCCCATAAACTCGTGTCCCATTACCATTGGTTTTAGCTGAGGCATCCCTCCGGAATACATATGGAGGTCACTTCCGCAAATGGCGGTTGAAGTCACTTTCAGAATAATATCATTTTGATCTTCTATGATTGGATCTTCTACTGTGTCACAGGTAATTTTACCCGGTGCGTGAAAAACTGCTGCTTTCATAACTTTAATATTTTTTGATGATTTGATTTCATTTTAGGCTGGATTATTCCTTTCAAGTTCCAATTCCCAAACACGGTGATTTGCAACAGCTTTGATGAATAATTCATCTGCATTTTTAATTTCTGAATTGACAATCCCAGGATCGCTGTGGGTTTTTGTTGCCACGTGACTCGCTTTGTAAATGGCTTCTGTTTCTTTACCAAAATAGATGGATTTGCAATGCTTATATGCCTCATTCACAAAATGAATTGTTCCTGGTTTATTTTCGACATTCATAAGAATATCGACAGAATCTTTTCCGCTGCACAGATACAAAGCATCAAAACATACACTTGCTGTACTGGTTAAAGAATGTTTTGGAATGAAAACGGTTCCGTCATCAGCAGTAACTTGTGCAAGGCTTCCAGCGATGATCTGTACCTCTGCGCCTTTCTTTTCCAATTTTGATTTTAACATCTGAACATCGGTTGCATTCACGCCATCTTCCATTATAAAACCAATCACTCTGCTTTCTATGGAATCTTTTGCTGTATTTTTCATACTCAAAGCTTCCGATTCAGCTATGCTTGGTTCAGTTTCTTCACTTTGTAAGCTTTTGGGGTCAGCATCTGCAGGAATACTGCCGTTGGGCTGTTTCAGTTTCACCACATCTACTCCAACTTTATTTGCAACAACTGAAGCCAAATCTTTGTTGATGAATGATAACTGTCCCACCAATCTTTCTCTGATCTCAGGAATGGTCACTTTTGACAATTCGAAAATCAATGCTTTTTGCAAGTGTGTTTTTTCTGGCTCAGATTGACTGTTGTAGAATAATTTGGCTTGAGAATAATGATCAACGAAACTTTGGCTTCTTGCACGAACTTTGGTTCCGTCCACTCGTTCTGAATGAGATGTGAATCCGCCATCTTTCATCATAGCTTGGAAAGGACATCCGCCACCAATAGAATTGGGTTCATAACTGACTTTTCCTTTGACGATTTGTTGACGCATATGTCCATCTCGTTGATTGTTGTGAACAGTATTGATTGATTTATTGATTGGAATTTCGTGGAAATTGGGAGATCCTAACCTCGATAGTTGAGTATCGGTATAAGAAAATAATCTACCTTGTAATAGTGGATCATTACTGAAATCGATACCCGGAACCAAATGTCCTGGATGGAAAGCAATCTGCTCGGTTTCCGCAAAGAAATTATCCGGATTTCTATTTAAAGTTAACGTTCCGATGATCTGAACCGGAACCAACTCTTCAGGAACCAATTTCGTTGGATCCAGAAGATCAAAATCAAAGTCATTTTCGTTTTCTTCAGGAATCAACTGAACACCAAATTCCCATTCTGGGAAAGCTCCATTTTCGATGGCTTCCCATAAATCTCTTCTATGAAAATCCGGGTCTTTTCCTGAGATCTTTGTTGCCTCGTCCCAGGCTACGGAATGAACGCCCAACTTCGGTTTGAAATGGAATTTAACGAAATGAACATCACCTTCATTATTAATGAATTTGAAAGAATGAACCCCAAAACCTTCCATCATTCTATAACTTCTTGGAATGGCTCTGTCACTCATCAACCACATAATCATATGCATACTTTCAGGCATTAATGAAATAAAGTCCCAAAATGTATCATGCGCAGAAGCTGCTTGTGGAATCTCATTATCCGGTTCAGGTTTTACAGCGTGTACGAGATCAGGAAACTTCATCGCGTCCTGAATGAAAAATACGGGCATATTATTCCCTACCAAATCATAATTACCTTCATCGGTATAGAACTTAACTGCAAATCCTCTAACATCTCTAGCCAAATCGGTGCTTCCACGGCTTCCTGCAACTGTAGAAAATCTTACGAAAACGGGAACATCTTTTCCTACTTCTGTCAGAAATTTTGCTTTAGTATATTTTTCCAGACTTTGCGTCAATGTGAAAACGCCGTGTGCACCGGAACCTCTTGCATGAACAATTCGTTCAGGAATCCTTTCGTGGTCGAAATGGGTGATCTTTTCTCTAAGGATAAAATCTTCAAGTAAACTTGATCCTCTTTCTCCAGATTTCAGAGAATCTTGATTATTATTAATTTTTACCCCTTGATTGGTTGATAGTGTCTGATCAAAATTGTCAGTTGTATGATCCTGAATTTGTTGGACCTTAGAATTTTTAGTTAAATGTTTTTTTTTCATTAGTAAGAATATTTGTATCTTAAATTACAAAATCCATTCCACTAAAATAACTATCAATTATTTACGAATATACCAAAAAATTCCTCATTATCAACATAATAAAGTTTTGACGAAATATGAAGAATTACGATTTAAGGCTTGCAAACCAAATCTGCTTTTAAGAACATTCATTAATTTGGAATATTTGTGGAAATAGGATCTTTCTTTTTAAAGAAAAACCTATTGAATGTGTAGAATTTGCACCTTTTGTCGAGAGAGCTTCTATAGTATAAGATGACTTGCCCCTATTAAAACTGAAAAACACTCCAATTGTAACTTCTAAAATTAAATTTCATATAATAATTTATTTTTGTTAATCCAAAGTTAAACAGGACATTGACATATTTTAAAGTCACTCCTTGCAAATCCCTGAATTGGAGGGATTCGCATTAATCATTGTAAGACTAATTTAGGTTTTTGTATTATTTAAATTAATAAGTTTGAGCAGAAGTTTACTGATGGTAGAAGATATTTAGTCTATAGCCAAAGAAAAAAATTGCCCGACTAGTTCAAAGTGATTCTTTAGTAGTCCGAACTAAAATTATCTTATCGACTTACTAATAACGGAAGAAGTCGTATTAATGTTGATTATTGATTTTTAAGGGCTTTGCGATAGAGAAGAAATCATTGGCGCGATACAATGAATTCTGGTGGCCAAAAAGCAAGAGTTTAAGCTGGTGTGCTTTGTAATGATTTAACCCAATAATTTCTTCGATTTTAAACTCTTTAAGTCCTAATAGATATCGTATAAATAATCAACCTATTTGTTTAATGAGCTCACCAATTTTTTTAATTTAGGATATATATTAGCACATAATTTGATAAAATTTACTTACACTAAAAATAAACATATTATGCAATTTATAGATTTTACAAAGGATTCTTTTACAAGACCTGATAATTCCAATAAGTTTTTACTAGAAATACCACGAGATGATATAGGATTTGTGGAAATCGATATCCACGAAAAAAAAGATAGTGACACCTATGAAGAAATTGATTATGAAATCATCGATGATATTGACAAAATAACAATATTGATGAGGCATCCAAAAAATATTAGAGTCAACTTTTAAAGAAATTTCTAGAGGGTTTTACTTCAGATATTTTTTTTCATGTGAATTAAAAATTACAATACCCAACGAATACCAATAATATAAAATGATTTAAATATTCCATTTCATTTTATAAATCTGAAGTTTGCATTTATGAGGTTCTAAATATATTGCGAATCAGGTTATAAATATTTTTTGAGTCAGATTTTCAAATTAATGAATTTTTGAAACTCATAAGGCATCATTCTTGTAAAATTACAGCATCACCAAATAATTTTTTAATTATGAATAATGACAAAACAATTTCCGTCCTAAACGATTTACTTAATATTACGAATGATAGGATAGCTGGCTTTGCCAAAGTAGCTGATAAGGTATGGCAGAATTATGCAGATCTTAGACCCGCATACGACGATATGGTAGCTGAAGCCTGGGATATGAAGGATGAACTGATTGATCTTATTAAGCGCAAGGGCGGTCATCCAGATAATGAGACTAGTATTTCCGGAGCATTTCACCGGGCTTGGATTGATGTAAAAAACACTTTTGCTTCTGATAAGGTGGAATCCACACTTGAAAACGTAGTTTTTGGAGAAAAAGCAGCTATAAATGCGTTTCAGAATGCACTTAACAGTGGTGAGCTGTGCCGAGAAAGTGAAGCTTTGGTGAGTAAACAACTGCAACAACTTAGTATTTCCTACAATAAATTTAAAGTACTTGAAAAGCTTAGTTGATGAACTAATATAATTTATGCCAAAACAAAGGGAGATAAAATTTACTATGATTTTATCTCTCTTTTTACTTTTAATTAAATGGAGTTATGGATGAAGTCTTTCCCGTCTGGTAAATATATTTAAGCCTCAGTGTAATTTATTTTTCTTGTCTATAATACATTGCGCAAAAGTTGGTATAGTCAAATTGATGACGTCACTGTAAAATCGTCAAACCTCCAAATCCCTACCCTTCAGCGCAAAAAAAATATTTAGTAATTCTTGTATATACCGGATCGGTTTTTGCACCCGCTAATAATTGATTACACCAACGCACAATATAAGATTTGTTTCTTTATGCTAAAACAGAAAAATTGTAAATATCGTCATAATAATGACCTAGTGCTCTTGGAAAAAACTGATCTCAACCCTTTATAATATTTTGCATAATGTCAATATTGACCTCTGTTATATTTCCATCCCTGTCGGAGTTAAAATATATTCTGCAAAGTATTCCTGTGCATCCGCTGCTTTCGTCAATGGATGTAAATCAATCTTGTCACTATGACATTCTTATAAAGAATACTATAATAGGCGAAAATTTGATTATCAAATTCTTCTTTTGAAGAAAAACATCCTGTTATTGCAATGGACCAATCTGATCTAAATTGTTTGGCAACCTCTATGGATAGAAATTCTGCACCGGTTCTGCTTTCAAGTATCTGCCTGAATTCATCTGCAAATTCAGCCAATTTATTTGAGGATGGTTAAAAATTGTTAAGCACCCGTTATAAATATTCTGAGCAACCGGCATTTGAGAAAATGCTAGTTGTAAGGTACCGGATGTTTCATGCTCAGAAATAGATATGGTTTCTCCTTTGCGAAGTAAATGATGGCTGATGCGCTCTAGCAAGATAGTTCAAAAATTCATAGATATATAATTGCAGTTTGATTGGTCTAGACTAACCAAACCTTCTGCCAGAAGGTTTTAACCATCCTTTTTGTGATAAAAAAAACGCAAACACTTTTTCTTATATAAAGCCGTTCAACTTGTGACTTATAAAGCAATAAATAGCGATTTTATAATTTTTTCTCCTCTACAGCTGCCCTGATATTAAAGGCAGTTCAATCCAGAATATACTACCCCTATCAATTTCACTTTCTACCCAAATACGACCGTTATGCTGATCTATAATTTGTTTACATAAGTATAAACCTAAACCCAAACCGCCAGCTTTAGACTGATTAACCTGATAAAATCTTGAGAATATGTCATCGAAGTGATCGACTTTTATGCCCATACCGTAATCCTGCACACTGATCGTTAGATGCTCTATCCCAACTTTCAAAGTAACATTAACCTGGTTGTTTACTCCTGAATATCTAATGGCATTCGTTAAAAGATTAGTGATGACTTGTTCTAGTTTATAATGGTCACCTTCAATGAACGTAGAATGGAAGTCATAATCAAATGTGATATTGAAATATTCATGGGCTTGACCTACCGTTTCTATGGTATCCTGAATCAATTTACAGATGTCGAATCTTTCATTTCGAAGAATTAGTTTTCCAGCCTCGATTTTTGAAACGTCTAATAAATCTGATATCAAATGATTAATTTTCTTTGACTGCGTTAATGCTTTCTGCAAAAATACCAGAACTTTTTCATCTTTTATATGCCTCAGCAATATCTGGAGATAGGCATCCATACTGGTCAGAGGAGTTCTAAGTTCGTGGCTCGCTAAGGCTATGAATTCATCTTTGCGTAGATTCAGCTCTTTTAACCTTTCTAATAGTTCAGCTTTTTCCTGCTGTGCAATGTGACGGTCATTGATATCGCGTGCAATTTTTGATGCACCGATTATCCTGCCTTCTTTATCAACGACTGGTGATACAGTTACTGAAATTGGAAGCAGCTGGCCATCCTTTTTTTTACGGATGGTTTCAAAGTGATCCACTTTTTTACCTGACTTGATTTGCCCTATAATGTAATCTTCCTCATTTAATCTATCTTCTGGAATAATAAGAGATATATGCTTACCCACAGCTTCAGTTTGCAAATAACCAAACATTTTTTCTGCTGCTGGATTCCAACTGGTTATGATGCCATCCAGCGTTTTGCTAACAATGGCGTCATCACTAGACAGGATAATCGAATGCAATAAGGCTAGATTATTTTCGAGATGGTTACACATATCTATTTTGGTAATTGTATTTTTTTATTGTTGAAAAATTATTTACTGAAAATTTACTCCAATAACACATCAATCTCATTTTCAAAAGGACGAAGGGAGACTGATGACTGTTCTTATAATTCCTTGAAATTTAAGATTACAAAAATGACTATTTTTTTCCATATCATTTTATGATTTATGTACAATTTTTTTAAAAAAATAAATAACCTCTTAATTTCTGCAAATCACAAAAATATTCCATTCATTGAGTTGAAATATTATCTCAATGATAAAAAAAAAGACTGCCATAATATATGACAGTCCCAATTTAGAAGTATTATTTTTATTTTGCTTTAAAATACACTCTTCTATTAGCTTTATTTTTCCACTCCGGGCATTTTGAAGCGGGATCGCACTCTGGATATTTTAGATCCAATTTACCATTTCCTTTAGCTTGCAATTTAGCAGAGTTAGCGCCATTGGAAATTAAAAATTGTTTAACATTATTAGCTCTTCTCTCAGATAGATTTTGGTTGTAACTTTCAGAGCCTCTCGTATCAGTTGCACCAATTACCTCATATGAACCATTATTAGAATTGATATAGCTAATTGCGCTGTTCAAGATCGGCGTATTATTAGGTTTAATTCTGTCAGAGTTAAGATCAAATTCAATACCGTTCATAACTGTTTCATCTGCTGACACTACACCGTTTCCAGTATTGTTAATTGGACAACCATTATTCTCCACAGATCCAGGTACTGTTACACATTTGTCATATAGGTCTATAATACCATCCATATCGACGTCCAGAGCAACACCAGCACCGTCTACTCTAGCGCCTGCAGGCGTGTCTAATTGTCTATCCCAATCATCGCAAACACCGTCGTTATCTGCATCTCCAGCCTTACATAACTGAATATTGTCTACTTTAGTCTCAAGCTCTTCGATTTTATTGTAAATATCTTTCAAAGGATCTACCCACATTACACTGCTGGTATTCTTTCCAAGATGAACAGTCAGACCCAATGTTCCGTTGAAAAAGTTATCGGAAGTTTTAGCACTAATTCTGTTAACAGCACTGTACTGATCGCTGCCACCGCCATCAAACGCATCGTCCCCGGTTACCACATACATCAGTCTTCCTTCGATATCTACTCTATTGCTGATTTTATATTTTAAGCCAGCTCCAGCCTGCCCAAACAATGAGTTAAATTTGAATGGTTTATTTTCCGTCATCAGTCTTTGACCAAATTCATCCTTTTGATAAGCGCGGTAAGCTAGAACTCCCACACCCGCATAACCATGAATCGCCCATCTAAAGTCTGATTTTCTGTCAACTCTTCTTAATAAGTTAGATAAATTGATATCACCTAATAGGGAAATTGCATCGTACTGTGTTCTTCCTGCCACTTGCAAATTTGTAGCTGCATTAGCCGGCGCTGCATCCTTGGTGTTAAAATAACCTTGTCTTGTTTCACCACGGTCATACTGCAATTTAAGTCCAAATGCATGAGACAAAGCTTTGTCAATACTGAAATAAGCAGAATAGCCTACAAGTGTATTACCATTTTGAATTGATTTTAAATCTGCATTTTGCATTAATGGAACACCTCCTCCAAAAGATAGAGACCAGCTATTATAAGTTGGAGATGGATTTGTTGTTATTGTTGTTGATTCCACAGCACTTGTTGTCTGCATCGTTTCCTGTGAAAACATCATAGCCGGACATACCAAGGCCATGGACAAAATTGTTAATTTTGATTTCATATTTTTTAAATTTACGTTGATTTCTGATTAGATAAGTAAAGCCTGATAGTCTAGAATTAATAGGCTGTTTACATTCTGTGCGGTCTGCAATCCAATTACCATACCAAAAAAGCAGATGATTTGAATATTAAGCTTTTATCTTATGAAGAAAGTTTAAAGCTTAGTTTTGACAAAATTGAGCAGAATGATGTATTGTCAACTTGGTATGATTCATTTGGCAACTATCGTTATTCTAAAGATGTGTGGAAGTTTTTAGAAGTCCCTAAAATGGGTGTATTTAAGGATAGACAATCAATAAAAATTAATGATGAACAAAAAACCCTAAACAGAATATTTGGAATTGGAGATAAAAATGGATGGTATCATGCTAATTTATTATGGAGTCTAAGAGGCAGTATTGACAAACTCTTTGGAGGTGTGGGTTCTAAGAGAGGACGGAAAAATAAAGATAAGCTAAGTGCTTGAGATGCTCTGGATTTTTGGCGTGTGCTATATGCCAGTAGAGAGGAAAAAAATTACTTTTATTTGCTGAAATGAAACTGCCTGGCGAAGCTTGGTTAGAATTTAAAATTGTCGATAATATTTAAATACAGGAAGCTACGTTCCGACCGCTAGGTCTTTGGGGAAGACTTTATTGGTATGCTGTACTTTCATTTCACGGCTACATATTTGAAGGAAGATTAAAAAAATTGGCTGATGAAAATAAATTATTTGTTTTGATGTTGATGATGCTTTTTCCCATTTCATTAATTGGGACAGTACTTTTTGTAGAATCCGAATCTTTTAAAGGATATCTTTTGTCAGCAGTTCTTTCTTAGCTACTGTGGTTTGTTCTACATTCATTACTATTAGCTGGATGTATACTCATTTTTAAACGAAATGATTAATAATTAAAATTATTTCTTTTTTAAGCAACGTATAAAGGTAGAGCTTTAGTAACTTATTAAATAAAAAAGGAGAGAAGCAAATTTGAGCTACTACTCTCCTCTTCCTATTAAAAGGATTTTAAAGTTAGAAAAACATTTCTGTTTGTCTTTTAAAAATCTACTGAACTATGAATTAGATTTCTACTGTAATTACAACAACTTTTTTGCCAAATTAAGCTGCAAAAAAATAAAACATCATTTTTATCAGTGAAGACCTATTGATTAATCAACCTGAATGTGAGATTAATTCGTTCTTTCATTGGAACCGTAGATTTAGCAATTCTATGCTCCCAATGTTCCTGAAGATCACCTTTCATAATCAGCAATGCGCCATGGGGAAGTGGCAAACTGTATCTGCTTTGGTGATGGTCTCTCTTTCTAAAATCAAAATTTCTTGTCTGCCCAAGACTTATTGGAGCAATAACATGTCGTTTTCCATATCTGCTCTCCTTATCTCTGTGCCAGGCAACAGAATCATTATTGTCCCGATATAAATTGAGCAAGACTCCATTAAACTGATATCCAAATTCTTTTTCTACTCTTTCTTTTAGAGCATATAATTCAGGAGTCCATCCATTTCTTTCGGTTGTATTATTTTCTTCTAACTCATAAGATTGGGCATCTCCGTACCATGCGGTCAGGCGCGGAGTTAAGACCGTCTTGTCATACATTTTCTGAGTACGCTGTTCCCAAGGCGTATTCTGAAGCAGATAATCCTTCAACAGATCAGCTTCTTCTCTACTCAAAAAATTTTCTTTGTACTCCAATAAATCTTTTGGAAATTCATAAAATTCTTCTGCATCAAATAAACTTAGCTGACTCATTGTAATTTTCTTTTGAAATATTTACTTTTGTTTTATCCCGTTTCACGGGATTTTTTCATCATTTGTGTTTTTAGCTTCCCTTCGGGGAAGTTTTTTAATAACTCAAATTCAATTTTTATCTCGAATTGTCTCTTTGATCTGTTTGATATCCGTTTTAATCTGGGTGATAAAGTTTTGAATATGATGCTCCGCAAATTCATCAGGTTCATATTCTTTGGTATTAATGCTGCAAGCAAATTCCCAGATTTCTTTAATTTCAGGTAATGGGATTTTATAAGGATCATAAAACTGATTGTCAGCCTTTACCCATATACCATCTGCTTCATGAAACTGAAACCTTTTGTAACTGATGCCATCATTAGCGGTAATGAAAACATAAGTTCTGTCTGTTTTCAGGTCAGAAAGGTTTTCAACATACTTTCCCACAATATAAGTTCCGTTCTTATAAGGTGGCATTGAATCGCCATCCGCTGGAAACGCCCTGAACTTGCCTCCTTTCAAGAAGGGTAAGGATATGATTTCCAGACTTTCTATGTATTCCGGATCTCCATAGCCGTTCAGGTATCCCATTGAAGCCTTTTGTGGAATAATCTCAATTTCATTGTTTCCATCTTGATCTACCCTTATAGGCAAAACAATTCTATTGTCAGGAAGTTCAATCATCTCATCAATAGAAAATTTGCTGACATTGATTGTCAAAAGTAAGTCGATACTGATATTATAATATTTAGAGATTTTGATTAAAATCTCAAGAGGAGGCTCTGCGGCATCATCTTCATACTTACCATATCTGCCTCGGGTAATTAAAAGATCATCAGCAACCTTTTGTTGTGAAAGATTTAGCTTACCTCTTAAATACCGCATGTTTTCTGAAAAAATTGACATTGCTATAATTTATAGCAACAAATATACAAAACTTTGCTACAAAACGTAATAATTTTGTCAAATGGAACGAGCGATTGCACATATGGATTTGGATACATTCTTTGTTTCCTGTGAGAGGTTAAGAGACTCTGTATTGCAGAATCAGCCAATCATCATAGGTGGCGGAGATCGTGGTGTCGTGGCATCCTGCTCGTATGAAGCCAGAAAATTTGGTGTGCGTTCCGCTATGCCAATTCGGATGGCTTTACGTTTGTGCCCAGAAGCCCAGGTCATCAAAGGTGATATGGAATATTACTCCAATATGTCACATATGGTAACAGAAATTATTCAGGAAAAAGTACCTGTCTTAGAGAAAGCTAGTGTAGATGAATTTTATCTAGACCTTTCGGGAATGGATAAATTCTTCGGATGTTATCAGTGGACCACAGAAATTGCTGAAGATGTAACGAAACAATCAGGACTCCCCATCAGTTTTGCTTTGTCAACGAATAAGACAGTCTCTAAAATTGGAACCGGTGAATCAAAACCTACCGGAAGATTTGAAGTGAAGCCTGACTACATTCAACCCTTTTTGAATCCGTTATCAGTTAAGAAGATTCCGATGGTAGGGAACGTCACTTTCGAACTGCTTTCCAGGTTAGGCGTAAGAAAAATTGAAACACTTTCCAAAATGCCTGTTGATGTATTGCAGCAATTGATCGGTAAAAATGGAATTGAACTTTGGAAGAAAGCCAACGGGATTGATAACAATCCCGTCATTCAATATTCAGAACGAAAATCAATTTCGACTGAAACCACTTTTGCTGAAGACACCATCGATGTTCAAAATATCAGGAGCATTCTTTCAGGAATGGTGGAACAACTTTGTTACCAGCTTAGAAATGAAAAATGGCTGACCTCAACGGTATCAGTAAGAATTCGATACGCCAATTTTGATACGGAAACAAAACAATGTAAGATTCCTTATACCTCAGCCGATCATACCTTGCTAAAATATGTTTTAGAGCTGTTTAAAAAAGTTTATACCCGAAGGATGAGAATTCGCCTGATTGGGGTCAAATTTACAGGTCTTGTTCACGGTAATCATCAGATGGATCTTTTTGAAGATACAGAAGAATTGATATCACTCTATAATGCGCTTGATAAAATCAAAAACCGGTTCGGAACAAAAAGTGTGGGAAGAGCTTCAGGTTTTTTAAATTAATAAATTGTTTTTTATGTTTCTTAACTGCCATACTTATCATAGCTTACGTTATGGAACTATTTCTGTTGAAGATTTGGTTCAGCTGGCTGTGGACTATAAGCTAAAAGTTCTGGCGTTGACCGATATTAATACGGTGACAGGAATTTATCAGTTTTATAAATTGTGTCAGGAAAATGATATCAAACCAATTGTTGGCGTTGATGTCCGTGTTGAAAATATACAGTATTATATCTGCTTAGCGAAGAACCCTAAAGGTATCGCAGAGGTTAATAAACTGCTGACTGATTATAATTGTGAGGGTATAAAAATGCCCAAAGTGAATCCTCCAATAGACAATTGTTTTGTGATCTATACTTTACAGAATAGACCGGAAATCTTATTGGAACACGAATTTATTGGGATCCGACAGGAAGAACTCAATCTATTGATTAATCCTGAACTCAAATCCTTAATATCTAAAATGATCATTCTTCATCCGGTAACCTTTAAAAGCGAGGAAGAATATGAGCTTCATAAAGTATTACGAGCGATTGACAGTAATACTATTTTTACCAAACTGAATGAACAAGATTATTGCAGAAAAAATGAGTCATTTGTCGGTAAGAAAAAACTGTTGAATCAATTCGAACATTACCCTGAAATCATTGAGAATACCAAGTATATAGTAAATGAGTGCAGTTTTGATTTTGAATTTAAAACTCCAAAGAATAAAAAACATTATACCGACAGCAAGGAAAATGATTTTAGATTGTTATCACGGCTTGCCTATGAAGGTTTAGTTCGCAGATATCCTGATAATAACAAACAAGCTGTTGAAAGAGTTGAAAAAGAACTGACGGTGATCGATCAACTGAACTTTTGCGGTTATTTTTTAATCACTTGGGATATTATTCAATATAGTAAAAGTGTGGGCTTTATGCACGTGGGCAGAGGAAGCGGAGCGAACAGCATTATTGCTTATTGTATGGGGATTACTAATATATGCCCATTAGAATTGGACTTGTATTTTGAGCGTTTTCTCAATCTTAACCGTAAGTCTCCTCCCGATTTTGACATTGACTGGAGCTGGAAAAATAGAGATACTATTTTAAAATATATTTTCAAAAAATATGGTAAGGATCACGTAGCCTTTTGTGGAACGAATGTGGAGTTCAAAAAGAGATCAAGATTCAGAGAATTGGGAAAAGTATTTGGATTACCGAAAGATGAATTAGATCTGCTCTCCAAAAAACCGAAAGATCAGCACGACCAGAATTCTGTAGTGCAGCAGATTTATAAATATGAACAGCTATTGGTAGGTTTTCCAAATCAAAGAAGTATGCACTCTTGTGGTATTCTGATTTCTGAAGAACCAATTACTAATTATTCAGCCTTAGAGTTTCCTCCAAAAGAATTCCCCATTGTACAGTTTGATATGCATACGGCAGAAGATATCGGTTTGGAAAAATTTGATATTTTATCACAAAGAGGATTGGGCACCATTAAAGATACAGTTAACCTGATTGAAGAGAAAAGAGGAATTGTCATAGATATTGAGGATACCAGCATTTCTAAAGATGAAACCCTGTGCAATGAGATGCTGAGTATTGGAAAGACTATAGGCTGTTTTTATATTGAATCGCCAGCTATGCGTGGACTTTTGAGAAGACTTAAATGTGACAATTACAAAGTTTTGGTTGCTGCATCATCTATTATTCGTCCTGGGGTGGCTCAAAGCGGTATGATGCGGGAGTATATATTCCGTCATAACCATCCCGGTCAGTTTGAATATTTTCACCATGTATTTGAAAAAGAACTGGGTGAAACCTATGGGATTATGGTTTATCAGGAAGATGTGATTAAAATTGCCATGCACTTTGGCGGTGTTTCTGCTGCTAATGGTGATGTACTACGGAGAGCAATGAGTGGTAAAGGACGCTCTCTTTCTGCTTTACAACAATTACAAGATGATTTCTTTGAGTCTTGCAAAAGAAAAGGACATCCGGAGCAATTATCACAAGAAGTCTATCGACAGATTGAATCTTTTGCCGGCTATTCATTTTGTAAAGCACATTCCGCATCTTATGCAGTAGAAAGTTATCAGAGTCTGTATCTCAAAGCCTACTACCCCATTGAATTTATGGTATCCGCTATTAATAATGGCGGAGGGTTTTATCGTACTGAAGTGTATGTCCACGAAGCTAAAATGGCCGGAGCTGTGATTTATAATCCTTGTGTCAACCTGAGTGAATATCATACAACAGTTTATGGAACTGATGTCTATTTGGGATTGATGCATATTGAAAGATTAGAAGCTTCTCTTAAACTTTTTATTCACGAAGAAAGAAAAGAAAACGGCGATTATAAATCATTGGAAGATTTTGTCAAAAGAGTTCAAATTGGTATTGAAACCCTGCAAATCTTGATTTTTGTTGGTGCTTTCAGATTCACAGGAAAGCAGAAACATGAACTCTTGATTGAAGCAAGATTTCTTTTATCAAAGAATCAATATAAAACTAAGAGTATATCCCTATTTGAAGAACCCCAAAAAGATTATGAACTGCCTGTTATTGATAGAAATCCTTTTGAAGATGCCTTTGATGAAATTGAAATATTGGGATTCCCTGTCTCCTATTCTATTTTTGATTTATTAAAGACTAAATACAGAGGCGATGTGTTGGTTAAGGATCTTCTGAAATACCATAAGAAGCAGGTAAAAATGCTGGCCTATTTAATTTCCAGAAAACACGTGCCTATCAAAATGAAAAATCATCCCGGTAAAAAGGATGATATGTATTTTGGAACTTGGATTGATGCAGAAGGTGAATATTTTGACACCGCTCATTTTCCGGACAGTCTAAAACAATTTCCTTTCAAGGAAGGGGGCATCTACCTTTTATTGGGAACCGTAGAAGTGGATTATCACTTCCCCACCATTACCATTACCAAGATGGCTAAGATGCCTCTCATTGCGGATCCAAGATACTCTATGGACGAGGAAAAATCGAAAGAAATGGAACGAAGTCTCCGTGAGGATGTTAGCATAACTTTCAGACAACCTTATCCCCAGGAGTATGAGATTGGACTTCCAAGACAACAAATGAAGATATAAGAACAATGATTCCTAAGTAATTTAAAATACACTGATTATTAAACGATTTTTAAAAAATATTTATCTTTTATAACCAAATAATTAAATTAAAAACTATATTAAAATAAAACATTTACTTATTATTTTATAAATATAGTCACAATCCAATTATATTTATTGCTGCCATTTTAATTGGATTTTACGTTGCCTTTCTATTTTGTTTGATTACATATTTGTTTGTTAACATTCATTACTGCTCTTTAAAAGAATTTTCGTTCCAATTACAAATTAAAATAGTTAAACCACCTCCATTAAATGCTATTTTTATTATTACTGATGATTTACAAAGCAATAATTATCTGACCTTACATACTTATGTATTAATAGGGAGTTTCAGCATTTTTATAGATTAAACCTTCACTTTTAAGCTCATACCAAAAGTCTTTAGGGATTTGAGTACTGAATGACTCTATATTACTTAGCACTTGTTTGGAATTACCTACCCCAGGAATTATTGATACAAACTCATTTGCTGAAAGGATAAAATGAAGCGCAGCATCAATAATCGAAATACCATAGTCCTGTGCTATTTCATTAATTCTGTCTCGTTTTTCTATCATCCCTTTCGGTATAACATCTTTATAATTATAACGGTCTCGACCTGTTACAAATCCTGAGTTATACCCCGCCCCCGATACAAGTTTTACGCCTGCTTTTTTTACTGCCGGAAGTAATCTGTCTACCGCATCTTCATGTTCAAGAATTGAATATTGGGTTGCAGAAAGACATATATCTGGGTCAGCGGAATCTATACAATCGAGAATAGGTTCAATTTTATTGACACCCATACCCCAAGCTTTGATAACGCCTTGATCTCTAAGTTCCGAAAGTACCTTAAAAGCACCTTGTCGTGCTTGTTTAAGAAAATAAGGATATCTATCTCCTACCTGATCTTCTGACAAATCATGAATGTAAATAATATCAATTAATTCAAGTCCTGTTCTTCGTAAGCTCTCTTCGATTGATCGTTTAACCCCATCTCCTGTATAATCATGCTTAAAATCAAAATTCAATGGTTTCTTCCACATTGTTGGTGGCACTTCTGAAGGTAAAACTTCATTAAATAGACGTCCAACTTTGGTTGAAAATACAAAATCAGATCTTTTTTTATCTGCAAGGAAATCTCCAAATCTTCTTTCACTTTTTGTCAAACCATACCAAGGAGAAGTATCAAAGTATCGTATTCCAGAATTCCAAGCTGTTTTTAGAATTTCAAAAGATTGCTCATCAGATATATCATTAAAAGCAGTTCCAATAGCGACACCGCCTATCCCCAATTGATGTTTTTCTTGTAAAATATTTTGACTCATTATTATAACTTATTATATTTATATATCCTTTCTCATATTGGTTCTCAAAACCATAAATAAAAGAGAAACTCCCAATCCTGCTAAAAAAGCTGTTTTTGTTTTTTTAGATGGCACTGGTAAAATTGTATCACCATAAATTCGATGAGGATAACCCGATGGTCTTAAAACATTACCTTCATCTCCTGAAGACTCATTGCTTTTCATCATCAGCCGCATTCCTGCAGAAGCTGTATTGATAATAATTTTGGGAAATGTTTTATAAAGTGTAACCAATGCTTTGGATTTAAAATCTGGAAATAAATCTTTTTGAGGATGTTTGGCTAACTGCAGTATCTTTGATGCAGTATCTCTTGGATCTGAAGCAAATGGCGGAATTTTAAAATCAAGACCGGAGTATTTCGCGGAATGCATGTTGCCTGTTGAACGCTGTATCTGAGGATATAGATTTGCAATATGAATATGTGGGAAATCCGAAATTTCACCATGAAGACATTCCATCATACCACGAATACCAAATTTAGTTGAAGAATAAACAGCACTGTATGGAGCTGGCATAAATCCCCCTATTGATACATTGTTAATTAATACGCCCTCTTCTTGTTTTTTAAATATTGGCAAAACACTATAAGCGCCATGCATATATCCAAATAGATTTGTCTTGATAACCTGTTCATTTACATCCATTGGGATTTCTTCAAATCGTCCGCTTGCCATAACACCAGCATTATTGACCCAAAAATCAATTCGTCCAAAATTATCGATAGCCTCTCTTGTGTCAAATGCTGAACGTCTTCGTATAAAGAAACATCTGTTGAAACAGCAATAGCTTTTGCTTCAAGATCTTCACACAAACGAAGTGTTTCTTCTAAAGCCTCTTGACCACGTGCTGCTAAGACTATTTGACAGCCCTCCAAGGCAAATGCTTCTGCAATAGCTCTTCCTACTCCGCTACTTGCTCCTGTTATAACAACTGTCTTTCCTTTAAGACTTCTTTCGTCTATTCTTTTTTCCATAATATGATATTGATGATTCGTAATTATATAAGAGTTAACCACTATCACACCAAATTACCATTAAAACAAAAATAACAGTATTTATTTGGTATGATATAATAAAAAAGAGATACGAAATTGCATCCCTTTTTTATTGTATAACCAGTAGACAAATCTTATTAAGTTGGTAAGATTTTTCCTCTCATAGAAGTTTAATCTAATGGCTTTCGTCCAGATATGATATTATATAGCACTACAATTACTGCAATCACCAAAAGGGTGTGTATCAGACCTCCTGTATCCATTCCAGGAATAATACCTGCCATTCCTAATATCCATGCTATTATACAAATAACAGCTACTAACCAAAGTAAATTTTTCATAAGTTTAATTTTTGATGTTGTCAATGCTATTACATAAAGTATTCCTTTAATAATTATAGCTTGAATTATATGTTATGTTTTTATCGAAGTTTGGTACAATTAAAAAAAAAATTAACAGTACCCTAAACTACAAAACTATTGGAGAGTTTAATAATCAAAAAAAATTTGCGATAAGTACGAGTTATAAAAATATTTGCTAAAAATGAGTTTTTTAATTCTTGTTTAATTTCGCTCAAACGAATTAAAAAATCATCGACAAAAGAGTTTGAATAGACGCTCGTCAAGGTAACATCGCATGATTATGTAATTCTACAATTCTTTCCAACTTTAAAACTAAATGTTTCGATATACCTGCCGTTATGGGTACAAGACCGGAAAGAGGTGATAATTCACTTTCTTTCCGGTTTTTTTTAGTCCCTAACTCATTGTTTATCTGGTATATATAAGAGAGTAAAACATTAGGTCGGGTGGTTCGATAATGATTTTTTGAAAATTGCAATTTTTGGGGGAATATCGAACCAATTATTTTGCGTTTCACTTCAATATCACCGTCAGTATAGACTTTCGCAAGATCTGCCAAGTTCGATAATGCTTGGTCTAGTAGTTTTAAAAAATCTATTTTTTTGTTATCTTTTCCTTTAGTTAATTTAGCTTCGAGCTTCTCAATTTGTCCTTTACATTCGGTTTTAATTTCAAAATAATCTTCATCATCAATTACCTCCTCCATCAGTTTATTTCTTGCCTGTTTCAATCTGATGTTTAAACGATCTATTTCTAATAGAATTGCTTTTCTTTCTTTTTGGGGATTATTGATTAATTTTTCAAAATTTTGTTTCAGTATCTTTTTCAAATAATTTTTTATAGATGCACGCATTTCCAATGACTCCAATATCTCTAAAAATTTAGAATTTAGAATTTCAGATTTGTAACGGTATGAACACGGAGACTTGCAATGGTAGTAATAATATTTATTTCCCGAACGTCCCGTAGATGCACTACCGGTAACCAAATGACCACATTCTGGACAAACTAGAAAACCTCGTAACGGTAAATGATCGTCAGACAATATTTTTACGTTGGGTCTGGCTGGATTGACATTTCCATCCATTATACATTGAACTTTTTCGAATAGTTCTTCACTGATCAGAGGTTCATGAATACTTTTAACAAAATGGGCCTCCTCTTCATTGAATTGCTCCACATAAATTTTCCCACAATATGCCGTATTGCGTAAAGTTGCTAGAAAAGCACTTATCTTAACTGATTTTCCTTCCTTTCTGTTCATCATATCCATTATCTGACTCGCTGAATATACGCCTTTTGACATTTCGTTAAATGCCCATCTCATGTTAGAAGCTTCTGGTTCCTTCAGAGTTATATACTTCTTTCCGTTCTCCGTTATTTTGTTAGCATAGCCGTAAGGCGCCCTTCCCATTAATCTGCCTTCTTTTTTAGCACGGCGCATTCCATAATAAGTATTCAAAGCGCGCCTGTCGTTTTCGACT
This sequence comes from Epilithonimonas sp., assembly GCF_036780765.1. Taxonomy (GTDB): domain Bacteria; phylum Bacteroidota; class Bacteroidia; order Flavobacteriales; family Weeksellaceae; genus Epilithonimonas. The sequence goes on from NZ_DAIQCG010000004.1 coordinate 252,452, forward strand.
TCTGGCGCAGCAAGATATATAGCCAACATCATTTTATTTTCTGGAATTGAAAGATCTAAAGGTTGCTCAATGGCCTGCGGCTCTACGTTAATTTTCCTAAGTATATTAATCATTTGATAGGCATCACCAGCGTTCCTGCTGAAGCGATCCCATTTTGTAAAAAGCAGCAGATTTGTTTTCGAGCTTTTTTTCTTTAGTGTATCCAATAATTTAATCCACTCCGGCCTGTTAAAAGTCTTGGCTGAGTAATCTTCATAAATGATTTGACCTACATGAATGTTATTGTTTTCACAGTACCGTTTTAATCGCTCTTCCTGATCTCTTTGTGAGTATCCCTTATCTGCTTGCTCATCAGTTGACACACGGATATATAAATCGGCTTTTTTCATATTTAAATCTTAGAAAATATTATTGTTCTAAAAAACGCTTTATAGTAATTGTTGATAGCATTTTTAAAAATTCTACAATCAGTTCCGCTTCCGCTATAGTTAGCTCAATTTTTTCCTCTTCTTTAAAAATTTTGATAATCTCATCAATGCTAATATTAATTTCAAGTTTCCTTTCCATGACCGATATCTTTTAAATAAAAATATCCGGCATAATTAATCGCAATTAATTGAGGTACTTACCTGCAACACTTGGCTTAGAAGTGCAAATTAATCTTAACATAAAAACTATACTTTATCAGACTTTTAACGTTGACTCAAAAGATACTGCTTCCGAAAGCAGTATTCTACACAAATGCATTAGCACAGACTACCTCCCGTAAATCTGCATTAGCAACAGAATTTATAATTTTGTTTATTATTTTTAAAGCGGCAACAAGATTTGTTGTGAAGAAATTCATCATTCTTAGATCCAACTAAAATACAAATAATCAGTTGAATGTTAAAATTATACAGTATAAATCTAATTATACTTTGTAAAATTTTGTAGGGACGGAGCATGAAATTGACACTTTTTTGCCTTAATTTGAATTCAAGGGTTTATGAACTCAATTATCCAATTTGCTTTTTAAGTTCGTCCTTACTTGGAAGGATCTCCTTATACTCTTTTGCAAAAATAGTATTGTTGTTTTCTGGAAGTGTAAACTCGATCACTGTTTTGTTCTCTTCTTTGCAAAGAATAATTCCAATGGTAGGGTTCTCTTCTTCCAACTTCACTTTTCTGTCATAATAATTGACATACATCTGCATTTGCCCAATATCCTGATGGGTCAGCTTTCCAATTTTTAGATCAAAAAGCACGAAGCACTTCAATAAACGATTGTAAAACACTAAGTCCACAAAGAAACTATCGCCTTCGAATGTAAATCTTCGTTGCCGCCCTTCAAAGAGAAAGCCCTTTCCTAATTCTAGCATAAAATGCTCTAATTTATTGATGATCCCAGTTTCCAAATCACTTTCGGAATAGCGATTATCTTCTTTTAGATCTAAGAATTCCAAAACATAGTGACTTTTTAAAACATCGGTCGGCTTTTCTATGATCTGTCCTTTCTGGGCTAACTTCTTCAAATCTTTCTCGTTCCTGCTTAATGCCAACCTTTCATATATAGCTGAATTAAATTGTCTTGTAAGCTCTCTAACACTCCAGTTATTCTGGCTCGCCTCTATTTCATAGAAATTTCTCTCATCTGAGTTTTCGATCTTCATTAATTGAATGTAGTGAGACCACGATAATGAGAAAAAAGAATTACGAGACACTGATTCATAAATTACAGCCTCAGCAGAATTACGAGACGCTGTTTCGTATTTTTCAGAAATTCTATTTTGATACATTAAATAAAACTTTCTCATCCACTGCAAATTATCCACTGAATAGCCTCTGCCGAATTCTTTTGTCAATTGTTTACTTAGATTTTTCAAGGTTTCTTTTGCATACTCTGCTCTGTCCTTTCCATCCTGCTCATTCTCAATGATTACCTTACCTATTTCAAAATAAGTCAATAACATAGCCGTATTGATATTTCGAACAATACTGCTTTTAGCATTTTCGATTAACTGCTTTATTGAAATGAAAAGATGTGATGACAATTGACTCATACTTACAAATTTAAAATTATTTCTTTACTAAATATCGATATTATATGGTGGTAAATATGCCATTTTAAGGATATCAAAATAAAATTGCTGCATTTGGCAGTATGTGGCAGTACTTGGCTTTGTAAGATAAAAAAACACAAAGTAAAAAAACTACCTACAACTTCATTAATAATTAAGATTTTCACTATCTGAAACTAAATTTATATTTATTAAATCTGTAAACTATTTTCCATAATAAACCGGTAAAAAGGCAGCTAAGGATTTCTTACACATCCTTGATCAGTCATCAGTTTTTTCAAGACTATTACTAAAGTCCCTTAGTCACGAGTTTAGTGTCATGGCCAACCTCATGGCTGTATTATCACATCGAACCGTTAGAGAACGGGCCGCTCTCAGCTTATTGATCCTTCATGATAAATATACATCTAACGAGTCCAAGGAAAATGTTTTTATCACACTATCCCGAATTGATCTAGCCAATATGGTGGGAACTGCAAGAGAAACATTAGCCCGTATTCTCAATGATTTCAAGCAGGAAAAACTAATCAAAATTGAAGGACGTAAAATTCGTTTAATCAATATTGAACAATTAGTCCGTATTGCCAATTTTTAAAATACTATCTGCTTTTAGTATTATTTAAGCCATCAACGAAAAGAGATTTACCCTGTTTTTGAAATAAAATTTGGTAACTATATAGATTTTACTTTACATTTTTTTACCCAATCGCCTAGTCAAGGTAACAAATAGCCAAAAGGTGCCACTTGTTTCAAGTAACGCCTTTTTCAATACACATTTTAATAGGAGTTTAATCTTGATTATTATAACCAGAAAAAAGATTTTATTTGAATCTCAGGTTTAATGAAATAATATCTGATTTCATTCCCACAGATTTTGTATAATGTCCATATCTGATTTCCAGCATATTCAGTCTTTCCACTCCAAATAAGCCATTCTTCGGACTGATTCTGATTCCTGCTCCATAAAAGTGACTGTCAAATTTCGAAAGGTCGTAATTACTCGTATAAAAGTCATCAAAAGCAGTATGCTGCTGATAAGGCGCAAAATATTTAGCTGCTGTCTGAGAATAATATCTGTAAAACGGACTTACCGAAACAAAAGGCGAAATTTTCACCGGTGTTTCCAGGCTGAATGTATTGGACTTCAACCACCAATCGTCGGTATAATAACGATAATACGCTCTCAGAATAACTTTATCCCCCAGGAAATAATTCGCTCTTACCCCCAAAGGAATTTTAAATCGTTTATCAGGCAAAGCTTCCTGATGAACTGAATTGTCCGCAAAATAGACACGATGGAAAGGCAAACTTAAATATCCTGTCTGCTGAACTCCATCCGCCAAAAATTCAACCTGAAAATTCTGGTTAATGATTTGTGAATAAGACAGAGACAGTGCAAAAGTATTTCTTCCGCTGGTTCCGTAGTTTTCGTGTTCCCCTCCTGTGCTTCCATTTGTTCTAAGCTCAATCGGGGCAATCAGCTTTACCTGATCGAGATAAGCCTGAAATTTCGCTGTAAACTCCCCCATTCTATTTTTTGTTTTTTGCGAAAAGCCGATATTAGCGCCATAAGACTGATAATCAAATTCAGTCGAAAACGAAACTCCAGCCATTAAAGTGGTTCCCTTCGTATCATTTTCCCGACTCCAGCTAAGAGCAGGATAAATTCTATTGTCTGCATGGGAAGCGGATGAATTGGCCTTTAAATCTATCATATCGGAAGAGGCGGAAGTATAATGATCTATCCCCACGCTGAAATTAAATTTATTTTTTCTGGCTTTTTTATCATATTTTACCATTGTTACATCAATGGTATTAGAAATGTCAGTTAATTTTTCTGTTCCTATTCCGCCCGTAACCGCCGAGTTATTTCCATCCTGCTTATAATAACTGGACACCAAATTAGCTTCATCAAAACTAAGCTTTTTAGGCTGTTCATTATTTGAGTTTTCCTGTGCTTTTGCGTTGAAAATTCCGAAAAGAGCGAAAATGCTTATTATAATTTTTTTCATTTTAAATCACACTTAAATTTTACTTTAATTACAACCGCATCCGCCTCCTACTTTACCTGCATTGGCTCCCGAAGAACCTTCTCTGTAAGATTGAAAGCTGAGTTCTGTTTTTTCAATGGTTCTGTTTCCCAAAATCATTTCAGCATCATTAAGTTTATTTTTTTCATATTCTTTTACGGTTGTGCAAGAATGCATCGAACCAACCAGGAAAATAAAAAAGCCTGTTATTATTATTTTTATAAAATTTTTCATTTGAATTGAATTTGTTTTAGTTATAAAATGAAATCTAACTTCATTTTAAATTAATATTTTGAGAGGAATATATATTGTCCTGATCATCAATAATGATACATTCCAGATGATTGATCTGGTTTACCATATTAAGTGACGCATCAATTCCCATAATGCTTACAGGAGTTGCCATTGCATCAGCAATTTCTGCATTAGGACAAAAGATGGTAACACTTTTCACCCCCGAAACAGGCATCCCTGTTTTTGGATTAATGGTATGAGAATATTTTTTACCGTTGATGATCACAAATTTTTCGTAATTCCCAGATGTTGCTACCGCCATATCAGTAATATTCAGGTAAGAAAATGGTTTTCCGGCGTTATCAGGATCAGCAATTCCAACCGTCCATGGCTTTCCGTCTGCCTGATTTCCCCAGGCTGTTAAATCACCTGATGCATTTACAATTCCTGATTCTACATCTCTATTCTGAAGAAGTCTTTTTGCCATCTCCGCTGCATAACCTTTCCCAATTCCCCCAAAACCTATTCTCATTCCTCTTTCTTTCAGGAAAACTGTCTGATTGTGATGATCAAGAATGATGTTATGATAATTAACCAGTTTCAGATGTTTTTTGATCAGTTCAGGATCAGGAAGCTGTTGCATCTGCCGGTCAAAATTCCAGAAGCTTTTGTCGATTCCACCGTAAGAAATATCAAAATATCCGTCTGTAATTTTACTGATTCTCAAACTTCTTTCAAATAAACCAAAGATTTCCCCATCTACGTTCACAGGCTTTATGCCTGCATTTTTATTGATAAGATGGGTTTGGCTTTCGTCGTTGAAAGTAGTTAAAAGTCTTTCAATCCTCCGAATTTCGTCAATAGCTGCATCAATATGCTGATTAGCCAAATTTTCATTGTCACTTACAACGGTAATTTCAAAAGCGTTCCCCATTAATTTCTGAGGTCTTTTGAACTCTCTCAACATATGATCTTATTTATTTTGATTTTCTTTAATGTTCCGTACTTCTTTGGTGAAAGCTAAAGCATTTTCAGATGGAAGTCCCTCCCAGCTTTTCAAAACCTTTCCCTCCGAATTCAATAAAAGGGTGTAAGGAAAAAGTCCTTTCGGATTATATTGATCAGCAAGCGATGCATTTTCTTTTTTCAATTCCGGAGAAAGCTGATTCTTTTTGTTTCTTGGAAAATCTGCATTGATGTAAACAGCGATATTTTCTGTTTCCAGCTTTTTAAATTCATCGGTTTCAATGATATTTTTATGAAGCTTGATGCATGGAATACACCAATCTGAACCTGAAAAGTTCAGTAAAATAAGTTCTTTATTTTGAGACGCCAGTTTTTTGGCACTTTCCCAACGACTCTGCGCTTGAATGCCAACAGCGAATACAACCATTAATATGGCTGAAAATAGTGTTTTCATTATTTAATTTTTATAATGATTTTAGAGAATAATGATGTTGTTTGATTGTAGATCAATCAAATTAAATAGATGATATGGACAAAGATTTCGGTGGTTCCCAGACCGATCCTGTAAATCCTTTGTAACAAAAATCTTCATCTTTTGAAGGAATTTTATGAGATTGTAATGGTCTGAAACTTTCAGCCTTTGCTTCAAAATGAAAGCCTGGGTGAATCGTGAATATCAAAGTTAATGGTGCAGAATGAATTACAAACGGCAGTTTCTGATCTTTACCATAATCTCCATCTTTAACGGGATTTTCATAATGGGTTTTCAGAAACGCTGTAAGAGACATTTCCGAATTCAACTTTTTGTGTTCCCAATAATGTTCTATCAAAGTCGGAATTTTCAACAGCTGATATACTTCAGTTGTTGAAATTAAATACAGTGACAATAACAGTATGGAAATCAATTTTTTCACAAATCAAAATTATAAAATATTTTACTAGGAATCATTATTTTTTATTTCCTTTCCAAAAGCCTTTTTAGAAGCTTATAAATCTCAAACCAAAGCACAGAAACTGCAGCAGTAAGGAATGTTAATCCTAATTCTTTTACTGTAAGAGGCGCTACACTAAAGAATCCTGATACCGGCTTCACATATAGAATAACAAACAATAATACAAGAACCAACGCGGAAACCCCTACTAATAAATAATTGCGATTTTTAAAACTTTCAAAAATACTGTAATGGAAAGATCGATTTACCAAACTCAGTAAAATATTCGCAAATATCAAAGTACTGAACACCCAAGCTCTTGTTGTAGGCTCATCATTCCCCAGGTGAACAGAATATTGATATATCCATAGTATTCCTGCTGTGATAACCAGTCCCTGAATAATACTTACCATAAGCTCTCCCCAGTTCAGAAATGTATCTGTAAGCACTCTTGGAGGCCTTTGCATTGCATCTTTTTCAATAGGCTCATTTTCATATACAATAGAACAGGTAGGTCCCATTACCAGTTCAAGAAAAATAACATGAACGGGGGTAAATATGTGAGGAAATACCCATCCCAGGAATAAAGGCAAAGAAACTGTAAGGATAATGGGAATATGAATAGAAATAATATACTGAACAGCTTTTTTGATATTGGCATAAATTCTCCTACCCGCAGCAATTCCCACTACCAGCTTTTCAAGATCATCATTCGTAATGACGAGTGCTGCTGCTGATTTGGCAATTTCGGTTCCTTTATTTCCCATTGCGACTCCTATATGGGCAGCTTTTAATGCAGGTCCGTCGTTCACTCCATCTCCCAACATGGCCACTACGTTACCCTGTGCTTTCAGCGCATTCACCACTTCAAGCTTTGCTTCAGGAAACATTCTTGTAAACAGAGTCGTTTTTTCAGAAAGCTTCATTAAATCATCTTCTGAACTTGCGGTGATGTCACTCCCATTAACTGCAGGAGCATTATTGATAATCCCGGCCTGCAATGCAATGGCCTTTGTGGTATCCGCATTATCCCCTGTAATTACCTTTACCTTAATGCCTGCATTATAAATATGCTGAAGAACTTCTTTTATTTCTTTTTTTGGAGGATCATAAAATGCGGTCAGTCCTAAAAATTCAAAACTAAAATCCTGCTGGTTTTCAGGGAAATTATTTCCTTCGAAATGAGATTTGGCAACTCCAAGAACCCGATATCCCTTTTCACCAAATTCTTTTACAATATTTCTGATTTTATTCTTTTCCTCTTCTGAAAGTTCAGAAACAGTAAGAATTGCTTCAGGAGCACCTTTTGCCGCAATAATTCTCTCTTTTTGTTCATTTTCAAAAAGATGGGTCATCATAGGAGGTTTTCCTTCCAAAGGATATTCATGAAATAACTGATAATTTTTTCTGTCGTCAGAATCCTGAGTCTGCTCATACACCTTATGTAAGGTTATTTCCATCGGATCAAACGGAACTGGCTCACTGCTCCACATCGCATAATCAATAAGTTCATCCAGCTCTTTTGTCTTGAAATTCTCCTGTTCATAAATCGTATCAGACTTATAATCATAAAGATGCTTTAGCTGCATTGAGTTTTCGGTAATTGTTCCCGTTTTATCTGTACATATCACTGTAACACTTCCCAACGTTTCGACAATACTGCTTCGTTTGATAATAATTCCTTCCCGCATCAGCTTCCAGGCTCCCAAAGCCATAAAGGTGGTAAAAGCCACAGGAATTTCCTCAGGAAGTACAGACATCGCCAAAGTCAAACCACTTAATAAGCTGGTCACAAAGTCTTCTGTTTTAATATAGCTGAAAATACATACCGCCAAAAAAATTATCAACCCAATAATAGCCATGCCTTTTACAAAATTCCGGATCTGAAGCTGTAAAGGAGATATTTCTTCTTTTATCCCCAGTATAGACTGCCCTATTTTTCCTACTTTGGTTTCTTTTCCTATTTGTTCTACCTCAAAAACTGCAAGTCCGGAAACAGTAATTGTTCCGCTATATACTTTATTATCTTCTGATTTGCTGTCTTTAAAAACAGAAAAGCTCTCCCCAGTAAGTGAAGACTGATTAACGGAAAAATCATTGCTATGTACAATGGTACCATCTGCATTGATCAGATTTCCTTCTTCGGTAATACAAACATCTCCCACAGCAATTTCAAAAGTGGGTATTTTAATAATCTTTGAATTTCTTATGACCGTACTTAAAGGCTCGTTCAATTTTTCAAGTTCTTCCAGGGCCTTTTTACTTCGGTTATCCTGATAGAAAGAGATAGCCGTAACTCCTATTATCGCAACCAACATAAATAAAGCCTCACCATAGTCACCTATGATTACATAGATAAGTGAAACACATATCAATAAAATAAGCATGGGTTCTTTCAGAATATCAATAAGCATATCTGCCCATGTTTCTTTTTTAACCGCTTCCAGCCGGTTATATCCGTATTTTTTTCGGGAAGCTTCCACTTCCGCTTCTGTAAGACCTTTGAGATTTTCAGGGATATTATAATTCATGTGAAATGGATGTAGTATTAAAATTACTGAATGTTTTTGTCATAACAGAATAATATTGATGATTTTAATCCTTAATTGATCTCCTTTTTAACCTGAACCACCCATTTTTCTATTTCCGATTTATCCGTAGAAGATAATTTTGCATTATGATGGATTATTGTATACGAGCTAAGCGGCATTTCTTCCTCTTTAACGGTTTCGACAATTTCATCTAATTTCTTCAATTTTTTTTCTTTAGTATAGGTATTAAATTCATCAAAATTCAAATGCCTCTTCCCTGAATTGACGTGATCTGCCAACCACCATTTTACCGGCTGTATATTACTATACCAGGGATATGCCGTATTATTAGAATGACAATCGTAACAGCTTGTTTTTAATAAGCCCTGTACGTGGAATGACACCTGATAATGTTTTTCAATTGCATTTTCAGAAGGAGTGGCTGATATATTTTTATCAGTATCAAAAAGCTGGATAACGATGAGAAACAGAACTATAAAGCCTGCTCCTATTTTTATTAAAGATGATGTTTTCATAATTTGTATTTATCTATAAGTTCTTTTATTATTCATCTGCAGTGTTCTTAAGTTTCATGAGAAGGGTATAAGCATTCTTGGTGACAATTTTCTTATTTTTAAAATCGTCGGTATTAAGTATCTGTATGAACCCGTTCTCTGTTTCACCGAATGTTACAGGAGTCAGGCGGTAGGTACGTGTTTTCTCTTCCACAAAAACAAAGTCTTTCCCTTCGAAATTGACAATGCTTTCTTCAGGAACTGCATTGGAAAAAGAGGTACTTGTTTCTATTTCTGCATTCATATACATTCCAGGAACAAGGCTCTGGTCATATTTTTCAAAATGACAGTGTACTTCAGCCATACCTCCCGGGTTAACATCCTTACTGATCAGAATAATCTCTCCGTAATATTTTTTATCAGGAGCTGCATTCGTGTAGGACGTAAACCGTTGTCCCATTTTGAGGTTTCCAAGATCTTTTTCATATACTTTAAGGTTAAGATGTATATCATCCGGATTGATGAGTTCAAAAAGGACATCCGAAGGATTTACATATTTTCCGATGTTCACATTTACCTTACTCACAAATCCATTGATGCTGCTGTAAACCGGAACGCTTTTTTTAATATTCCCGGAATTCAGTGATGCTGGGTTAATATTGATAAGGCGGAGCTGCTGTGCCAGGGAGTTCATCAGGATTTTCTGGCTGTTCATTTCAGACTGGGCCTGCTGCATGACTTTATCACTGGTAGCCTGACTTTGATTAAGGGTTTTCTGACGGTTGTAGTCCAGTTCGGCAAAATGCATTTTGGACCTTGCCATTAAATAATCCTGCTGAAGCTGTATAAACTGCGGGTTTTCAATAACAGCAATCACCTGCCCTTTTGAAACCGGCTTTCCCGGCAGCAGGCTGCTGGATTTGAGATATCCGCCCAGTGGAATACTTACTGAAACCAGGTTTTGCGGAGGAACATCAATCATTCCATTAAGCTTTAAAAGCGAAGATATCTTCTGTAAAGAAAGGGTTGTAGTTGCTATAGGAGCATTTTTTAATTGGGCTTCAGTAAGCGTTACTACGTTTTCATCTTTGGAAGAGACTGCTGCTGGTACCGGCTCCGTTTTTCCATGGTCTTTACACTCATAAAACATGAGCAGTCCTATTATTGGCAGAGAATATGATATGATTTTAAATTTACGTTTCATTATTATGGGTTTAAAGTAAGATATTCCAATTCTATAGCACTCTGATTCAGTTTCCAGACTGCATCGGTATAGCTGTTTTTTAAGGTGACTGCCTGATTGACCAATATTACAAATTCGAGGTAATTGATCTCTCCGGCAAGAAACTGTTTTTTAGCTGTTTCAGTGATAACATCGGCGTTTTTAAGTTCTGCGCTTTCATAGCGGGAAACAATGTCAAGATTAGCCTGATAAATCCCGGATGCTTTTTTACGCTGATTCTGCAGGTTGAATTCCATATTGGCAATGTCATTTTCAGCGACAGATTCTGCAATTTTAGCAGCCTGAATTCTGGCTTTCTGTCCGCCTGAAAAAACAGGAGCCGAAACACCCAGCTGTACGGAATGAAATTGTGGTGCAGAGCCGTACACTTTGTCATCCGCCCCCGTTCCTTTAAAACTGTTAAGATTGTAAGCGAACTGCAACCCCGGAAGCAGCTTTGCTTTTTCAAGAGCTGTCTGCTGTTCGGAAACTTTTTTCTGCTGCTGCAATACCTGGATTACAGGATGTGAATTTAACTCTTCTTTAAGTCCTCCGCTAAATAACTTTTTATCTTCAGGAACAAAATCTGTTTCAGTATTCAAAAGCCATTGCAGCTGATATTTCAAAACTGAAAGCTCCTGATTCAATTGCTTCAGCTGGATTTCAATAGCAGATTTCTGATTGGAAGCAGTTGTTTTTTCCAAAATATTACTTTCTCCTGCTTTCAGACGAATGCTTGCTTTATCCAGAAAGTCGGTATACAGCTTTAATGTTTCCTGCAGAAGCTTTTCTTTTTCTTTCCAGTAGAGAATATTATAAAAAGTAAGGCTTACGGCTTTCTTTAGCTCATATTCTTTAAGGGAAACATTAAGCAGAGACTTTTTCCATTCTTCCGTATAAAGATTCTTTTGTTTTTTATATACAGTAGGAAATGCTATATTCTGAGAAATACCGAATTTCATATCTGTCAGGGCACTGTTGATTTGGCCATAATCCATCGTAACTCCTGTCTGAGGAATATCTGATGCTGATCTGATAAGTGCCTTTGAATACTCAGATTTTAATTTTTCATTTTTAATAATCCGGTTATTTTTCAAAGCTAAATCAATGGCTTCCTCCAAAGTAACAGGGGTTTGGGATTTTACTTCAAGTCCAATAAAACAGAATAAAAATACCAATACGGAAGCTATATTTCTGTTTTTCATTTTTTTCATTTTGATTCCTTTTTCAATATTTACATAAAGCAATGGTAAAACAAACAGAGTAAGGAAAGTTGCCACTATTAATCCTCCGATAACAACTGTAGCCAGTGGCCGCTGTACTTCGGCTCCGGCCCCGTTACTCAATGCCATCGGGATAAAGCCCAGCGACGCAACAAAGGCGGTCATAAGGACCGGGCGGAGACGTGATTCTCCTCCGTCAATAACAATTCTTACAATATTTCTCATTCCGCTTTTGTAAAGACGGTTAAACTCAGATATTAAAACAATTCCGTTCAGTACAGCTACTCCGAAAAGCGCAATAAATCCTACTCCGGCACTGATACTGAAAGGCATTCCTCTCAGAGCCAGAAAAAATACTCCTCCAATGATGGAAAGAGGAATTGCAGTATAAATAAGCAAGCTTTCTTTTACAGATTTAAATGCAAAAAACAGCATTACAAAAATAAGGGCAAGTGCAATAGGAACCGCAATCATGAGGCGCTGTTTGGCATTGTTGAGGTTCTCAAAAGATCCTCCATAGGTCATATAATAACCCGTAGGGAGCTTCATTTTCTGATCTACTTTTCCCTGCAGCTCTTCAACAATGCTTTGTACATCCCTATCTTTTATATTAAAACCTACGACAATTCTTCTTTGGGCATTTTCTCTCTGAATCTGGTTGGGACCATTCTTCACTTCCACTTTGGCAAGCTGAGACAGCGGAATCTGATTTCCAAAAGGTGTGGGAACCAAAAGATTCTTAATATCGGTAACATTTTTCCGGTCTTTGGTATCCAGGCGTACTACCATATCGAAGCGTTTTTCACCTTCAAAAACCAGCCCTGTACTTTGTCCGGCAAATGCCGTATTGACAATTCTGTTAATATCTGCAACAGATAGGTGGTACTGGGCAATTAAAGGGCGGTTGTATTCTATAATTACCTGAGGCATCCCGGAAATAGGTTCGATGTAAAGATTCTGTGTTCCTTCAACAGTTTCTATAATTTTACCAAGTTTCTGAGCATTCTGGGAAAGAACATCCAGATCATCACCAAAAATTTTCACTACTACATCCTGTCTTGCTCCGGTCATCAATTCATTAAAACGCATCTGCACAGGATATTGAAAACTGGCTGTAATTCCGGGTACTTCCTGAAGCTGTTTCCCCATTTTATCCGCTAATTCGGGAAAAGTAGAGGCAGAGGTCCATTCTTTTTTATCTTTCAGGATAACCATCATATCCGAAGCATCCATCGGCATTGGGTCTGTAGGTACTTCCCCGCTTCCGATCTTTGTAACGACCTTCTGCACCTCAGGAAATCGGGATTTGAGAACGTGTGCCGCTTTTTGGGTACTCTCAATTGTTGTGGTCAGATTACTTCCTGGAAGCACTCTTGTGTCTACGGCAAAATCTCCTTCTTCAAGGGAAGGAATAAATTCACCTCCCATTTTGGATAAAATGAAAACGGCTGTTATAAATAAGACTGCCACTACCCCAAAAACTATTTTGGGTACTCTGAGAAGTTTGAGCAAAACTGCAAGATAGATCTTCTCTACCTTTTTCATCATTCTGTCTGATAAAGTAGGTTGATTACTTCTTTTTCTCAGCAATACCGCACTCATCATCGGAATATAGGTCAGTGAAAGTAAAAATGCTCCAAGCAGTGCAAAAGCTACGGTCTGTGCCATGGGTTTGAACATTTTCCCTTCAATTCCCTGCAGGGTAAGAATTGGTAGATAAACAATCAGAATAATAATCTGTCCAAAAACAGCACTGTTCATCATCTTTCCGGCAGAATCAGTAACCAAAGCATCCATTTCTGTTTTGCCTGCAGAAAACACTCTTTTGAATTTTGAATTATGGGTAGACTGATGCAGAACAGATTCCACAATAATAACTGCCCCATCAATAATAAGCCCGAAATCCAAAGCCCCAAGGCTCATAAGGTTCCCGCTGACTCCAAAAAGGTTCATCATGCAGATCGCAAACAGCATAGCCAGTGGAATTACCGAAGCCACCAGAAGCCCAGCGCGGACATTTCCTAAAAACAGGATCAGTACAAAGACTACGATCAAAGCTCCTTCAGTAAGGTTCTTTTCAACCGTTCCAATAGCATTATTTACCATTTTGGTACGATCCAGAAAGGGTTCTATGACAACTCCTTTAGGAAGTGTTTTCTGAATCTGGGCAATTTTTTCTTTTACATTTTTTATAACCTGATTACTGTTTTCACCTTTAAGCATCATTACCACGGCTCCTGAAACTTCTCCCTGGTCATTAAAGATCATGGCTCCATAACGGGTGGCAAAACCAGGTTTCACCTCAGCAATATCTCTTATGAACAGAGGAACAGCATTTGTTTTTGTTGCAATAGAAATATTGTTGATTTCTTCAATACTTCCTACCAACCCTTCACTTCTGATGTATAAAACGGTAGGCCCTTTTTCAATATAGGCACCTCCGGTATTCTGATTATTTGTCTGTAACGCATCAAATATATCATTGATCGTTATTCCATAAGCATTAAGCTTGTCTGGATTTACGGCAATCTCATACTGTTTCAGCTTACCGCCAAAACTGCTGACTTCCGCTACTCCTTTTACTCCCAAAAGCTGTCTTCTTACAATCCAGTCCTGAATAGTACGGAGTTCTGTGATATTGTACTTTTTTTCATATCCCTTTTCAGGTCTTACGACATATTGGAAAATTTCGCCAAGTCCTGTAGAAATAGGACCAAGCTGGGGATTTCCTATTCCCTGCGGGATAACGGCCTGTACCTGCTGGAGCCTTTCAGCAACCTGCTGCCTGGCCCAGTAGATGTCAACATCATCTTCAAAGACAATGGTAACCAGCGATAGTCCAAACCTGGAAAAGCTCCTGATTTCCTTTAATCCTGAAATATTATTGTTGGCCTGTTCTATAGGAAAGGTAACAAGCCGTTCTATATCTGTTGCACCAAAAGAAGGGGCCATCGTAATGACCTGTACCTGATTATTGGTAATATCCGGAACAGCATCTATCGGCAGCCTGGTGACCTGATAAGAACCAACTCCGATAAGCCCCAGTATCAACAATGCAATAATGAGTTTATTCTTTACAGAAAACTCAATGATTTTTGTAAGCATAAAATGATTGATTATCTTAATTATTGTAATGAAATTCTGGTATCCTGAAACGTAGCCCCAAGTATCTACATTTCATGTAAACACCTATAAGGAAACAGAATACCTTCCCAATCAAAAAATGACTGAGAAAACAGATTAAGATTGACAGAATCTTGGCGGCTGCCAGATAGAATTGAGGATTTCTTTATTGTAAAGAGCGCTCTTATAAAAGACCTTTTTGATCTCGATAGGGCTAAATACTTTCCCTATACAATGAAAATATAAGGAAGGATTAATAGTGAAAACCACAGATAACAGGTTTGCATGTGAAACAAAAGGTAATTTCTGGTCCTGATCGTGGTCACTGTCTTTCACAGGATGATCATAATGAGTTTTCAGAAATGCAGTAAGTGACATTTCAGGATTCAGGTTTTTATGCTGAATATAATGCTCAATAAGAAGCGGCATTTTCAAAAACTGATACAGTTCAGTTGTAGAAACCAAATAGAATGATAATAACAATATGGAAATCAGCTTTTTCACAATATCAAAATTATGAAATATTTCATTAAGAATGATTTTAAATAAAAGAATGAGAAGTTGTTTCGGCTTATATTAACTTATAAAAATCTTCTTTGTTTATAATTGATCTAATTATTTTTTTAAATAGTAGAATTGACATTTATAAAAATATGATCTGTTACACCATTGCCTAAATTTTGGGAACTTTATATAGTTGAATGTACCAAATTATATTTTCAATATATTATTCACTAATATTCTATTAGTCATTGATTAAATCTTTATTCAACAGTTAAAGAAAGTTGGAAGCCAACCATTAATAATACATATTGGATTATTACATTTACTAAAAAAGTAATTTGCAAAAAACTTTACAACTACAAGTGATTAAATATTAAAATCGGAATTGCTAATTCCTTTTTAATTTGGCTCAAACGGCTCAAACGAAGCAAATCATCGATAAAAGTGTTTGAAGATACGCTCGTTGAACTCACAAGACAGGTTTATTTAATTCTATAATTCTTTCTAAATCTTCCATCAAATGTTTCGATATGTCTTCGGTTATGGGTACTAAAGCAAAGGTAGTATTTTAACAGTATTGAGTAAATACTCCAAAATGGAAAATCATTAAACTCAAAAAGAAAACCATCTTTTAGAAAACATTATTCTTTCATAATTTTTTTGACTAAGTTTTTCTCTACTTCTGAATTAGATGGACTAGAATTAGTCAACAACCAATTATCAATTTTCACCCGTTCAAAGAATAACATTTTTCCACTAGGTTTTGAATAGGGAATCAGTCGTCGATGTGCAAGTTTATAAATGTAAGAGCATTTAAAACCTGTATATTTAGATAGTTCTTTGA